>CANRGX010000030.1 GCA_947630215.1 uncultured Eisenbergiella sp. | reverse complement strand
AGGGTAATCCCACTGAAAAAAAGTTGCGGTTTTTCTTAAATTTTTTTATTTTTTTTAAACATTTCGGAGTACTGACGCAAAGAAACCCGGAAATGCAAGATTTCCGGGCTCCTTCTTTTAGGAACAACGGATTCTCCCGTCGGTGCTGCTTATAGGCTCGCCCCGAAATCCGTCACCATGATCTGACCGGTCACGGCGCGGGACTCGTCGCTGGCGAAGAACAGAAGAATGTTCGCCACATCCTCCGCCATACAGGGCTGGGTGCGCAGATTGGAATGGGCCGCCATGGCGCCGAACATATCCTGATCCAGCTGATCCGCCTTCATGGAGGAAGTCATAGGTGTGACAATCGTACCGGGACATACCACGTTACAGCGGATCCCCTGCGCCTGAAAACGCAGAGCCGTGTGCTTCGTGATCCCGATAATGGCCGCCTTGGAAGAAACATAAGCGGCGCCGCCGCATCCTTCATAGCCCGCCACGGAAGCCACGTTTACAATGCTGGCCCCGGCCGTCATACGGCTGCTGGCCGCGCGCATACAACGCATGGTTCCCTTCTGATTGGTTTCCACAATGCGATCCAGATCCTCATCCGAGAACCGGTCGATGGGCTTTAAGCCTTCTTCCAGAATCCCAGCGTTATTCACCAGAATATCGATCTTGCCGAACCGATCCATGACCGCCTGCATCAGCTTTTCCGGATCCTCCGGTTTGGAAATATCCGTCGAAACGGCCATCACCGTGCCGCCGGCCTGCTCAATCTCATCCGCCACCTGTTTCAAAGCCGCCTCCCTGCGAGCGGTAATAACCACCGCTGCTCCTTCTGCGGCAAACAGCTTTGCCGTAGCGGCTCCCACGCCGGAGTTTCCGCCGGTAATCACGGCTACTTTTCCTTTTAAACGAT
This sequence comes from uncultured Eisenbergiella sp., assembly GCA_947630215.1. Lineage (GTDB taxonomy): Bacteria > Bacillota > Clostridia > Lachnospirales > Lachnospiraceae > Gallintestinimicrobium. The sequence continues at coordinate 29,376 of CANRGX010000030.1, read as the reverse complement.
CCATAGTTTCCTCCTTTAGCCCGGGGAGCCTCTTTTGGGACATCCCCTTATAAAATGAAATGACCTCCCCATTATACTTGTATTCTCCGGCCTTGTAAACCACTTTTCCCTATTCCGGAGCGGCTTTTTGGTTGTTTTTCTTCACTTTAGTTCCCGATAGGTACGGCGGATCAGGATCACCGCAATCAGAAACGTCAAAAGATCGGAAAGCGGCATGGAATACAACACGCCGTCCAGTCCGAAAAAGCAGGGCAAAAGCAGCGCGAAGCCCACGCCGAATACAATCTCGCGCACCATGGAAAGCAGGGTGGAGGAAGCCGCCTTGCCCATCGCCTGCAGAAAAATAAAACAGGCCTTATTGACGCAGGCAAAAACCACCATACAGAGATAAATCCGGAAAGCGCGCAGGGCAAACTGCGTATAGTACCGGCTTTCATTCGCGGCGCCGAAAATCCGGATGAGCTGTTGCGGACAGAACTCGACGTTCAAAAGCGCTGCGATCCCGACCACGGTTTCCGCCAAAAGCAGTCTGGAAAACAGGCCTCTTACCCGATCTTTCTGTCCGGCGCCCATGTTATATCCCGCAATGGGAATACAGCCTGCCGCCATGCCCACGACAACGGAAATCACAATCTGAAAGAATTTCATGACAATGCCGACCACCGCCATCGGGATCTGGGAATACTGCTCTTTCCCAAACACGGCATCCAGCGCGCCGTATTTGCGAATCATGTTATTGATGGCGGCCATGGCCGCCACCAGGGAAACCTGCGACAGGAAACTGGTCATGCCCAGCCGCAGAGACTTTCCTACGATGCCCCAATCCGGGCGCAGATCCCGCCGCTCCGGCTTTGCCAGCTTCATATGAAACAGATACCAGACGGCCAGAAGGGCCGTGGCGATCTGTCCGATCACCGTGGCGACAGCCGCGCCCATCATGCCCCATTTTAAAGGGAAAATAAAGATCGGATCCAGAATCACATTGATGCCCGCGCCCAGGAGCGTGGAGAGCATGGCAAACCCGGGCGATCCGTCCGCACGGATGATTGGATTCATCGCCTGTCCGAATACATAGAAGGGAATCCCCAGCGAGATCCAGAAAAAATACCGGCGGGAATGATGAAAGGTTTCGGCGTTGACCGTCCCGCCGAATACGGTGAGAAGCGGCTCTGCAAAAATAAGATAGAGCGCACAGAGGACAAGGCCGGATACCGCCGCCAGAAGAACGGCGTTTCCTACGCTGCGCCTGGCCGCCTGCGGTTCCTTTTTCCCGAGACTCAGACTGACAAAGGCGCAGCAGCCGTCTCCGATCATCACCGCAACGGCCAGCGCAATGACCGTGAGCGGAAATACCACCGTGTTGGCCGCGTTGCCGTAGGATCCCAGATAACTGGCATTGGCAATAAAGATCTGATCCACAATGTTATACAGCGCGCCGACCAGAAGCGAAATGACACAGGGAAGGGCGTACCGCTTCATGAGCGCTCCCATGGGCTCCGTTATGAAAAACTGATTTTCCTGTTGCTGCACTTACTTATCCTCTCTTTCTTTTCTTCCTTTCCGCACAAAAAAAACGTGCGGCATTCAACTGGATTTACGCAGCGAGTGCCACACGTCGAGTCTATTTTACGGGGGATTTCCCCTTCTGTCAAAGGAAGTTTTGCACAAAATTACCGTCCTGCGGATTCTGTGCAGTTTTTTCAGATCTTTTCCTCCGGAACCCATGCCTTTCCAAATTCCGTATCGGAAAACAGTGCGGTCAGGCCCGTGATCTGTTTCAGCCGCAGGATCTCATCCCGATCCATGCCCAGATGCTTGGAGATCCAGGCATCGCTGCGGCCGATTTCATGCAGCTCCCGAATGATGTTGCTCATCAGCTCCACATCGTGGGACCCCCGCGCCCGGTTGTGCCGGATCGTACTGGCCATTCGCTGATCCAGCGGTTTATTGATGACAGAAACCGGCAGCATGCCTTCCTCCCGCTCGTAAATATCCGGATAGTCCAGCATAATACGGTAGCGGTGAAACCCGTCCACAATGATATAGGTATCCTTGCGGCTGTTATAGTAACAGACGATGGGCATGGTATAGCCGTCCTCTTTGATGCTGTCGTACAAAAGCTTCATCTCCGGCGGGGCCACGGCGTTGGGATTGTAGCTGTTTGGCTCGATCTTTTCTATCGGCACCCGCTTGATATTGTAAACCGGACTTTGATAGTTCATTTACAGATTCTCCATTCCTTTGTATTTTTCCTTGATCAGCTCCACCCGCCTCTTGTCCTCCCGCAAAAGGCCAAAGCCCATGAACCGGCACAGGTGATCGTTTTTTAAAATGCAGTAGCACATCCGTTTCCAGGAAGGAACGTCCTTGGTGGTCTTGATATCGTCCGTATCGTCGGGGATATCCTGCAGGAAAATCACCCTGGCTTTTTTGTCCAGCGTATAATTGGAAACGCCGTTTAAGGCGATCTGATACCCTCTGTCTTTCAGCTCCTGAATGGTCTCGGGCGAAAGTCCTCCCCCCGTGTTGTGCCAGAAGTCCATGGAGGTCTGGAACTTTTTCAGATAGCTGTTGCGCAGCCGGGCCGGCAGCGTATCCAGCAAAAACATGGTGTAGGATTTCCAGGTATGCCCCTCCGGCAGCGTGATATTGCGGTATCCCATGGCCTTTGTCTTGGCGTATATGGAGGTGAAGTTCGCCCCCTGTACGCGCCCCACCAGCTTCGTCCAGGTCTGGGGCTCCAATACCCGGTAAAGGTTCAGCGCCTCCTTGGCGTAGTCGTTGAAGGGGGACGCCACCCGCATCTGGGAAGGCTTCAGTCCGGCCTTCTGGTACAGATCATACAGCTTATTATACGGATAATTGAATTTCGAATAGGCCGTCCAGACATCGGAGGTGCTCCAGTCATAGAGCGGGGATCCGGTATACACGTCCTTGAACTGGGACGAAATCCAGCACTGCCCCTCGTAGCCGTATTTTTTGTTCAGAAAGCTGTTGTAGCGGATAAGGGATTCGTCCGCCCGCATTCCCAACAGACAGATGGTTTTGCGGTTGGCATGGATCTGCCGGTACCAGCGGCCGAACTGCCGGGCCAGATCCTCCTGCATCATCTTATATTTATAGAGCGTGAAGGGATTATGGCTCAGGTTGATCACGTAAGGCTTGCGCGGCATCTCGCGCACCCACACATCTTTTTTCTTATCGTCCCAGGGATACCAGTACATCTGATAGTTGCTCATGGCCGTGCGCACCGCCATGGGCAGACAGACCCAGTACGGCTCGATCCGGGGCAGATACAGCTCGAACATCTTTTCCACATATTCCGTGGTGAGCTGATACTGGGCCTCGAAATCCTGATGGAACACGCCGATGCGCTTACGGATCTGCTTGCGCTTCATATAATCCATAATCAGATGCAGAAGAAGCCCGCTGTCCTTTCCGCCGCTGAAAGAGACATAAATGTTATCAAATTCCCGGAAAATGAAATCGAACCGCTCCTGCAGCGCTTCGTACACATTCATTTCCAGATACCGTTTCTCCAATGTGACTTTCCCCTTTTTCTCTTTTTTGCATTTCCAGTTTTTTCCATCTTACTATTTTATGGGAAAAAGTCAACAATTTTCGGTATTTTTTTGTAAAATACAAACAAAAAAGACAGGCGTCGTTCCCCACAATCGCCTGTCCTTCCCGTGATTTTCTTCAAAAAGTCAAATCAGCAAATAAAAGAGAGTCAACAAAAGGCCGATGCACGCCAGGAACAGGCCGAAGGAAAGACTCCGGCCGATGATCACGCTGCTCTCGGAAAGATTCTCATAAAGTACAGCGAACCGATGCCGGTAATCGGTCTTTCTGTGAAACACCCTTCCCACGCCGTCCGCCAGCGAACCCAGCGCATACGTGGCCCGGTTCCCCTCCTCCAGTTCGTGGGGAATGGGGCTGTCCCGGTATACGCTCCGGCGCAGAAGCACGATCAGCGCGTCGGGCAGTCTGTCCATCAGGCGCGCGGCTGTACCGGCGATCATCGGCAGCACCGTGCACAGGAGGGGACGGTACACCAGCGTTTCCAGATCCAGCCATTTCGGCCACCGATCCATATATCGCCGTTCTCCTTCCTCCTTCTTCATCAGCGCCGTTCTCACAAAGCCGAAATAGAGCACAATGCCGATGCCCGCCGAAATCAGCGCGCCCTCCAGATTCTGAAAAGAAAAGTACGCGATCTGTTCCTCCATGCCGCTGCTCCCCAGAAAGCCTTCTCCCAGCGCCGCCAGCCGATCCATGACCGGATGGGAGAACAGGCCCATCAGCAAAATGGGCAACGCGGCCGCCGCCAGCGCGCACCGGCTGGCCCCAGACAGCGGAACCGCCGCCAGCGCGTCGTATTTCGCCTGTACCTGTTCGTCTGCGTTTTTCTCCACAAAAACGGCCACATACAACTTCGCCATATATGCCAGCGTACAGCCGCCGCTGATCAGAAACAGCCACTCCACGATCCCGGCCCAGGCAGCGGAGGTAAAAAACGCGCCCAGCCCCATGCCGCCTACGACAGGCCCGCCTGCCTGCGCCGTCTGGCGGTACGTCACCAGGGCCTCATGCAGCAGGGTTTTGCTGATATAACCGGAGAAAAACGGGATCCCGCAGATCCCCAGCGCCCCGCACAAAAACACCGCCTGCAGGAAGGGACTTTTTCTTCCGAAACCCCGGACCTTGTTGAGGTTCAGCTCGTGGGCGCGCATATAGATTGCCCCCACGGCCAGAAACAGCGTCAGTTTAAACAGAGAATGGTTGACCATATGCAGCAGCGTGCCCCGGGCCGCTATTCCGTTCCGGGTGCCCAGCAGCACCGTCACCCCCAGCCCCACCAGAATAAAGCCGATCTGGGAAACCGAAGAACAGGCCAGGATTCTCTTGATATCCACAGAAAACAGCGCCAGCAGGGCGCCCAGCACCATGGTGACGGTGCCGATCAGCAACAGAAACGCGCCCCATTTCCCATCGTATAAAAAGAGGGAAGCCGTAACGGCGATGACGCCAAAGACGCCGGCTTTGGTCAGGATCCCGGACAGCAGCGCGCTGGCCGGCGCCGGAGCCACAGGGTGCGCCTTGGGCAGCCAGATGTGCAGCGGAAACGCCCCCGCCTTCGCGCCGAACCCAAAGAGCAGACAGCCGCCCGCCACATACAGCCTGGCCATGGACACCGGACTTTCCCGTCCCTCCAGAGACGGCGCCGCGCGAAACGCCCGCAGGGAGACAATCCGGCGGCTCAGCTCGCTGATGTCCAGCGTACCGAACATATCGTACAGTAAAAACAGGCCCATCAGCATCACAAGACCGCCGATCACGGCCACAGCCAGATAGGTTTCCCCGGCGGCAAGCGCGGTCTTTGTCCTGTCATGTACCACCCAGACATAGGAGGAAAAGGACAAAATCTCGAAAAAGAGAAACGCCGTATACAGATCCGCGGAAAGAAACACGCCCACGGTGGCCCCCAGCGTCACCAGCCAGAAAAACCCGAACCTGCCCCGGCCCTCGTGTTCCGCAAAATATTCCTTCAAAAACAGGGTGGCGGCCAGCCACATAAACGACGCGATCAGACAATACAGCGCCCGGAACCCGTCCAGACACAGCGTCAGTCCCATTCCGAACCCGCCGCACTTCAGATAGATCTGCCGAAACCCTCTGGCGCGCAGCGCAAGGAACAAAAAGAACAGCGCCAAAAATCCCAGAAATTCCAGTCCTACCGTCAGCACTTCCGCCTTCGTCCGGCCTTTTTCCCCTTTCCGCCCCAGGACCGCGGACACAACCGCACCCACAAAGGGCAGCGCCAGCAAAATCAGCAAAAGATAATTTCTCATTTTCACATCCCTCCGGCGGCAACGCGCTCCAGAAACCGAATGAGCCCGTCCGGAGCCAGTCCGGACACCAAAATGAACGCGGCGAACAATACCAGCGGCAATAGCATCAGCCAGTTCGGATCCTGATGCGCCTGCTGCCCGTCGGCCGTCTCCGATCCCCGCACAAAGAATCCCCGCACCACAATGGTCATCATATAGATCGCCGTGAGCAGAGCGGAGATCAAAAGCGCCCCGATCCCGACGTAAGCCATCCGGTTATCGCTCATCACCACCGCATTGGCCAGATACCATTTGCTGATGAACCCGCAGGTTCCCGGCACGCCCATAAGCCCCAGGGCGGACACGGTAAAAACGGCGAATACGGCCGGCATCCGCCTGCCCAGGCCGTCCAGCTCATGCACATATTGTTTTCCCGTCCGGTAGGTGATCGCACCGGCGCAGAAAAAGGCGGCAATCTTTATCACCGCGTGAAACACCATATGCAAAAACGCGCCCAGCAGTCCCAGCGGGGTCATGATGGTCACGCCGAACAGAATATAGGAGAGGTTGCTGATGGTGGAATAGGCCAGCCTGCGCTTGAGGTGCGTTTCCTTTACGGCGCGGCTGCAGCCGTATATCACGGTAAAGATGACCACCGCCATCACCAGGTTCTGCGCCCAGGTGCCCGACAGAAATTCCGGCCCAAAGCCATAGAAGGTCAGGCGGATAATGGCAAAAGCGCCCGCCTTCACCACCGCCACCGCGTGCAGCAGGGCCGTCACAGGCGTGGGCGCCACGCCCGCCTGGGGCAGCCAGGAATTAAAAGGACATACCGCGGCCTTTACGCCAAAGCCCAGGAAAGCCAGCACATATACAAACAACAGCGTATCGGCATTCTGTTCCATGGCCTCCGGCGACAGCACCCCTCCGTAAGTGAAATTCAGCGTAGTGCCATAAATCATTAAAAAGACCAGTCCGATGAAGGCAAACGCGGCGCCGCCCAGGGAATAATACAGGTACTTTCTGGAAGCCAGCACCGCCTCCCGGGTCAAGGTGTGCAGCACCAGCGGTACCGTCACCAGCGTCAGCAGCTCGTAAAAGAAATACATGGTCAGCATATCCTCCGCAAAGGAAATGCCCAGCGTGATCCCGTAGGTCACGGTAAAAAACGTGAAAAAGAACCGTTCCCGCCGTTCCTTCTTCATATACTCAAAGGCATACAGCGTGGCCAGCGGCCAGAGAAAGCTGATCAGACCGGAAAACACCATGCCGCATCCGTCCAACCGGAGGGAAAGGGACAGATTATTGACAAACTTTACCACCGGGACGGCCTCCTGGGGACGCTTTGCCAGGATCCCCCACACCAGCATACTGGTGGCCAGCACCACGGTCTCCACATAGACGGTCATGGCCTTGCGGCTCTTAAAACGTACCAGAAGCACCGGCAGGCTGCCCAGAATAGGAAGTAAAATTGCGACCAGCAGAAAAACAGGATTCATACGTCACCACCTCCTACATCAGTTGACCGGCGAAGGCCAAAATATTCTCCATCAGCGTCTCCGGCAAGATCCCCAAAAGCAGCGAAAGCGCCGCCAGCACAAACAGACAAACCAGCATCTCCCTCTCCGGATCTCCCTGGACAGGCGCTGTCTTTGCAGCGCCCTCCCCCGGATCCGTCTCTGCAAAAAAGCTGCGGATCACCACCGGCAGCAGATAGCCCGCGGTCAGCAGGGCGCTCCCCAGCAGCACCACCGGGCCCAGCCAGGAGAAAACTGGCAGCTTTGTATGCAGCGCGCCCACACACAGCTCCCATTTACTGAGAAACCCGCTGGCGGGCGGTATTCCGATCAGCGCCAGGGAACAGATCGTAAAACAGATCATGGTCAGGGGCATTTGTTTCCCGATCCCGTCCAGCTGGCTCACCTTCGTCTTGCCGGTCCGATAGATGACGGCCCCGGCGCACAAAAACAGTCCGCCCTTGATGAACGCGTGAAACACCACATGCAGAAGCGATCCGGTCATTCCTGCAGGATCGAACAAAAACAGACCGAACAGGATATAGGAAACCTGACTGACCGTAGAATAGGCCAGCCGTTTTTTAAGACCATCCTCCAGATAGGCCAGCATGGATCCCAGAAATACGGTGAAAAGGCTCATGCCCAGCATGGCGCTCTGCACCCACGTCCCCTTTAAGAACGCCGCGCCGAAAATATAATAGACCACCCGGAGGATCCCCAGCACGCCCCCCTTGACAATGAGGGCGGAAAGAATGGCGCTGGCCGGCGCCGGCGCCGCCGGATGGGCCGTGGGCAGCCAGCTGTGAAAGGGAAACATTCCGGCTTTTACGGAAAATCCCAGGATCATCAGGAAAGCGGCAAGCATCAGCAGGCCCTCGTGCCCGGCCAGAAGCCCAGTGTCCAGCACGCCCCGGGGCGTGAAGGTGAGCGTATTGGAGTAGCGGAAGACAAAAAACAGTCCGAACAGCGCCATATACGCGCCCGCCATGGAAAAAAACAGATATTTCAGCCCGGCAAAGATCGCCTCTCTGGTGCGATCCTGCAGTACCAACGGCAGGGTGGTCAGCGTCAGCATTTCATAAAAGAGATAAAAGGTGATCAGATTCCCCGAAAAAATCAGTCCGTTCATCACACCGTATCCGGTCAGATAAAAGCCGTAAAACCGCTTTTTTTCTTTCTGTCCCTTCAGATAGCCGAAAGAAAAGATGCCGGCGGCCGTCCAGACGATGCCGGCAGGCACACAGAACAGTTTCCCCATGTCGTCCAGTTTAAAATACACCGGCAGCCGCGAAGTCAGGGAAAACAGCGTAAAAGAAACCTCCTGCCCCAGAACCAGAAACAGGCCCGTCAAGGCGGTAACGATCAGCACGCCGCCCACATAAATGCGCATGGTATGCCTGCGTTTGGGCTCCTTTCCAATCAGCAGCAGCACGCCCGCCAGGATGGGGAAAAAAACAGGAAAAATAAGCATCACAGATTCCTTCATAGCCGCCTCTCTTATCCGAACACGGAAAGTCCCGTCCGGATCCAGTTTACAATGGGCTGGGAGAACATCCCCAGCGTCACGTTCAGCGCAATAAAGCAGATCAACGTCGCCGCGTACAGCTTTTCATCCTTCATCGTGATTTGCCCAAAATCCGGCCGCTTGTCCGGCACATAGAGACGGATCACCGTCTTCATGAAATAGATGGCGTTTAAGATGGTCGAAAGCGCCAGCACCAGAAGGGCCGGGAACATCTTGATGGCATGTCCCAGGGAGGCCTCCATGAACAGCAGCTTGCTGACAAAACCGGAAAACATCGGGACGCCCACCATGGACAGGCTGCCCACGGTAAAGGCCACGCCCGCCAGCTTGTTGCGGTATCCCGCGCCGGTCAGATCCAGAAATTTCCGGCTCCCCCCGGAAACATCCGTCAGACCGATGGCGGAGATAAACAACAGCGACTTGGTGGCCGCGTGGGAAAGGATATGGAAAACGCTGGCCACGATACCGATCTGGGTGCCCAGCCCCAGTCCCATATAGATATACCCAATCTGGGCCACGCTGGAATAGGCGATCATGCGCCGGATATCATTTTCCCGTATGGCGCTTAACGATCCGAACACCATGCCCATCAGCCCGAACACGAACAGCACGTTGATAACCTTGCTCTCCCCGATGATTTCAAACCCGATGACGCGGTAAAAAATCTTGATCAACAGGAAGATATAGCCCTTGGACACCAGGCTGGAAAGAATGGCCGCAGAGGATACCGTAGAATATCCGTAGGCGTCCGGCAGCCAGGTGTGGAACGGAAACAGGGCGCTCTTGATGGCAAGCCCGGCGCTGATCAGGCCGATGGTGGTCAGGAGCGGAACGGTGTAAGCCTGCTGCCGCGAAAGCTGCGCCACCGCTTCCCGGATATTGGACATCAGCAGATGCCCCGTCAGATCGTATAGCGTACACAGCCCCAGCAAAAACAGACCGGACCCCAGCAGACTCATGATCATATACCGGACGGCCGCCTCAATGGTGCGCCCGTTCTGCCGGATCAGAATCAGGCCGCAGGCGGCGATGGTGTTGATTTCCACAAACACATAGGCCGTGAACAGATCGTTGGTATATACCAGCGCCAGCAGGGAGCTCAGCAGCAGATCCACCAGAATATAATACAGATTATGCTTGCTGTACTCCACCTCTCCCACCAGCTTCTTTTGTCCTCCCAGCATGGACAAAAGCAGAATCACGCAGAAAAACAGCGCCATGCCCGCTTCCAGCGCACCCGCCCGGATCTCGTTGCCCCAGGGAGCCGGGAAGTGCCCCATCCAATAGACGAAGGCTTCCTTCGTTCCCATCAGATAGACCAGCAGAATGGCGGACAGCACGCCCACCGTCCCGATCAGCACACCGTTGACCCACTTGGCCGCGCGGGCGGGCAGTACGGCGCTGACGATCCCGGAGAACATGGAGAGGATAATGGAAAAGAAGGGGAAATTCTGTACAAACGGCATTACAGTCCCTCCTTTTTCAACCGCGTGGAAATTTCATCCAGATCCAGCGTATGATACCGCCGGTAGAGCCGGATGGTCAAAGAAAGCATGAGCGCCGTGACAGAGACGGAAACCACGATGCCCGTCAGTACCAGACCGCTGGGCACAGGATTGATGTAAGCGCCCACCTCCTGGACGCCGTTTGTCACAATGGGCGCCACCCTGCCGTCGATATACCCTTTTTCCGCCAGATACAGATAGACGGCGGTGTCCATGATGTTTAAGCCGATGATCTTTTTGATCAGGTTTTTCTGCAAAAGCAGATTGGAAAAGCCGATGCCGAACAGGATGATGGCCACCGCCTCCCCGTAATTGGCAAACAGATTGGGTCCCAGCATCTCAAAACCCCCCTTTCCGAAACAGCGCATAGAAAGCGTACATCGTACAGGCCACCACCAGCCCGACGCAGATGTTCAAAGGCAGGATAAGGCCGCTGGAAAGGATCGCCCCCGGCGTCCCCAGCGGAATACCGCTCTCCAGATGATTGGCACCGGTAAAAAAGGAATAGCTCTTTGCCAGGCAGTAAAAGGTCAGGGAAAAGAAGCTGACCCACTTGTAGGTTTTTTCCGTGAAAAACCGCTCCGTCTTTTCAAACCCGAAGGCGTTCAGATACAGAATGAGCCCCGCGCCGATAATGGCGCCGCCGGAAAATCCCCCGCCCGGAGACAGATGTCCGTTTAAAATCACATAAATGCCGAAAATAAAGAGAATCGGGACTAAAAATCCGGCCACTACCTGCAGGATCACATTGTTTTTCGGCTCATAAATGCGATCCCGGGACTGGGCCTGGGCGATGGTCAGCTCATCCTTGGGCCTTTGATAGACGGGCATCCCCTTTTTGGCCGGCGCCTTTTTCTCCTTGTCCAGCCGCAGCAGAATGAGCACCGTAACCGTGGCGATAAAGAGCACGTTGGATTCCCCAAACGTATCGAAGGCGCGGTAATCCAGTATCATTCCGGTGACAATGTTCACCGCTCCCGTCTCCTGCAGGCCGCTTTCGATATAGCGGGCGGATACCTCATTGTTGACCGGATTGTCCGCGCCGCCGTTTTTGGGGAGCCAGGAGACGTTGATCAGCAAAACGGCGATCAGCGCCACGCAGAAGAACACCGCCGCCACCCGGTACAGCCGGTGGAATACGCGGATCAGCACAAAATCCTCCTCATCGCCCGTCTGATCCTGCGTCAGGGAATCCTGCATGACTTCCCGGATATCGGACGCCGTTTCCGTGTATTCCTGCTGGGGACGCATCTCCACCCGTCCCAGCATCGTGTCGGTTTCCCCGAAGAACCAGCGAAAAAAGGCGTTATCCTTTCTTTTCATCGTTCCCGTCCTCTCCCATCATCGCGTTGATTTTCTTCAGCGTCACAAAAAACAGTACGCTGGTGACGCCCGCGCCCACCGCCGCCTCGGTGATGGCCAGATCCGGCGACTCCAGAAGCATCCAGATCACCGACATGACCAGGCTGTAGGACATGAAAATCAAGATCGAATTTAACAGCTTTTTGGAAAACGTGACCGAAATCGCGCAGACCACCAGAAATCCCATTAAAATATACGTGAAAATATCCATAAAATCCTCCCGGCAGGGCGCCTATTTGCGGATCTCACAGAACTGCTCCAGATCCTCGTCCGTGGTGATTTCCAGCCTGGCGATCAGATGGGAGGCCACCGGGGACGCAAACCACAGAAACACCAGAACAAGAAACAATTTCAGGCTGGTAAAATTAAAGCCGGAAAAAATAATGAGGCCGATCAGGGAAATGCCGATCCCCAGCGTATCCCCCATGGCCGCCGCGTGCATCCGGTTGAGCACGAAAGAAAACCGATAGGAGCCGAATACCTCCAGCGCAAAGGCCGCCAGCCCTAAAAGCAGCACTACCGCGCCCACTATAAAACGAATCCAGTCAAGCATCCGCGTTTTCCTCCTCCTCTTTCCGTTTCTCCTGCCGCTCCCGGTAAACGCCCATATAAACCTTGGTGAGCACCACCACGGCAAGAAAGCTGATCATGGCGTAGATCAGGCAAATGTCCGCCAGATATCCTTCCTTTTGCATCAGCGCCAGAATTGCGATGGTGACCATGACCATCGTCCCGATCATGTTGACCGCCACGATCCGATCCGCCACCCGGGGCCCCCACACCGCCCGCAAAAAGCAAAACAGCATCATCACCGCAAGAAAAAGGAGCGCCCCGATAAACAGGATCCGATACGCGCTCTGCAGCGCCGGATCCGCCGTTTCATATCCCGTCATTTCCTGTTCCCCCTTTCCAGTTTGAGAAGAAGCCGTTCAAAGGAGCTGTCGGAAAGCCCCTCCGACATGGACTCATCCAGACAGTGCACCGTAAATTCATCCCCTTCCAGCGCCACCGTGATGGTGCCCGGCGTCAGCGTGATGGAATTGGCCAGCAGCACCCGCGTTATTTTGCTTTGCAGGCGGGTCCGGAAGTGTACCAGCACGGGATGGGGTTCCTTATCATAGGAAACCATCATCCGGATGGTGGCCATATTGGCCTTGACGATCTCAAAAAGCAAAAGCCCGATATAACAAAGGATCAGGCCGCCGTTTCGCAGCGCCCAGAGATCCCGCTTAAAGCTCCAGCCGACGAATTTACAGGTAAAGGCGTACACCACCGCCGCCACCACCAGACCGAACAGGCAGATCTCGAGCGAAATCTTTCCATTAAAGATCACCCATATCAGGAAAAAGAGCAGATACATGATTTCCCTCCTTGCTTTCCTCCCGCCGGGAAAGAATATATTTGCAGATGGGCCTGCCTGCGGCGGAAAATCTTTCTTCATATTCCGTCGTCACATTGTCCCGGCAGAGCCGCTCGTCTCTGTGCAGGTCGTAGGTGAGCTCCCGGATCTGAAAGCCGCTGCCCTCCAGCTCCCCCAGGGCAAACGCAAACAGATCCCGGTTATCGGTTTTAAACTCCACCTCGCCCTCCGGGCACAGGACACGGGCATAGCGGGCCAGAAACGCGGCGGACGGCAGACGCCGCTTGGCGTGCCGGTCCTTCGGCCACGGATCGGAAAAATTCAGATAGATGCGGGTAAGCTCGCCCGGAGAAAACACGGACTCCAGGTCTTCCGCCTCCATGCGCACAAGGCGGACGTTGGGCAGGGGATCCTCCTCCATTTTCTGAACCGCCCGCAGCAGAACGCTGGAATATTTCTCAATCCCGATAAAATTGATGTCGGGATATCTGCGCGCCATTTCCATCAGGAACTTTCCCTTCCCCATACCGATTTCTGCATACAGCGGACCGGGGGTTTTGAAAACCTCCCGCCAGCGCCCCCGGCAGAGCTCCGGGGCCTGTACCACAAACGGGCTGCCTGCGATACTTTCGCGGGAGCCGGGAATATTTTTCAGTCTCATCTGCGCCCTCCATCCTTTTTCAACCGATTATTATACTACTTTTCCCCAAAAAGGAAAGTCTAAAGAAATTATAAAAATTTGTGGCGCACCCTTATTTTTTCCGGCATAATGGTGTAAGATAAAAATGCGCGTTTTATGCAAAAACCATAAATTTGCTGTCAGGAGGAAAGTATGAACTTTTTCCGGAAAAGAAAATCCTTTTCTTTCCTTTTTTCTATATTATTTGTTTTGGCGTCTTTTTCCGGCCGCAGCTTAAACGTCCGCGCCGAGACCGTCGATTACGCGGCCCGGGCGGAAGAACAGAAGGCTATGCCCATAGAGAGCAACGAAATCACCGGCTGGCCCCAGGGCCCGGCGGTGAGCGCCAGGTCCGCCATCCTCATGGAAGCGGAAACCGGAACCATTCTCTATGCCAAGAACGTCCATGAGCATCTCTATCCGGCCAGCACCACGAAGATTCTCACCGCCTATATCGCCCGTCAGAACAGTTCCATGGACGAAGTGGTGGAGTACTCAGCGGAAGCGATCAACAGCATCGTCTGGTGGGACGATTCCAACATCGGCATTAAAATCGGGGAATCCATCACGATGGAACAGTCCCTCTACGGCCTTCTGGTGGGATCCGGCAACGAATGCGGCAATGCCATCGGCGAGCACATCAGCGGCAGCATCGAGGCGTTTGTGGCCTTGATGAACGAAACGGCCAAAAATCTGGGCTGCGCGGATTCCCATTTTGTCACCACCAACGGCAAACACGACGACAATCACTATACCTGCGCCTATGATATGGCCCTCATTGCACAGCGGTTCTTTTCGGACGAGCTGTTGTGCCGGATGTCGGATACCGCAGACTATGTGATCCCCCAAAGCCCCACGCTCTCCCGCGAACTGATCCCCCACAGCAAAAACAAGCTGTTTCAGGGCAAGGAATATGCCTATGAATATCTGGTGGGCAGCAAAACCGGCTATACGAGTCTGGCGCGTCAGAACCTGGTTTCCTGCGCCCAGAAGGACGGCATGAAGCTGATCTGCGTGGTGATGTGTGACGAATCGCCGATGCAGTTCACCGACACCATCGAGCTGTTCAACTACGGCTTTGATCAGTTTAAAATCCTCGACGCGGCGGATTACGATACCACCTACAGCGTGAAAGGGAACCAGTTTTTCGCCACAGACAGCGATATTTTCGGCGACAGCTCCCCCATCCTTTCCATGCAGCAGGATTCCCGCGTGGTCTTGCCAAGAAACGCTTCCTTTGCGGATCTGGATTCTCAACTGGACTACGAGGGGGCGCAGGAGGGACAGGTGGCCGCCGTGCGCTATTCCTACCACGGACAACCGGTGGGCAGCGCCGCCATCCTCATGCAGGAGCCGCAGCCTTCCTTTGATTTCAGCGTCCAGCCCGTCCTTTCCGAGAGCGTAACGCAAGCGGAGGCGGAAAGTACGGAGTCCTCCGTCTTTTCCGCCCCCGGAATCATCGATCACAAGGATAATACCATTTTTTTGAATATCAAAACCATCGCCGTCCTGGCGGGCGCACTTGCCGTTCTCATCATCCTGATCCTGCTTTTATATCATGCGATCCGTAACCGGCGGCTCACAAACCGGCGGCGCAGCATCATGAAAAAGCACCGCTCCAAGGGAGAGGAGATCATCGACTTCGACAAATATACCGAGCACTATGAATGATGCCGGCGGCGTTCCCGACGGATCTCCCCGGCCCGCTCCTTTTTGCGCATCACCTGCTGCGCCTCCTCCGGCGAAATGAACTTTGTGGTCTTGACCGCATAAACCCGGTCGTCCTCCGCCTTGCGGACGCGGATTTTTCCTTTCATGAAGCCGTGCTTGTCACAGTAGGAAACGCTGTAGTAGTGCTTTCCGTTGGGCGTAAACCAGCGGATTTTCCGCCGCAGGTTCCTGTGGCAGAGATAGCACCTGGTAGAAAGCACTTCCCGATCCGCCATCAGTTCCTCCTTATCGGGAAACGGCCTGGAAATATATTTGGCATAACTGTCGAACACGACGTGTACTTCGCTCTTATGATCCCGGGGCAGCTGGTAGGTATCGAAGGATACCCTCTGCAGCGCTGCGGGATCTTTTATGTGCTGAAGCACCTTGGCGGCATAGGCCGCATCTCCCTGGGCGCGGTGAAACTGCTTCTCCTTCTCCAGTCCCAGGTAATCCACCGCGTATTCCAGGCTCCTTCTGCTTTTGCCGTCCTCGTAGGCGATGCTGAACAGCTTCTGGATATCATAAAAGCGGAGCGGCCCCTCCGACAGCGGATCCATCCCGAAAAACCGCATATTCCGCTGCAGCTCCGTCAGATCCATGGGGCCCCACGTCCCAAACAGATACGGTTCCTTCTTTTCCCCGCCGCACCAGCGCAAAAAGTCGTCCGCCACCTCCCGGAAGGTCCGGCATTCGGAGAGCTGCGACATATGGATGTGGATCAGCCGTTCCGTAATCCGGTGCATCTGCTCGTATACCTGGGGACGGATCAGTTCATGAAACCTTCCGATCACTTCCATGCGGCTGTTCAGCTTGACCGCGCCGATCTCTATGATTTCAAAGGTCAGCATCCTGCTTCTCTCGTCCGCGCTGTCCGCAGCCTGATTCCATTCGAGGTCCAAAACAACATAATTCATCCTTTTTGCCCCGTCTTTCTTCCGCGCCTTTTGCTAACACAAGTTTACACAAAAGGGCCTGCCGCGTCAACGCATATCTTCCCTGCGCCGCTTTTCTTCCCTTTTTGCGCAGAAAGATTTTGCATTCTCTGACGTTAGATGGTATACTCATGAAAAGAAACTGATTGCAAAGGCAAGACTGACACAAAGGGGATTTTTATGAAGAAACGCTTGCGAAAGGCATTGCCTCTCCTTCTTTTTGCCGTTCTCCCTTTTCTGGCCCCCCTGACCGCCAGGGCGCAGGAATTTCCCTGCGAGATCCAACAGATCGGGACAATGGACTATGTGGAGACGATTTACGACGAAAGCAACGGAATGGCCACCAGCGAGGCCAATACGATCCTGCAGGACGACGAGGGTTATATCTGGGTCGGCAGCTATGGCGGTCTGTACCGTTACAACAGCAAGGAATTTGAAAATCTGAGCTTTGAGCGGGAAAACGCTCCCAAAACCGGGATCCGGAAGCTCTACATAGACTCCAAGAGCCGCCTTTGGATCGGCACCAACGACTCCGGCCTTTATATGTTTGAGGATGAAACCTTCTATCCTATTCTGGACACGGAGGGGGATCTGCCCGTAAGTCCGGACGTCCTGTCCGTCCGGAGCATCCAGGAGGGCGCGGACGGCACGATTTACATTGGGACTACCAGCGGCCTGTTCCTGGTGGACGAAGAAAAAAAGCTCCGCTTTTTTGAGGACGACAGAATCGCCACCGACACCATCGAAACGCTGTTGTGCGACAGAAACGGCGCCATCTGGGGCACCACGGGCAGCAATACCATGTTTATCATCGAAGACGGCGCCATCCAAACCTATCTGGATCGGGATTTCTTCGGCGTGGAACTGGCCTACGGGCTCGTCCAGGCGGAGGACGGCTATCTATATATCGGTACAAAGGCCGGGAACGTCCTGCGGATCAGCTTTCCGGAAGGCAGCTACGCCCCCACCTCCATCACCGCCGATCAGTACACGCTCAACACGAACGAAACCATCAACGACATCTATTTTGACAAAAGCGGGAAAATGTGGATCTGTACCGACAGCTGTATCGGCTATTTTGACGGCGGTACGATCTTTTACCGGATCAACGGTCTGTCCAACAGCACGATCATCGCGCAGATGTACGAGGATTACGAGGGCAATCTCTGGTTCGCCTCCTCCAGAAGGGGCATCCTGAAGCTCTCCCTGAACAAATTCCAGCACATCGCCTACGAGGTGGGCATTACCTCCCAGACGGTAAACGCCACCATGTATTATAAAAACTGTCTGTATATTGCCACGGACAGCGGGCTGACCATCATGGACGCTTCCCAGAAAAAAGTGGAAAACGACCTGACGGATATGCTCTCAGGCATCCGCATTCGCAATCTGATGAAGGACTCCAAGGGGAATCTCTGGATCTCCTCCTATGCGGAATACGGGCTTATCTGTTACAACGCGGATACGAGAGAATACACCTCCTTCAAACGGGACAACGGTCTTGCCCACGATCAGGTGCGTATGTCCCTGGAGCTTTCCAACGGCGACGTGGCGGCGGCCACCAACGGCGGCGTTTCCATTCTCCGTGACGGCGAAGTGATCCAATCCTATTCCTCTGCCCAGGGCATCCAGAACGAAACCATCCTCTGTCTGGCGGAAGGGGAAAACGGTCTGCTCTATGCCGGCAGCGACGGCAACGGCATCTATGAAATCAATCTGCAAAACAACGCGGTGCGCAACATCACCACAAACGACGGCCTTCAGTCCGGCGTCATTCTGCGCATGGTAGTGGATCCGAAGGTACACGGGATCTGGATCAGCGACGGCTCGGAAGCCGCGCTCATGACTGCCGACGGGATAGCGCAGCTGCAAAACATCGACGCCGGAGTGGGCAGTATCTTTGATATTAAACTGACGGAAAACCATATCTGGCTTCTGAAATCCTTCGGGATCATCCAGATCACGCGGGAAGACTACGTTGCGGGCAATCCCGTATACAGTGTCCTGACCCGGCGCGACGGACTGACCAGCAGCATTACGGCGAACTCCTGGAACTATCTGGACGACAACGGCATGCTCTATCTGTGTACCGGGGACGGCGTATACGACATCAATCTTCAGGAGATCCACCGCAACACCATCCCGCCCAAGGTGGCCGTCAGCCGCATTGCGGTGGACGATCAGGTCTACTACGGCGCGCAGGATCTTTCTCTCCCCAGAGACGCCAAGCGAATCACCCTGCGCCTGGATCTGCTGAGCTTCGGTATCGAAAGCGGCACGCTGGAATACTATCTGGAAGGCTTCGATACCTCGCCCGTGGAGGTTTCCAACACGGCCGCCGCAAATATCAACTATACCAACCTGTCCGGCGGAGAATATGTATTCCACCTCAAGGGTTATAATGCGGACGGCACCCCCAGCGAGGACCTGTCCTTCCGGATCCATAAGGAGAGCAGCTTCTTTGAACGGCGCTATCTCCAGGTATGGCTGCTGATGGGCGGTCTGCTCCTGCTCTTGTCGGCAGTGGTCATCGCGCAGTATTTCCTCCAGCGCAGAACCTTGCACCGCCAGCGTGAATACAAGGAAATGATGGATCAGACCGTGCGCATCGTGTCCAAGACCATCGACGCCAAGGACAAATATACCATCGGTCATTCCCAGCGGGTGGCCGCCTACGCGGTGGAAATCGGCAGACGCTACGGCCTGTCGGAGGAACAGCAGGAACAGCTCCGCTACAGCGGCCTGCTGCACGACATCGGCAAAATCGGTATCTCCGACCGGATCTTAAATAAGAGCGGCAAGCTCACGCCGGAAGAATACGGCGTCATCAAACGGCATCCTTCCATCGGCGGCAATATTCTGAAAGAATTTACGAGTATGCCCTGGATCCAGGACGCCGCCCGCTATCATCATGAACGCTATGACGGGAGCGGATACAATGAAGGAAAGAAGGGCGAGGAAATTCCGCTCTATGCCAGAATCATATCCGTAGCGGACGCCTATGACGCCATGAACTCCACCCGCGTCTACCGGCCTTCCCTGACAAAGGAGATCATCTACCAGGAGCTGGAAAAAGGAAAAGGCACGCAGTTCGATCCTGCCTTCGCCCAGATCATGATGGATATGATAAAAGATGGCTTCAGAACGGATCTGGAATAAACCGGATCGGACACAAATGAGGAACCGTAAAATGTATCGACCCTTTCGCCTGCTGCCGGCTGTCCTGCTGGCAGCAGCGCTTCTTTTCTCCCCTTCCCTTCCTTCCTTTGCAGATGCCCCTATCACGGCGCAAGCCGCCGGGGAGGAAGGTGCAGCGCTTCCGGAAGAATACGAAATCACCCTGATGGCAGTGGGCGACAACCTGATGCACATGGGCGTCGTTTACGCCGGAAAACAGGAAGACGGGAGCCTTGACTACTCTTTTCTGTATGAAGGGATCTCCGATCTCATCCGGGCGGCGGATATCCGGATCCTCAATCAGGAAACCATTCTGGGCGGCAACGAACGCGGCTTTTCCGGCTATCCTCTGTTCAACTCCCCCACCCAGACCGGGGACGCCATCGCCGGGGCAGGCTTCAACGTGGTGCTCCATGCCACCAACCACGCCGCCGATCAGAAAATATCCGGCATTGACAACTGCATCAACTTCTGGTACACGGCGCACCCCGAAGTACTTCTGACGGGGATCCATCCACCTCTGGACACAGCCGATGCCGCCGTCCCTGCCATTCCCCTCCTGCATATCAAGGGCGTTACCTTCGCCATTTTAAACTATACCTACGGGCCCAACTACGGTTCCGCTTCCCGGGAGCTTGCCAGCCGGCTCAACATTCTGTGCGCGGTGGATGAAAAGAGCAGGAAAATTGACTTTACTACGCTAAATCCCCAGGTGCTTTCGGATATCCAACTGGCGGAAACACTGGCGGACGTCGTTATCGTCTGTCCCCACTGGGGCACGGAAAACGCCATCGCGCCTTCTTCCTATCAAAGAAAGTTCGCCCAACAAATGACAGAGGCCGGAGCCGATCTGATCCTGGGCACACATCCCCATGTGGTGCAGCCGGTGGAATGGGTCTTGGCGGAAAACGGAAATGTTTCCCTCTGCTATTATTCCCTGGGAAATTATGTTTCCACCATGAAATCCCCCCGCAATATGCTGGAAGCCATGGCATGGGTAACCTTCCGCGCAACTGCAGCGGGCGTGGGGATCGTCCCCGACAAAACCGGTGCCCTTCCGCTGGTCTGTCATTATACCAGCGGGCCGGTACGAGCCAAAGGCGTCTGGCCGCTGGAAGAATACACGCCGGAAATGGCGGCCTCCCACGGGATCCTTCCCTACGGCGGCGTCCGCCTTTCCTATGACGATCTGCTGAAATGGAGCGCCGAAACGCTGGGGCCCTGCCTGCTGAAAAAAGAGCAGATCCTGGGAAACCCTCCCGCTTCTACCGCCGCTTCCACGGCGCAGTAAAATAGAAATCCAACTTTCCGGCAAACGCACAGGAAGGAAAAGACGGCTCTTGACATTTTTGGAATGCTGCGTATAATAAATGTAAACCGTTGACGTGGAAATAAAACTGTAAGCGCCCGCACAGAGAGTCCGGATGGCTGGGAACGGATAGGAAGCGATACAGACAAATGGCCCACTGAGGGCGTGGTGAACGGGCTGTCTGACAGCTTCCAGTAGCCCCGACAGCAGCTCCCTGTTATAGGAGTGTGGAAGTGACCGCTTCCAGATGAGGGATCGGATTTTATATCCGGTAAACAAGGTGGCACCGCAAGATTGATTCTTCAATCCTGTCCTTGTAGCAATACAGGGGCAGGGTTTTTTTGTCTTTCAGAACCGCTCCTGGGAAACCGTCCGGTTTCCGAAGCAATCGGCGCCTGCGCACTGGCGCCCCATCAAAAAGAGCCCGCAGCAGACGGGCAGAAGGAGAGGTTTTACAATGGAAAAGAGAACTGTGGCAACAGACGAAAAGAAAGGGCTGCGCAATACCCGCAACCTGATTCTGGTAGGCGTAATGATGGCGGTAGGCGTTGTCCTGCGCCTGTTCGCGGGCGTGATCGCGGTGGGCAATATGCACCCCAACTTCCTGATCGCGACATACTGCCTGTCCATCTTTGTGATTCGCCCGAACCTGAAGGAAGCGGCGATCATCGGCTTTATCAGCGGCGCTATCAGCCAGATCGGCACCAGTATGGCATGGCTGGGGCTGGGCAGCGAAACCATCGGCGCCATCGCCATGTGCCTTCTGGTCATGATCCCGATGCCGAAGCTGGTAAAACCCGTGGTCTGCACCTTCCTGGCCACCTGCGTATCCGGCTTTGCATTCACCGCTCTGGCGGCAGTCACTTATGCCAGGCCCATGCCCATGGCGCAGTTTATCAGCATGTCCACGGTGACGCTGGTGACCGCCGTCCTCAATATGGTCATCGTGACCGTTCTGAGCATTCCCGTCAATCAGGTGCTGGGACTGGGCAAAGAAAAATAATCTGACAAAGGAAACGGCTTTATGATTGTTGCAGATCATGTCACATTCCAATACGCCGAAAGCAGCGAACCCGCCCTGCGGGATATTTCACTTTCCATCGACGACGGAGACTTCGTCGGGATCACCGGCACCAGCGGCGCAGGGAAATCCACGCTTGCCATGGCGCTCAACGGCATTGTCCCGCACGAGTGGAAAGGCGATTTCTACGGTTCTGTCAAGATCGACGGCATGGACACGGTAGAACATCAGACGGAAGACTTTTGCCGGAAAATCGGAGAGGTTTTTCAGGACATCGACAGTCAGATGGTCGCCTCCGTCGTAGAGGACGAGATCCTGTTCGGGCTGGAAAATTTCGGCGTCCCTCACGGGGAAATCAAAATCCGTCTGGAAAAAGTGCTGGAGGATCTGGGGATCCCGGATCTTCGGAAACGGGAAATCTCCAGCCTGTCCGGCGGGCAGAAACAGAAGGTGGCCATCGCCGCCATCCTGGCGCTGGAACCCCGGATCCTGGTTCTGGACGAACCCACCGGCGAGCTGGATCCGGAAAGCAGCCGGGAAATTTTCGGCCTGCTCCGGAAGCTGAACGAAGAAAAGGGAATCACCATCGTCATTATCGAGCAGAAAATCAAGCTGCTCTGCGAATATGTCAAACGCCTGATCGTACTGGATAAAGGGGCGCTGGCCTTCGACGGCGTTCCCGGGGAAATCATTTCACACATCGAGACGTTCAAGACGCTGGGCATTAACGTTCCCCCGGTGGCGGAGCTGTCCTACTTGCTGCGGCAGAGCGGCGTCTATGACGGCGGCATCACCCTGACCGTGCAGGAAGCCGAAAAAATGGTACGGGAGGTGCTGCATGATCCGGTTTGAACACGTATCCTTTGGATACCCCAACGGGGAAACTACCA
Organism: uncultured Eisenbergiella sp.; assembly: GCA_947630215.1. GTDB lineage: Bacteria > Bacillota > Clostridia > Lachnospirales > Lachnospiraceae > Gallintestinimicrobium. The sequence continues at coordinate 6,555 of CANRGX010000030.1, read as the reverse complement.
TTGAGGATCTGTCTTTTCATATTCAAAAGGGCGATTTCGTAGCGCTGATCGGCGCCAACGGAGCGGGAAAAAGCACCATCAGCAGGCTGTGCAACGGCCTGCTGCGCCCTCTTTCGGGGCGTGTCTACCTGGACGGCCAGGACACGCTGATAACGCCCACCAGCCAGCTGGCCAAAAAAGCCGGCTTTCTGTTCCAGAACCCGGATCGCCAAATCTGTGAAAATACGGTGGAAGCCGAGATCGCCTTCAGTATGAAGGTACAGGGCTGGCCCGCAGACAAAATCCGGGAACGGGTGGCGGCAGCGCTGGAAACCTTCGATCTGCAGGGCGACTGGTTTCCCTTTAACAGGAGCCGCGGCGAACGGCAGCGCATTGCGCTGGCAGGCGTTCTGGCCTGCGAGCCGGAGCTTCTGATTCTGGACGAACCCACCACCGGTCTGGACTATCTGGAATGTATCCGCATCATGGATCACATCAAAATGCTGAACCTGGAAAAAAAGATTACCGTGCTCATGGTCAGCCACGATATGGAACTGGTACAGGATTACGCCGGCAGAGTCCTGGTGCTGAGCGGCGGAAAGCTGCTGGGGGACGGCCCCGTAAAGGAAATCATGAAAAACGAACCGCTCCTGCGGCAGGCCCGTGTACTGCCCGCTCAGATACCGTCGCTGGCGCTGGCCTTCGGGGACCGCTTCGCGGACGTTTTTACCATCCGGGAAATGTATGAAGCAATCTGCCGGGAAAAGGGACGTGGGATCTGCCGCGCCGGAAGGGAGAAAGAATGAACCTGCTCAACTATGTGCCCGGGAACAGCTTCCTGCACCGCCTGAATCCGATTACCAAGCTGGCCGCCGCCTTTCTGTACGGACTCGCCTGTATTCTGTGCGGCAGCATCCTGATGGAACTGGGGTTCATCGTCCTGATGATTGCGGTCTGCGCCGTAGCCGGGCTGGGGAAACGCGCCCTGCGGTTGACCCGCAACCTTTTGATCCTGGGTCTTTTTATGTTTGTATTACAGTTGTTTTTCGTCCGCACCGGGGAAGCCCTGGTGCAGATAGGGGAATTTGTCCTAATCACCACCGGCGGTCTGGCCAGTGCCCTTCTTTTGAGTCTGCGCGTGGTGGCCACCATGCTTCCGCTGATGCTGCTGTTTGCTATCACCCCCATGAATGATCTGTGCAACGCACTGGTCAAAAAGGCGCATCTTCCCTATCGGTACGCCTTTATCCTCACCACGGCGTTTCGCTTCGTGCCGCTATTTTCCACGGAATTTCATGAGATACAGGATGCTCAGAAGGCCCGGGGCGTGGACTTTGAAACAAAAAATCTGTTCCGCAAGATCGGACTGGTGGCGCCCCTGTGCGTCCCCCTGCTGGTATCCAGCCTGGAAAAGGTCAACAGCAGCGCCATCTCCGCGGAAATGCGGGGCTTTCATCTGCGCACCCGGCAGAGCGGTTATAAAGAATATCCCTTTACGGGCCGCGATGTTCTGATTTTTGTGATACTGATTTCCCTTGTGGTGTTTTCCGCCCTTTTCCTTTAAGGCGCAAAGAAAGAAGGAATCGTTATGGACTATCTCGCAAAATTAAAATACGGATCCGAAATCGTGGAACTGCCGATCCGAAACGCCGCTTCCGTAGAGGAAATCAATCCGGAGAAAATGTATGAAATTCCGGATCTGAAAGAGGCGCTGCGGGCAGCCCTGGAGGAAGACGCCATCTCCTCCCCGCCGCTGTCGGAGCTGATCGGCCCGTCCGATCCGGTGACCATTGTCGTTTCCGACATCACCAGAAGCTGGATGCACCAGGGAGACATTCTGACCTTGCTGGGACAGTACCTGCACGAAAAAATCGGCGTCCCCCTGTCCCAGATCACCGTGCTGATCGCGCTGGGCACGCACCGCAAATCCACTGAGCAGGAAAAAGAAATCATCGCCGGTTCCTATTTATACCGCTCCTGCCCGGTCATCGACCACGACTGCGACGCGCCCTGCGTTCCCATCGGTGTCACCAGCCGGGGAACCCATGTGGAAGTCAACCCGCTGGCAATCGGCCGGAAGGTCATTGTCGTGGGCGGCACCGTTCATCATATGATGGCGGGCTTTGGCGGCGGCAGGAAGAACATTCTGCCCGGTATCAGCAGCCGGCGCACCATACGGGAAAACCACTGCCGCGCGCTGGATCCCACGCGGCCCCACAGCGACGACAGGGTGGGCTGCGGCCTGCTGGGAGAAAATCCCATCCACGAAGACATGGAGGAAGCGGCCGCGCTGCTGGACGTCGCCTACAGCATCAATATCGTGGTGGCGGCGAACGGAAAACACAGCGGCCTGTTCGGCGGACGGCTGCACGAAGCATGGACGAAAAGCTGCGAGTATCAGCAAAAATGCTATGAAAAGAAAATCGATTACGAAGCGGACGTGGTAATCGTCTCCAGCGGCGGCGCGCCCAAGGATATGAACCTTTATCAGGGCTGCAAGGGCATGCTCAACGGGATGCGGGCCGTCCGCAAGGGCGGGGAAATGCTCTGGCTGTGCAAGTGCCCCGAAGGATGCGGTGCGCCCGATTATACCGCCTGGCTGGAACCGCTGAAACAAGGGATATTAGACAGCGCGCTGCGGGCGGATTTCACCATAGGCGGCTTCATCTTTTATCTGACCGTGGAAACCCTGCGCAAAGCGAAGTGTCGGATCCTGACGACCATTGATGCCGATACGGCGGGGCCCATGGGCATGGAAGCCGTGACCAGCCCGGAAGCGCTCCTGGAGGGAATAGACTTCACCGGGAAACGGGTCTACGTGATTCCAAACGGCGGAAGCGTGGTTCCCATTCTGGAAAATCCGACGCCGTCCGACGCTTTTCTGTGAACCGGGCCTGTCGGCTTTCCTTCTTTTTTGGAATTGTGAAGATTCTGTGAATTATTAGCACTCACTATTGACAAGTGCTAACAACGGCGTTATAGTGCAAATAGAACAAGGGAAACACAAAAACACAGATATCGCATCAGCGTTTCAAAAAAGGAGGAATGACTTATGTTAGTACCCAGCATTTTTGGAGAAGATTTATTCGATGACTTTACAGGACACTTCCCGTTTTACGACGACGAGATGAAGAAACTGGAGAAGAAGCTGTACGGCCATCACGCGAAAAACATCATGAAGACCGATGTGAAGGAAACGGACGACAGCTACGAGCTGGAAATGGATCTGCCGGGCTTTAAGAAGGAGGAAATCCAGATCTCTTTGGAGAACGGTTATCTGACCGTCAGCGCCGTCAAGGGGCTGGACGAGGATACACAGGAGCAGTCCTCCGGCCGCTATCTGCGCAAAGAGCGTTATACCGGCTCCTGCGAGCGTACCTTCTATGTGGGCGAGGATCTGACCCAGGAGGAAATCAAGGCGGCGTTCAAGCATGGCATTCTGAAGCTGAGCGTCCCCAAGAAGGATCCCCAGAAGCAGGTTGAAACAAAGAAGTATATCTCCATCGAATGAGAGGCGGTCGCGCCAAATAAAAATCCTGACAGTGTCCCGTGCCAAAACCGGCACGGGACATTTTTTTGTGGCAGATGGAAGCTGTAAGTCGAACAGTCCGGAAGGACTTAACTGGCTATGGTCGAAAAGAACTGATCTGTACCAAGTTCTTGTTTAATGTAGCAGATTTTGATAAAAAATCAAAAATTGAAACATTAACTTGTATTTTATCATGCAGAGGATATGATTAAAGTAATCACCGGCGTCAGACGCTGCGGAAAATCCAGCCTTATGGAAACAATTGCTGATGAGATCAGAGAAAGCGGGATTCAAAATGGAAATATTCTCTATATTGACTTGGATCTTCGAGGATACAGAAAAATTAAAACCGCAGATCAGCTTGAAAGTCTGATTTTACAAATGGGAACGGCGACAGGTCGGAAATATTTGTTTATTGATGAAATTCAAAACGTTTCCGGTTTTGAAGAAGTATTAAATGGATTCCGCGGTGAAGGCGGCTGGTCTATTTTCATAACGGGCTCCAATTCTTATCTGCTCAGCGGCGAACTAATTACGAAACTAACCGGGAGATATCTCGAATTTGAACTGTTTCCACTGACCTTTGAAGAATATGAAAATATGAAAGCATTTTACAACAAAGAGATTGATCCTGTTCCGGCAAGTGAAATGAATCGTTATATTCTGGAAGGTGGTTTCCCGCGAACAATACAATTCGATCATATGGCGGACAAACGCACCTATGTCCAGGGTGTAGTCAGGGAAATATTCGAGAAAGATATACGACATAGGGTTAAGATCAGGGAAAAAGAGACTTTCGAAGCCGTTAAGACGTATCTTATCAACAATTTTGGCGCAACAGTGAGCATTAACAGTCTTTGCAGCGCATTGCGGAAAAACGGGCTTTCCGTTAGCAGAGCTACACTTACAAGATATTTGAAAGCTTTGACGGATGCAAAAATATTATATGAATGCTCCAGATTTGATATGAAATCAAAGCGATCTTTAAGCGGAGAAAAAAAGTATTATCTGGCAGATCTGAGTTTTTATTTTGCGCAAAATACAGATAATCGGATTCATTATGGACCTGTTTTGGAAAATATGGTCTATACCTATGCCAGAGCTCAGGATTATTCAGTCAGTGTCGGAAGAATCGGAAAATTAGAATGTGATTTTATCCTCAGAGATAATGAAATGCAATATTCTTATGTACAGGTAGCATACACGATCGCTTTGTCGCAGGAAACAGAAGATAGGGAATACCGTGCTTTAGAAGCAATCAAAGACAATTACCCGAAATATGTTGCAACAACAGATTCGCTTTTACAACAGAGAAATGGCATTAAAAATGTAAATCTAATTGATTTTATGAAAAATGGCCAACTATTTTAACTTTTTTGGTGCGCAATAGTTACAACACCCCCGGCATCATTAAATACCCGCTCTGGCAGATGACGGCAGAAAATCCGCAGGCGACCTATGCGTGCGTGAACAACAAAGAGACGGCGTGCCCCAGGGAGATTGCAGAGAGAAGTATCTGCATCAAGGGAGATATCGGGGCGGTGATCGGCGCATTGCCCGGCAAATCAGACTGCTCGGATGAATGGTAATATCAAAAGACGGCACCCGCCGGAAAGCGGATACCGTACCGTGTTCAATATTGGTCTAATATGTCGTGATGTCCCACATCGACCAGGATAATTAGCGTCTCACCCTCATAGTACCAAATGATGCGAATATCCATATTGACACTGCATTCAAACAGATTTTTTGTGCCCTGGATACGTTTGGTACGAAGAGATGGGTGCATAGGATTTTCAGAAAGGAGGCGGAGCTTGCTTTGAAGCTGTTTTTTTTCTTGTACGTTCAGATTCTTAAATTGTTTTTCAAACCGTTTGGTGAAGGTAATCTGATACGCCATCAATCCGCCTCCAATTTTGCAAACAGAGCGTCTACGCTGTCAAAGACAGGCTGTTCACCGGAGGCAATTTTTGCTTTTACTTCTCCTAACTCGTCACGGAGTTCATCGAGATATTTCCTCGGGTAAACAACGACCGGCAACATACAAATGGTTCCGTCCTTTTCAAAAATATCCAGTTTGTCGCCTTCGGAAAGTCCCAGCTTGACAATAATTTCCCTCGGAATGGTAATCTGTGACTTCTGACGTAATTCGGCCAACATGTAATCATCTCCTTTACTTTGAAATAAAAAGTAGGAAAATCCAACTTTCTTACTATTAGTATATTCTACTTTTTTAAATTATACAAGCGAAAGAGAAAAATTCCAATGCAGAAAACAAAAGCTATTGTATACGCCCTACTCGCCGCCGCTTTTTACGCGATCAACGTGCCGTTTTCCAAACTGCTCTTAAATCATGTCGGAGCAGTCACCATGGCGGCCTTGCTGTATCTGGGGGCGGGAATCGGCATCGGCATCCTGTCCCTGTTTGACAAACGGGAACAGCATGCAAAACTGGACAGAAACGACCTTCCGTATGTGCTGGGAATGATAGGGCTGGACATTGCCGCCCCTATTTTCTTGATGCTGGGCATCCGTTACGGTTCTTCTTCCAATGCCTCGCTGCTTGGCAACTTTGAAATTGTCGCGACCACGATGATCGCGCTGGCAGTCTTTCGGGAAACAATATCCCGGCGGCTGTGGGCCGCCATTGCGCTGATTACCCTCTCCAGTCTGCTGCTTTCCTTTGAAGGGGCCGGCAGTTTCCGTTTTTCCTACGGATCGCTGCTTGTTTTGCTGGCCACGGTCTGCTGGGGCTTTGAAAACAACTGCACCAGAAACATTTCTTCCAAAAATACTTATGAAATTGTGTTTCTCAAAGGTATTTTCTCCGGACTTGGTTCTCTGGTTATCGCTTTTCTGAAGCGGGAACCTCTGCCGCAGCCAAAGGCTATCATTCCGGCTCTGCTTTTGGGATTTGTAGCCTACGGTCTGAGTATTTTCCTGTACGTCCGGGCGCAGAACACGCTGGGCGCGGCCAAAACGAGCGCGTACTATGCCGTCGCCCCGTTTATCGGCGTATTCTTTTCTTTTGTTTTCCTGCGGGAACA
>CANRGX010000029.1 GCA_947630215.1 uncultured Eisenbergiella sp. | reverse complement strand
CTCTGGCAGGGCGCGCTGGCGGCCTGTGCCGGACTGGCAGTATGCGTGGGGCTGATCGGTCTTTTGAACAGAAACGGTCTGCTGCTTTGGCCCGGTTCGGACGATACGGCCAAATCGGAGATGGCCGCGCAAGACAGCGCTGCCCTGGCAGGGGAAGCGGACAGTCCCATCCCAGCGCAGCAGGAGGACAGTGGTGCCCCGGCAGCCCTGGCAGAGGAAGCGGCCCAGGATGCGGAAACCATCCAGGCCAAAGAGAGCGGGGAGCAGGTTGTTTCGATTCAACAGGAGTCGGATACCAAGGTGATCTTTGGGGACCCCGGACAAAAAGACACAATAGCCAAAACGGCGGACGATGGCGGCAGCGCGCAAAAGGAGGCCTATAAGGCTGCTCTCAACAGCATTCTTCTGGAGCACAGGCTGCCCGGCGGAGAAGACTGGGGCGATGAGGAGGGAAGCCAATTTGCCGTTTTCGACGTGGACGGAGACGGAAGGGATGAACTGATCGTTGCCTATCAGGGCGTCATCATGGCCGGAATGCACACGGATGTTTACGGCTACGACGAAACTTCGGGCACGCTGCGGGAGGAACTGACCGAGTTTCCCTCCCTCACTTTTTACGATAACGGCAGGATCGAAGCGGGCGCGTCGCACAATCACGGGAGAGGGCCTACGGTAGAAGACTTTTGGCCTTATACGCTGTATGAATACGACAGCGCGGCGGATCAATATCGGGAGGTGTGCAGCGTGGACGTCTGGGACAAGGCGTACAGGGAGACGGACAACGAAGGCGGCGCCTTCCCCGACGAACAGGATCTGGATGGGGACGGCATTCTGTATTATACCTGGGGCGGTTCTATGGAGGCGGAAACCTTTTTTGACAGGGAGGCGTACTTCCGGTGGCGGGACTCCCTTTTGGGAGGTGCCGGGCAGATGGAGATTCCTTTTTTGGATCTGACTGTAGAAAACATAGAGAATGGGTTTTAAAAAGAGAAACGTCCGATTTTTCTTTGACATTGGCAGGGGGCTATGTTACACTTAATAGGATAGAAAAGTGGGTTCATATGCTCTTTTTGGCTAAATGAAATACCGGCTTTAAAGAGCCGCCATTACGACAAGAAGATCGGATGAGGTGAACGTTTTGGATAAGTATGAATACAAGCTGCGCCTGGAGGAAATCAAAACGCTGAACAAAAAGGGCCGTTTTCAGGAAGCGGCCCAGGTGGCGGATACCATAGACTGGAAAAAGGTTCGCAACATCACCACGCTGGGGATCATCAGCGATGTCTATAAGGTCAACAGACGGTTCGAGGACGCCAAGGAAATTCTGCTTTTGGCAAACGAGAGAAATCCCCAGAACAGGAGAATTTTATATTCGCTCTGCGATCTCACCATCAAAATGGGACAGGTGGTGGAAGCGGTGGAGTACTACAAAGAATTTGTGCAGATGGCCCCCAATGACAACAGTAAATATATCCTGCTTTATAAGATTTATGAAGCGCAGGACATCAGTCTGGAGGAGCGGATTGCCGTCTTAAAGGAATACAAGAAACGGGAATATGTGGAAAAATGGGCGTATGAGCTGGCCTTTTTGTATCACCGGGTAGGACTGGCCACGGAATGTGTGGAGGAATGTGATCAGCTCATTTTATGGTTCGGCGAGGGCCGGTACGTGACGAAGGCAATGGAACTCAAGCGGCTCTATGTGCCGCTGCCCCCCGAGCAGCAGCAGGCCTATGACCGGCAGTTTGGGAAACGGGAACCGGAGGAGACGCAGCCGGAGACGCCTGCGACAGAGGAGCAGCAGGAAGCCGCGCCAAAAGAAGATACCCAGGAGGAGGAACTGGATATCCAGGTCAAGACCATGGATATGGGTCAGTATAATACGCTGAATCTGCAGGCTGCGCTGGCGGAGAGCATGCGGGAAGTACTGGAACCGGGAGAGAAAAAGGAAGAAGCTAAACCCGCTGCCGTCGGAGAGGCCGAAAAGAACGTGCTGACGCAGGATACGATCCCGTTTCGTCAGGGGGACGGCAAGGAGAGCGCATTCCGGGCGCCGGAGGATCGCCGGAAGGAGTACGGCGGCGATGATGTGGAATATCAGGAGGATGTGACGAAGGTCATTCTGGATTCCGCCGGGTGGAACGCGCAGGAGACCGGACAGCTCGATCTGGAGGAGGAGGAAGAAGCGGCGATCACGGCGCCGGCGGGGAAGACCAATCCCCATCAGGAGCGGATATCAAAACTGCTTTCCCAGGAATACGACGGGCAGATCAGCCTTGCGCTTCCGGAGGAGCCTACGGTGGAGAAGCAGATCACGGGCCAGATGAATTTTGAGGATGTGCTGGCCGAGTGGGAGGCGCGCAAAAAGGAAAACGAAGAAAAGCGGAAAGAAAGCATCCGCAAAATTATTATGGATCAGACGGGATCCATGTTCGAGGAATATGATGAGAGCGTAAAGAACGGCATTCTGCAAAAACTGGAGCGGGGAGAACCCATCTCCGAACCGGCCCCGGAGAAAGCTGCGCTGCCGGATCCTTCTCCCGATTCGGAAGTGGAGGAGCTGGAGGAGATCGAGGAACCGCAGGTGAGCGCAGCGGAGGCCTATGTCCAGCCGGCGGCGGAACCGGCCAATGCAGCGGCCAGGGCAGAGCAGGCGGCGCAGGGTGTGATGGATGGCGTGCTGGCGGCAAAACCGGCAGAACAACCGGTAGAACAGCCGGCCCAACCGTTGACAGAGGAACAGCCGGCAGAGATGCAGAAGACGGAACAGGAAGCGGCGGCAGCCAAAGAACCGTCCGCCCAGACCGAAGAACCGGCGCAGGATACGGCAGTCAGGCAGGAAGCGCAGGACGCGTCCGGCCAGCCGGAGGGAGAGGAAGCGGCTGCGCTCAACGCCCGGATCCGGGAGCAGCAGATGGAGGATCGGATCCGGAATCTGACCAAGGAAGAAAAGGAACGGTTTGCGGCGTTCATTCCCACCAAGGGCGCGATGCGTCAGCTCATTCGGGCACTGGATATGATCAGTCTTTCCGCCTACACGGGGAACATGATCATAACCGGGCCGCCCAGCGCGAATATGATGCGGCTGGCAAAAAATATCGTGAAGGAACTGCGGGAAACCGATCAGAATTTCTCGGGCAAGGCGGCAAGGGTCAGCGGCGACGTGCTGAGCATGAAGAAGCCGGAGGAGCTGATCGCCAGGATCCCCAACGGCGCGCTGATTGTGGAGCAGGCCGGGAAGCTGACGGACGCCGGGGCCCAGAGCCTGGCAAAGGCGCTGAACCAGGAGAGCACGGGGATCGTGGTTTTCCTTCTGGACAGCAAACGGTCCATAGCGGGCCTGCTGGAGCGCTGCCCGGATCTGACGGGATACTTTACCGCGCGGTTCGACATTGCGGCCCTGGACAGTGCGACGCTGGTCAAATACGGCTGTCAGTACGCATTCAACCAGGAATATGCCATTGATGAGATGGGACGGCTGGCGATGCACACGCGGATTGAGGATATGCAGACAAGCGATCATGCGGTGACGGCGGAGGAAGTGCGTCAGATTGTGGACGAAGCGATTGCGCACGCGGAACGGTTTTCCTTCAAGCACATCGCGGACACGGTGCTGCAGAAGCGTTACGACGATAATGATATGATTGTTCTGAGAGAGCGGGATTTCCTGCACAGGTAAGGGATCCTGCGCAGGCATTTTCGCGGATAGATAGAAAGAGGGGGTATGGGAGAGATGGCAAAAAAAGAAAAAGGAAGGGAAACGGTATTTCTGTCCGAAGCCGATCAGTATCTGTTCGGGCAGGGGACGCACTATGATATCTATAAGAAGCTGGGCGCGCATCTGTCGGAGGAGAACGGCGTGAAGGGAGTTTCCTTCGCCGTCTGGGCGCCGCACGCGCAGTGCGTCCATGTGGTAGGGGATTTTAACGGATGGAACGAGGAGTCCCACCCGATGAAAAAACTGGGCGCCGGCGGCATTTACCAGACCTTTGTCCCGGGTCTGGGGACAGGCGAATTATACAAATTCCTGATCACGGCTGCAGACGGAAGAAAACTCTATAAAGCGGATCCGTTTGCCAATTATGCGCAGCTTCGTCCCGGTACGGCGTCCATTACGGCGGACATCACTTCTTTGAGATGGTCGGACGGCGCGTGGATGGGACAGCGCGAGAAGAAGGATCCCTTAAAACAGCCCTTGGCGATCTATGAATGTCATATCGGTTCCTGGATGAGACATCCCAACCGGGGCGAGGGGTTTTACAATTACCGGGAGTTCGCGGATCGGATTGTGGAGTATCTGAAGGAGTTAAAGTATACGCATGTGGAGCTGATCGGCATTGCGGAGCATCCGCTGGATGCGTCCTGGGGGTATCAGGTAACGGGATACTACGCACCCACATCGCGCTACGGGACGCCGGAGGATTTTGCCTATCTGGTCAATACGCTGCATAAAAACAGGATCGGCGTGATTCTGGACTGGGTGCCCGCGCATTTTCCCAGAGACGCATACGGACTGGCCGAGTTTGACGGAGAACCGCTTTTCGAGCATCCCGATCCCCGGCTGGGCGAGCATCCGGACTGGGGCACGAAGATTTTCAATTACGGCAAAAATGAGGTAAAGAATTTCCTGATTGCCAACGCGCTCTATTGGCTCAGAGAGTTTCATATCGACGGCCTGCGGGTGGACGCGGTGGCGTCCATGCTCTATCTGGATTACGGAAAAAAGGACGGGCAATGGGTGGCCAATAAGTATGGCGGCAATAAGAACCTGGAAGCCATCGAATTTTTCAAGCATATGAATACGGTCGTCCGGGGGGCGTTCCCCGGCGTGATCACCATTGCGGAGGAATCTACGGCGTGGCCGATGGTGACGGGAGACGCGCAGGAGGGCGGCCTGCATTTCACGTTCAAGTGGAATATGGGCTGGATGCACGATTTCTGCGAATATATGAAGCTGGATCCCTATTTCCGCAAAAACAACCATTACGGCCTGACCTTCGCCATGTCCTATAATAATTCGGAGAACTATATCCTGCCGCTGTCGCACGACGAGGTGGTACATCTGAAGTGCTCCATGGTGAATAAGATGCCCGGCTATCATGTGGACAAATACGCCAATCTGCGGGTGGGATATGCTTATATGTTCGGCCATTCCGGGAAGAAGCTGCTTTTCATGGGGCAGGAATTCGGCCAGGAACGGGAGTGGAGCGAGGAGAGAGAACTGGACTGGTTCTTGCTGCAAAACGATTTGAACCGGGGGATGCTGGAATATGTAAAAGCACTGTTGGAGCTTTACCGCAGTTATCCCTGTCTATATGAAATCGATAACGACTGGGCCGGTTTCGAGTGGGTGAACGCAGACGACGCGGATCGCAGTACATACAGCTTTATCCGGAAGTCGTCAGACGGGAAAAAGAACCTGTTGTTCGTTTTGAACATGACGCCCATGGCGCGGCCCGGATATTGCGTCGGCGTCCCGAAAAAGAAAAAATACCGGCTGGTACTAAACAGCGTAGAGGAACGGTTCGGGGGAAGCGGGGAACAGATCCCGGAGGAGATCGCGGCCACAAAGGAGCCCAGCGATTACAGGCCCTGCCGGATCACCTTTGATCTGCCGCCCTACTGCGCCGCAGTATTTGCTTTTTAAAACAAGGACTCTGCCCCACAGGGCAGAGTTTCCTTTTGTAAATTGGAGAATTTCTCCAGAAGGTACTTATAGCGTTTCATGGCGGCGTTGAGCTGATAGATGTAGCAGTCGATCAGGTCAGGATCGGTGGCGTAGTCGAATCCCGCGTAGGCATTTTCCAGGTCCCACTTCGCCAGCAGGAGATCGTAACGCAGGCTTTCTTCATAATCGCAGGCTCCCTCAACTCTGGCCGGACGGCGGATGGTACGGAAGACGGATTGCATAGGCCCCTCCTTTCGGATGAAAGTCTGTCTCTTTACTAAAAGTATGAGCGCAGCTGGAAAAAATATACATCTTGGCATAAGATCGTCCAAAAAAGTTCCGGCTGTCAAAAATGGGAATAGCCCTGCCGTCCGGCGCATAGATCTGTAGGGAAGCAGACGAAGGGTCGGACGGGAAGCTGTGAAGGACTGGATGGAAACGGCGCTCAATTTCATGCTGAGAGCCATATTTGGAATGATAGCGGTATTTTTTATCAATTCCCTGCTGCAGGAGCAGATGAAGATAGGGATCAATCCGTTTAGCTTTCTGACCGCAGGCTGTCTGGGCCTTCCGGGGATTGCCATGCTGTATGGACTGAATTTTTATTTTCTGCTGTAGTTTTTGGGGTCTGGCGCTGTCGGCAGCAAAAGGGCAGGGAGAATCGGCATGGTGCCGGATAATTTACCTATAACGAAATAGAAAGGGAAAATTTGTCCACATTTGCCGAATTTTATTTTTTTCTCCTTTTGGGCTGGACAAACCGGTTTTCTGCATTTATAATTCGATTTACCATCAGGCGGGCCCGGACGGGCCGGTGTCAGATGTCTTTTCTCCGGCGGGCGGCCGGAGATCTCTTTCCGGATTTTCCGGAGTTCTTTCCGCCGTCAGATCGACGGCGTACCATCTTTTTTCATAGGATGAGGAGGCGTGTTTTTGAAAAGAAACAGGCTGGCGATATGCGATCCGGAACAGGCATACGCATATCGGCTGATGGACGCGCTCAGCAGGAGAACGGATTTCCCTTTTGAAATCTACACCTTTACGAGCGCGGAAACGCTCAGGGAGAGCCTTGCCCGGGAGCCGGCGCAGCTTCTGGTGATCGCGCAGTCGGTCTTTCATGCTGAGATGAAAGACTGGCCGGCGGAGCGGATTCTGGTTTTATGGGAACCGCAGGATGAACCGCCGCAGGGCTTTGCCGGGATCAGCAAGTATTCCGGCGTTTCCAGAATTATCAAAAAGATCATGGAGGAGGCGGCCGGCGGAGGAAAGCCCTGTTTTCTGCCCGCCCGCTCCTCGGAAAAGCCCGGCGATATTCTGGGGATCTATTCCCCTGTCGGCAGGTGTCTGCAAACCACATTTTCTTTATGTCTCGGCCAGCTTCTGGCCAGAAATCACAAAGTATTGTATCTGAACTTTGAAAGCTGCTCCGGCCTTTCCGAAATGCTGGGGAGGGAGTTTGAATCCGATTTTTCCGATCTGCTGTATTATCTGGACGATGCGCGGGAAGCGTTTCTGGACAGGCTGTACCGGATGGCAGAAAAGGTAAACGGTCTGGATCTCATCCCGCCCGCGGTCTGCGGATTCGATCTTTTTCGGATGCGCCAGGAGGAATGGATCCGTTTTCTGGAGACGCTGAGAGAGAGCAGGTATGAGTATGTCATTTTGGATCTTTCGGACGGCGTGCAGGGACTGTGGGAAATTCTGCGGCGCTGCTCCTGCATTTATACCATCGTCCGGGAGGATGGGTTTGCCGCCGCAAAGACAGGACAGTACCGGCGTCTTCTGGAAAGGGCGGATTACGGGGATATTTTGGAAAAAACCCGGCAGGTGCAGCTCCCGCCGTTTCAGAGGCTGCCCAGGGATCTGAATCATTTAAACGGCGGCGAACTGGCTGAATTTATAGAAGGGATGCTGGCAGAGGATGGAACAAAAGGAATATGAACGGCTGCGGGCGGATCTGAAGGAGCAGATCCTCAGACGGCTGGATTGCGGGCAGGATTACTCCGACGCACAGGTGCAGGACGTGATCGATGAACTGCTTTGCAGTACGGGCAGCGCCGGAAAACTGGAAATCGCGGCCCGGCGTGCGCTGAGCCGGGAACTGTTTTCTTCCATCCGGGGGCTGGATGTGCTGCAGGAGCTGTTGGCGGACAGCGAGATCACGGAGATCATGGTAAACGGTCCGGATCATATTTTTGTGGAAAAGCAGGGCCGCCTTTTCCGGTGGGAGGGACATTTTGAAAGCGCCATCCGGCTGCAGGACGTGATCCAGCAGATCGCGGCGGGCTGTAATCGGGTGGTAAACGAAATGTCGCCGATTCTGGACGCGCGGCTGGCCGACGGATCCCGCGTCAGCGTGGTGCTTTCCCCGGTGGCCTTAAACGGGCCCATCCTGACCATCCGCAGATTCCCCAAGGAGGGAATGACGCTGGATCGGCTGGTGGCGCTGGGCTCTTTGGACAGCGGGTGCCGGGCCTTTCTGGAGCTTCTGGTGCAAAGCCGGTACAACATTTTTATCAGCGGCGGGACGGGCAGCGGGAAAACCACCTTTTTAAACGCCCTCTCCCAGGCCATTCCGGAACAGGAACGGATCATCACCATAGAGGACAGCGCGGAGCTGCAGTTAAAATATGCCAAAAATCTGGTGTCCCTGGAAACGCGCAACGCGAATATAGAAGGGTGTGTGCCGGTGACGATCCGCGATTTGATCCGCTCCTCTTTGCGGATGCGTCCGGATCGCATTATTGTCGGGGAAGTACGGGGCGCGGAAATCTGCGAGCTTCTGACGGCCTACAATTCCGGACACGCGGGAAGTATGTCTACGGGACATGGGAATACCGCGCGGGATATGCTGCTGCGGATGGAAACCATGCTGTTAATGGGGATGGACGTGCCGCTGCAGGCCATACGGCGGCAGATCGCTTCCGGCATCGATATCCTGATCCACCTGGGCCGTCTGCGGGATAAGAGCAGAAGGGTACTGGAGATTGTGGAAATTACGGGATTTTCGGAAGGCGAGATCCAGACCCGCACGCTGTATGCCTTTGAGGAGGATGCGTGCAGCCAAAAGGATCGGGTGAAGGGCAGGCTGGTCAAAAAGGGGGAGCTGCAACATGTGGAAAAGCTGGAAGCGGCGGGAATGGGGCGCTGAGGAGGGAAGAACGGATTACGGAGAGTATTTCTTCTCCGTTCGGGAAGCGTGTTTGTGCGTGGTAAAGTGCATCGCGGTCACGGGTGCGTTCGCCTATCTGTTTTATCATTCCTGGTACGGCTTTCTGGCGCTTCCTGCAGTACTGGTCTTTGGGTTCCGGAAAGAGAAAAAGGACCAGAACAAGCGGCGAAAGGAGAGGCTCTCCCTGCAGTTTAAGGATACGATTCTGGCGGTCTCCGCCAGCATTCAGGCGGGATATTCCATTGAAAACGCTTTTCTGGAAGCCGAGGGAGAGATCCGGACGCTGTACGGTGGAAACAGTGAAATGGCCGGGGAACTGGCCCTGCTGCGGCAGGGGCTTTTCAACCGGGTGCCCCTGGAACAGATGCTGCAAAATCTGGGCGCCCGCAGTCATGTAGAGGAGATCCGGGATTTTACGGAGTGCTTTGCGGCGGCCAAGCGGCTGGGCGGAAATTTAAAGGAGATCATTGCGCGGACGGCGGAACTGACCGGGCAGCGCATGGAAGTGGAACGGGAAATCCAGACGATGCTGGCCGCCAAAAAATACGAACAGAAGGTCATGAATCTGATACCGTTTCTGCTGTTTGGTTATATGCAGCTTTCCTCCCCCGGTTTTTTTGACGTCCTTTATCACAACGCCGCGGGGATCTGCATCATGACGTTGTGCCTGGTTCTCTATCTGGCCGCGCTGTTTCTGTCGGAAAAAATCATGAATATCCGGCTTTGAAAGGAGGAATGGCAGGGTGCGTTTGTTTACCGGCCGGGAGGGGCGCGGTCTCTTTTATAGGCCTGCGCGGTGGCTGCAGTCGGCGGAAGAAAAATACAGAAAGGCCTCCGGCATAGGAAACAGAGGACAGGAGGTGCTCATAGGGATCTATGGCAGCGCAGGCGGCAAGGCCGCCTATCGGGAGTATGGGATCGCAGAAAAGGAAAGGCTGATCGCGTTTTTTCTGATAGGAATGGGATTGGCGGCGTTTCTCGGATGCCGGGGCCTGATAGCGGCAAAAGACGGGGAGGTGCGGGAGCTGTCCCGGCCCCAAAACGGCGCGGGAAGCGCGGTTTATGAGCTGAAGGCGTCCCTGGGGGAGGAACGTCTGGGCGGGATCCGGATAGAGGTGCCGGAAAGGAAGCTGTCGAAGGCGCAGGCCCATCAGCTGCTGACGGATGCGGCCACAGAGCTGGAAGAACGGATCAAACAGGAGGGATGGCGGCTGGAGGCCCTGGAGGAAAGCCTCTCCTTGCCAGATACCCTGCAGGATGGAAGGGTGGACGTGCGCTGGGAGAGCAGCCGCTACGATCTGCTGGACGGTTCAGGGAATGTACGCAACGAACTGCTTTTGGAGGAAGGGGAGACGCTCACCCTTCAGGCGGTTTTAAGCTGTCAGGACATGGAAAAAACCCTGGTTTATCCGGTACACGTCATTCCCAAAGGCACCGACACTATCTCCCGCCTTTCCCGGCAGATCGCCTGGCAGATGCAGGAGGAGGAAAGCCGGGAGGAAACAGAGAACGTCCTGCTCCCCGGGGAGTTTGACGGGAAGGCTCTCACCTGGCGGCGGGGGAAACCGTCCTACGGACTATGGATCTTTCTTCTCACACTGGCGGGCTGTCTTGTCCTCAAGGCGGCTTCGGAAAGGGATCTTGGCCGGCAAGGGGAAAAGCGGCGGCAGGAGCTGCTGCGGGAATACCCTTCTTTTCTGCTGCGGCTGACCCTTCTGGCGGGAACCGGCATGCCGCTGCGGAAGGTATTCCGGAGAATGGCCGGGGAAGGGGAAGGGAAGGCGCCCTTGCCCGTATATGAGGAGGTCCTGCGGACCGTGCGGGAAATGGAGGGCGGTCTGACCGAGCTGCAGGCGTACGAAAACTTTGGGAACCGCTGTCAGCTTCCCCAGTATAAAAAATGTGCTTCCCTTTTGTCGCAGAACCTGCGCAAGGGGACAGGCGGTCTGCTTTCTTCCCTGGAGCAGGAGGCGGGAAACGCGTTCGAGGAACGCAAAGCGATGGCCCGCAGGAAAGGAGAGGAGGCCCAGACCAGGCTGTTGCTGCCAATGCTTCTGATGTTGATTGTAGTGATGATCTTTGTCATGGTGCCGGCCTGCTTTTCCTTCGGAGGGCTCTGAAACGGCAGGAAAAGCGCCGGCACACAGGTTCCTGCAGCTTTGACATAGCTGTAGGGAGACAAGAAAGAGAGGAAAAGAATATGGGAAAAAGAACAACGAAGAAAGTCCGTGCCTGGGCAGCGCGGTTTTGGAGACGTGTGGAAACCGTCCTGAGCAATCAGGAGGGAGTCGGGACGGTAGAGGTGGTACTGTTGATCCTGG
Organism: uncultured Eisenbergiella sp.; assembly: GCA_947630215.1. GTDB lineage: Bacteria > Bacillota > Clostridia > Lachnospirales > Lachnospiraceae > Gallintestinimicrobium. Next base: position 19,735 of record CANRGX010000029.1, on the reverse strand, counting down.
TAGCCGTGGGATTGGTGTTGATTTTTAAGGACAGGATTACAGAGCTGGTAAACTCGATTTTTAATTCCATTACCTCGCGCGCGGGGAAAATATGAAGGAAAACGGATATATGACCGTTTATCTGGCGCTGACCGCCGGGATCATGCTTTCGCTGATCCTGGCGGTGGTGCAGGGCGCGCGCATCGGGACGATCCGGATGCACGTGGAATGCTGCGCGGATATGGCGCTGGATTCGGCCCTGGCGCAGTACCACAGACAGATGCTGGAACAGTATGAGCTCTTTTTTATCGATACTTCCTATGGAACCGGGGATCCTTCCTATCACAGGACGGAAGAACAGATCCTGCATTACATGGAAAAAAACCTCAGGCCGGAGGAAACCTTTGACATACCGGCCGCCCGGGATCTTATGGGTCTGACGGCGGACAGCGTAGAACTGCTGCAGGCGGGCGTGGCCACGGACGACGGGGGCAGCGTGCTGAAATATCATATTGTGCAGTATATGAAGGACAGCAGGGGCATTTCCCTGGCACAGGATATTTTGCGCAACGGCAGTCAGGCGCAGCAGTGGACCGAACAGGATATGGAGGGACAGTGGGACAGCACGGAAGAAAGCATGAAGGAGGAAATCGGCAGAAAAAAGCGGCTGCAGGATCAGGAGTGGGACGGGGAAATCCCGGAAACGCCGTCCGACGTGGTGCGGCAGACCAGAGGGGAGGGGATTTTGGGAGTGGCTGCGCAGGGGATGGAGGTTTCCATGGCTTCTATTCCGGACCAATCCCGCCCCTCCGTGCGGCACTTGAACCGGGGAACCGGTCTGGAGGAGAGCAGAAAGCCGGCGGACGGTCTGGTGGACAACGGTCTGTTGTATACCTATATCCTCGATAAATGCGGGTATTGGGGCGCGCAAAAGGAAAACAGTGCGCTGGCCTATGAGGCAGAGTATATTTTGCAGCAAAGGACAGGGGATATGGAGAATCTGAAAAAAACCGCCCAGGAGATGCTGCTGATCCGGGAGGCGTCAAACGCCGCTTTTTTGTTCGGCAGCGATCTGCGGGGGCAGGCGACGGCGGTGGCAACGGCGATTTCGGCAATTCTCGGGATACCGGAGGTAGAAGAACTGCTGGAGGCCGTCATCCTTTTTGCCTGGGCTTACGCGGAGAGCGTCAAGGATATCCGGATCCTGTTTAAAGGAGATAAGGTGCCGTTGGTCAAGACCGAAGCAAACTGGAATACGCCGTTTTCGCAGCTTTTGACATACCGGTTTCATCTGGATTCCTATACCCCCTGCGAACAGGGCTGGTCCTACCGGGATTATCTGGGCGCGCTGCTGTTTTTGCACGGGGCGGATTCTGCCATAACCGGTCTGATGGATGTGATGGAGAGCGATATCCAAAGGACGCCGGGCAACGAAGCCTTCCGGATAGACGGGCTGATAGACGGGATGCGGGCCAAAATCCGCGTGACCAGCCGGTACGCAGGCAGTTACAGCATTGAGCGTTTATATGAGTATGAATAACAAAAAAGAAGGGTGGGTCGGGCCGAATGCTCTTTCTGGTCGCAGCAGAAAACATCAGAATCCGTAACCAAATGACGCAGAAGTGTAAAAGCTGGCAAAATGCTCGGACATATTCTCCTGTTATCCCCAACCCCTTAAACCGATCAAAAAGAGCATTCCGCCGGGCCCGCCCCGGCAATATGACGGTAGAAGCCGCCATGGTCCTGCCGCTTTTTTTGTACGCCATGGTCAATCTCCTTTCTCTGATCCTGATGTTTCAAAGCTATTCGACGCGGGAGGGACAGCTGCATCAGGCCGGGCGGCAGATGGCGCTTTTGGCCTACGGACAGGAGGACGGGAAGGCGGACGTGGAACTGTTTACGGTAAATCCCGTAAAGGCACTGATTCCCATAGCGGCTTTCCCTACGGCGACGGTAGTAAACGGATGCGTCATGCACAAATGGATCGGATACGATCCGAAACAGACCGGGCAGGCAGCAGGCGGGGCAAAGGAGGAACTGGTTTATTTGACCCGTTCGGGCACGGCGTACCACAAGAGCAGGAGCTGTATCTACTTAAACCCTTCCATCCGTATGATGGAGCGCAGTCAGGCGCAGACGGCGGTGAACGCAGACGGCAGCCGGTATTTGCCCTGCGCTGTCTGCCAGGGGAATACAGCCCTTGTCTATGTGACGGATACCGGGAACCGGTATCACAGCACGGCTGCGTGCAGCGGGCTGAAGCGTACCATCGAAAGCGTGCCTTTGTCGGAAGCCCTGGCCATGGGCCGGCACGCCTGTCCCAAATGCGGCGGGTAAGAAAACAAGGAGGAAGGATATGAAAGAACTCATGGCGGCGGTTGTTTATACCATTCTGTGCGCGGTGCCGGACTGCACGCATCGGAGAATACCGGTTCTGCTTTCGGCAGCAGGGATGCTGGCCGGTGCGGCTTTCGTCTTCTACCGGATATGTCTGGGGGAAGAAAACTGGTATACCGTGCTGTTGTCGGCGCTGCCCGGTGTGGCACTGTGGACGCTGAGTTTTTTGACAGAGGGAAAGATCGGGCGCGGAGACGGAGACATGGTGCTTGTGATAGGACTGCTTATGGGCTGGGAGGGGTGCGTGGCGGCCCTCTGCGCGGCCTGCCTGTTTGCCGCAGTATTTTCGGGAATAGGGCTTATGATAAAACGGCTGAAAAGAAACAGCCGGATTCCCTTTGCTCCGTTTTTGTCCGCCGCCTGCCTGTTTTTGGAGGTTTTGTGCCTGACGGGAGGAACGTGAGGATGAGAAAAGAGAACGGGCGCAGCGGTTATGTGGTAGTAGAGGCGGCGGTTCTGCTTCCGCTGGCTTCCATTTTACTTTTACTGCTGGTGTATTTGTGCAGTTATCTGTACCAGAGCTGTTTTCTGACACAGGCGGCGTATGTGGCGGCCTTTCGGGGAAGCCGTTTCCCGGAAAGGAAAGAAGCCTATGTGCAGGCGCAGCTGGATGAACTGCTGCAGGGAGAGGTACTGTCCTTTGGGCAGGAGGAAAGGTGCGTCGAGGTGGGGTTGCTTTCCGTACAGGTGAATCTGACGCGGGAGACGCCCTTTACGGTATTCGGAGAATGGATTCCCGGCCTGGCTGCGTCCCGGAGCGCATTGCGCAGAGATCCGGTCGCCTACATCCGGGGAGTCCGGGGCATCCGGGATTGGAGAAAACGGGATGGATGAAATCAGTTACAAAAGGGAACTCAATCACAGCTATCTGGTAATCCCCTGTGAAAAAGGGGATATTTCCGGCGATTACGCCTACCGGATGATGACCGGAAACCGGATTGGAAGACTGCTTGCCTGCAGTCAGAGACAGATGGACGGACAGTCCTTTCTATATTACGATATTTCATCCCGACAGCCTCTGGGGCGTCTGTACGAGTCCCGGAAGCTGGGCGTCCGGGATCTGAGCCGGATTGTGCACGCGGTGGCGGCCATGCAGGAGGATCTGGGGGAATATCTTCTGGACGAACAGGGGCTGCTGCTGGGGGCGGATACCATCTTCGCCGATGTGGAGACAGAGGAATTTTACTTTTGCTTCTATCCGGCCGGCAAAAGCAGAGAGGGCCGTTATGCCGGACTGGCGGATTTTTTTCTGGAGCATGTGGATCATGGGCAGGAACACGCCGTAAACGCTGCATACCAGTTTTATAAGATGTCCAAATCCGATTTTTTTGTGCTTTCCTCTTTTTTGCCGTTTCTGGATAAGGAACTGACGGAGGAAAAGAAACTGGAAGACGGACAGCAGCCGCTTTTTTCATCGTCCGTTCCGGCTGCTGCCGGCGGCTTTCCTCCGCCCGGGCGGGAAGAAAGCCAGCGGGAGGAGCAGGACAGCGGGCCCGGGCCACAGCGGGAGGACACGGACAGGGGCGGACAGGGATTTTGGCTTTTCCGGCTCTTTCGCCGCAAACGCAGGAGAGAGGAGCCGCCGGGGGAAACCGCCGGAACGTGGCAGAGATTTCCGGCAGAGACGGTATGGGACAGTTATGTAGGACAAATAGAAACAGCGGGAGACGGGGAAACAGTCTATTTTACGGATCTGGACGTGCCGCCGGGCAGTCCGGCCGGCGTACCGTGTCTGTTCGGAGAAGACGGAAAGCCGCGCTTTTTGCTGGAGGCACTGCCGATGACGGTGGGAAAGCTGAAGGGGAAGGTATCCATCCGGCTGCAGGACGGATCGGTCAGCCGGATTCATGCGCGGCTGGAAGCGGCGGCGGACGGCGTTTTGGTGACGGATTTCAATTCCAAGAATGGGACGCTTGTGAACGGAAAGAAGCTGTCTCCCAACGAATCCGCCGTCCTGCGGGAGGGCGACCGGATCCAGTTCGGGCGGGAGCGCTTCCGGTATGGGTTTCTTGACAGTAAAGCGACAAAGTGATACCCTCTGATCAGGAGGGAACAGCGATGGAATATCGTGGGAATCCATGGGGTGCAGGCGGGTCGGGAACCGGCCGGCAGCTGCCCGTAATGAGCCTTGCGCTGATCGCTATAAACGCGGTGGTTTATGTGGTGGGAATCCTCTCCCCGGGCCTGGGAAGCCGGATGGAAGCGGCGGGCTGTTTCAGCGCGGTGTATCTGCTCTACACAGGGGAATATTATCGGCTGGTCACGGCCGCTTTCCTGCATGTGAGCGCGGATCATCTGCTGAACAATATGCTGCTTTTGTACTGCTGCGGCGAGATTGTGGAAAAGACGCTGGGGAAGTTTCGTTTTCTGCTCCTGTATATTCTGGCGGCCATCGGCGGCAATCTGTTATCCGCCGCCTATGAGCTTTCCACAGGCAATTTTTATTCTTCTGTGGGAGCCAGCGGGGCGGTATTCGGACTGACGGGCGCCATGCTGTTTCTGATCCTTGCGAAAAAAGGGGCGGCGGCCCGTCTTTCGCTGCGGCGCGCGGTATTATCCGTTCTGTTGTCCGTTTACGCGGGATTTTCGACGCAGAATGTAAATAACGCGGCCCATGTGGGAGGACTTTTGTGCGGATTCTTCCTCGCGTTTTTGCTGGGGCTGCTGCCGGGAATTGGGAAAAAGGAGAAGATGAGATCATGAAAAAGGACGATTGTATTTTCTGTAAGATTGCCAATGGGGAGATCCCTTCCAAAACACTCTATGAGGACGAAAGATTCCGCGTGATTCTGGATTTAGGCCCCGCGGCAAAGGGCCATGCGCTGGTGCTGCCAAAGGAACATTTTGCGGATCTGTTCGAGCTGCCGGAGGAGTGGTGCGCAGAGGCGTTTGGACTGGCGAAACGGATGGCCGGCGTCATGAAAGAAAAGCTGGGATGCGACGGGTTCAATCTGGTGCAGAATAATGGGGAAGTTGCGGGTCAGACCGTGTTCCATTTCCACATTCATCTGATCCCCCGTTACCGGGAGGACGGCCAGCGTATCGGATGGAAGCCGCAGAATCCCACGCAGGAGGAACTGGAGAACGTCAGAGAACAGATTTGCGGTTGAGCAGGATAAAAATCCGGAGGAACAGCATGAAAATCAGGCAGTTAAGGGATACCATATTCCGCGACCTCAGAAAGCTGAGATATTTTGTGGTGATCGTATTTGCGGTCACCAACCTTTTTTCTATCCTGTCCGCTTACCTTATGGGAGAACTGCTGGATTCGGCCGGTACGTCCCAGGAACGTGTAATGGGGCTGGGCGTCGTTGCGGTGTGCTGTATCCTGCTTGGCTTTGTTCTGGACTGGAGTCAGAATTACCTGTGGTTTCGCATGATTCATACGGGAATTGCCAGATTCCGCAGTCAGGTTTTTGCGTACATCATGGAGAACCCCTTTTCCTTTTTTGTAAACAGCAAATCGGGGGATGTGGTCAATCGGATTTTAAACGACGTGGCCCAGTACGGGGAACAGACGCTGATCGCGCTGCCGATGCTCATCATCAATTTGTCAACCCTGGTTCTGGTGTATGGCTTTATTGTATGGATGAATTACCGGATCGGCCTTTTGCTGATTCTGATGGGCGGTATCTACTTTTTTTCGTACCGGTATATCAACGGCAAGCTGAAAAACTATTCTCTCCTGGAGCGGAAGCGGTATTCGGATCTGATGGACTGCGCCGCCAACTATTATGAAGGAATCCCCGCTATCAAACTGTTCCGGCGGGAACGGGAGTTTGCGGCCCGGTATCACAATTATGTGCAGGAGCTGTGCAGACAGGCCATTTCGCTGCAGAAATGGAAATCCCTCTCTCTTTGCATATCCGGGCTGGTTATCGATCTGATGCCGGTGTGCGTCATTGTAACGGGAGTTTATTTTGTCATCCGGGGCAGCAGTACGGTTGGCAGTCTGTTCAGCATTTATGCGTGTATTCCGGCGCTGGGAGAGCCTATTCGGAATCTGACGGATTATAATCTGATGGTTCAGAGCGGGCGGGTGAATGAAAAGCGAATCGAGGAGCTGCTCTGCGGGGAAAGCAGGATCGGAGAGGGAGAACTTGCCGGGATTGACAGCCTGTCCGTTTCCGGCCTGGGGTTTGCCTATAACGCAGACACGCCTGTTTTGCAGAATGTGAATTTTCAAGCCAAAAGAGGGGACGTGGTGGGGATTGTGGGCGCTTCCGGCGCCGGAAAATCTACTCTGCTGCGGCTCCTGACGGGACAACTTTCTCCCACACAGGGCAGCATTCTGATAAACGGCTATCCGTTGGAATCCCTTTCCTACTCCGCGTATTTGAGCCGCATTGCCATAGCGCCCCAGAATATTTTCCTCTATCATGACAGTATCGTCAACAATATCCGGTTTGAAAGAACCCTTTCGGAGGATAAGCTGGATGCTTTGCTGGATATTCTGAAAATCAGGGACTACGCGGATCGGCCTGTCAATGGAATGTCCGGAGGAGAAAAAAGGCGCGTGGGCCTTGCCAGAGCGCTGGCAGGGGATTTTGATCTGCTGATTCTGGACGAACCCACGGCGGATATTGATGGGGAGATGGAGAAGAAGATCATAGATTTTCTTGCCGGGTATGTGGAACGGCACAATATTATCCTGCTGATTGTGACGCACCGGGAGGCGATTCTTTCCATTTGCGACACCGTGCTCCGGATATGACCGGACAGCCGTTGCCAACATAAAGAAGGGGCTCAGTTTTTGGCGATCACTTCTTCCAGCAGATCGACGATGGTGGAAACCGCGTTGGTCTGCTGACTTTTTCCCATGGCGTCGATATAGGTCTGTCTTGTGAAATAGAGTTCCTGCACCTTTTCCGTCAGGAGCTTGGGAGAAAGATAGTCCTCGTCAATGACGATGGAGAAGCCCTGGGATTCAAAGGAGCGGGCGTTCAGGATCTGATCGCCCCGGCTGGCGCCTGACGGCAGAGGGATCAGAATATTGGGCTTTTTGAGGGCCAGCAGTTCGCAGATTGCATTGGCTCCCGCCCGGGACACCACCACGTCCGCCAGAGCGAAAACGTCCTTCAGTTCGCCCTTGAGATACTCAAACTGCCGGTATCCGGCGGTATTTAACAGAAGGTTGTCAATTTTATCCCTGCCGCAGAGGTGTACCACCTGGAAATCCTTCAGCAGCGCAGGAAGGGCTTCGCGGACCGCGTGATTGATGGCGGCGGATCCTAAGGAGCCGCCAATGACCATCAGGACGGGTTTGGCGGGTTCAAAACCGCACATTTTACGCGCCGCTTCCCGGTCCCCTTTCAGCAGCTCCGCCCGGATGGGAGATCCGGTGAGGACGGCCCTGGAAGCGGGCAGTCTGTTCAGGGTTTCGGGGAAGTTGCAGCAGACCCGTCTGGCCACGGGAATGCACAGCTTATTGGCAAGTCCCGGCGTCATATCCGATTCGTGGATGACACAGGGGATTTTCAGAGAGGCCGCCGCGCGAACCACGGGAACCGCCACAAAGCCTCCCTTGGAAAACACGGCGTCGGGCCGGATCTGGCGGAGGATCTTGCGGGCTTCGCCAAATCCCTTGATCACGCGAAAGGGATCGGTGAAATTTTTCAGATCGAAGTACCGCCGGAATTTGCCGGTGGCAATGCCGTAATAAGGCACGTCGTAGTCGGCCATCAGGCGTTTTTCCATCCCGTCGTAGGATCCGATATAAGAAACCTCATACCCCCGGCTTGTAAGCTCCGGCAGGAGCGCAATGTTCGGGGTAATATGGCCGGCCGTTCCGCCGCCGGTCAGGACGATTTTTTTCTGCATGTCACAGTGCCTTTCCCATGGATAGAGTTATTGCGGCAAAAAGCCGGTGCAAAGAACCGTTACTGTCCGGCCAGAACCGCTTCCAGCGCCTGGGCCAGCTGATCCGGGCAGGAAGTGGGTTTGAAACCGCAGCGGATTCCCTTGAGCCGCCCAATGGCGTCCTGCGCCCGCATTCCCGTGACCAGGCTGGAAATCCCCTGCAGATTTCCGTTGCATCCGCCCGTAAAGCGCACGGAACGGATGATATCGCCGTCCATTTCAATGTCGATTGCCGTGGAACAGGTTCCCTTTGTCCGATAGGTCATGATATATTCCTCCTGTGTTTCCGTTTTTTACGGTGTCCTGTCATGCTTTCGATTATAACAGCTTTTGACGGAAAAGGGAAGGTGAAAATGGAAATCGGCCGTAGGGCAATCCTTATTCTGTATCGTATGCTTTCCACCGGCCGGGGTGATGGGAAAGCGGTAATTTCCGGCTTGAAATTGCAGGGTAACTTTGCTACACTTAAAGCAGCGTAAAGAACGGCATAGCCGTATAAGGAGGCTGAAAATGAGCAAAGTTACGTTTGATTACAGCAAGGCGGCTCCCTTCGTCCAGGCGCACGAGGTGGAGAATATGAAGCGGCAGACATGCAGCGCGAAAGAGCTGCTGGTGAGCAAAAACGGCGCGGGAAACGATTTCCTGGGCTGGATCGATTTGCCGGTGGACTATGATAAAGAGGAGTTTGCGCGCATCAAGAAGGCGGCTGCCAAGATTCAGAGCGATTCCGAAGTGCTGCTGGTGATCGGCATCGGCGGTTCCTACCTGGGCGCCCGGGCGGCGATTGAGTTTCTGCGCCACAGCTTTTACAATGTGGTGGACAAGAAGATCCGCAGGACGCCGGAAATTTATTTTGTGGGCAATTCCATCAGTTCTACCTATGTCAAACATCTGATGGACGTGATCGGGGATCGGGATTTCTCCATCAATATGATTTCCAAGTCGGGCACCACTACGGAGCCTGCCATTGCGTTCCGCGTATTCAAAGCGATGCTGGAAAAGAAATACGGCAAGGCGGAGGCGGCGGGGCGCATCTACGCCACTACCGACAAGGCGAGGGGCTCTCTCAAGAAGGTGGCGGACGAGGAAGGTTACGAAACCTTTGTGGTGCCGGACGATGTGGGCGGCCGCTTTTCCGTTCTTACGGCGGTGGGTCTGTTACCTATTGCGGTCAGCGGCGCGGATATCGACAAGCTGATGGAGGGCGCGGCCAGCGGGCGCAAAATGGCGCTGGAGGCTCCTTTTGAGGAAAACGACGCCCTGCAGTATGCGGCCCTGCGCAATATCATGCTCCGAAAGGGCAAGGCGGTGGAAATCCTGGCCAACTATGAACCCAGCGTACATTATGTGTCCGAGTGGTGGAAGCAGCTGTACGGCGAAAGCGAGGGAAAGGATCAGCGCGGTATTTTCCCGGCCAGCGTGGATTTGACCACGGATCTGCATTCCATGGGGCAGTTCATTCAGGACGGCGCCCGTATTATGTTCGAGACGGTCATTGACGTGGAGACTTCCCGCGAGGAGATCCTCATCGGGGAGGAACCAGTGGATCTGGACGGTCTGAATTATCTGGCGGGCAAGAGCGTGGACTTTGTGAATAAGAGCGCTATGAACGGCACGATCCTGGCGCACACGGACGGCCAGGTGCCCAATTTCGTCATCCATGTCCCGGAAGTGAACGAATATTATCTGGGCCAGTTATTCTATTTCTTTGAGTTTGCCTGCGGCGTCAGCGGCTATCTGCTGGGCGTCAATCCGTTTAACCAGCCGGGCGTGGAGAGCTACAAGAAGAATATGTTCGCGCTGCTGGGCAAGCCCGGTTACGAAGAACAGAGGGAAGCGCTGTTAAAGAGGCTGTGAAGATGAAAATTGTCGTTTTGGACAGAACCAGCGTGGGGGAAGACGTATCCGTGGAGGCCATGCGGCAGTACGGGGACGTGGTGTTTTACAACAGCACGCCCGACGACCGGGTGGCGGAGCGCGTAGCGGACGCGGATATTGTGGTAGCCAATAAAAATCCCATAAACGAGACATCCTTGCGCAGCGCAAAGAAGGTGAAGCTGATTTGTCAGTTTGCCACGGGCTATGACAATGTGGACATTGCCTACTGCAAAAGCCGGGGTATCCGGGTGGTGAATGTGCGGAATTATTCCACGGCGGCCGTGGTGCAGCATACCGTTGCCATGGCGCTTTCCGTTCTGGAAAATCTGCCGTATTACGACGAGTATGTGAAGTCGGGAGTCTATTCCGCACAGGAGCGCTTTGCGCATTTTGCCAAGACCTATTATGAACTGGATCAAAAGACCTGGGGCATTGTGGGGATGGGCAATATTGGCAGGCGGGTGGCCCGGGCCGCGCAGGCGCTGGGATGTCAGGTGATTTTTTATTCCGCTTCCGGCAAGAGCGACTGTACGGAGTTTGAACGGGTGGAATTTCATGAGCTTTTGTCCCGTTCGGATATCCTTTCCCTGCATTGCCCGCTGAGCGACCGGACGCGCCATCTGATGGACGCGGACGCCTTTCGCCGGATGAAACCCTCCGCCATTCTGATCAATGTGGCAAGAGGCGCGGTGGTGGATGCCGACGCGCTCTACGAGGCGCTGTGCTCCCGTCAGATCCGGGGCGCGGGGATCGATGTGTTTGAGGGAGAACCCGTAAAGGCGGAGGAAAAACTGCTGACCTTAAAGGACACGGGGATGCTGCAGCTGTCGCCCCATATGGCATGGGCCAGCATAGAGGCCCGCACGCGCTGTGTAACGGAAACCTGTAAAAATATAGAGGCCTTCCTGAAAGGGGAGGAGCGAAACGTCGTAGTATAAGACGGAATAAGATACTTTAGAAGGAGACAAAAAGGACATGGGCAGTGAAATCAGAGACATCAAGTTGGCGGCATCGGGGGAGCAGAAGATCGAGTGGGTAAAAAGAAACTGCGATCTGCTGCGCACGCTGGAGCAGGAGTTTATACAGACCCGGCCCTTTGCGGGCAAGAAGATTGCGCTTTCCGTCCATTTGGAGGCCAAGACCGCCTATCTTTGCAAGGTGCTGGCGGCAGGCGGCGCACAGATGTATGTGACCGGTTCCAATCCGCTTTCCACACAGGATGATGTGGCGGCGGCGCTGGTGGCGGCCGGGCTGGAGGTTCATGCCTGGTACGGGGCCACAGAGGAGGAATATAACCGGCATATCCGCGCGGTGTTAAATGCCGGGCCGAATATTATCATCGATGACGGCGGTGATCTGGTGCATATGGTACATACGGAGCTGACGCATCTGATTCCGGATATCATTGGCGGCTGTGAAGAAACCACAACGGGGATCATCCGTCTGGAGGCCATGAACCGGGCCGGACAGCTGCGATTCCCCATGGTGCGGGTCAATAACGCGGACTGCAAGCACTTTTTCGATAACCGCTACGGTACCGGCCAGTCCGTCTGGGACGGCATCATGCGCACCACGAATCTGATCGTAGCGGGCAAAGTCGTGGTGGTAGCGGGCTACGGCTGGTGCGGCAAGGGTGTGGCCATGCGCGCCAAGGGACTGGGTGCAAAGGTCATCGTGACGGAAATCAATCCGGTCAAGGCCATTGAGGCGGTCATGGACGGCTTTGAAGTCATGCCTATGAAAGAGGCGGCGAAGCTGGGCGATTTCTTTGTGACGGTGACAGGCTGCGACAAGGTGATCGACGAGGAGGATTTCCGGGTCATGAAGGACGGCGCGATCCTGAGCAACGCCGGGCATTTTGACTGTGAAATCGATATGGCGCGGCTGAAAGAGATTGCAGTGGAAGCCAAAGAGATGCGTCATAACATCATGGGGTATCAGCTGCCCTGGGGCCAGTGGATCTTTGTGCTGGGCGAAGGACGTCTGGTGAATCTGGCCTGCGGCGACGGACACCCTGCGGAGATCATGGATATGAGCTTCGCGATTCAGGCTCTTTCCGCCAAATATCTGGTGGAGCACGGAAGCGAATTAAAGGAGATGCTGCTGGACGTGCCCCGTGTGGTGGACGAAGATGTGGCCGCCCGGAAGCTGGCGTTTCTGGGCAAGCAGATCGACGTGCTGACGCCTGAGCAGGAAGCCTATCTGAATCAGTCGCTGGTCTGAACAGGACTTTTTTTGCAGAGGGACAGGACGGGAGAAAACGGGGATGAGCGGCGGATACTTGTTGCATGGCGGGGATTATAACCCGGAACAGTGGCTGGATATGCCGGAGGTACTGGAAACGGATATCGTCCGTTTCCGGGAGGCAAAAATCAATACGGTGACGCTGGGCGTGTTCTCCTGGGCGAAGCTGGAACCCAGAGAGGGCGAATATTCTTTTGCGTGGCTGGAGCAGATCATTGATCGGCTGTATGAAAACGGGATTGGCGTCATTTTAGCCACTCCGTCGGGGGCGCGGCCCCATTGGCTGGCGGATCGTTATCCGGAGGTGCTTCGGGTCAATGCTTCCCGTCAGCGGATGGTGTTCGGCGGCCGTCACAATCACTGCTTGACTTCCCCGGCCTACCGGGAAAAAGTGCGTCAGATTGATACGCGGCTGGCAGAACGGTTCGGCCATCATCCCGCCGTGCAGATGTGGCATATTTCCAATGAATTTTCCGGGGACTGTCATTGCCCGCTGTGCCAGGAGGCGTTCCGGGGCTGGCTGAAAAAGCGGTATCAGACCATAGAAGCGCTCAACGAGAGCTGGTGCACCACCTTCTGGAGCCACACCTACGACAGCTTTGAACAGGTGGAAAGCCCGTCCCCCATCGGGGAACGATCCATTATGGGGCTGGAACTGGACTGGAAGCGGTTCGTCTCCGATCAGACCATCGACTTTATGGAACAGGAGATCCGGGCGCTGCGCAGCGCCGGGTCGGATAAGCCGGTCACGACGAACCTGATGTACCGGTTTTTGCAGGTGGATTATTTCAAGCTGGCAAAGAAAATTGACCTGGTTTCCTGGGACAATTATCCCGCCTGGCAGAGACATACGCTGGAGGAAACCGCACAGCGCACGGCGTTTTGGCACGATGTGATGCGCAGTCTGAAAAAAGCGCCGTTTCTGATGATAGAATCCAGTCCCGGCGCAACCAACTGGCAGGGCGTCAGCAAGCTGAAGCGTCCGGGTATGCTGCGGGCCACTTCTTTTCAGAGCATCGCCCACGGATCGGACGGCGCCATGTATTTTCAGATGCGGAAAAGCCGGGGAGCGGAGGAGAAATTCCACGGAGCGGTACTGGATCATTACGACGGGAATGACACCCGCACGTTTGGGGACGTCTGTGAGACGGGAGAGATGCTGGAAAAAATCAGCGCTGTGACCGGCGCGAAAACCTGTGCCCAGGCAGCCGTCCTTTACGACTGGGAGAACATCTGGGCCATGGAGGGTTCCGCCGGGCCGCGCAACGAAGGACTGCACTATCAGGAAAGCGTGGAAAAGTCCTACCGGGCGCTGCGCAGGCTGGGGCTTAATGTGGACATTTTGGATCAGAGCAGCGATCTGGGGGGCTACCGGCTGATCAGCGCGCCCATGCAATATCTGTTCCATCCTGGCTTTGCCCAAAAGGTGCGCTCCTACGTGGCGGGCGGCGGCACGTTTGTCATGAGCTACTGGTCGGGCGTGGTGGATGAGAGCGATCGCTGTTTTTTGGGCGGAACACCGCACGATCTGATGGATGTGTTCGGTCTGCGCAGCGAGGAGATCGACGGTCTGTACGACTGGGAGGAAAACGAGATTTGCCAGCCCGGGAAGACCTGCGCAGGGCTGGGAGAGAGCTACTCCTGCAAATATCTCTGCCAGATCGTCAAGCCTGCTGCGGCAAAGACGCTGATGGTCTACGGGAAGGACTTTTATGCGGGGACGCCGGCGCTGCTGGAAAATCAATACGGGAAAGGAACGGCCTACTATGTCTGCGCCGATGCGGAACAGGCGTTTTACGAGGATCTGTACCGCAAGCTGGCGGGCGACATCGGGCTTTGTTGTCCTGCTCCCGGCGGGCTGCCGGAAGGAGTGGAGCTGACCAGCCGGGAAACGGCGGATCGGATCTTTTATTTCGCGCAGAACTTTTCGGAGAAAGAAGCCGTGCTTTCCCTGCCCAAAGGGGAGATTCTGTACGGCAAAAACAGCGATGTGCTAAAGCCGCTGGAAAATCTGGTGCTTGTCGTCAAAAAATAAGAAAGGCTGTCCTTTACGGACAGCCCTTTTATTTTCGTCAATCTTTTTCTTTCAGAATACAAATGGAACGGGGCGGGAGCGTCAGCTTGCCGCCTTTTAACTTGACGGTTTCTCCATTGAGGGTCAGATAGCCGCGGATAGACATGGCTGCAAGCGGCGTGTCGGACAGCGCGAAAGACGCCTGCTGATCCGAGGTGTTGTAGACGATGCCGATGACGCTGTCCTGCCAGGTCTTGGTAATGGCGGCCTGATTGCCGTCTGTCAGAGAAGGTACGACAGCGATCTGTCCTCTGGCGATTTCCGGATTTTCGTTGCGCAGCCGCAGCGCCCGTTTATAGTAGTTTAAGAGGGAGGAGGCGTCCTCCCTTTGTTCTTTTACGCCGGGGAAAGGCTGCTCTATACCGGGATCGGCGTCCGGAGGCCCCTGTGTCATGCCCGTAGTCTCGGTGTCCGACCAGAGCATGGGAAGCCGCTTATTCTCATCCTTGTTTCCCAAACCGCACATGCCGATTTCTTCCCCGTAGTAAACAAAGGGACTGCCATTCATCGTCATCAGCAGGCCGCAGGCCAGCTTTAAGCTGTCTGAATCCTTTCTCAGCGCGTTGGCGGCGCGGCCCGTGTCGTGGTTGGACAGGAAGGGCGCGTCAATAAAGTCGGGATTGTTCCGGGAAAAGTCGTCCTGATAGGAAACCATGCTTTCCACAAGCTTCTGCGCCTGATAACTGCCCCGGGCCGCCTTGACCAGCTTGCCCTCCGCGCCCGCCGTGTCGAAATTGAACAGGCTGGGCGTCTGACTGGCATAGTAGGAGGCGATGGTGGATTTGTCGGCCCACACCTCCGAGACCATGTAAAAGTCCGGATCCAGGCCCTTGCAGTAATCATAGAGCCAGGTCAGAACTTCGGTGTTGAATGCGGTCTGGTTTTCCTCAAAATGCAGCGCCGCGTCCATGCGGAACCCGTCCGCCCCCAGTTCTATCCAGTATTTGGCAATGTCCTCCAGTTCGGCGCGCAGCGTCCCGTTGGCCAGGTTCAGATCGGGCATTTCCGACCAGAACGATCCTTCATAATACCAGCCACTGTCGCCCACGGGATAATAGGAACCGCTTTCCTGCTCACGGGAAAAGTGATAGTAGTCCACATAGGGACATTCCGCCGGATCCGGGTCGCGGTCGGCCGGAAGACTTTTCAGATAGTCACAGGCGTCCAGAAACCACCGGTTCTGCGAGGAAGTGTGGTTGATGACAAAGTCGATCACCAGCTTGATATTCCGGTTGTGACATTCCTGCGCCAGACGCCGGAAGTCTTCTGTGGTGCCGTACTGTCCGTCTACGCTGCGATAGTCTGCCACGTCGTACTTATGATAAGTGGGGGACTGCATCACGGGCATCAGCCAGATTCCGTTAAAGCCCATGTTTTCCACATAGTCCAGCTTTTCGGCGACGCCGTTTAAATCTCCGATGCCGTCCCCGTTGGAATCAAAAAAGGAATAGACAAAAATTTCGTAGTAATTCCGATAATTGTCGTCCGGCACATGTAATTCCTGTGCGTAGCGATAGGCACGGTCGAAACCGGAACCATCCGGGTCAAAGCCTGTGTGGCGGCAGGCCGGAAGCTGCAGGAAAAGCCCCAGCACCAGCAGTGCCGCCAACAGACGCATTACATATTTCTTCATACCGTACTCAGCCCTTGACAGCGCCGCCGGTAACGCCTTCCACGTAGTATTTCTGCAGGCACATGAACAGGATGGTGATGGGGATCGCCACCAGCAGTCCGCCTGCGCAGAACCTGGTGAAATAGCCCTGATAGTCGTTTGTCCATACCCAGCGCTGCATGGCCACCGCCACGTTGTAGCTGTCGGTGTAGCCGAACGCCACATAGGAAGCGAACACGTAATCGCACCAGGGGGCCATAAAGGCCACCAGAGCGGTGTAGATGATGATGGGCTTGGACAGCGGGATCAGCATGATGGTAAAGATCTGAGCGCGGTTGGCGCCGTCGATGCGGGCCGCTTCGTCCAGCGATTTGGGAATCGTATCAAAGTACCCTTTACACACATAGTATCCCATGCCGGAGCTGGCAAACCCGATCAGGATCAGGCCGGGCACCGCGCCCTCCTGGGTAAGACCGAACTGCTTGAGCAGAAAGTACAGGCAGATCATGGTCAGAAAGCCCGGGAACATACCCAGAATGAGCCACAGGCGCATCAGCAGCTCCCTGCCCTTAAACCGCATCCGGGACAGCGCGTAGCTGACGCTCAAAATGAAGATGGTCTGGAAGATGGTCACAAACGTCGCAATGATCAGCGTGTTGCCATACCATCTGAAGAACTTGCAGTCTTCGCTGAACAGGAATTTGTACGAATCCAGGGAAAAGGTCTTGGGCAGCAGATAGTTGACCATGCCGCCGGGTTCCAGGATGTAGGAGCGGAAGCTCTGCAGTACCAGACACACGAAGGGCAGCAGCCAGAAAATACTGATCAGGATCAGTACGGCGTATGCGATTCCATTGCTCAGTTTTTTATGTTGCATATGCACTTTTTGTTCTTTCGCCATTATTGGAAGCCCTCCTCATCTCTTACTGAAGGTAGGATATTATATACTACCAGCGAAACCACCGCGGTCACAAGGAAGACCATGATACCGATAACGGCCGCCATCTTGTAATCCGTCTGGTTGAGCGTCATCTTATACAGCCAGGTCACCAGCAAATCGGTATATCCCGCGCCGCCGGTCAGGTTCATGGACTGAGGTTTGCCCTGCGTCAGCAGATAAATGACATTGAAGTTGTTCAGGTTGCCCGTAAACTGCGTCAGCAGGAAAGGCCCCGTCACAAACAGCATATAGGGCAGCGTGATCTTGACAAACATCTGAATCGGGTTGGCGCCGTCGATTTTGGCGCTTTCGTACAGATCTTCCGGAATGTTCATCAGCAGTCCCGTACAGATCAGCATGACGTAGGGGATGCCGACCCAGAGGTTGATCACGATGACCATAATTTTTGCCAGGACCGCGTTCTCCCAGAAAGGAATGGCGGTACGGATAAGACCCCAGCGGATCAGATAGCTGTTGACCAGGCCGTCCGCCGCGAACAGCTTACAGACGTACAGCAGAGATACGAACTGCGGCACCGCAATGGTCATGACGAGGATGGTGCGCCACAGCTTTTTATATTTGATTCCCTTTTTATTGATCAGGATTGCTACCGCCATGCCCAGGAAATAGTTCAGGAACGTGGCGAAGAAGGCCCAGACCAGCGTCCAGACCAGCACGTTTAAGAACGTGGCGCCAAACCCTGTGGAACCAAAGGAAAACAGGTTTTTGAAGTTTTCAAAGCCGACCCAGGTAAATAGCTGGGAGGGCGCCTGATGGTTTGCGTCGTAATTGGTGAATGCCACACAGATCATGAAGATGATCGGCAGCATGATGAACAGAAACACGCCCAGCATCGGCAGCGCCAGCAGGGTCTTGTCGAAGTTTTTGTCCAGCAGGGACATGAAATCCTGCTTCACACTGGGCAGCGTCTTTCCCTGTTTGAGTATGGCCTCGCCGATCTTGTTCTGACGGACGTTGAGCCTCCACACATAGAGGAAGATCAGGATCAGAATGATGCTGAGCAGGCTGTATAACAGGATCAGGAAACTGTTGTCGCCGTAGGATACGGTGCCGTCGGGGTTAAACCCCCTGCTCTGGGTGCCCAGGGTACCAAAATCTACCAGATAACCGGCCCCAAAGGCGATCATATAGTAAAGAAAGGCGATTTCCAGAAGAAGGAACGCCGCGCCGCGGAGGAACTGGCCGCGCATCAGCGGACCAAAGCCCATGATGACAAAGGAAACTTTGGTTTTCCAGTCGCCCTGGGTAAAGGTTGTTCCGATGTCCGCCAGATCGGATCCGAGCCATTTGAAAAAGCCGGAAATCTTCCCTGCCGCACCGGAGGACTGTTTGTCTTTGCTCATATTTGCCTACCCCTTCAGAAATTTTTTTCGACAAAACAGGGGGGAAAGATTTCCCCCCTGTCCCATCCTTGATAGCATGATAATAAGAAATCTGTCAAAAGTGTTTCTTATTGTCCCTATGTTGCAAAAGTCCGTCAGCCGGCGTAGGACTGGCAGGTAGCCTGGAAGTCTTCCAGAACCTTTCTGAGGTCGTCGTCGGAAGCGTTGTCATAGTCACCGGCGATGATGGAATCGCCCAGGGACGTTGCCAGCGTCCAGTAGCCGTCGGGATACTGGCCCTGCGGAATGGTCTCGGCAAGCTGAGCTGCCAGAGCGGAAAGCGCCTCGTCGGCTTTTACAGCTTCGCTCTGCTGTGCCGCCAGGTTGGAGGGACCCCATGCCACCGCTTCATAGCGGGCCAGCTGCGTCTGCTCGTTGGACAAGAACTGTGCCATCGCCAGGCAGACCTGCAGTTTGTTGGCATCGGTCTGAGGCTTTACGCCCAGCAGCTTGAAGCCGCCGAAGCCGCCCAGCTGATAGGTGTTGCCGTCGATGGAGAACGTGGGCAGCTTCGCGCAGGCGTAGTTGTCGCCCAGCAGATCCTTAATGACGGAAGCGTCCCAGGTGCCGTCCACGATGGCCGCAAAGTTAGTGGCGTTGCTGGCGTTAGAACCGTTGGTGAACGCAGGGGACTTGTGCAGATTGATGATTGCCTTTAACGCGGCAAGGCCGTTGTCGGAAGCATAGTCGATGTTGCAGGCGGTAAAGTTGCCCTGGTCGTCGGAATCATAGGTCAGGGTGCAGCCGGCGCCAAAGAAGAACGCGGGCTGATACCAGCCGGAGTTGATCTCCATGTAGAAGCCTTTGCCTGCTTTCTCGCAGTCCGCAACGATGGCTTCCAGGGACGAAGGATCGGTGACAACGCTCTTGTCATAGTACAGGAAGTAGCCGTTGTCGGAGGTGACAGGGAACGCATAAACGGTGTCGCCCACCTTGGCCGCCGCTGCCGCGCCGGCGTCATTCTGCTCGTTGATCCAGGACACGTAGTCGCCGCTGATGGGCATTACCGCGCCGGCCGCCACCAGACGGGCCAGCTGATCCTGTGCGAAACCGTAGATGTCCGCACCGCCCTCTACGTCCGTAATCATGTTGTTGGCGGCGTCACCTTCGCCCACGGGCTCAACGGTTACCGTGTAGCCCGCATACTGGGGATTCGCTTCCTGGAAAGAAGCGATCTGCTCCTGTGTGAAGGTCTGCACGTTTTCCGCGACCCAGATTGTGATCTCGCCGGTGCCGTAGTCAGTCGTTTCACCGGATGTGCCGGAGGACTTGGATCCTCCGCAGGCGGTCAGCAGGGTGGAAAGCATTGCAGCCGCCGTGAGTAGTGCCAGTACACGCTTTTTCATTTT
>CANRGX010000028.1 GCA_947630215.1 uncultured Eisenbergiella sp. | reverse complement strand
GGAATACTACTATACAGCGGTGGATATCCGGATACGGGAAAATCTGTAGGGCACGAAACTATCATAAGCACACAAACCGGAGGTGCTTTTTTATGGAATGGACGGCAGAATGGATCAAGCCCTCGGAAGGGGAAGTGAAAAACGCGCGGCTTTTTCTCACCGGCCCGGGCGCCTATGAGGCCATCTTAAACGACAGGCGCGCCGGTGGACGCAAAGATCACGATCACCAAAAAAGCCGTTTTGTGCCAAAGGGAACTTACATTTTCTACGCGCCCAGGAAGGAAACGCTATGAATGATACGAAAAAAAGAATTTTCCTTTCCCTGCTCCTGGCCCTGATCCTTATGCTGGAAAGTATCTCCCTGTGCCTGAAACCGATCTGCGCAAAACTGATACAGGACAATGGCATAGGACGAGCCGTGGCGCTGCGGATAAACGATGTGCTTTATGAGCATTTTCCCCAGACCGTCTCCATAGACAACGCGAGCGAGATCCAGGATCGGATGGAGAAACACCCCGTCCTGACCAAAATCACCGTCAAATATCTGGATGCTTTCGCAAACGGGACATTTTCCGCAGAATTTCCCGATACCAGTGCGGAATACGACGTTTTTAACGAAGAAATACTCGACAATCTGGAAACCGCGCTGGGGTTTCCCCTGGATCTTTCCGTACGACAGACGATGGGGCAGGAGCTTCGGGAAAAGGAAGCGGTCGTAGCGGATATGCTGTTTTCCCTCTTCTCCTCCTTCGACCGGCACTTCGGGAGATTTGCCTCCATTGCGCTGCGTCTGTACGGTTTCTACACTTCCCTCCCCTTCCGGATCGCCCTGGCGCTGATCGCTCTCCTGCTGATCCGGCTGCTGTGGAAAAAAGAAGGCCCGTCCTGTTTAAAAACCATAGGAGTATGCTGCATTGCAGACGGACTGATCCTGGCAGCGTTTCTGCCGTTTGTGCTTTTTATCGCCGCCTACACCCTGACGAATCGCCTGATCGGCCGGACTGCAGAGGTTCCCGTTTTTCCCCTCTTTATAGCCGGAGGACTGCTTCTTTTGACCGGCCTTTTGCTCTTCTTTCTGGGTGGCAGACGGTTTTCTCATCCTGCGGTTGCGTCCTGCCCCCAAAAAGTGTAAAATACAAATGCGTCCTTTTTAGAAGGGGCCCGAAAGGAGACGACTTTGAAAACCTATACACGGGAATATATTCCGGAACTGTATAAATCCCTCACCCCTACCGCCGAGATCAACGGCTTCCCCGTGCGTCCCGGTATGTTTGATACAAACGGCGCCATGATGCTGCCGGTAGGCATCAACTTTACGGTCCATACCCAGAACGGAACCGGCTGCACACTGCTTTTGTTCCAC
Source organism: uncultured Eisenbergiella sp. (assembly GCA_947630215.1). Lineage (GTDB taxonomy): Bacteria > Bacillota > Clostridia > Lachnospirales > Lachnospiraceae > Gallintestinimicrobium. The sequence goes on along the minus strand of CANRGX010000028.1, from coordinate 29,825 downwards.
AGGGGAGAGGAACAGCCCTTTGTCCGTCTCCCTTTCCCGGAGGCTTATAAAATCGGCGATGTGTATTCCATGATCGTATTCGGCCTGGATATTGAAGATTTGGAATATGCCTATCAGGTGGACGGCCCCTATGATCCCGCGAAGGGACTTTTGTTCAATCCCCACAACGTTCTGCTGGATCCGTACGCCAAGGCGGTGGCAGGCCAGCGGGAATGGGGAGAGATGAAGCGGGGCAACTACCATGCCCGCGTGGTGCACGATGTGTTCGACTGGGGCGATATGCCCCAATCTTCCCGGAAAATGAGCGATCTGGTCATCTACGAACTGCATGTGCGGGGCTTCACTTACCACCCTTCCTCCGGCGTCCTGGCCCAGCACCGCGGTACCTTTGCAGGACTGCAAGAAAAAATCCCCTATCTGAAGGAGCTGGGGATCAACGCGGTGGAGCTGATGCCGATTTTTGAATTTGACGAAACCCGGAACGCCCGCATTGTCAACGGCAAACAGCTGCTGGAGTACTGGGGGTACAATACGGTGGGCTTTTTCGCTCCCAACACCAGTTATATTTCCACGCCCGAATACAACCGGGAGGGCACGGAATTAAAGGAACTGATCAAAGCGCTTCACGACAACGGGATAGAGGTCATTCTGGACGTGGTGTTCAATCACACGGCGGAGGGCAACGAACAGGGGCCCACTTTCTGTTTCAAAGGATTTGACAACAAAGTCTATTATATGCTGACGCCCAATGGCAACTATTATAATTTCAGCGGCTGCGGCAATACCCTCAACTGCAATCATCCCGTGGTGCGCCGTATGATTCTGGACTGTCTGCGCTACTGGACCATCGACTACCGGGTGGATGGCTTCCGTTTCGATCTGGCCAGTATCCTGGGCCGTCACGAGGATGGCTCCCCGCTGAACAATCCGCCCCTTTTGCAGGCGCTGGCTTACGATCCGGTGCTGCGCAATGTCAAACTCATTGCGGAGGCATGGGACGCCGGCGGTATGTACCAGGTGGGCAGCTTCCCCGCCAGCAAACGCTGGGCGGAGTGGAACGGCCGCTACCGGGACGCCCTGCGCGGCTTTTTAAAGGGCGACAACTGGAACGCCTGGACCGCGGCCTGGAGCATTGCGGGATCCGGCGATCTCTACGGCGGATTTTACGAGGATCACAACAGTAACTATGACGGTTACAATTCCTGCGTGAATTTCCTGACCTGTCACGATGGTTTCACCCTCTACGATCTGTATTCTTACAATGAAAAACACAACGAGGCCAACGGCTGGAACAACACGGACGGCGCCAACGACAACCGCAGCTGGAACTGCGGTGCGGAAGGGGACAGTTATGATCCGGAGGTCTTAAAGCTGCGTTTCCGCATGATCCGCAATGCCTGCGCGGTGCTGATGTGCAGCCGCGGGACGCCCATGTTCCTGGCGGGCGACGAGTTTGGCAATACACAGTTTGGCAACAACAACAGCTACTGCCAGGACAATGAAGTCTCCTGGCTGGACTGGACTTATCTGGAGAAGAACCGGGATCTGTTCGACTTTTTCAAATTTATGATCGCCTATCGGCACAAGCACCCGGTCATTCGCAAAAAACTGCCCGACGCAGTGTGCGGCATGGAACCGATCCACGCCCACGACGTCAACGCGGAAATTACGGATCTTCCCCCGGATACCCGCACATTCGCCATCAGCTTTGCGGGGTATGATACGGAGAAAGGGCATGACGATCTGGTCTATATCGCGGTCAATACCTACTGGGAGGACGTGCGCATTACACTGCCTCAGCTTTCTCACCACGGCGCTTGGTATTTAAGCGTCAATACCTGGGGAAATGAACAGGGCCAGTACTGCTACCCGGAAGGGACGGAAACGCGCATTGAACACGAATTTATCATGCGGCCCCGCTCCGTTGCGGTGTTTACCGGAAGGGAATTTTAATTAGATGTGAACCTGCTATATGCACGCTTGTATTATGCACGTTCAGGGAGAATCGTTAACAAATGCCTCCCTGCGCAGTAGATTTGGCGTCCCACAGTCATCCTCGGGAAGTATATCGAGGCTGATCAAGACTGCTGTAGCAAAAGGCACTATAAAACCCCTTGATCCCACGACATCGAACAAATATATGAAATATGTCCCCGCCTGGGCATAATCTTATTTGCCGGTCATTTGCCGTCTAAGATTTATAGCGAGAAAAAATACATCAGAAGGCACAATATATTGGGGGCAACGAGAAGAAAACCCCTTAATTGTCTCAAATCTTATTTGCCGGTCATTTGCTGCACGCTACAGGACTGTGATCCCCAGCTATATACTGTCCCACCTGTATACTTTCGTATTGGAAACCGCCTTCAGGCCAGCGGGGTCAGGCAGCCTCCTTTTGCTTCTACGATCCTGTCGTTGTCCACGGCCAGCCACGCACTGGCGGCGCAGGGATTATAGACCGCATCGCAGGAGGCAGTAAAACGCAGACTGCGAAGCAGCTGCATATAATCGATGATTTCAATATTCGTGGCATACCAGATATCCGGGCGGTTTCCCATCAGTTGACAGAAATCTTCGATCACATCCCAGTTGTTGCGCTCCGTATTCTGGTCAAATTCATAGCTGTGCCCCCAGACATACATCAGCTTTAAATACTGTTTTTTCGGAAAATCCACAAAGAACTGCCCGTATTCCATCAGCTTCGGATCGCTGTGATGACAGGTGGGATGCCACTCCATCGGATTCTCCGGCAGTGCAAAGTCCGGCACGCATTCCACAACGCGGCCATAGGCAATGCCAAGGCTGGAAAACAGTTCTTCTATCTCCCTGCTGTAGGAACCGTTGGGGTAAGCATGTCCCCGTACCACGGTGCCGGTCAGCGCTTCCAGTCCTTTCCGATCCTCCAGAATTTCCTCGGCTACCATTGCCAGCGGACTTCTGGCAATGGTAGGATGATGCAGCGTATGGGTGGCAATCTCATGTCCCCGATAGAGCGTCCGGATCTCCTCTGCGGGAAGACGCGGCGGCTGGCCCATCAGCCCGTAATTCAAATTAAAGGTGGCTTTGATCCCGTTCCGGTTGAAAATTTCAACCAGTCTCCGATCCTGTACCTTCCCGTCGTCATAGCTCATCGTGAGCGCCTTTGCCTTCCCCTGGGGGAAGCAGTAATAGAGCTTCATTCTACCGTTCTCCTTTCACGCCTGCTGTGTCAGGTTCCTGTAATTTCACTCCAGTTCTCAATTCCGATGATGGTTTTGGCAAACTCCGTCACGCTCTCCGCTTCCGGCCGGTCTATCTTCTGAAACACCTCGTAGATGAACTTATGCCGCCCTCCCTGGAAAGACAGCCCCAGGGCCAGCCCCTGTGCCACCTCCTCCGCCGCATCCGTCTGTCTGGACAGAATCATGGCGTCAATATAGGGATTGCTGTCCGCCGCGTAATAGGCATACGCAAAGGCCGCCGCCTGATTCGTCTCCCCCTGCGCGGAAGAATATCCCAGCTCGCTCAGGATGATCGGCCGCACTTCCCCGGCCGCCGTCAGCATTTCCTCCCGCTGCATATAGTCCGTCACCACCTGGATATTCTGCATGGTGACGATGGAGGTATTTTCGGAATCCGTAATCAGCCGGTCTATTTTCGCGGAGGAGTTCCAGAAGGTCGTGTTGTTGAGCGGATAAGAATAGGGATGGTGCGCCAGGCCCCAGTCAATATTCCCCTCCCCGGATACGATCCGGTTGAAGGCGGCCAGAAGATCCTTGGCGTCATAACTGGTGTTCGTCTCCAGATTGCGATCCCACTGCTGATCCAGCGATACGTAAACGCGGGCATTGGCATTCATGCTTTTGATGCTGTTATAAAAAACGCGCACCGCATTGGCATATTCCCGGGCATACGTATCCAAATCCACATACTGCATATAATTCCAGTCAGACCGGACATTGACCTCATTTCCCACAATCCAGTTCATCACGATCCCCGGCGAACGGTTGCGGTAACGCTGAGCCAAAAACGATCCCACAGCGGCCAGCGTCTCTATCCCGTCCTCCTCCGCCGCGTTAAACGCATAGTAATGGCCGGATCCGTTCCGGGAAAGCGGATGGATCAGTTCGGGGTGCGCACTGCTGCGGTTATTGAGCAGAATCGCCGTGATCACAATATTCTTTTTGGTCAGCGTCCCAAACACATAATCGTATTCGGAAATCCGCTGTCCGTTAAACGCATATGTCCTGCCGTTGTACGTATAGTAAATGGTAGGATAGGCGCTGTTGGTCGTCTCTCCCAGGATATTGGCGATGGGAATATTGTATGCCGCGTGCTTCACGCCCAGATCATCCAGCTCCGATCCGCCCAGCTTCATCGGATCCACTAAAATCCCCTTGATGGACGCCGTCTGGGGGAAAGCGTCCCTATATACGGCCAGCGCCTCCGGGTTTGTGATATACTGCGGGCTGCAGAGCGCGATATATTCCCCCTTCTGCTTTACCGCTACCACAAACTTGGAATACAGCCGGGAATCGGCGCGGTTTTCATTGACGTCCGCCCGCAGCGAGAACTCCTTCTGCTTTTGAACCGACGTCAAAAAGCCTTTCTGCGGATCGAACCCTTCCTCATACATGGCCATCTCAAAAAGATAGAAGTTATCGTCGTCGCTGGCCGGCTTTTCCTCCACCTTCGCCTTCAGTTCAAATTGACCCGTCCCCGGCAGAATCCGGCAGGACTCCACCTGCACAAAGCCTTCCGTATTCTCCGGCGTAAGCTCCACATAAATATCCGGCTCCTCTGTCTCGGTCTCCGGCAGGATCTCATCGGGCTCCTCCGGCGGCTGTGCGGCCGCCTCCTGCGGCAGTGCCTCCGCTGGCTGCACAATAACACTTTCCTTTTGTCTGCCGGGCCAAACTACCCAAAGCAGACAGCCGCCCAGCACAAGTAGCACGGCCGCTGTTAACGTTATGTAAACCGCAAAAAGGCGGCCAAAATGCGCACGGCCTGTCCCCCGCGCGTTTCTTCTTTTTCTTTCTGATGTTTTCCGACCGCCGCCTGATCTCAATTCTTTTCCTTCTCCTATATCCAACTGCCGCAAAGCGCCGTTGCTTGTATCTTACCACCGCTTTCCTGCAGAAAGCAATACCAATATCTTACCAACGGGTATCTTCCGTACCGTAAATATGACAAAAAAAGCTATCTTTTGTATCCGGTTTCCAGATCCACCAGATTGCCAATCGGCTCCCCCGCAAAAAACCGGCAGAGATTCTTCTCAAACAGTCCCACAATCTGCTCCAGCGTCTCCGGCAGGGCAAATCCTCCGGAAATATGCGGCGTAAGAATCGTGTTCGGCGCGTCCCAGAGCGGATGCGCAGGTAACAGCGGTTCCGGATCGGTTACATCCAGCGCCGCGCCCGCGATCCTGCCTTCATAAAGCGCCGCCGAGAGTGCCTGCGTGTCGATGGCAGTCCCTCTGCCCACGTTGAGTACCACAGCATTTTCCCCCAACAGCCCGATCCGCCGTTCATCCAGAACATGGTAGGTAGAGGCATTTCCCGGCAGACAGAGGGCGACCACATCCGCCCAAGGCAGCAGCCGATCCAAATCCTCCATGCCATACAGCCCCTCCAGCCATTCCGGTTTGGGGGCAGGCCGTCGCTTGATCCCTATCACCCGGCAGCCCAGCGCTTTCATCTTCCGTCCGAAGGCGGATCCGATGTCGCCAAACCCGATTACCAACACACGGGAACCTTCTACCACATCCACAAACCCTTCCGATTTCCATTGGCGGGCCATCTGATTCCGGTAATACAGGTGCAGCTTCTTGCGCAGTTCGAACAGACAGCCGATCATATGCTCGGAAATGGCCAGTCCGTATGCGCCGGTGGCGTTGGCCAGAAGCGCGCCCTTTGGCAAAACGCCCGGCTCACAGTATCCTTCTGTCCCCGCGTTGTTCAGCTGAATCCATTGCAGATTTTCACACAGCGACAAATCGGCCGGATGATTCAGATTTCCCAAAATGATGTGGGCACGGCGCAGATCCGCCGGCGTCACCTCGTCTTTCTGGCGAAAAACCATTTCCTGTCCGGGCGCGGCGGCCCGCAGTTTTTCCTTCTGCCGCTCATTCAGCGGCGGCGTCACAAGAATATACATCCGGGTTCCCTCCTATAGCCCCATCTTATTGAGGATTCCGTCTGCGTCCACCCCGGGATGCGTCAGATACAATCTGCAGATCTGCCCGGCCAACGCCGTGTCAATGCCGTGATCCCGGGCAATCCGCTCCACAGGCTTTCCCCGATCCGTATCCCGCATGACCGCGCACACCAGTTCCTTCATATCCTTTGCGCAGGGAGGGGACGGAGCCGGCAGCGCTTTCCCGGGCAAATCGATGCGCCGCACGGTAAATCCCCCTTCCTCCTGCGTTTCCATAATCGCCATGGTCGCCGGCAGGGAAAACCGCCGGGGGCCGCAGCTGCCGGGATTCAGCCACAGTCTGCCGTTCTCCCGGATCTCCTCGTATTTATGGGTGTGGCCGAAAAGGACAATATCGCAGTCCGGCACGCTGCCGCGGATTTTCTTCCGGTTGTGAATCATAAAAATGCGCAGTCCCCCGAATACGAGCGTCCGCGTCTCCGGCAGATCCTGCGCCCATTCCCCATCGTTATTGCCCCGCACGGCATACACCGGTGCAATTTTTCCTAGCTCCTCCAGGATTTCCCTCCGGTTTATGTCTCCCCCATGCAGGATGATATTGCAGCCGCGCAGAAGCTCTGACACCTCCTGCCGCAGCAGTCCGTGGGTATCGGATATAATGCCCGCTTTCATTTTCTTCGTTCCTTTCACACGGCCTTTTCCAGAATCACATATTCCGCCACAAAGCAGTATAACACACCTTTCCTGTATTTACCAAACGGAAAAAGTGTGATATGATGGGCCGGAACAAAAAACCATTCCCCGCCGGGGCAAAAGAAAGGAATCCTATGGACATAACGATTGTGATCGGGCAGATGTGCGTCATGCTGCTTCTGCTTCTTACAGGATATTACTTATTTCGGAAAAAGAAACTCAACGACGCCTCCTCCCGGCATATTTCCGGGCTTGTGGCAAATGTCTGCAATCCTGCGGCCCTGCTGTGTTCCGCCTTTGACGACGGGCCCAGGCTCTCTGTAGGCCAACTGGGCTATGCCTTTGCGGTTACCCTTTTGCTGTACGCCATTTTGCTTGCCGCAAGCCTGCTCTTTTGGCGTCTTTTAAAGATAGATCCAAAAGAAGCCCACGTATACCATTTTCTGACTGTTTACGGCAACGTGGGCTTTCTGGGGATTCCTCTGGTCTCCGCGGTGCTGGGCAGCAGCGCGCTTATCTATGTTTCCCTCAATAACCTGATCTATAATGTTCTGTTCTACACCGCCGGGCTTTCCCTCATCCGTAAGAAAGCGGGAGTAAAGACCGGAAGCGGAATCAAAGAACGGTTCGGCAGACTGGTCAATGTGGGCACTGTTTCCGCGCTTCTTACCCTCCTTTTCTATCTGAGCAGAATTTCTATCAGCTCCGTTTTCACGGATGCTCTCAATTACACCGGCAGGGCCACTACCTTTCTCTCCATGCTGGTGCTGGGTACCGCGGTGGCGCAGATGCCCTTAAAGGAACTGTTCTGCCACATAAAGGATTATCTGTTCCTGGCGCTGCGGCTGCTGCTGCTTCCCATCGGCTGTGTGCTCCTGCTGCGCTGTTTTGTCACGGATCCGCTGCTGCTGGGCACCTGCGCGCTTCTGCTTGCCGTTCCCTGCGGGAATCTGCCTCTGATGAGTTCCCGGGAATACGGTCTGGATTCGGATACCCATGCCAGGACCATCGTGCTGTCCACGCTGCTTTCCGTGATCACCATTCCGGTGGTAGTGCTGTTTCTATAAATCAAATCAATATACGATAACCGTAACCTTACAGGAGGCAGAGTTGCCGTCCATGCAGCGGAACGTAACGGTCGCCGTCCCTTTCTTTACCCCCGTTATCCTATAGTATGGGACTTTGCACTGGACACTTACGGCATCCTTTTTCCCTCCAACCGTGGTCTGGTAACGGGTGGTATATCGTTTGGTTTCCAAAGGCCTATAGGCATCGATATACACATCTGCATAAGTTTCCTGCCGGATCCGGATCTTTTTCTGGCTGGGAACCAGTTTGCTAATCTTCCCCCGCGGCATGAGCTCAAAGGTTGCTCTCAGATTGCTCCCATCCGTCGTTCTTGCCGTAATGGTACAGTAAATGTTGGAATTCGGTTCCCGCAGCGCCTTCACTTTCCCGTTTTTATCCACGGTAACATAATAGGAATTGGAACTTGACCATTGCAGGTTTTTGGGCGAAATTGCAATCTTTCCACTCTCCGTTTCCAACACTGCGTTCAGCTTCATTGTCTTTCCTACCGCAAGTAAGTTCAGCCGGCCGGCCGGTGCATCGATCCGCAACCCGGTAGCGGGATTATTTACCGTCACGGTACATTTTGCCTTTTTATTGCTTCCGTCTGTGGCGGTAACCGTGATCACCGTTTTTCCCGTCGCCTTTCCGGTCGCCTGTACCAATACGGTGCTGCCGGATTTTGTGGCTGTGGCGATGCCCTCGTTGCTGCTGCTGACCGTCCAAAGATCGGAATTTCCCCCTGTCACATAAACCGAAAGCCTCATCGAGGTTCTGGCCGAAAAGCTGTTGCTCACCCGGAAAATAACAGCGCTGGATTGGCTGAGAGCAATGCGGCTGATCGCCTGGGGCACTACGGATATCGTCTTCGTTCCGTATGCCCCCGAACCGTCCTTGGCGGTGGCCCTGACCACATAGCTGCCCGATGCGGCGGCTTTTGCGCTTACCTTCCCATTCGCCGAAACCGTCACATCCTTTGTCGATGCTCCGTTTTTTGTAACCGTCCAGGATACCGCTTTATTGGAAGTAGTTTCAGGACTTACGACAGCTTTGAGTGCAATGGTCTTTCCCGCCGCCACCTGGGAGTCTCCCTGGACAGAAATGCTTTCCGCATATTGCTTGACCGTCACGTTGATGCGGATCGTTTTTCCTCCCCCGTCCTTTGCGGTGCCGGTCAGTACCGTCTTGCCTGTTTTCACTCCGGTTACCGTAATCGTGTTTGCAGCTGCATTTACCTTCACTGTCGCGATTCCGTTATCCGTAGATCTCCATTCCAGATCGGTCACGCTGGCGGTCTCTTTTCCCCTGCTCACCGTAATCTTGAGCGTTTCCGTTTTTTTCGCATATACGGAAACAGAGCTTTTCTGTGCGCTGATCTTGGAAATCAACGATGCCGCCGGACTGACTGTCACAGAAAACCCGGCGCTTTCCGCCTTTCCCCCATCCGCCGCGACAGCGTATACCGTATAAGTGCCCGCCAATGCCCTGCTGCCCGCCGAAACCACGCCGGCCGTGCTGACGGTAACGCCCTGTCCCGCCGGTGTAATTCTCCAGGTCACCTTTTTGTTCGCCGCATAATCGGGTGTCACCGTTGCGGTCAACTGTAGTTTCTTTCCCACTGCCAGCCGGTTGATGCCGCTTGGCGAAACAATCTGAACGCTTTTTACCGTGGGCTTTAAGGTATAGGAAGCGCTCACAGCCTTGCTGACAAGCCCGCTGGCCGGATTGACGGCAATCGCGGATATCCGGAACTGTGCCGCTCCGCTGATTGAAACCGGCCCGTTATACAGAACCGCCCCCTCCGATAGGAGGCCGTTTTTATAACTCACTGCTTTTCCGTTGACACTGTAATAAATCTGCATCCCGCTTTCCGCAGTCAAAGGAATTCTGGCGGATGCCGTGTTGAACACGGTGCCCTTTTTCACGGTAAACACAGGGCTTTTGGGCGCCTTAAGCGTCGTTGTCAGATTTAATGCCTTGGCCAGATCCACATATCCTTTTCCCAACCCGGAACCGGACGCCTTGACCACGCCCTTATTCATCAACTTTTTCAGCGCCTCCACTCTTGCGGAACCTCTGAGGGCCTTTGTTCCCGGAGACGCCGACAAAAGCACCGCCGCAATTCCCGTCATAACCGGGGTGGCCTGCGACGTTCCATCCATGGATGTGTAGCTGGAAGCTCCCAGATTATAGGTGGAATAAATACCCACCCCCGGGGCACAGTAATTCACCGTCGTCCCATAATTGGAAAAGTGTGCCCTCGCATTGGTCTGATCCAGAGCCGCAACGGATATGGTCTCCTGCAATCCGGCCGGATAATGCCGGCTGTCGCTGCTATCATTCCCTGCGGCCGCAAAAACGGCAATTCCCTTTTCATATGCCTCTTCGTATACCTTCTCTTCTTGCAGGGTGTAGCCACTGCCGCCCAGGCTGAGGTTCATGATATCCACATTCAGCGATATTGCCTTCTTAACCCCGGATATAATGGCAAAGGTGCTCCCCGATCCGGAGTCACTCAGCACTTTGATGGAAATCAGGGTTACACCCGGAGCGACCCCGCTTCCTCCTTTTTGGTTATTTGCCTTCGCGCCAATGATACCCGCCACATGCGTGCCGTGTCCCTGTCCGTCTTCGCTTCCGTAATCTGTACTTGAACCCGATGTTCCGTAAGAGTATGCCTGGGCGGTTACATCTTCATGGCCGCTGTAAATGCCGGTATCCAGCACCGCCACCTTCACACCCTGTCCCGTGTATCCGTTTTTCCAGGCTATATCGGAAGAAATGACGCTGTGATAATACTGATAACAAGGGCTGGAGGGATCCAGGTAATTGTCGTTGTATTGGATCCAGTATTCCGGTTCTTCCCCGTCCTCCACATCCGCTTCCGTGCCGTCCGCCCAGCTTTCCATATCCTCCGGCCCGGTCTCTGTGGAAACCTCCGCATCCGCATAACGGTAATAATTCGGCCAGGCAGGCGGGAGAAGCGATCTCTCAAGACTTGCCGCAGAGACTGCTTCGGATACGCTTCTTTCTTTCGGCAGTTGTATCAGCGCATATCCTTCTATGTAATCTTTCAATACGCCGCCGTATGCCAGGGCGTATTCTTCCCCCAGTTCCCTGCTTTCTGCGGACACAATGACCTCGTCCGGTACGTAATCCTTCCCTTCCGAAAAATCATCCAGTTCCTGCACATGCTGTCGGAGAATCTCCTTCTCCGACTTCATGCTCTCCGAAACATCCGCTGCCACGGGCAGTCCGGGAAACAGAGAAATCAGGGCAGCCTCCTCATCCGTTTCGGTTTCGGTTTCGGTCTCCGTCTCTGTCTCGGTTTCCGTCTCTGTCTCGGTTTCCGTCTCTGTCTCGGTTTCCGTTTCGGTTTCCGCCTCGGTTTCTGTTTCTGTCTCTGTTTCGCTCTCCGTCCCGCTTTCCATTTCCGCTTCGGAAACCGCCTCTGTTTCGATCTGGGTCACGGTTTCCGCCCCGGGTTCAGAGGCCGGATCGCTTTCTGCTTCTTCCTGGAAAGAAGGATCGGATTCTATCTGGGTGCCGTTTTGACCTTCCGTACTTTCCCCGGTCATTTCCTCTGAAACAGCAGACGAAGAGGATTCTGTCTGGTTTTCGGTTTCCGAAAAGACCTCCTGCGGCGGTGTCTCCTGTGCGCCAGCGTCCTCTGCGTCTTCCGGTTCCTGAGCTTCTTCCTGAACCTGCTGTTTTTCGCCGGTATTTTCCTGTACGGTCGTATCTTCCGATTCGATCTGCTCCTCCGAAACCGTCGGATAGATTTCTGCTGCGTATGACGCGCTGCCCACTGGCTGCAAAATTAGGCCGGCCGCCAGCAAAAATGCCAGTATCTTTCTGCCCATTTCCCTTCCTCCCGATTTATTTGTCATCAGTCGATCTCAAATAGTTCAATGCAAGGGGCGGATATCCGTTTTCTTCCCCCAGCTTGATGATGTCCCTGGGATCCTCCTGTGTCCGGTACAACGCAATCCCGTCCAGATACTCTACCAGTTCTATCCCGTACAGTCGGGCCGTCTGTTTTGCCTGTTCCTCGCTGTCCGCGGTTCCGATGAGTTCATCGCTCACAAAATTTTCTTCCTGCATCGTTTCAGACGGCGTATTTTTTATGAAAACCGTATGATTCCTGACATGGTTCCAATACCCTGCGGCACCAAGCAGTAAAACGGCAATCCCCACTCCCGCTAATCCCATTCTTTTTCCCTTCATCCTGTGCCCTCTTATCAAAACAGCGGTGATGGTTCCCGCAAAATCTCCATCAGCGCCGCCGCACCCTTTTGGGGATCCCGGAATACCGTGGAGCCGGAAACAATCACATTTGCGCCTGCCGACAGTACCTCCCGCACATTGGCCATCGTGATCCCGCCGTCCACCTCCAGATCCACGTCTCGTCCCTTTCGTTCGATCATGGCCCTGGCCTGCGCGATACGCCGGGTAGATTCCGGGAAATAGACCTGTCCTCCAAATCCCGGCTCCACGCTCATGATAAGAAGTAGATCCATCTGATCCAAATACGGTTCGACCGCCTCCACCGGCGTGCCCGGCTTGATGGAAAGGCCCGCCCGGCATCCGCAGGAACGGATCAGTTCCAGCGTGGCGCGCACATCCTCACAGGCCTCCAGATGCACGGTAAGAATATCCGCTCCCGCCCGGGCGAACGTCTCCACATAACGGTGCGGATCCACAATCATCAGATGCACGTCCAGCACCATATCGCAGGATTTGCGGATCGACTCCACAACACACACCCCATAGGACAGAGAAGGCACAAAAACACCGTCCATGACATCGATGTGCAGATATTTTGCACCTGCTTTGCGAACCGCTTCAATCTGTTCTCCCAACCGCATGATATCTGCCGCCAATATGGAAGGCGCCAATATATTCGTCATATTCAAAATCCTCTTTTCCGCTGTATGGAAATCATAATACCTATTTTCTTATACCATATTTTATATTGTCTGGGCAAGCACTTTCACATGGATCCTGTCCCAATCCGGGCACAGGTTTCATAATGCCGTCTTTCCCGTCATAAAATGGAAGAAAACGGAAGTTTCCTGCCTTGAAAAAAAGACGTTTCCTTATCCTTTCCGTTTCCCTTTTCGCCCTGTGCCTGATCGGCCTGTTTCTGTCCGGGCAGGCGGACCGGATTGCCTTTCGCCGCCTGACGGGCTCTTTTTTTTCGCAGTCCCTGGAGCAGGATCCGCTGAGCCTGCACTTCACGCTGGCGGATCCGGCGGCCTTCGGCATTTCCTCCGACGTTTCCACGCTGCCCGTCTATTCCTCCGACGCTGCCGCACAGACAAAGAAAAGCTGTGAGAAAATGCTGGAAAAGCTGTCCCACATCCGCCCCGACAAGCTGAAAGAAGAAGAACAATATACCTATGACCTCCTTTGCTCCTGGCTGCGGCTGAGAAAACAGGAAGCAGCGTTTCCCTACTATGAGGAACCGCTCTCCCCTTCGTCCGGTATGCACTGCGAACTGCCCCTGCTGTTTGCCGAATACACCCTGCGAAACCGGGACGACGTCCGCAATTATCTTTCTCTGCTGGAATCTGCGGCCCCCTATTTGCAGGGGCTTGCAGACTATGAAACAAACAAGGCGCAGGCAGGCCTGTTTATGACGGAGGAAGATGCCAAAGCCGCAGCGGCGCAATGTGACGCCATCCTGGATGAAGCCTCTCTCTCCGACGGCACCCACTTCCTTCAGACCACCTTCCGGGAACGCCTGGAAAAACTCCTTTCCCAACAGTTGATCACCGCCAAAGAGATGGAACAATACCTCTCCGAGAACAACCGGCTGCTCACCACCGTCCTGCTCCCCGCCTATCAAAAGCTGGGAGATTCCCTGCTTCTGCTCTCCGGCAGCGGCCGGTATGACGGCGGGCTGGCAGAACTGCCCGACGGCAGAGCGTACTATGCGTGGCTGGCCGCCAGCACCACCGGATCCTGTCTGAATGTGGAAGACATGTATACGCTCCTGCAAAAGACCTTTCAAAAAAAACTGCGGGAATATAAGGCCCTGTTTCAGACCTATCGTTCCCTGACGGACGGTTTGCCCGATCCGGCACAGCTGTCCGGCGCCTTTCCGTTGACCGAGCCCACGGAGATCCTTCGTGACCTCAGGGAACGGATGCAGGCGGATTTTCCCCCGTTCCCCCAGGATAGCGCAGAGCAGATTGACTGTCTGGTCAAGGATGTGGATCGTGCGCTGGAGCCTTTTACCAGCCCGGCCTTTTATATGTCCCCGCCCATTGACGATCTGGCCCATAACACCATTTGCGTCAACCGCTCCTCCACGGCCGACGGAATCGAACTGTATACCACCCTGGCCCATGAAGGGTATCCGGGACACCTGTATCAGACCGTCTATTCCTCCCTTTATACCTCCATACAAAACAGACAGCCCGTGCGGGAGCTCCTTTTTTACGGCGGTTATGTGGAGGGCTGGGCCTACTACACGGAACGCATCGCCTATGAATACGCGGCACAGCTTTTATCCGACGGCGATCCGGATTCTCCCAGGGCGCTTCTGTGCCGCATGATTTCCCTCCAGCGGGATCTGCAGATCAACCTCTTTTCCCTGCTGGATATTTCGCTCCACTACTACGGCGCTGCCCGGGAGGATATCCTGCGTTCGTTGACCTCCTTCGGGCTCCCCGAGGAAAGCGCCCTGCAAATTTACGACTATCTGCGGACCTCTCCCGCTTCTTATCTGAAGTACTATGTGGGGTATTTGGAAATGACCGCGCTGCGGGAACGGGCCAGGGCGCTCTGGGGCGAAGACTTCTCTCTGATGCGGTTTCATCGGTTTGTCCTGGAAGCGGGGCCTTCCGATTTTCCAAACCTGGTCCGGCGGTTGAAAAAAACATCTGCAAAACCTTCCCTGCAAACAGAAAAAAAGGCCTCACGGCCTTTTTTTCTTTATTCTATACTCTTTAGGGATTCTGCCATATCAATGCGTTCCAGCTTGAGGTACATGAAAATATCCACCACGGCCATAAACAGGAAGGTCAGCAGAATGCTTTTTCCGAAACTGATCGGCATAATCTTAATATCGAAGCTGACCATATCCACCTTGATCTGTGCCATGACAAACCGGTGCAGCAAAACGCCCAGACCCTGTCCGACCAGCGCACCGATGGCGGTCAGCACCACGTTCTCCCGGAAGACATAGGCGGCGGTTTCACCCGGGTAAAAGCCCAGGACTTTAATGCTGGCGATTTCCCGGATCCGCTCCGTAATGTTGATATTGGTCAGATTGTAAATCACGATAAACGCCAGCGCGCCGGCGCACAGAATGATCAGCAGCACAATATAGTCCATACTGCCCATCATGTTGTCCACCCGCTCCATGAAGTCGGCGTTTACGGAAACCGAAGAAACGTCCTCGCACTCCAGCAGCGTTTCCGACAGCTTTCTGACATCCGTATCCTGCGATACATTGAAATACAGGCTCCTGTATTCCGGCGCAGTCCCGTTGTCCCGCTGCCAGGTATCGGCGTTCACATATACATAATTATAAACGTAGTTTCTCGCAAACGCTGTGACGGTGACATGCAGATTTTCCCCGTCCTCATTGCGGAGCAATACGGTATCTCCTGCCTTTATCCCGCATTTTTCCGCCACCTCCTGCGTGATGACGGCTTCTCCTGCCCCGGGCCAGTCGATGGGAACGCCCTTCGGGGTTTCCAGCGTCACAAATTCTCCCATCCTTCCGGGTTCTCCTGCGACGACGACGGTGACGGACTTGGTGCCTCCTGTGCCGGTCAGATCCAACGCTTTTTCACTGACCCAGGTATAACTGTCCGCTCCGTTTTGCAGCGCCGTTTTTGCTATGGTTTCCCGCTGTTCTTCTCCGTCCTCCGCCAACGTCAGGCTCAATTCGTATCGCTGAATCTCCTCAAACTGCTGCCGGGCCACGTCCACAATGGAATCCTTGATTCCAAAGCCCGTGACCAGCAGCGCCGTACAACCTCCAATGCCCACCACCATCATGAAAAAGCGTTTTTTGTAACGCATCACATTTCGGATGGAAACTTTGACCAAAAAGGAGAGACGTCCCCAGAAAAAGGGGAGTCGTTCCAGAAGAATCCGTTTCCCGTTCCGGGGCGCCTTGGGCCGGATCAGCTCTGCCGCCACGCTGTGCAGTTCATACCGGCAGGTCAGCCAGGTCGTGCCCATAGAGCAAAGAAGGGCCGCCGCCAGAGAGATAACTGCCAGCTTCCAGTCATAGCAAAGGCGAATCTCACCCAGCCGGTACATGATCTTATACGCCTGCCAGATGACGGTGGGAAATACGACGCCGCCTGCCGCAAAGCCTGCGATACTGCCGATGATGGCGGCGCTGCCGGAATAAAACAGATATTTGCCCATCACCCTCGCCTCGCTGTAGCCCAACGCCTTCAGCACGCCGATCTGGGTGCGCTGTTCCTCTACCATCCGGTTCATGGTGGTAATGCACACCAGGGCCGCCACCAGGAAGAAAAAGATCGGAAAGACTTTGGCGATCCCCGCTACAATGCCGGAATCGCTCTCAAAACAGACATACCCGATGTTGGTATCCCTGCCCAGCACATAGGTATCCGGCTTTTCGATCTCCTCCAGCTTTTTGCGGGCGTCCGCAATTTCCTCCTGCCCTTCGGCCGTCTTTTGGGCCAGTTCTTCTTCTCCGTCGGCGTAGTCCCTGCGTCCTTCCTCCAGTTCCTTCTCGGCTTCTTCCAGCTTTCTGTTGTTTTCTTCCAGTTCTTTCTCCCCGTCTGCGATCTCAGCCTCCGCGTCCTTAAGGCTTTTCTGCCCCTGGGCAAGCTGGGCCTCCCCGTCCTCTATCTGGGAAAGTTGAGCGCGAAGCTGAACCTCCTGCGCCTGGAGCGCCGAAAGCTGCACAGAAAGCTGTTCGTCCGCAGGCACTGTCTCCAACTGCTGCCTGGCCTGCTCCAGCTGGAAAAGCCCTGCTTCCACCTGGGCCCGTCCGTCGGCCAGCTGGGCGGCCTTTTCCTCCAGTTCCTTTCGCCCTGACTCCAGATCCACTCTGGCCTGCGAAAGCTGCTGTTTTCCCTCCTCTATCTGCGTCTTTGCGTCCGCCAGTTTCTTCTCGTTTTCCGCAATCTCCTGCCGGGCCTCCTCCAGCTTTTGTTTTCCCTCCGCCGTCTTTTCGTCCAGCTCATCCTGCGCGTCCGCCAATTCTTCGTTGGCGTCCGCCAGAATATTTTCATAGCGGGTCTGGGCCTCCTGCTGCGCCAGCGGCTGTGCCCACTCCTTCAGCGACTCTATCATCGCCTTATAAGTATCGGTATAGAGCATCTCATCCTGTTTGACCCGCAGGAAAATTTCCGTATCATAGTCGCTTTCAAAACCGGCCGGGAGCAGATACACAAAACCGGTGATCTTACCGTTGCCCAGAGAACTGGAGCCGCGCTCATACTGGGCGTAGGCCACCGCGTTTCCTCTGCCTACCACGGTATATTCCTTCTGGGAAAACAGGTCCGCCCTCGTCTCGTCATTCTCCTCGGAGATCCGAATCACGGATCCCACGGCGACTCCTTCCAGATTGGCGTCCACCACGCACTCCTGCGCCGTCTGCGGCAGTCTGCCCTCTACGATTTCTACCTGATTCTGTGTTTCCAGCAGTGTCTGCGCCGACAGCACCCGGGTTTCCCCGTCCTGCGTGGTGCCAAGAAAATCTGTGGATACCGCGCCCTCCACCGCTTCCAGCGCCTCGTTTCCCTCAAAGGCCTCCACCGCGTCCTTTTCAAAGCCCAGCGTAGACAAAAGTCTCAGATCATAGAGCTCATGCCCGTTGATATAATCGCTGCCCGTCTGAAGCATGGAGGGCGTGGTCATCATCAGTCCTGAAAAAAATCCCACTCCCAGCGCAATGATGGCCAGGATCGCGAACCACCGCCCAAAGCTGTTTTTAATTTCCCGCAGGGTGGTTTTCCTCATTGACGATCTCATCTCATCCGGGGCCCCCTCACCATTCAATCTGTTCTACCGGCACAATGTGCTCGTTTTTCCTCATATCCGTGATTCTTCCGTTTTTCACCGTGATCACCCGGTCCGCCATGGCGGTCAGCGCCTGGTTATGCGTGATGACGACCACGGTGACGCCGCCGTTTCTGCAGGTATCCTGCAGCAGCTTGAGCACCGCCTTCCCCGTGTTATAATCCAACGCTCCCGTGGGTTCGTCGCACAAGAGCAGCTTGGGATTTTTCGCCAGCGCCCTGGCAATGGCCACGCGCTGCTGTTCCCCGCCGGAAAGCTGGGCCGGGAAGTTGCCGGCGCGTTCCGCCAGCCCCACCTTTTCCAGTACCTCCGCCGCCTGCAGCGGCTCCCGGCAGATCTGGGAAGCCAGTTCCACATTTTCCAGGGCGGTCAGATTCTGCACCAGATTATAGAACTGAAACACAAATCCGATATCATGGCGCCTGTAAGCCGTCAGCTGCCGTTTGTTATAGGCGGAAATCTCGCTGCCGTCCAGCCACACCTTCCCCGAGGACAGCGTATCCATCCCGCCCAGAATGTTCAAAATCGTGGTCTTTCCCGCGCCGGACGCGCCTACTACCACGCAAAATTCCCCTTTTTCTATCTGAAAGCTGACCCCCCGCAGGGCCTCAATATCCACTTCCCCCATGTGGTAGATCTTTTTTACATCCTGAAATTCTACAAAGCTCATACCGCTGCGCTCCTTTCCCGATTGCGTTCTATTCCTCCTCCATCATGGACTCCATATATCCTCTGTCCCAGAGCAGGATCTTCAGCCGCTTCGCCGCTTCCACCGCAGGCTGGGTAAAATACTGATTCGTCATGACGGCGCCCACCATCCTGTCGTAATACTCCCTTCCGGCGCAGGCCTCCTGCACCGCCTTCACGCCTACCGGCGCATCATACCGCTTACACTGCACGGCATAAGTCACACCGTCTTTTTCCGCCAGCACATCCACGCCGAAATCACCACTGCCCCTGGTAACCTCCACCTCCGTAAATCCGTGCTGTCTTAACAGTTGGGCGCAGAATCGTTCAAACTCGTGTCCCTCCATCTGATCCAGCGCGCCGTTTTTGCGGCCGCGCCGTTTCCCGGCGCGCAGGATCCCCCACGCAAGAACCGCAAACAATAAAACGGCCGCCCCGATCCCTCCGATCTGCATAACCAGCTGCTGCTCCATCTTTTCAACCTCTCTGAAAACCTTTTTTCAAAGGTTACAATATTTAGCCGCACATTACAATGACTTTCCCTAAAATTTCATTTACTTTTAAGAAAACGGCGGTATAATAAAAATAGGAAATATCATAACGGACGCGGAGCAGGGCGGTCCGCCCGCCTTCCGCCATCGAAAAGGAGGAGATTCTCATGGGGTTTTTAACCGGTAAAACTGCAATTATCACTGGCGCCGGACGCGCTGTTTTAAGCGACGGGCGCTGCGGCTCTATCGGCTACGGCATTGCCACCGCCTATGCCAAAGAGGGCGCGAATCTGGTCATCACGGGACGCAATATGAAGAAACTGGAGGCCGCCAAGGAAGAATTGGAACGGCTCTACGGCATTCAGGTACTGATTCTGCAGGCGGATGTGAACGCCGGCGCGGACAATCTGTCCGTGGTGCAGAACGTGGTGGACAAGACCATCGAAACCTTCGGCCGCATCGATGTCCTCATCAACAACGCGCAGGCGTCGGCTTCCGGCGTTGCACTGGCGGATCACACCACAGAGCAGTTTGATCTGGCGATCTATTCCGGCCTGTACGCGGCATTTTACTATATGAAAGCCTGCTATCCTCATCTGAAGGATACCAAAGGCTCCGTTATCAACTTTGCTTCCGGCGCGGGACTGTTTGGCAATTATGGGCAGTGCGCTTACGCGGCGGCTAAAGAAGGCATCCGCGGCCTGACCCGTGTGGCCGCCACCGAATGGGCAAAAGACGGCATCAATGTCAACATCATCTGCCCGCTGGCATGGACGGCTCAGCTGGAGCAGTTCCAGATGGCATATCCGGACGCCTACAAGGCCAACGTACATACGCCGCCCGCGGGGCACTTCGGCGACGCGGAGCTGGAGATCGGCCGTGTCTGCGTACAGCTGGCTTCTCCCGACTTCAAGTACATGACCGGCGAAACGCTGACGCTGGAAGGCGGTCTGGGCCAGAGACCGTAATCCCTGTATCCGGCCCTTTGGCGCCGTATTTCGTTCACCCAAAATCCCATCCCGCGTTTTGAGCGCCGGGATGGGATTTTCTGCCGCACGATGCCACCGCTTTCCCAAAGCCATGGCGCGCGCCGGCTTTGCTGCGTCTGCAGCATGGAGGCAACATGAATACCAGAACCTATCAAAATCCCGTCCAGCGCGGATTTTTCCCGGATCCTTCCGTCATCCGCGTGAAAGAGGATTACTATATGGTCAATTCCTCTTTCCAGTATTTCCCCGCGATTCCCATTTCCCACTCCCGGGATATGGTGCACTGGGAAATCATCGGCCACGCCATTACCAATCCGGACTGGCTGGATCTAAGTGAAATAAAAGATTCCCACGGCATCTGGGCGCCGGATATCTCCTATGTAAACGGCACCTTTTACATCTTCGCCACGCTGCGTTTAAACGGCGACGGCAAAACCGATCACACGGTTCTGCGCCGCCAGCTGGTGGTAACCTCACAGACGCCGGAAGGGCCTTACTCCAAACCCTCCTGGCTGGAGGTTGACAACATCGACCCCTCCCATTTCGTAGACGACGACGGCCGGCACTACATGGTCATTGCCCCCGGCATCAAACTGGTGCCGCTGGACGAGACCGGTACAAAGACGGCCGGAGAAATGATCAACGCCTGGGACGGAACCGGGGAACGGTGCAGCGAAGGGCCCCATATTCTGAAGAAGGACGGCTGGTACTACGCCATTGTGGCGGAAGGCGGCACCGGCTACGGACACGGCATCAATGTGGGCCGCTCCAGGAGTCTGTTCGGCCCCTACGAAAACTCGCCCTATAATCCGGTCATGCGGCAGTTTCATCCCGAAGCAAAGCTGCAGCGCTCCGGCCACGGCAAGCTGGTAGAAGCCGCCGACGGCAGCTGGTGGTGCTATTATCTTCTCGGGCGTCCCAACGCTCACAAATATACCACGATAGGAAGGGAATCCGGCCTGGATCCGGTGCAATGGACGGATGACGGGTGGTTTACCATCAACGGCGGCAAGGGCCCCAGCGAAGAACAGATCGCGCCGGATCTGCCCGTATCCCCCTGTCCCAAATGGCAGCGGGACGACTTTGACACAGAAACGCTGAATCTGAACTGGGAATTTGTCAGAAGGCCCGACTATGGGAATTTTTCCCTGACAGAGCGGCCGGGATACTGCCGTATCTGGACGGGAGACGGACAGCTTTTTGAAATCCGGGCTAAAAATACCCTGCTGCGCCGGGAACAGGAGCTTTCCTATGAAGCGTCCACCAAACTGGAATTTTATCCCGACTTAAACGGCGAGCAGGCCGGTCTCACCTGTTATTACAGCACCGCCACCTACGCGCGTTTTTCCCTCTGCTGGCAGAACGGCCGGAAACTGCAGCTGGTCATCAACCGCAACCACGGCGAGGAGCTGATGGCCGAGATCCCCGATATTCCCATGGGCCCTGTCTGGCTGAAGGTCACAGTGGAAAAACTGCGGCGCACCTTCACTTACAGCTTCGACGGCGAAAACTGGGCGCAGGCCGGCGTTTTGGAAAACTGCATTTACTTATGCGATGAGGGCGTCCCCGACGATCCTAAACGGCATACGGGGACACTGGTCGGCATCTACGCCAACAACGGCGGATGTGGCAGCCGCAAATGCGCGGACTTCGATTTCTTTTCTTATACAGACTGATCCCGGGCCGGTTTTTGTAACCGCAAAATAAAGGAGAAACGCTATGGAATGCTTTTCTTTTCGTCCCTCCCACACAGAGGGCTGTACGGTGACCGCCTGGCTGCAGAACCAGCCCAACATGGACGGCTGCGCGCCGCGCCTGCTGCCGGCCGTTGTGATCTGTCCCGGCGGCGGTTACGCTTACGTCTCCGCCCGGGAGGCGGATCCCATCGCCAAACCTTACTTTGCCGCCGGCTATCATGTTTTCCTGCTGGAGTATACCACCGGAGAGGGCGCGAAGGATTTCACACCGCTCTGGCAGCTGGCCTCTGCCATGCTGTATATCCGGGAACACGCGGCGCAATGGCTGCTGGATGCCGAAAAAATCGCCGTCTGCGGGTTCTCCGCGGGCGGACATCTGGCTGCCTCTCTGGGCACTCTTTATCACGACGGGAAGTTTTTAAACACCGTCCGGGCACGCTGGGGCATTTCCCCAGATCCGGCCCGGATCCGTCCGGACGCCATGATTTTGGGATACCCGGTAATTTTAGCGGACGCTTTTGCCCATAAAGGTTCCCTTGAGCTGGTCAGCGGCAGTCCTAAGGGCAGCGCCGGTTACGTGTACTTCGGGCTGGATCAGCACGTGGACGCGGATACGCCGCCCACTTTTCTCTGGCATACGGCCACAGACGGCAGCGTCCCGGTGGAAAACAGCCTGCGCTTTGCCCTGTCCCTGTCGGCGGCCAGGGTGCCCTTTGAGCTGCACGTGCTTCCCACAGGCGGCCACGGTATGTCCGTCTGTACGAGGGAGGTCAACTCCGAGGATCCCTACAATGCGCGCTGGATGGAATGGAGCATCCGATGGCTGTCAAAAACCTTCTCTTTTCATACCTGACGCCCGGTCTGACCGCTTTTCTTTCCGTCCGCTGTCCCATTTTGGCGCGTCCGGCAGATCGCCGCTTATAAAAAACATATACAAAGTTAGCAGCATGGAGGAACTATGGAACACACAAAAAAGAGAGGAAAGAATCCCATCATTCAGTCGATCTACACCGCCGACCCGGCGCCCATGGTTCTGGGCGATACGCTCTGGCTTTACACCACCCACGACGAGGATGAACTGGTCAACAATTTTTATACCATGGTGGACTGGCGCTGTTTTTCCACGCAGGATATGGTCAACTGGACGGATCACGGCAAAATCTTCTCTCTGGAGGACATCGCCTGGGCGGACGACCGCGCCTGGGCGCCTCAGGCGATAGCGCGCAACAACAAATTTTACCTTTACTGTCCGGTTCATAAGAAGGACGGCGGAATGGCCATCGCTGTGGGAATCGCCGATCATCCTGCGGGGCCTTTCCGGGATTTGGGAAGGCCGCTGATAGACGAAGGCGACTGGAACGACATCGATCCTACGGTTTTCCTTGACGACGACGGCCAGGCCTATCTTTATTTTGGCAACCCGGAGCTGCGGTATGTTCTGCTGAATGAAGATATGATCTCCTACAGGGAGGATCCCGGCATTGTCCGGGTTCCCATGACGGAAGCGTCCTTTGCGAAAGGCGGACACATGACCGGAACCTCCTATGGGGAAGGGCCCTGGTTTTATAAGCGCAACGGCATTTATTATATGGTGTATGCCGCATTCGCCGAGGGAAAGGGGCACAATGAGCATCTTGCCTATTCGACGGCTCCGACCCCCACAGGGCCGTGGAAATACGGCGGCGTCCTGATGACAGAGGAGGGCGGCGTCTTTACCAACCACCCCGGCATCGCCGATTTCAAAGGACATTCCTACCTGTTTTATCACACCGGGGATCTGCCCGGGGGAAGCCTGTTCCACCGCTCTGTCTGCGTGGCCGAATTTACCTATCGGGAAGACGGCTCCATAGATACCATCGAAAAGTGCGACGGTGTCGATGCCGTGGAATAAACTGCGCCAAAATCCGGGCAGCGTATCCTTTACGCACTTCCCATCACCCCGGCCATCACCACGCTCATGATCACGCCGGCCGCGGTGGCGGTAAGCGCGCCCGCCAGCGTATAGCGGGTTTTGGTCACTTTGGCCGCCATAAAATAAACGGACATGGTATAAAAACAAGTCTCGGTACAGCTCATCATGATGGAGGTAATCAGGCCCATCCGGGAATCCGTCCCATAGGTTTTGAAAATATCCAGCACCAACCCGGTGGCCGCCGAAGAAGAAAAGAGTTTGATGAAGATGAGCGGCACGATGTCCGCCGGCAGCCCGAAGGGCTCCGTCAGCCGACCGGCAATCCGCCCCAGAAAATCCAGAAAACCGGAGGCGCGCAGAATGCCCACAGCCATCATCAGTCCCACCAGCGTGGGCATGATCTGGACGACCGTGCGAAAGCCGTCTGCCGCGCCCCGGATAAAGTCCTCGTATACGTTGTTTTTGTTTACAAGCCCATAGGCCACGATATAAAAAATCAGCGCTGGAATGATGATGCCGGAAAGATGGGCCAATACGTTTGCCATACCGCTTTCCTTCCCAAAGCCTTCCTCTTTGCATCCTATGCGCGCACGGCGGCCCGGATTCTTCCCCGGCCGTCTATTTTATTTCCAGAAGCATTTCCCAGGAAATAGTTTCCTCATCCAGCCGGTAGGGCTCTAAAAGCTGGGGCCCGCAGGAGTTGGAGCCAACGCCGCTCATGGCATAATCCAGATGCCAGATCACATGACCGGATTGCTCCAGTTCATAGTTATGCTTCTTCTCGGCCAGCTCCCGGGCGGTATAACAGGATACGTTAAAGGAGAAGGGCCGGCGGCCTTTTGCCAGCCAATCGCCCACCTGTACCTCCAGGCAGTGATAATGACTGCCGTTCTCCTGCGGACGCACATAATCCTCGTGCATCTTTTCCACCGTGGTTTCAAAGCGATCCATCCAGGAAGCGCGATGCTTATCCCGATAGCTCTCATAGGGACCGTATCCCAGATAGCTCACCCGGGAAGCGCTCTTGGGCAGCGTAAACACCAGTCCGAAACGCGGCAGCCACGGGAACTGCAAGTCCCGCTTCGCGTCTATGGAGAACTTCACCGCGCCCAGCGCATTTACTTCCCAGACCGCCTCCGCCTGCAGGAAAGGCTGGCGGTACACGCTGGCCAGAGAAAAGCGGCAGCAAATCTTCGCCCGGCCGTCCGCACACTCCGCCGTACAGCCGTACACCTTTGTCCAGATCTTATCGTACCCGGCCGCTTCCCATTCCCGGCGCATCCACATATCGTTATCCACGGGCGCGCGGAACACACTCCATTCCACGGGCGCCTCAATCAGCGCCTTTCCGTCCTTTTCCATGGAAAGAAAAGCCGCCTTCTTTTTCCCGAACCGATAGCAGATCCGATCCGAAAGAAGAAGAAAACTGTCCGGCGTCTCCCGCAGGGTCAGTTCCCCGGCATCCGGCAGAACCAGTTCTTTTTCGGATTCCTCAAACAGCGGGAACTGGTCAAAACCCATGATGCGCCCCTTCCCGGTCAGCGCTTCCTCCTCCCGCTGCACATAGAGCAGACGCAGCCACGTCCGATCAGCGGCCCAGTGCTTCAGGTCGGGAATATTACAGGTTACGGTCTTATGAGGCGCGGCGGAAAGTTCCCCAAAGCTGCCCTCCTCCCAGATCTCGCCGTCGCGTTTCACCTCATAACATACCTTCACATTGTCGGCCATATCCAAAAAATCCTGTCTGTTTTGCAGCACAATATCGCCTGTCTCCAGATCTAAAGACAGCGCCCGCACCGGACAGATCTCATTCTTCCATTCCAACAGACCCACATGGGGACGCCTGTCCGGATAGACCAGCCCGTCCATACAGAAATTGCCGTCATGAGGATATTCGCCCGCGTCGCCGCCGTAATGGTAAATTTCTCTGCCGTCCGCCGTCTTTCCTTCATAGTTGGCGTGATCGCACCATTCCCAGACAAAACCGCCGCAGAACTTATCGTACCGGTAAAGCTGTTCCACATAATCGTGAATATCCCCGGGGCCGTTGCCCATGGCATGAACAAACTCACACTGTATAAAAGGCTTGCGCTGCCGCCCGTCCTCGCAATACTCCTTCACCCACTCCGTGGACGCATACATACGGCTCACCACATCCAGCATGGAAGTGTCATTGTGATAGCCCATCGTTTCCCAGCAGGCGCCCTCATAGTGGAGCAGACGGGTGGGATCGTAGGCTTTCACCCATCTGCCCGCATCCTCCAGATTCGGCCCGTAGCCGCTCTCATTGCCCAGCGACCAGAAGATCACACAGCATTCGTTTTTGTCCCGAATGACATTGCGCATCTGCCGATCCAGAATGGGGCCGTTCCAGACCGGATCCTGCGCGATCAGGCCAAAGGTATCCTCCTGGCTGCCGTGATAGAGAGAAGATACGCCGTGACATTCCAAATCCGCTTCCGCGATCACATAGAACCCATACTCGCTGCACAGCTGGGGAAACCAAGGTGCATTGGGATAATGACTGGTGCGGATGGCGTTAATGTTGTGTTCTTTCATCAACGTCAGATCCTGCATAACGTCTTCTTTCGATACCGCATAGCCCTTGACCGGGTGACTGTCGTGACGGTTGACGCCTTTTAACTTCACCTGACTGCCGTTTATGAGAATCCTGCCATTGTCCACAGAAATACAACGGATTCCCACTTTCTGCACGATCCGCTCCTCCGGCGTGGTCAGCAGCAGCGTATACAGATAGGGCCGCTCCGCGTTCCAGAGCACCGGCGCTTCCACGGGCAGACTGACCGGCTCTCCCGCCGACCAGGCCAGTCCCAGAGACTTTCCGTCCGCGTCCAGCAGCTCACAGCCGATGGTACACGGCCCTTCGATCCGGTCAAACCGCACCTCTACACTGGCGGAACCGTTTTTCAGATCCACCGGAGTTGTGACGGTAAAATCCTGCAGATGTCTCTGCGGACGCAGCAACAGCGTCACATCCCGGAAAATCCCGGAAAACCGGAACTTGTCCTGATCCTCCAGATAACTTCCGTCGCACCATTTTAATACCAGCACGCTGAGCCGGTTTTTCCCTGCATGGGTCTGGGCCGTGATCTCAAACTCACTGGGGCTGTGGGAAACCTGGCTGTATCCCACAAATTCCCCGTTCACCCACACATAAAAACAGGAATCCACCCCTTCAAAGTAGAGAAAACGCCGCAGATCCATCTCCTCCTGCGCCAGTTCAAACTCCGTCAGATAAGCGCCGCAGGGATTTTCGTCCGGCACAAAGGGCGGATCGTAGGGAAACGGATACCGGACATTGGTATACTGCTTCTGGCCGTATCCCTTTGCCTGCCAGCAGGAAGGCACCTCCAGCTTTGCAAAACCGGCCGCCGGAAAATCCGCCTTTGCAAAACCGGCCGGCACATCTTCCACGCACGGATACCAGGCAAACTCCCATTCCTTCCCGCTCAGCAGCCTGCTGCGCGCCTGCCCGTCGGGCGACAGCGGCACATAATAACAACGGTTTTCCATGGTACCCACATGGAGGGTACCGGGATCCTCATAAAATTTTTGCAGTTCCATATCCGAAAAACTCCTCTCTGTTCTTTTCCAAGCTCTCCGTCTGGCTTACAGTTCCAGCGTCTCCGCCGGCTTTATACAAAATTCTCCCTTCGCCGTGGCAAAATACAGCGGATAGGCCGTGGGATTGAAAACAAGCCGCCCGTCCGTACTGAAAACCAGCCGATCATAGGCATCCACATAGTCGTAAATCTCAAGGTTCGTGGCGTACCAGACATCCTCCCGGTCACCCAGATAGGCAGCGAAATCCTCTATCACATTCCAGTTGTCATTGGCTTCAAATTCATAGCTGTGCCCCCACAAATAAAACAGTCTGGGGCCCGGTGTCTTTTCTTCCACAAACTGCCTGGCCAAATCCATCAGTCTGGGATCGTCGTGGTGACAGGTGGCCTCCAGCCGCAGCCAGTCCCGGGGAATATCGAACCGCCCGGATGAGATCACCGTCCTGGCATACACGATGCCGCAGGCTTTCAGACAATTCACTACCTGGTCATTGAAAGTCCCGAAAGGATAGGCCATTCCCCGGACAATCGTATGAAACTGCGCCTCCAGATTCTCCCGATCCTGCAGTACCTCCCGGGTACACTGATTGACCGGCAGCTGCTCCAAAAACGGATGGGTCAGCCCGTGCACCGCTATTTCCATGCCGCTGTTTTGATACAGCGCGTCCACATGCGTCCGATCCATTCTGCGGTGAATGGTTCCCGGCGGGTACACCGTCCCTTCCGGCGCATAATTCCCGCTGTTTAAGTTAAACGTCCCCTTCAACCCATATTTTTGCATAATACCGATCAGCCGCACATCCTGCTCCACCCCGTCGTCATAGCTTAAAGTCAGCGCCTTCGGTCTCCCGCCCGGAAAACGCATAAACAGTCTGGTATCCATGAAATCCTCCTTTTGCTTCTTCGCACTGTCCCCGGTTATCGCGTTTTTATCTCTATGATGTTCTCATTATAACCCAATTCTGGATCGGGAAAAAGGGGTATTTTAAATAGAATCCTGTGGTAATTTTGCAGAATATGAGACTTGCCATTCCAGAGTAAAAGAAAGGGACTCAGACAGACTCAGACGGGAAAACGGCAGACATCTACAACAGCTCATCCAGCAACGTATAATAGCGGATTTTCTTCCAGTCCGGTTTCATCCCCAGCGCTTCCAGCAGCATCTCGGGGGAAAATCCTTTATAGACCTTGCCGCCAAACCTTCCATCATAGTTGTGCCGCAGGCTGCGCAAGCACAGCGCAATGTCCTGATATCGGTCTCCTGCTCCGCAGTTCCCCAGGTCGATAAACCCGCTGATTTTGCCGTTTTTCTCAAAGATATTGGGCAGACAGAAATCCCCGTGGGAAAAAACCGGCTCCTCCTGGGGCCGGTTCTCGTAAAGCCACGCAAGCAGCGCTTCCGGGGAAGAAAAACCGTTCTCTCCAAAGGTATCCGGTTCCACCGCATCCACATCCACCAGCCCATGCTTTACCGCATGGGCCGCTTTTTCCAGCTTGAGATCCAACTGGCTTTGCACGGGGCAGTCTGAAATATCCACGTTCCATAACATACGCAGCCCTTCGGCAGCCAGACGCACCAGCTCTTTGGGCCGTTCCATCAACGTAGGAGCGCAGAGCATCTCTCCTTCTATCCGGCTCATGAGAAGATAATTTTTACCTTCCTGCCGGGCAAAGGCAATGACCTTCGGCACCGGGAGCTTTCCTTCCAGCCAACGCATGAACCGGTATTCGTTCTCGGAAGTTGCGCTGGTTTCTTCCACTTTTAAAACCATATCCTCAAAGCAGAGCACTTTAGCGGCAGACAGCCCCATCTCATCCCAGGAATATGTCCTGCCCTTTAAGAAGGGCAAAATGCTCTGCGGCAAGTAATCCGGTATCATGCGTTTTCCCTGTACTGTGTCTGGTACTGCAATGCTTGTTTTCTATCTGAAAGAATATCACACTTCTTTCATTACATCAACGATGGATATTTGCAGTACGCCGCAGATTCTCTCTATGGTATAGATACCGGGATTCCGGGAAGTACCGTCCACAATGTGCATCAGTGTCGTCAGCGGCATTCCGACGTTTTTCGCCAGCATATAATACGACATTTTCCTTTCATAGCAGATCCGGCTGATGTTGTTTCCCACTTTGTTGGCATTTGCGATTTGGATTGACATGGTCTTTTCTCCTTTTGGTATTGGGTATGATTGCTGCCAAATCAGGTAGCTATCTATATATCCCTGGAAAAGGGGAAAAAGACACCATGGGAGAAAAATTTTTTTGAGGGAAGGGGTGAGGGATAATAAAAAGTTATTATATAAAAAATATGCCCGCGCGGACAGCGTACATAAACAAAGAGAACTGCTGCGGGATATTGCCGTCCTGGAGCTGCTGTTCTCCACCGGGATCCGCATATCGGAATTGTGCCTTTTGCCCGCCTCCTCCATCGATCTGTCCGCACGGGAAATGAAAATCTTCGGCAAGGGCGCAAAGGAACGGCTTTTACAGCTGGATCGCCGGGCCGTCCAATCCCTGACCCGTTATCAAAATGCCTATGCAAA
>CANRGX010000027.1 GCA_947630215.1 uncultured Eisenbergiella sp. | reverse complement strand
TGCGTGATACTGTCCGTTGCCGATACGGGGATTGGCATTTTGCCTAAACATCAGGAACGCATTTTTGAAAGGTTCTATCGGGTAGATAAGAGCCGCTCGAAAGAGCTTGGCGGAACGGGACTGGGACTGTCCATTGTGAAGCACGCCGCCAGGCTGCATCACGCAAGAATTGAACTAAACAGTACAGAAGGAAAGGGCACTACCGTCACGGTCACTTTTCCCAAACCTCAAAAATGAATGCCATGCCGACCCATTTTAACCAAAGAGATTGACAAGAATGGTTAGAATGAACTATTTCTTTGCCTATGATGTGATCCGGAGGGAACCATAGTCCAATAGGCATCCCTGTCAATTCCATTCGTCTGCGGTCAGGAAATCCCGGATATTCCGGTGCTTGATCCCGTTTTGGCTCATGTCGATCTCGTCCATCGTGACGACGTATTTCGGGAAATTGTCCCGTATGAGGTCGTAGACGCCAAACTCCCGTGCAACCGTATCTTGAGTGGCAAGCAGATAGGCGACCTGAACATAGAGCTTCTCCCCGTGCCGGTGACAGACAAAATCAATTTCCCGGTTTCCAAATCTGCCGACGGTGACCGTGTATCCGCGCCGGAGAAGCTCCATGTGGACGATGTTTTCCAGGATCAGGTTGATGTCCCGCATATTTCCGCCAAACACCGCTTCGCGGATGCCGTGGTCGGCAATGTAGTATTTCTCGTTGGATGCGAGAATCTGCTTCCCCTGCAAATCCTCCCTTTTGACCTGATACAGAAGGTAGGCGTCGCAGCAGTATTTGATGTAGTTCAGAACAGTCTCTGCCGCGACGGTGCGCTGTTCGCTTTTGAGAAATCTCACAAGGGAAGTTGCAGAGAAGGTAGTTCCGACATTCGCCATTGCATAGGAAATAATCCTCTCCAGCAGATCGACATCGCGCACCTTGTTCCGTTTGACAATATCTTTGAGCTGGACGGAGTTGAAAACATCGGTAAGGTACTGCCGGGACGGTTCTTCGGCATATTGAAGGTTTGCGAGATACGGCATTCCGCCGGACAGTAGATACTTCTGGAAACTTTGCTGTATCGTGGCATTGGGATCAACCGTGTGATAGAGTTTTAAAAACTCGGAGAAAGAAAACGGATAGATCACAAATTCCACATACCGCCCGCCAAGATACGTCGCAAGCTCCCCGGACAAAAGCTTTGCGTTCGAACCGGTGATATAAATGTCGCAGTCGAGGGAGACACGGAGCGAATTGATACACTTTTCCCAATCTGCCACTTCCTGAATTTCATCAAAGAACAGATACGCTTTCCCTTCAATATCCTTTGCCCTTTTCAGAATTTCTTCGTGGAGAGCGTTTGCGGTAAGAAGCCGGGAGTTCCTCATATCCTCAAAGTTGACAGAGATGAATTGCCCGGCCGGGATGCCGGATTCCGTCAGTTCTTCCTTTACCAGCTCCAGCATGACGGATTTCCCGCTTCGCCTGATACCGGTCATAACTTTAATCAGATCGTTCCCGATAAAGGGGCGGATACGGCTCATATAGGTTTCCCGTTTTATCATAAAAATCAGCCCTTTCCTGTAACCGCTCTCAGTATATATCAGATACGGTAAAAAATCAAGGGAACGAAATAAATTTTATAAGGTATAACTGATAAAATACATTTTTCGACAAAATATAACAATTATAAATGTCAAAGTTGTATTTACACCGCCGTCACGCTGGCCAGCAGCAGGAGAAAAGCGGAGTTCCAATAGATTGCCACCTCGTTGGTGGAGTAGCTGCCGGACATATCCACAATCGCCTTGGCAGGCGGAAAATCTTCCGGAAGCAGTCCCTTGGCCGCCGGATCCAGCCGTCTGCCGCAGGGGCCCCCGGAGAGCATACCGGGCATGGCCTTGCCCAGAAAAACGGAGGGCCTGTGGTGGGGATGCTTGATGCTGTCCGTGCCGCATCCGGTGAGATAGCAAAGGCCCATGGGATTGCGGCCCAGAAGATAATGCAGCTGGTGGGCGGCGCAGTCCAGATAGGCCGTATCGCCGGTAAAGCGGTAGGCGTCGAACAGGTGCAGGCCGTTGTTTGCCACGGTCATGTTGCTGCCCCACACATATTCGTCGGGAAACAGGGCGGTGCCGTAACCGTCTGCGGCCGACGCTTCCATCCGCTTTTGGGCGGTTTCGATCATGGAAGCGCGGATCCGATCCGCCAGAGCCGGATCCGTGGGAAAATCCGCGGTCAGGTAGGCGCGGTTGCCAAAGCTGCCCACATCGGCCCAGCCGTATCCGTGATAGATTTTCTGATTCGCCAGCCGTTCAAAGTCCGCCCGGTATTGGGGATCGCCAAAGGCCTTGTAGAGCTCTGCCGCCGCCCAGTAGCGCTCGTCCGCGTCGCAGTCGTCGCCGTATTCGCCGGTGCGGATATCGGCCGGATTGTGAAAGCCGCCCGGCAGATCCATGGAAGAAAGGGCAGCGTATGCCTTTTTGGCAGCGTCGGCCAGTCTGTCGGCAAAGGCCGGGTTCCCATCGCGGTAGAAGCGTACCGCCATGGCGGCGGCCGCCGCGAAATCCGCGGTCGCGGTGACGGAAACCGGACTGAGCACCAGTTCGTCCTGTTCTTCTTCGGGCAGGACAAAATTGCAGAAGCTGCGGCAGGTGACCTTGTGATAGACCTGGCCGTCCCGGCGCTGCAGCTTGAGCATCCATTCCAGTTCATAGCGGATCTCCTCCAGACAGGACTGCGGGTGCGCTGCCCGGTAAAGAGAGGCAAGGGCCGGATTGTCCTCGCAGGCGTACAGAAGCTGGGCCACCGTCATGGCGGCGGGGACGATATAGCGCCCGTAGTCGCCCGCGTCGTGCCAGCCGCCGGACACTTCCCGTTTTTCTGCGGTGCCGTAGACGACCGCCAGCCCGGTATGACAGGCCTTATGGGCAAAGGCGCCCGCCCGGGACGGAGAAAGCGCGCAGCCGCAGCGCTGCAGATAAAAGAAAGAAAACGCTTTCTCAAACACCTCCCCGTAAATTCCCTCCGCGATCTCGAAGGTATCGGATTCTCCGCCGTTGTCGGCCAGCAGGTAATACCGTCCCGGTTCTGTGACGGCGGAAAAGTCCCCGACATAGACCGTTTCCCCTGCGGAGACGGTTTTTACGCGCTCTGTGGCTGTCGCCCGGTAAACGCGCCGTCCGTCCGTGGAGACCACAGAAAAGCCTGTCGGGCCGTCGGAACGAAAGGTTGCCTTTTTGGCCATGCGCGGCAGATAACCGCACTGATTCACAAAGATCTGCTTATACATACTGCTGTCTCCTTTTTTTCTTTTATTATGACAGAAGCAAAGAAAAAACGCCACTGTTTTCTGAACGGATTTTTTTGTATGAAATCGGGCGGGATCCGGCGACGGCCCTTGACAAAACGTAAGGAATGTATTATCATGCGATTACAGTTTGCTTTAATAGTTTAAAGTACGAAAAGTACGAAAACCGCAAAAGAGATGTGGGATGAGGAGGAATGGAACATGAGCCGAGACAGGCAGGGGTCGATTGTATCCTTTCGGCCGGACATCAAGGTTGTGGACTGCACGCTGCGCGACGGCGGGCTTGTCAATAATTTTTATTTTACGGACGAGTTTGTGCGGGATCTGTACCTGGCAAACATCAAGGCCGGCGTGGATTATATGGAGTTTGGCTATAAGGCTTCCCGGGAGATCTTTGATCCGGACAAATTCGGAAAGTGGAAATTCTGCGCGGAACAGGACATCCGTTCTGTCGTGGGGGACAACAAGACCGATATGAAAATTTCCGTCATGGCGGACGTGGGGCGCACCGATTATAAAAAGGACATTCCCAACCGCAAGGACAGCGTGGTGGATATGGTCCGGGTCGCTACCTATATCAACACGATCCCAGCGGCCATAGAGATGCTGGAGGACGCCAAGAAAAAGGGCTATGAAACGACGGTAAATCTGATGGCGGTTTCCAAGGTCAACGAGGAGGATCTGGAAGGCGGCCTGGAGCTGTTGGCGCAGAGCAGTGTGGACGTGCTCTACGTGGTGGACAGCTTCGGCGTCTTTTACCCGGAGCAGATGGAGCGGCTGTGCAGCAAATATTTGGATGTGGCGGCAAAATATAACAAGAAGGTGGGGATCCATGCCCACAACAACCAGCAGCTGGCCTTTGCCAATACCATTGAAGGTCTTTCCCTGGGCGCCAGCTATCTGGACGCCACGGTCAGCGGCATGGGCCGCGGCGCGGGCAACTGCTATATGGAGCTTCTGCTGAGCTTTCTGCGCAACCCCAGGTACAATAAGGTGGCCATCATGAGCTTTGTGGAAAAACACATTCTGAAGCTGAAGGAGGAAGGCGTGGTCTGGGGCTATGACATTCCCTATCTGCTGACCGGCATTTTGAACACCCATCCGTCTTCCGCCATCAATTTCATCAAGCAGAAGCGGACGGACTACGCCATGTTCTATCAGGAACTCATCGACAACGCGCTTTAAAGGAAACCGGAGAGAATGAAATTTTTAAGACGGCCGGCCAATCAGAACCTGCTGCTGATGCTGGCAGTGGTTCTGGCGCTGGCAGGGACAGCCGGTTTTTTCGGGATGCACGCGAATGCCATACAGCAGGGCGCAAAACAGATCTGGGATTCTGCAAATGAGCTGCGCCAGGGAGAGATCAGCGATCCTGTGGGCTGGGGGATTCTGATACAGGGGATGGGAGCCGGACTGGGCGTTTTCGGGGCGGCGATTCTGTATTTTGTGGCGCTGCTTGCAGCGTCTGCGGCCATTCTTTTACTGGCGCTTTTGCTGCTGGCGTATTTTCTGGTTCAGAAGGCGCCGGGGCATTTTCTGGCGTATCGGATTCTGATGGGGCTGGCCTACGGGATACACCTGGTTTTTTTGTGCGTCCTGGCATCGTTCTGTCAGAAGGAGGAAAGTCCCCGGATGCTTTTGGGGATCGTGCTGCTTGCAGGAATTTTGCTGGTCAATCTCTTTAACACCTATACGGGAAGAATCCGGAACGGCTGAGATAGAGAAAAGACCGGGAGACGGCGGAAAGGAAGAAAAGGAAGAAAAGGAAATGAAGGCAGATTCTATCGGAACAAAGTGTGTGCAGGCAGGCTATACGCCGGGCAATGGGGAACCCAGGCAGATCCCCATTGTGCAGTCCACCACCTTTCGCTATGAAACCAGCGAGGACATGGGAAAGCTGTTTGATCTGGAGGCGTCCGGCTATTTTTACACCAGACTGCAGAATCCCACCAACGACAGGGTGGCGGCCAAGATTGCGGCGCTGGAGGGCGGAACCGCGGCGATGCTGACCTCCTCCGGACAGGCGGCAAACTTTATGGCGCTGTTCAACCTCTGCGAAGCGGGGAGCCATATTGTGTCGTCCTCGTCCATTTACGGCGGCACCTTCAATCTGATTTCGGTGACCATGGCCAAAATGGGGATTCAGGCCACCTTCGTATCGCCGGACTGCACCGATGAGGAGCTGGAAGAGGCGTTTCAGGACAACACCAGGGCCGTATTCGGGGAAACCATCGCGAACCCGGCGCTGACGGTGCTGGATATCGAGCGGTTCGCCCGGGCGGCCCATGCCCACGGGGTACCGCTGATTGTGGACAACACGTTCCCTACGCCGGTAAACTGCCGTCCCATCGAATGGGGCGCGGATATTGTGACCCACTCCACCACCAAATATATGGACGGACACGGCGTGGCCGTGGGCGGCGCCATTGTGGATGCGGGGAAATTTGACTGGATGGCGCACGCGGACAAGTTCCCGGGGCTGTGTACGCCGGACGACTCCTATCATGGCGTCACTTACGCGGAGAAGTTCGGGAAAGAAGGGGCGTTTATCACCAAGGCCACCTCTCAGCTCATGCGGGATCTGGGCTGTATCCAGTCGCCCCAGCACGCGTTTTATTTGAATCTGGGGCTGGAATCTCTGCATGTCCGGATGCCCCGGCACGTGGAAAACGGGCAGGCCGTGGCGGAATTTCTGGCGGCCCATCCCAAGGTAAAGACCGTAAATTATCCGGGCCTGAAAACCGACAAGTATTACGAGCGCGCCCGGAAGTATCTGCCCAACGGCGGATGCGGCGTCGTTTCCTTTGAACTCAAAGGCGGCAGAGCGGCGGCGGAAAGCTTCATGAAGCATCTGAAGCTGGCGGCGATTGAAACGCATGTGGCGGACGCCAGAACCTGCTGCTTGAACCCCGCCACTTCCACTCACCGGCAGATGAACGAACAGCAGCTGCAGCAGGCCGGGGTGCCCGCGGGGCTGATCCGGATCTCCTGCGGCCTGGAGGACAAGGCGGATCTGATTGCGGATCTGGCCCAGGCGCTGGAAGCCATCGAATGATCCAACCCCAGATCCGACAACGCGAAAAAAGAAATCCCGGAGCCGCGCCATTTGCGTCTGGTTCCGGGATTTTTTACCCGGGATGCGTCCGGATGCAGACGGCCCCATCCCGGGCAAAAGGATTGCCTAAAAGGGGAAGGCACGTTATAATGGATCCGATGAAAAAACGGCGCCGCAGGCGCAGCGCTGCCGACAGGAGAAGGAGCCTATGAACGAAATACGATCCCAAAAGGAGAAGGAGGCCGTCTGCGTGGGCCTGCTGGCCCATGTGGACGCCGGGAAGACCACGCTGGCGGAGCACATCCTGTATACTGTTGGCAGCATCCGCAGGCTGGGCCGCGTGGATCACCGGGATGCCTTTCTGGACACGGACGCCATGGAAAAGGCCAGGGGCATAACCATTTTTTCCAAACAGGCCGTCTTTTCCCTAGAGGGACGTCAGGTGACGCTTCTGGACACGCCGGGCCATACGGATTTTTCGGCGGAGATGGAGCGCACGCTGCAGGTGTTGGATTATGCCGTGCTGCTGATCGGCGGCGCGGACGGCGTGCAGGGGCATGTGGAAACGCTCTGGAGGCTGCTGGCCCACTATCGGATTCCGGTCTTTGTGTTTGTCAACAAAATGGATCAGCCGGGAACGCAGGCCCGGACGCTGTTAGAAGAATTGAAGCGCCGGCTGGATGGCCGGTGCGTCGCCTTTTGCGTACCCGAAACGGAGGATGGCGCGTCCATGCGCCGTCCGGCGGATTTCTGGGAGGAAGTGGCGGTCTGCGACGACGCGCTTCTGGAACGGTATCTGGAAGGGGGACAGATAACGGAGGAGGAGATCGCAGGGCTGATCGCGGACCGGAAGCTGTTTCCCTGCTATTTCGGATCCGCGCTGAAAGGGTTTGGCGTGAAGGAACTGCTGGAAGGACTTTCGCGCTATATGCGCACGCCCTCCTATCCGGCCGCCTTCGGCGCGCGGGTGTTTAAGATTACCCGGGACGCCCAGGGCAGCCGTCTGACCCACATGAAAATCACGGGCGGCAGCCTGCGGGTGAAGATGCCGCTGACCAACCGGCGGGAAGGCATGGCGGCAGAGGAGGTCTGGGAGGAAAAGGCAGATCAGATCCGGCAGTATTCCGGCGCGTCCTATGGGACGCTTCCGGAGGTGGCGGCCGGTGGGATCTGTGCGGTGACGGGTCTGACGAAAACCTTTGCGGGACAGGGGTTGGGAGGAGAGACGGAAACGGTGCTGCCGGTCCTAGAGCCGGTTCTGACCTATCGGATCCGGATTTTGGAGGACGATGTGAAGCAGGACCCCCACGGAGTGTTTCTGAAGCTGAAGCAGCTGCAGGAGGAGGAACCGGAGCTGGCCGTTTTCTGGCAGGAGGAGACGCAGGAGATCCACGCCCAGGTCATGGGGGATGTGCAGATGG
This sequence comes from uncultured Eisenbergiella sp., assembly GCA_947630215.1. GTDB lineage: Bacteria > Bacillota > Clostridia > Lachnospirales > Lachnospiraceae > Gallintestinimicrobium. Next base: position 24,765 of record CANRGX010000027.1, on the reverse strand, counting down.
AGATTCTGCAGAGCCTGATCCGGGATCGATTCGGCATCTTGGTGGAATTTTCGGAGGGAAGCATCGTCTATAAGGAAACCATCGCAGGGATCTCCGAGGGCGTGGGGCATTTCGAGCCGCTGCGCCACTACGCGGAGGTGCATCTTTTACTGGAGGAGGGAGAACCGGGCAGCGGCCTGCAGTTTGCCACCGCCGTCAGCGAGGATGTGCTGGATCGGAACTGGCAGCGGCTGGTGCTGACCCACCTGGAGGAAAAGAAACACCGGGGCGTGCTGGTGGGCGGCGAGATCACGGACATGAAGATCACGCTGGCGGCCGGCCGGGCCCATTTGAAGCATACGGAAGGCGGGGATTTCCGGCAGGCCACCTACCGGGCCCTGCGGCAGGGGCTGATGAAAGCCCAAAACGTACTGCTGGAGCCGGTCTTTTCCTTCCGGCTTGTGGTGCCCTCCGAAAATACCGGGCGGGCCATGCACGACATTCAGAATATGCACGGCAGCTTTGACGGCCCGTTTTTAGAGGGAGAACTGGCCGTTTTTACCGGCAGCGCGCCGGCGGCGCAGATGACGGGCTATCAGAAGGAAGTGACCGCCTACAGCCACGGACGGGGCAGGCTGAGCTGCGCCCTAAAGGGGTATGAGCCCTGCCACGACGCCCGGCAGGTGGTGGCCGCCATCGGCTACGATCCCGAGCAGGATACGGAAAATCCCGCGTCTTCCGTTTTTTGTGCACACGGAGCCGGTTTTGTGGTATCATGGGATCAGGTGGAACAGTATATGCACTTGGAGAGCGTGTTAAAGGCGGAAAACAGGGCGGACGGGGGTCTGCCGTCCGGGGGCTTTCCGGGAGAGAACGCGATAGCGCGGCCGCTCCGGAAGGAAGAAAAGACCGCTTCGGTTTCCCAGGAGGAACTGGAAGAAATTTTTCTGCGCACCTACCGCAGCGGGGGCGGAGAACGAACCGGATACAGAAGAAAACGGCTCTTGGAGCCGACGGAACACAAAAGCCGGCCGCGGCCGGCTGCCCGGGAGGACACCTATCTTCTGGTGGACGGCTATAACGTGATTTTTGCCTGGGAGGAGCTCCGGCTTTTGTCGGAGACGACCCTCGAGGGCGCCCGGAGCCGTCTGGCGGACGTGCTTTCCAACTATCAGGGCTACCACGGCTGTACGGTGATCCTGGTGTTTGACGCCTACCGGGTGGAGGGCGGACAGGGCAGCGTGAGCAAGTACCAGAATCTGTACGTGGTGTTTACCAAGGAAGCGGAGACGGCGGATCAGTATATTGAAAAAACCGTTCACCGGATCGGAAGGGACGCTTCCATCACGGTGGCCACTTCCGACGCGCTGGAACAGGTGATCATCTACGGGGAAGGGGCGCGCCGGATGTCCGCGCGGGAGCTTTGGGACGAAGTGGAGAAGACGCGGGCGCAGATCCGGGAGACGTGGGAAAACAAAAGGGAAGACAAAAAGAATTATCTGTTCGATCAGCTTTCCGGAGATATGGCGGAGTGGATGGAACAGGTGCGGCTGGGCAGAAGGGATCCCGGCAGGGACAGACTGCCCGACGGCCCGTAAAAGGAGTTTATGTATGCAGATGGATTGTGCGGAATTTCTGAAAAAGTACGCGATCACCCAGGCCCAGTTTGAGGAGGCGGCCATTTCCTGGGAGGAACTGTGCGCCATCGCGCAGGATTACGAGGGACGCCTGGAGCAGCTGTACCGGATCCGCGATCTGTTCGTGCGGGAATATATTGAGAACCGGGAGGAGGAGGCGGGACTGCATTCCTACCGCACCCGGGTAAAGACGCCGGAACACCTGGTGGAGAAAATCATTCGCCGCAGAATTGAAAATTATTTGAAGTACCGGGATCTGAACCGGGAGAATTATATGCGGTTTGTGACGGATCTCATCGGCTTTCGCGGGATTTTGCTGTACCGGGAAAACTGGGTGATCTTTCACAAATATCTCACCGCCCATTTTGAAAACCGGCAGGAATGGTATGTCAACGACGCGCTGAAGGATTTTTCCGACGAGCGGGACTGCTATATGGCGGAAGCGCCCAAGGTGCATATGAGGCCCGGCGATTTCGGGGACATTTACGCCGACTGGATTTCCAGCGACCACATTTACGACCAGAAGTATTATCGTTCCGTACACTATATTCTGAAATACCGGGGCGTCTATCTGGAGGTGCAGGTGCGGACGCTGTTTGAGGAGGGATGGGGAGAGATCGACCATCACATCCTCTATCCTTACAAGAAACAGGATCCCATGCTGACGGAGTTTTCGGAGCTTTTGAACCGGCTGGCGGGCATGGGCGACGAAATGGCGTCCTTTTACCGGCGGCTCAGCCAGGTGCCGGGAGACGCGTTTCCCGACAAGCGTTCGGTGGTGGAGGTGCGCAGGGAATATGTGCCCCGCCGCAAGGTGGTTTCCCGGATTGAACCGGAGCAGATCGCCACGGTGGAGGACGCGATCCAACTGGTAATTTCCCGGTGAGGGACAAAGGAACAGGAGGAACTATGCAAAATACGTTTATGGGCATACCCGCCGGTATTTTTGAGAGCGCGGGGCGGATGCTGCTTCTGACCAAGGAAGGCAGGATCAAACAGCATCTTTTGGGGGACACCTCCCAGACCCGCTATGGAACCATAGAATACCGGGGAATGAACAGCTATTCCAATTTTCTAAAGACCAAACTGGGCTATGACATCCTGCATCTGGAAGGGGAACAATGCCATGAAGAACATTGAGAGCGTGTATTTAAACTACGGAGAACTGCTGGACGAATTTGGAGACGACGTCATCAGCAGCCGGTACGCTTTCCTGTATAAGGAGTGTCTGGATTTTCTGGAGAGTCAGAATTTGTCCGGACAGACGGTCGTCAACGAGGTGCTTCTGATGCACGCGGTGCTGGACTATTTTTCGGACGTGTCGCGGCTGAAAAAATTCCATCACATTCACCATATCAACGAGATCAAGGTAATGGCCTATGAGAGCTTCTGGCTTCTGCGGCGCAAGCCTTTGCAGGTGATAGCGGAGAGCCAGCAGGACGACGTACTGGCCTTTGTGAACGAAAAATTCGTGTTCTCCCGCATTGCGGCCTTTCTGGTAAAGGAGCAAAAGGGGCTGGTGCTGGCCCAGGAGGACAAAAGGGCGTTTTTAAACTATCTGGATACGCTGTATTACTATCTGAAATACAGGCAGTACGATCCGCAGATGCTGGAACTGATGATTCTGGGATTTAAAGCGGGAGAGATCTGGGGCAGGCAGGACAACCGGTGAAAAAACAGATCGGGTCCCGGATAGGAGGAGAATATGAAAAAGAAACTGTGGAAGGCCGGCATGGCGGCGGGCGCGTATCTGTTTGCCATCTGTCCGCGGCTGACGCACCGTCCGGCGCGGATGCCAAAAGTCTATTACGCGCACCGGGGGCTGCACGACAACGAATCGGACGCGCCGGAGAATACCCTCGCCGCTTTCCAAAAGGCGGTGGAAGCCGGATACGGCATCGAACTGGATGTGCAGTTGACAAAGGACGGTCAGGTCGTGGTGGCCCACGATCTGGATCTGAAGCGGCTCTGCGGGAGAGAGGGGCAGATCGACTCGTTTCCCTACGAGCAGCTGCGGCAGTTTCCCGTCTACGGCAGCGACCAGCATATCCCGCTTTTTACCGATGTGCTGCGGCTGGTGAACGGCCGCGTGCCTTTGATCGTGGAACTGAAATACAAGAAAAATAGCGATATTTGTCAAAAAACGCAGGAAATCCTGCAAAACTACCGGGGGGTTTACTGCGTGGAATCCTTTTACCCGGGGGTTCTGTTCTGGTATAAACGCCACTATCCCCAAATCTGCCGGGGACAGCTTTCCATGAATTTCCAGCGGGACGACGGCCAGAAAAACGTGGTGCATTATATCATGCGCTTTCTGCTGACCAATTTTCTGACCCGGCCCGATTTTATCGCCTACGACTGCCGCGCCCGGCGGGCGCTTTCCAAAAATCTGTGCCGGCGTCTGTACCGCTGCCCATCCGTGGCCTGGACGGTGAAAAGTCCCGGACAGCTGGAGGAGTGCCGGGACTACTACGATTATTTTATATTCGAGGGCTTCAGACCTTGAGGTTAGAAAGGAACCGGAAAAGAAGATGCACAATCAGCTGACGCAAAGCGATATCCAAAAAATGCAGGAGGAAATTGAGTACCGGAAACTGGTGGTCCGCAAAGAGGCGCTGGAGGATGTGAAAACTGCCAGGGCCCAGGGGGATCTGTCGGAAAATTTCGAGTACTATGCCGCGAAAAAATTCAAGAATGCCAACGAGAGCCGCATCCGGTTTCTGGAGCGGATGATCCGGACGGCGGAGGTGGTTTCGGACGTGTCCGCGGCGGACGAGGTGGGGATCAATGACCGGGTGGAGGTCTATTTTGAGGAAGATCAGGAGACGGACACCTTCAAAATTGTGACGACCATGCGCCAAAACTCCCTGGAGGGGCTGATTTCCACGGAATCCCCGCTGGGAAAGGCGCTGATGGGACACAAGGCGCAGGATCGGGTCTTTGTGGAGATGGGCAGGGACGCGGGCTATTATGTGCAGATCCGTTCTATCGAGAAGACCGGCGACGACGGCGACGCCATCCGCAGCTTTTGAGGGCGGACGGCAGCCGGGCAGCGCAGCATACGGTTCTACTTGAAAAAGACAGGAAAAGGCGGTATACTGAATCCGGAAGAAAAAGGCGGTTTGTGTCCCAAAGGTGAAGGGAGAAGACGATGGAAAAAGAGAAGAACACCGAGCAGCAGGAAGAACTGGCGCTGACCCCGGAAAACAAAAAGAGACTGATCCTTTTTACCGCGGCTGCGGTTCTGATGTTTTTTGTCCTGCCGCTGCTTCTGGGCCGGATGCCGGAGGTCATACGGGTCAACGGGCTTTTGCTTCTGATGATGATTTTCAATCAGATTTTCATTGGGGTGGTGGGCTGGCAGTCCAACCGTTTCCCGTCCAGATACAGCGTCTGGATACCGCTGGCTTACATTGTGCTCTACGCGGTTTCCGAGCTGGTTCTTTATAAACAGATCGGCTGGGGGATGGAGATCAACTATCTGCAGACCGGTTACATCTGTTATTTTTTGAAGAAGTTCATCGGACGGGCGCAAAAACAGCAGCAGATGCAGCAAAACAAGCCGTTCCCCAAGGGGGTTCGGAAAAAATGATAAAAAAGGGCCCTGTGAGGGGGCCCTTTTTGAAACGGATTTTGATGAAACCGGGCTTCACAGAAAGCCGCCGTCGAGCGTCAGGATCTGTCCGGTCAGGTAGGCGGGAGCGTCGGCCAGCTGCAGCGCCAGGGCAGCCACTTCCTCCGGCGTGCCGAAGCGATCCGCCGGGATGGCGTCGATGAGGGCCTGTCTTTCTTCGTCCGAAAAACAGCGGTTCATATCCGTATCGATGACGCCGCAGGCGATGGCGTTGACCTGTACGTTGCTGGGCGCAAGTTCTTTGGCCAGCGCCCGGGTCAGACTGTTGAGCGCGCCCTTGGAAGCGGAATAGGCGGTTTCCATGGAAGCGCCCGAAATGCCCCACACAGAGGAAATGTTGAGGATACGGCCGCGTTTCTGCGCCACCATCTTCTGCGCCGCCAGCTTACAGGTATAAAAGCAGGCGTCCAGGTTGGTGGACATGACCCGCCGCCACTGCTGCGGCGTCATGTCGGACAGCAGGCCGATATGGGAGATGCCCGCGTTGTTGATCAGAACGTCCAGCTCTCCGATGCCGGAAAAGAGATCCTGTACGCTGGGCCAGTCCCCCATGTCCATGCAGCAGGCGTGGGTACAGACGCCGTATGCGCCGGATATCTGGGTGCAGAGATCCTGCAGCGCCTGTTTCGAGGTAAGACAGGTCAGGAACAGGTCGTATCCGGCGGCGCCGTAGGCCTGGGCAATGGCGCGGCCGATGCCGCGGGAGGCGCCGGTGATCAGCGCAGTTTTTCTTCTCATGACGGTTTTCCTTTCCCCAAAAGGGGTAAACTAAACGCAGCTTCAGACAGCGGTTTTTCTGCTGTTATTATAACATTGGACGTGGGAGGATGGCAATGTACGATCTGATTATTATTGGTTCCGGCCCGGCGGGGCTGAGCGCGGCGGTGTACGCCCGGAGGGCGGGCCTTTCCACACTGGTGCTGGAAAAGCTCCCCATGGGCGGCGGACAGGTGATGAACACCTATGAGGTGGATAACTATTTGGGCCTGCCGGGAGAGAACGGCTTTGATCTGGGCGTGCGGTTTGAGGAGCACGCAAAGCGGCTGGGCGCGCAGTTTCTGCAGACCCGGGTGACCGGCGTGACGGACGGCGCGGAGAAAAAAACCGTGCGGACGGAAAGCGGCGATTATGAGGCCAGGGCGGTGATCCTTGCCACCGGGGCCGTCCACCGCAAGCTGGGAGTGCCGGGAGAGGAGGAATTTGCCGGACGGGGCGTCTCCTACTGCGCTACCTGTGACGGCGCGTTTTATAAAGAAAAGACCGTAGTGGTGGTGGGCGGCGGCGATGTGGCCGCAGAGGACGGGATCTTTCTTTCCCGGCTCTGCAAAAAGGTATACGCCGTGCATCGCCGGGACAAATTCCGCGCCGCCAAAAGCCTGCAGGACAGGCTGTTGGCCTGCGGCAACGTGGAGCCGGTATGGAACACGGTGGTGCGGGAAATCAGAGGGGACGGAAAAGTGACGGGCGTGCTGGTGCAGGATCGGGACGGACGGGAGCGTCTGCTGGAGGTAGACGGCGTGTTCGTCGCGGTGGGCATCGTGCCGGAATCGGAGGTCTTTGCGGGACTGGTAAAAAGAGATGAAAACGGATATCTGATCGCCGGGGAGGACTGCGTGACCAGCGCACCGGGCATTTTTGCCACCGGGGACATCCGGACCAAGCGGATGCGCCAGATCGTGACGGCGGTGGCGGACGGCGCCAACGCGGTGGCATCCGTAGAAGAATATTTACAAAGAAAAGCGGAAATTGCGGATTGACAAACGGACGACCCGATGTTATATTATTTCATGGACGTAATAAATTTGTAACAAATGAAACAAGTTTTTAAACACATGAGATCGTATACTCGGGGGAGTTTATGAAAAATACACTGGTGAAGATGACCGCCTGCGCGGTGGCGGCTTGTCTGGCCTGCAGTCCGATGCAGGCGGAGGCAATGTCGAATCTGCCCGCGGCGGGACTGGGTCTGGTGCTGGGGGATGGCACATCTCTTTCCCAGCTTAGGGAAGGCCTTGGGGAGAGCCAACCGGAAACCCAGACGGAACAGGAGATACAGACAGAGCAGGGGACAGAGGACGCGCAGGAGACGATCCTGGAGACAGAGAACGGAACGGAAGAAACCGAATCGATCCAGGAAGGAGAGGAGAGCGCGCCGGATGGGCAGGAGACAGAGGAGCAGAAAGCCGATGGGCTGGAAGAAGGCACTCTGATCATTGCACAGGTGACGGATTATGTGAATATCCGCAGCATCCCCAGCACGGACGGGGAGATTTTGGGCAAGCTGTACCAAAATTCCGTCGGCTATCTGATCCGCGTGGAGGGCGATTGGTTTTTGATGAAGTCCGGCAACGTGGAAGGATATGTGAAAGCGGAGTTTTTTGAGACCGGGGATCGCGCGAAGGAGATCGCCGATCAGGTAGGGGATCGGATCGCCACCGTCAATACGGAGACGCTGCGCGTCAGGACGGAGCCGAGCCTGGAGGCGCCGGTGCTGGGCCTGGTGCCCGGCGGGGAAGAACTGACGGTGCTGGATGAGGAAAACGGCTTTGTAAAGGTCAGCATTGAAGAAGGCGACGGCTGGGTATCCATGGAGTATGTGATCCTGGAGACCGAGTATGTGACGGCCGAGTCCGTGAAGGAGGAAAAGGAACGTCTGGAAAAGGAAGCCCAGGCGAAGGCGGACGCCAAAAAGGCGGCGCGGGAAGCGGAAAAGATTCTGCGTCAGGAAGAACAGGAAAGAGAGCAGGAGGCCCAGGAGCAGGAGGAGGCCAAAGCGCCGGAGACGTCTGCTGAGACGCAGCAGGAAGTACCTGTGGCGGCAGCTTCCAGTCTGGGACAGGCAGTTGTGAATTATGCCCTGCAGTTTGTGGGGAATCCTTATGTATACGGCGGCTCCAGTCTGACAAACGGCACGGACTGTTCCGGGTTTGTCATGAGCGTGTATCGGAATTTCGGCGTGACCCTGCCGCATTCTTCTTCGGGGGATCGGAGCGTGGGATATTCGGTCGGCGGCCTTTCCGAGGCGCAGCCCGGCGATATCCTCTGCTATTCCGGCCACGTGGGCATTTACATAGGCAACGGCCAGATCGTACACGCCAGCACGGAGCGCTCCGGCATTAAGGTTTCGGAAGCCACCTACAGAAAGATTCTGGCCATCCGGCGGATCTTCTGATGGAGTTGACCCGATCCGGGAAGGGATATCTGATATCACAGAGCATACAGAGACGGCACGCATCGCGCGCCGTCTTTTTTTGCGTCCGGCGCCGACAAGATGTTTGACAAACGGGGGGCTATGGAATAGTATTGTAATTGGACAGATATGTTTTTTGGACGCAGAATCAAAGGCATCCCTGTCAAATCAGAAAAGGAGAAGATTTCTTATGGGTATGGAGAACAGGGCTTTGGCTGTCCGTGAGGGGAGAACCGTGCTGGGAATCGAGTTTGGTTCCACCCGAATCAAGGCGGTGCTGGTGGACGAGACACACGCGCCCATCGCTTCCGGCAGTCATGAGTGGGAGAACCGGTTGGAAAACGGGATCTGGACCTACAGTCTGGAGGACATCTGGACAGGACTTCAGGACTGCTACCGGGATCTGGCGGAAGATGTGAAAAAACAGTACGGGGAGGATCTGACCGTCATCGGGGCCATCGGGTTTTCGGCCATGATGCACGGGTATATGGTTTTTGACGAGAAGGGGGAGCTGATGGTTCCCTTCCGCACCTGGCGCAATACCATTACGGAGGAAGCGGCGGCCAGGCTGTCGGAGGAATTTGGATTTAACATTCCCCAGCGGTGGAGCATCGCCCATCTTTATCAGGCGATTTTAAACAACGAGGATCACGTGGGCCGGATTTCCTATCTGAGCACGCTGGCCTGCTATATCCATTGGAAAATGACGGGTCAGAAAGTGGCGGGCATCGGAGAGGCTTCCGGGATGTTTCCCATCGATTCCGAAACGCTGGATTATGACGCCAAAATGATGCGCAGTTTCGACGCGCTGGTAGAAGACAGGCACTTTTCGTGGAAGCTCAAGGACATTCTGCCCAAGGTACTGGTGGCCGGGCAGGAGGGCGGCAGGCTGACAGAGGAGGGCGCGCGGCTTTTGGATCCTTCCGGCAAACTGCAGGCGGGTATTCCGATCTGTCCTCCGGAAGGGGACGCGGGCACCGGTATGGCGGCCACCCGCAGCGTGGAAAAGCGCACGGGCAACGTGTCCGCCGGTACCAGTGTGTTTGCCATGATCGTACTGGAAAAGCCCCTTGCCAAAATGCACCCCGAGATCGATATGGTGACCACGCCCTCCGGCGAACCGGTGGCCATGGTACACTGCAACAACTGTACTTCCGATCTGAACGCCTGGGTGAATCTGTTCGGAGAATTTTTGAGTCTGTTTGGGAAGCTGGACAGAGACAGTCTCTACCAAACCCTCTACCATAAGGCGATGGAGGGGGACAAGGACTGCGGCGGCCTGGTTGCGTACAACTATTTTTCCGGCGAGCCCGTCACGGGCTTTGAGGAGGGGCGCCCGCTGTTTGTCCGCAGGCCCGACAGTCACTTTACGCTGGCAAATTTCATGCGCGCGCACCTGTATTCTTCGCTGGCGGCCTTAAAGATTGGGCTGGATATCCTGCTGAAGGAGGAGGACGTGCAGATCGATTCCATCACCGGCCACGGCGGACTGTTCCGGACGAAGGGCGTGGGCCAGAGCATTCTGGCGGCGGCCATGAACGCGCCGATTTCCGTCATGGAGACGGCGGGAGAGGGCGGCGCCTGGGGCGTAGCGCTGCTGGCGGCCTATATGCGCTATCGGGAAGAAGGACAGAGCCTGGGCGCTTATCTGGATCAAAAGGTATTCGCAGACAGGAAGGCCCAGACCATGCATCCCGATCCGGCGGACGTGGAAGGGTTCGACGCCTTTATCGTCCAATACAGGGCCTGCCTGCCCGTGGAGAGGGCGGCGGTGGACAGCCTGTAAGGGCAGAAGCCTTCTGTATAGGAAACACACAGCAAAGAGAAAGGAAAACGCAGATATGCTGGAAGAACTCAAACAAGCGGTCTTTGAAGCCAATCTGGCGCTGCCGGCCTACGGCCTGGTGACCTTTACCTGGGGCAACGTCAGCGGTATCGACCGGGCAAGCGGTCTGTTTGTCATCAAGCCCAGCGGCGTGGCCTATGACCGGCTGACGCCGGAGGATATGGTCGTCATGGATCTGGACGGCAACCGGGTGGAGGGCAGGTACAAACCGTCCTCCGACACGGCCACCCACATAGAACTCTATAAGGCGTTTGGGGAGGTGGGCGGCATCGTGCACACCCATTCCTCCTATGCTACCAGCTGGGCCCAGGCGGGACGGGCCATCCCCTGCTACGGCACCACCCATGCGGATTACATTTACGGGGAAGTCCCCTGCCTGCGTTGTTTAAGCGCGGAGGAGATCGAAGCGGCCTACGAGGAGAATACCGGCCGTCTGATCGTGAGCGAATTTGCGCGGATGGGAAAGGACCCCATGGCGGTACCGGCGGTGCTGTGCAAAAACCACGGCCCCTTCGCCTGGGGAAAGGACGCCAACGAGGCGGTGCACAACGCCGTCGTGCTGGAGGAAGTGGCGAAGATGGCGTACCGGGCAGAGAGCATCAATCCCCGGATTCAGCCGGCCCCGCAGTCGCTGCAGGATAAGCATTACTACCGCAAGCACGGAGCGAACGCATATTATGGCCAGTCCGGCCAGGAAAAATAAAGAAGGAGAGGCAAAATGGACAATTTAGAACTCATGAAGCACGCCAACGATGTCCGCAAGGGAATCGTTGCGGCGGTACACGGCGCCAAGGCCGGTCATCCCGGCGGGTCTCTGTCCGCCGCGGACATTTTCACATTTCTCTATTTTGAGGAAATGAACATCGATCCGAAAAACCCGAAGATGGAGAACCGGGATCGCTTTGTCCTTTCCAAGGGACATACGGCGCCCGGCCTGTATTCGGCGCTGGCCAACCGGGGCTATTTCCCGGTGGAGGATCTGCCTACGCTGCGCCATCTGGGCTCCTATCTGCAGGGCCATCCCTGCCTCCAGCATGTGCCGGGCGTGGATATGTCCTCCGGCTCTCTGGGACAGGGCATTTCCGCTGCGGTGGGCATGGCGCTGGGCGCCCGCATGAGCGGGAAGGAGTTCCGCGTCTACACTCTGCTGGGAGACGGGGAAATTGAAGAAGGACAGGTCTGGGAAGCGGCCATGTTCGCGGGGCACCGGAAGCTGGACAATCTGGTGGTCATCGTGGACAACAACGGCCTGCAGATCGACGGCCCCATCGATCAGGTGTGTTCGCCCAATCCCATCGACAAGAAGTTTGAAGCGTTCAACTTCCATGTCATCAACTTAAAGGACGGAAACGATATGGATCAGATCCGCGCGGCCTTTGCCGAGGCCCGCGCCACCAAGGGAATGCCCACGGCCATCATCGCCCACACCTTAAAGGGCAAAGGCGTTTCCTTCATGGAGGGCAGCGTGGACTGGCACGGCAAGGCGCCCAACGACGCAGAATTTGAGATCGCCATGGCGGATCTGGAAAGGATCGGTGAAGCATTATGTCAGAAGTGAAAAAAGTTGCAACCAGAGAAGCCTACGGAAACGCGCTGGCGGAGTTCGGAGAAAGCTATCCGGATATGGTAGTGCTGGACGCGGATCTGGCGGCGGCCACCAAAACCGGCGTATTTCGGAAGAAATTCCCGGAGCGCCATATCGACTGCGGTATCGCGGAGGCCAATATGATGGGCATCGCGGCGGGACTTTCCCTGACCGGCAAGATCCCGGTGGCCAGCACGTTCGCCATGTTCGCGGCGGGACGCGCCTTTGAGCAGGTGCGCAACTCCATTGGCTATCCGCATCTGAACGTCAAGATCGGCGCTACCCATGCGGGGATCACCGTAGGTGAGGACGGCGCTTCCCATCAGTGCAACGAAGACATTGCGCTGATGCGTACCATCCCGGGCATGACCATTTTAAACCCCTCCGACGCGGTGGAGGCCAGAGCCTGCGTGAAGGCGGCGCTGGATTATGTGGGACCGGTTTATATGCGCTTCGGCCGGGCGGCGGTGCCGGTGATCAACGACAGACCGGACTATCATTTTGAAATCGGCAAGGGACAGCTTTTAAAGGAAGGCACGGACGTGACCGTGGTGGCCACGGGCATTCTGGTCAATTCCGCCCTGGAAGCGGCCGCGAAGCTGGAAGCGGACGGTGTTTCGGCCGAGGTCATCAATATCTGCACCATCAAGCCCCTGGACAAGGAGCTGATCATCCGGAGCGCCAAAAAGACCGGAAGGGTTGTGACAGCGGAGGAACACTCCATCATCGGCGGCCTGGGCGGCGCTGTGTGCGAAGCGCTCTGCGAGGGCGCCCCGGTGCCCGTCTGCCGCATCGGTATCCGCGACGTGTTCGGGGAATCCGGTTCTGCGGCGGCGCTGCTGGAAAAATATGAACTGGACGGCGAAGGCGTTTACCGGCAGATCCGGTCGTTCCTTGGGAAAGCATAACAGGAAGGGATCGGACGAGGAGAGACTATGGCGACACTCTATATCAACGACAAAAAGAAAAAGGGAACGATCAGCCCCGAAATCTACGGACATTTTTCCGAGCATCTGGGCAGATGTATCTATGAGGGACTCTATGTGCGGGAGGATTCCGGGATTCCCAACAAAAACGGGATGCGCACGGACGTGGTGGAGGCCTTAAAGGAAATGCAGATCCCGGTGCTGCGCTGGCCCGGCGGCTGTTTTGCGGACGAGTACCACTGGAAGGACGGAATCGGCCCGAAAGAGACCCGTAAGAAGATGGTGAACACCAACTGGGGCGGCGTAGTGGAGGACAACAGCTTCGGCACCCACGAATACTTTGAACTGTGCGAACAGCTGGGCTGCAAGACGTATATCAACGGCAATGTGGGCAGCGGCACCGTCCAGGAAATGTCGGAGTGGATCGAATACATGACCTTCGACGGCGTGTCTCCCATGGCGGATCGGCGCAAGGAAAACGGGCACGAAAAGCCCTGGAAGGTGGACTATTTCGGCGTGGGGAACGAAAACTGGGGCTGCGGCGGCAATATGACGCCGGAGTACTACGGCAATTTGTACCGCCGCTACCAGAACTTTATCCGCCACTACCACGGCGCGGCTCCCATTCAGAAGATCTGCTGCGGCCCCAACGCCGGGGACGTGCGCTGGACGCAGGAGGTCTTAAAGACCTGCTTTGCCCACCCGGCGCCGCCGGAAGCCCACGGGTTCATGGAGGGCCTTTCCCTGCACTATTATACCGTGCCGGGCGACTGGCAGAAAAAAGGCAGCGCCACGGACTTTGACGAGGCCGAATGGTACAAAACGCTGCACAAGGCGCTCTATGTGGATACCCTGATCCATATGCACTCCGCCGTAATGGACCAGTTCGATCCCGAAAAGAAGATCGGACTGATGGTGGACGAGTGGGGCAACTGGTTCGATGTGGAACCCGGCACCAACCCCGGCTTTTTATACCAGCAGAACACCATGCGGGACGCGCTGGTGGCGGCCGTCAGCCTGAATATTTTCAACAAGCACTGCGACCGCGTGCGGATGGCGTGCATCGCCCAGCTGGTCAATGTGCTGCAGTCGGTCATCCTGACGGAGGGCGACAAAATGATTCTGACGCCCACCTATCATGTCTTCCATATGTATAAGTACCATCAAGGCGCCACGCTTTTGGACAGCACCCTGACGGGCACGGAGCAGATCGGAGGAGAGGACAGTGTGCCAAATCTGCAGGAGTCGGTTTCCGAGCAGTCGGACGGCACGATCTGTGTGACGCTGGCCAACCTTTCCGCTTCGGACAGCGCGCCGGTGGAGATTGTGTTCGCGGACAGAAAGGCGCAGCAGGTAACGGCGGCGATCCTGACCGGCACCATGCAGGCGCACAATACCTTTGAGAACCCCGACGTGGTGAAGGAAACGGCTTTTGAGGGCGTGGCGCAGACGGAAAAGGGACTGTCCCTGACGATCCCCGCCTGCAGCGTGGTGAGCCTTCGCATCCGGTAAGGGACAGAAATGGAAACGCAGAAAAAACCCTGTCTCAAATGCCTGCTCAGGGAGATGGACGAGCGCGCCTATCTGGAAAAGCTGCACCGCTACATCGAACTGCTGGATGGCGACGTAAAGACAGCCGAGGCCCTTTATGAGGAAAGACTGGCCGTCTGTAAAACCTGCGATTACCTGGAGGCAGGGACCTGTCTGGCCTGCGGCTGCTATGTGGAGCTGCGTGCCGCGGTAAAAAAGAACAAATGCCCCTATAAAAAGTGGCAATAGGAAAAGGACGCCTGCGGGCGTCCTTTTTTTGCCGGTTGTCAGAAAGTTTCTTTTTGTAAAAGAAAGCCGGTTTTTGTAAACTTGCACAAAATTTTGCGCCAATCCAGGGGAAGCGCCTTCCTGCGAAGGAAAAAGTTATCCACATTGAGAATCCTTTATTTTTGGGATTCCTGACTTATACACGGAATTATACACATTTTCCACAGTCAAAAAAGAAGTAATTCTATTACGAAAAATGGAATTATTGAAACATTTGTTTTGTGCGCTTATGCCAAAGAGAAGAAAAGTATGCGGAAAAACGAATAAAAATAGTTATCTGAAAATTCTGATTATTTATTTCAAGAATCAGAAAATATTGCCCCGAGAAGCGGGGTATGGTATAATACAGTTACAGGCCGGGGCCGGACGGAGGGAAGGGCTTTGCGCCTAATCTTTGGACAGAAGGGATGATGGGTTATGAGGATGATTATCAGCGGTAAGAACATCGACGTGACAGAGACGCTGCGCAGCGCAGTGGAGCGCAAGCTGGGGAAGCTGGATCGGTATTTTTCAGCGGACACAGAGGTATTTGTGACCTTGAGCGTCGAGAAGGACAGGCAGAAGATTGAGGTAACGATCCCGGTAAAAGGGAATATCATCCGCTCCGAACAGACAAGCAGCGATATGTATGTGTCCATCGATCTGGTGGAGGAGATCATCGAGCGGCAGCTCAAAAAGTATAAGAACAAGCTGATCGCACAGCAGCAGGCCAACAGCAGCTTCCAGCCTTCCTATCTGGAGAACGACTACGAGGAGGAGGAAGAAGTCCGGATTGTCAGAACGAAAAAATTTGACATCAAGCCCATGTATCCGGAGGACGCGTGCGTGCAGATGGAGCTTTTGGGACACAGCTTTTTCGTCTTCTGCAACGCGGAGACGGATCAGGTCAATGTGGTATATAAGAGAAAAGGGGGCACCTACGGGCTGATTGAGCCGGAGGACTGAACACCCTGCAGGAGAACGTTTGACAGACAGCAGACAGACAGCCGGGAAGCGAGCGGATTGCTTCCCGGCTTTTTTGCAAAAGAGGCCATGCCGGATACGCTGCCGGAAGTTCTGGAACGGCGGCCCCTTTCATACAATGAGATCAACAAATGCGGCGTGCTTTTTTCAAAACGGCGGTGCCGTTGGCGCGCGGAAACGGGCGGACACCCCATGCGTTCGAGAATCTGTCAGGCAGCGATCCTTGTGGAACTGTTTCTTCTTTTTCTGCTTCTGTGCGGCCGATATGCGGACAGACAGAAGGCTCCCGTCTTTTCCGACAACATTGAGATCGGGCAGACGGAAACAAAGGAAGGGAAAAAGGACTACATCAAATGGGTGGATTTTACCGTGTCCAGTCAGGCGCTGGAATATGCCTGTGAGCAGGATATCCTGGCGCATGAAGCGGGCACAGAACTAAACTGGATTTCCCTCCTGGCCTATACTGCAGCCAGGTGGGGCGGGGAGTTTTCCAGACAGGCGATGCAGACCATGAAGGATATGGCAAAAAAGGCCCTTAAAGAAGCAGACGGGCAGCGCACGGCCACGGATGTCATCGAAGAAGCGGGCAGGGAACTGAAATATTATCCTTATTATAAGGAAGCCTACGAAGCGGTGCTCTCCGGTATGGTGGGGCCCTATGAAGCGCAGATAGAAGGAGAGGATGGAACTGTAACATGGCAGCAGGTTTACGGGCTGAAGGCCTATTCGCCCATCGCCAAGGGATTCGACTATTCGGATTACGATGATTTCGGCGCGGCGCGCAGCTACGGATACAGCCGTCCCCATCTGGGGCACGATATGATGGGTCTGGTGGGGACGCCGATCATCGCTATTGAGTCCGGTTATGTGGAGGTGCTGGGCTGGAACCAGTACGGCGGCTGGCGCATCGGCATCCGCAGCTTTGACAGAAAGCGCTACTATTATTACGCCCATCTGCGCCAGAACTATCCCTACCAGTCGGATCTGGAGGAGGGCAGCGTGGTGACCGCCGGACAGGTCATCGGCTATATGGGCCATACGGGCTACAGCACAGAGGAAAACGTGAATAACATCAAGACCACGCATTTGCACTGGGGGCTGGAACTGATTTTTGACGAATCCCAGAAGGAGTCCGACAACGAGATCTGGATCGACTGTTATCAGCTGAGCCAGTTTTTGCGCAGGCACCGCAGCGGCGTGGCAAAGGTGGAAGGAACGAAGGAATGGAAGCGGGTTCTGCAGATCCGGGATCCCGCGGCAGAAGCGGCAAAGAAGTGAAAGTTTTCCTTGCCCTGTCTGTAGGAGTGTGCTATAATAAATTCAACGAGTGAATGATAAAAAATTAACAAACTCGGAACTGCAATTCGATATCCTTACGGAGGTAAAAAAATGGCAAAGAAAATTGTACTGGCAGGCGCATGCCGCACGGCCATCGGAGTGATGGGCGGTACGCTGAGCACGGTCCCGGCCGTGGAGCTGGGTTCCATCGTTATCAAGGAAGCGCTGAACAGGGCGGGCGTGCCTGCCGATCAGGTTGACCAGGTATATATGGGATGTGTCATCCAGGCCGGACAGGGACAGAATGTGGCGCGCCAGGCATCCATCAAGGCGGGGCTGCCGATTGAGACGCCCGCGGTTACGATCAATGTGGTGTGCGGTTCCGGTCTGAACTGTGTGAATCTGGCCGCGCAGATGATCGCCGTAGGCGACGCGGACATCGTGGTGGCCGGCGGTATGGAAAATATGTCCATGGCTCCCTACGCTGTGATGCAGGGCCGTTACGGCTACCGCATGAACGATGGCAAGCTGGTGGATACCATGGTGCACGACGCCCTTTGGGATGCGTTCAACGATTACCATATGGGTATCACGGCGGAGAATATCTGCGAGAAATGGGGCATCACCCGCGAGGAACTGGACAAGTTCGCGGCCAACTCCCAGCAGAAGGCGGTAGCGGCACAGGAATCCGGCGCTTTCGACAAGGAGATCGTGCCGGTGGAAGTGAAGCAGAAAAAGACCACGGTGATTTTCAATAAGGACGAGGGACCCCGTCCCGGCACCACGGCCGAGGGCATCGCGAGGCTGCGTCCCGCTTTCAAGAAGGACGGCCTGGTGACCGCGGGGAACGCTTCCGGTATCAATGACGGCGCGGCCGCCATTGTGGTGATGAGCGAGGAAAAGGCAAAAGAGCTGGGCGTCAAGCCCATGGCAACCTGGGTAGCGGGCGCGCTGGCAGGCGTGGATCCGGCCATCATGGGCATCGGCCCGGTGGCGGCCACGAAGAAGGTCATGGCCAAGACGGGCATGAAGATTGAAGACTTCGATATCATCGAGGCCAACGAAGCGTTTGCGGCACAGTCCGTGGCGGTACAGAGAGAGCTGGGCTTTACGGACGAACAGCTCAACCCCAACGGCGGCGCCATCGCGCTGGGACATCCGGTGGGCGCTTCCGGCTGCCGGATTCTGGTGACCTTGCTGCATGAGATGGAAGCAAAGGATGCGAAAAAGGGTCTGGCGACCCTCTGCATCGGCGGCGGCATGGGCTGCGCGACCATCGTAGAGAGAGACTGAACCGAATCGGAAATTGGCAGATTCCTTTAAAAAAACGGACTTCGTTCGCGGGGCTGTCTGGGTCGGAGCGTCCCGGACAGCCCCGATGACGGGCGCAGGAGACGCGTTTGCGGCGCCTGCGCCGTCCCGTTGTTGAAACGCTTCGGAATGGAGAGAAAGATGGAGTATATTTTATACGAGCAAAAGGGCAGCTACGCCATTCTCACCATCAACCGGGAGAAAGCGCTCAACGCGCTCAATTCCACGGTGCTGGAAGAACTGGATCAGACGCTGGACAACGTGGATCTTTCCGTGGTGAGGTGCCTGATTCTGACCGGCGCGGGGCAGAAATCCTTTGTGGCCGGCGCGGATATCGGCGAGATGAGCACGCTGACCAAGGCAGAGGGCCAGGCGTTTGGGAAAAAGGGCAACGACGTGTTCCGCAAGCTGGAGACGTTCCCGATTCCCGTCATTGCCGCAGTAAACGGGTTTGCCCTGGGCGGCGGCTGTGAGATTTCCATGAGCTGCGACATCCGTATCTGCTCCGACAACGCGGTGTTCGGACAGCCCGAAGTGGGACTGGGCATTACGCCCGGGTTCGGCGGCACGCAGCGGCTGGCGCGTCTGGTGGGCGCCGGAATGGCCAAGCAGATGATCTATACCGCGCGCAACATCAAGGCCGACGAAGCGCTGCGCATCGGGCTGGTAAACGCGGTCTATCCGCAGGAGGAGCTGATGGCGGCGGCGGAAAAGATGGCGGCCGGGATCGCCAAGAATGCGCCCATTGCCGTGCGCAACTGTAAGAAGGCCATCAACGAGGGGCTGGATCTGGATATGGATCAGGCTGTGGCGCTGGAGGAAAAGCTGTTCGGAGACTGCTTTGAAACGCAGGATCAGAAGTACGGCATGGCGTTTTTCCTGGACAAAAACAAGGAAAAGGTCAAAGAACCCTTTCAGAACCGCTGATGTTATAAAAACAGAAATCAATTATCAGGACAGGAGGACAACACAATGAAGGTTGGCGTTATCGGTGCGGGCACCATGGGTGCCGGAATTGCACAGGCTTTTGCAATGACGGACGGTTACGAAGTCTGCCTTTGCGATATTTCGATGGAATTTGCCGAGGGCGGCAAGGCCAGGATCCAGAAGAATATCAACTTCCTGGTGGGCAAGGAAAAGATTACCGCCGAAAAGGGCGAGGAGATCATGGGCAAGATTGTCTGCGGTCTGAAGGACATCTGCACGGACTGCGATCTGGTGATTGAGGTCGCGCCGGAAAAAATGGAAATTAAGAAGACCACGTTTAAGGAGCTGATGTCGATTGTAAAGCCGGATTGCATTTTTGCTTCCAACACCTCCTCCCTGTCCCTGACGGAAATGGGCGCGGGACTGGACAGGCCGCTGATCGGGATGCACTTCTTTAACCCGGCGGACCGCATGAAGCTGGTGGAGGTGATCGCCGGAGAGAACACGCCCGCCGAGCTGGTGGCCCGGATCAAGGACATTGCCGTCCAGATCGGGAAGACCCCTGTGGAAGTAAAGGAAGCGCCCGGGTTTGTGGTCAACAAGATTCTGATTCCGATGATCAACGAAGCCATCGGCATTTACGCGGACGGCATCGCTTCCGCAGAGGATATTGACACCGCCATGAAGCTGGGTGCGTCTCACCCCATGGGGCCTCTGGCACTGGGCGATCTGGTGGGCCTGGATATTGTGCTGGCGATCATGGAGGTGCTGCAGGCCGAGACCGGCGATCCCAAGTACCGTCCGCATCCTTTGCTGCGCAAGATGGTGCGCGCCGGCAAGCTGGGGAAAAAGACCGGTATCGGGTTTTATGACTACGCAAAATAAGCGAGAAAATTTTTGGAGGATAGAGAGACATGGATTTTGTGTTGGATAAGAAACATGAAATGGCAAGACAGCTCTTTAAAGAGTTTGCCGAAAAAGAAGTAAAACCTCTGGCCCAGGAAGTGGATGAGACGGAGGAATTTCCCAGAGTTACCGTAGACAAAATGGTCAAGGCGGGATTTATGGGGATTCCGGTGCCCAAGGAGTACGGCGGACAGGGCTGTGACCCGCTGACCTATACGATGTGCGTAGAGGAGCTCTCCAAGGTATGCGGCACCACCGGCGTTATCGTTTCCGCCCACACCTCCCTGTGCTGTGACCCGATTATGACCTTCGGCACGGAAGAACAGAAGCAGAAGTATCTGGTTCCGCTGGCCAAGGGCGAGAAGCTGGGCGCTTTCGGTCTGACGGAGCCCGGCGCCGGCACCGATGCCCAGGGACAGCAGACCAAGGCGGTTCTGGACGGGGACGAGTGGGTCTTAAACGGTTCCAAGTGCTTTATCACCAACGGGAAGGAAGCGGACGTCTATGTGATTTTCGCTGTGACCGGTATGGTGGAGAAGCGCGGCAGGATGCAGAAGGAAATTTCCGCCTTTATCGTGGAAAAGGGAACGCCCGGCTTTACCTTCGGCACGAAGGAAAAGAAAATGGGTATCCGCGGTTCTTCCACCTATGAGCTGATCTTCCAGGACTGCAGGATCCCGAAGGAGAATCTGCTGGGGCAGCAGGGCAAGGGCTTCAACATCGCCATGCACACGCTGGACGGCGGCCGTATCGGGATCGCTTCCCAGGCGCTGGGCATCGCGGAGGGCGCGCTGGAATCCACCATCGCCTATGTAAAGGAAAGAAAGCAGTTTGGAAGGGCCATTGCGGCGTTCCAGAATACCCAGTTCCAGCTGGCGGATATGGCCACCAAGGTACAGGCGGCGCAGCTTCTGGTCTACAAGGCGGCTGTGGCCAAGGCCACACAGAAATCCTATTCCGTGGAAGCGGCTATGGCAAAGCTGTATGCGGCGGAAGTGGCAATGGAAGTCACCACCAAGGCGGTTCAGCTGCACGGCGGTTACGGTTACACCAGGGAATATGAAGTGGAGCGTATGATGCGCGACGCGAAGATCACCGAGATTTACGAAGGTACCAGCGAAGTGCAGAGAATGGTTATTTCCAGCGCCCTGCTGAAATAAGCAAAGCGGTTCCTATATCTTGCAAAACGAAAGTGAGGAGAGATTCATACAATGAAAATCGTTGTTTGTATTAAACAGGTTCCCGATACCAAGGGCGGCGTGAAATTCAATCCCGACGGTACGCTGGACAGAAGCGCGATGCTGGCAATCATGAACCCGGACGACAAGGCGGGACTGGAAGCCGCATTGAGATTAAAGGATCAGTACGGTGCGGAAGTGACCGTCATCACCATGGGACTTCCCAAGGCGGAAGAAGTGCTGCGCGAGGCGATGGCCATGGGCGCGGACAAGGGAATCCTGGTGACGGACAGGGTGCTGGGCGGCGCGGACACCTGGGCTACCAGCCAGACGCTGGCGGGCGCCATCCGCAATCTGGAATACGATCTGATCATCACGGGACGGCAGGCCATCGACGGCGATACCGCGCAGGTTGGGCCGCAGCTTTCCGAACATCTGAACATACCGGTTATCAGCTATGCGCAGAACATCAAGATCGACGGGGACTCCGTCATCGTGGAGCGCCAGTATGACGACAGATACCATGTGCTCAAGGCGAAAATGCCCTGCCTGATCACGGCGCTGGCAGAATTAAACGAGCCCCGCTATATGACGCCCGGCGGCATTTTCGACGCTTACGACGCCGAAATTACCGTATGGGGAAGGGCGAATCTGGTGGATACGCTGGATTCCAACCTGGGGCTGAAAGGCTCCCCGACCCAGATCGCCAAGGCCTCCGATAAGGTGCGCAAGGGCGCGGGCGAGAAGGTTGTCCTGGATCCCGCGGAATCCGTGGATTATATCATGGATAAGCTGCTGACCAAACATGTGATTTAACAAATAAAAAGAAAAGCGTGGTGAATGAGATGAACTTAGAAGAATATAAAGGCGTATTTGTCTTTGCGCAGCAGGTGGACAACGAACTGAGCGGGATCGCTCTGGAGCTGGTGGGCAAAGGAAAGGATCTGGCAAAGGATCTGGGAACAGAGGTGACGGCGGTCTTAATCGGCAGTCAGGTAAAGGGACTTTGCACCGAGCTGGCGGAGTACGGCGCAGACAGGATCATCGTGGTGGACGATCCCGAACTGAAGGAATACAGGACGGAGCCTTACGCCCACGCCCTGGCCGAGGTAATCCGCAAGTATAAGCCCGAAATCATGCTGATTGGCGCGACGGCCATCGGCCGCGACTTAGGGCCCCGCGTATCCGCGAGAATCCATACCGGTCTGACTGCGGACTGCACGCAGCTGGATATCGGAGATTTCCCCATCAATCCGGTTCCCGGCAAGGAGCAGAAGCACAACCAGCTCCTGATGACCCGTCCGGCTTTCGGCGGCAACACCATTGCCACCATTGCCTGCCCGGATTTCCGTCCGCAGATGGCGACGGTCCGTCCCGGCGTCATGCAGAAAGCGCCCCGCGTGGAAGGCGCGCAGGCGGTGATCGAGGAGTTCAATCCCGGCTTTACGCCCGACAATAAATATGTGGAAATCCTGGAGATCGTAAAAGCGGTTTCCGATATCGAGGACATTATGGACGCCAAGATTCTGGTATCCGGCGGCCGCGGCGTGGGAAGCCCCGAGAACTTCAAGCTGCTGGAGGATCTGGCGGACGCGGTGGGCGGCACCGTGAGCTGCTCCCGTGCGGTGGTGGACGCGGGCTGGAAGCCCAAGGCGCTGCAGGTGGGCCAGACCGGTAAGACCGTGCGGCCCCACGTCTACTTTGCCGTCGGCATTTCCGGCGCCATTCAGCATCTGGCGGGCATGGAGGAATCCGACATTATCATCGCCATCAACAAGGACGAGACGGCCCCCATTTTCGATGTGGCGGACTATGGCGTGGTAGGCGACTTAAACAAGATCGTCCCGATGCTGACCGAGAAAATCAAAGAGGCGAAGGCCCAGAAATAATCGGCGGAAGGCATATTCTACAGGCCTTCCTGCCGGAAAGGAAAAACTGCCCGTCAAAAGCGGGCAGTTTTTTGTATGGAAAACCGGCGGTAAAAACGGAAAGCGAAGGAATATCATTTGCTTTTTCGGAGAGGGTAAACTATAATCAAATCAGAAAATCTTTTTCTTTTGAAACGTCAAAAAAGGAGGGAGTAAAGAAATGAATACCAACGCATTCAGAACCTTATCTTACGGGGTGTATGTGGTTTCCACCTGGGACAGGGGCAGAGCCACGGGCTGTGTCGCCAATTCCGCCATGCAGATCACATCCAGTCCGGCCACCGTCGCGGTCAGCATCAACCATGACAACTATACCAACCGGTGCATCGCAGACTGCGGACGCTTTGCGATTGCGGTGCTGTCGGAGCAGACCGATCCGTCCATTATCGGCACTTTCGGCTTTCAGTCCGGGGAAAAGACAGACAAGTTTGCAGATACCGCGTATGCGATCCGGGGGAATCTGCCCGTAATTGAAGACGCCTGCGCCTATCTTGTCTGCGAAGTGATCGACAAAATGGAGACGGAAACGCACACGGTTTTCCTGGGGAAGGTAGTGGACGCCGACGTCTTAAAGGGAGGCGACCCTATGACCTATGCGTATTACCATAAGGTGGTGAAGGGAAAGAGCCCGAAGAACGCGCCTACCTATATTCCGGAGGAAACACAGAGCGGGCAGAAGTGGGTGTGCAGCGTCTGCGGATATGTCTATGATGGGGAGACGCCCTTTGAGGAACTGCCGGAGGATTTCGTCTGTCCGATCTGCAAACAGCCCAAGTCCGTTTTTGAAAAGAAATGAGAAGGCGTCCGCGCATATGGCCGGCGGAAAGGAGAGGGCGTGGACAAGCAGGAAAAACTACAGAAAAAAATGCGCAGGAAGAAGGAGAAACAGCGCAGAAAGAGATGGAAGAAAATCAACGGCGGACTGGATCTGTGCCTGATTCTTTCCTGCTTTCTGGCGTTTCTGGCGGCCGCTGTTACCCGTATTTTCCGGGAGAAGGTGCCGGGTTCTTCCAAAGGGTTGGATTGACTAAAATGAAGGATTTTATTCAAAATGGATGAAACAAGAAGGAATGGCATCACAGAGTACGAGACGGTGGCGCTGGATGAGACGGAACCCGCCGTGCTCATTCTCGATCAGACGAAGCTGCCGGGAAAGATGGAGCTGCTCCGCCTGCGGACAGCCCGGGAGATTTGGGAAGCCATTTATCTGCTGAAGGTGCGCGGCGCGCCCGCCATCGGCGTAGCGGCCGCCCTTGGCATCTATGTGTTGGCCGAGGACATACAGACGCAGGATTACGGTTCGTTCTGCGAACAGTTCGGCAGGCAGAAGGCCTATCTGGAATCCGCCCGTCCCACGGCGGTCAATCTGTCCTGGGCGCTGAACCGGATGGAGCGCGTGGTACAGGAAAACAGAGAGAAGGGCGTGCCAGAGATCAAGCGACTTTTGCGCCGGGAGGCGCTTGCCATCCGGGAGGAAGATATTGCGGTGTGCAGGGCGATTGGGGAATACGGCCTGACCCTGGTAAAGCCGGGAGACGGGATCCTGACCCACTGCAACGCCGGGAGACTGGCGACGATCCGGTACGGTACCGCCACGGCCCCGATCTATCTGGGGCAGGAGAGGGGATACGGCTTTCGGGTCTATGCGGATGAAACGCG
>CANRGX010000026.1 GCA_947630215.1 uncultured Eisenbergiella sp. | reverse complement strand
CTCTATACTGGCCGTCCACGGGAACATATCCACCGGCCAGACCTCCTTTGCCCGGTATCCCTTCGTCTCCAGAAAAGCCGCGTCCCGCGCCAGCGTCTCCGGATTGCAGGACACATATACCACCCTGCGGGGCGCGATTCTGGCGACGGACTCTAAAAAGACCTGACTGCTGCCGGCCCGGGGCGGATCCAAAAACACCACGTCCACAGACACCCTGTCCGCCGCGCAGCTTTCCAGAAAATGCCCCGCATCGTCCCTGAAAAAGCGAATATTGGACACGCCGTTTGCCCTGGCGTTGCCGACAGCGTCCCGCACCGCCGCCGGATTGTTTTCCACGCCGTAGACCTGCCGGGCGCGCCCGGCCGCCAGTATGCCGATGGTGCCCGTGCCGCAGTAGGCGTCCACCACGGTTTCCCTCCCCGACAAATCCGCCAGCTCCAGCGCTTTTTTATACAGTTTTTCCGCCTGCTGCGGATTGACCTGATAAAAGGAAGTGGGCGATATTTTGAATTGGCGGCCGCAAATCTCGTCCGTAATATAGCCCCTGCCATACAAAATCTGGTTTTTCTCCCCCAAAATCAGGTTGTCGGAACGGCTGTTGACGTTTTGTACCACCGTGGTAATTTCCGGGTGTGCCTTCCGGAGCGCGTCCACAAAATGACGTTTGGAAGGGAACACCGGAGAAGCTGTGACGAGAACCACCAGAATTTCCCCGGTCACATATCCCTTGCGGATCAGCACATAGCGAAGCAGGCCGTATCCGGAATCTTCGTCATATACCTTTATTTTGAACGGTTTCAGCAGGGAACGGATCGTGGCAAGGATTGCGTCCGCCTGCTCCTCCTCAATCAGACAGCTTTTCACGGGGACAATCCGGTGGCTTTTTTCCTCATAGATGCCGGAGACAGGCGTTCCCGTCCTGTCCAGTCCGAAGACCGTCTGCACCTTATGCCGGTAATGCCACGGGTTTTCCATCCCGATGATCGGCTGTATTCTGCACCGTCTGCCCAGCAGATCCCGCACCTGTCTCTGCTTTTTTTCCAGTTGGGAGCGGTAGGACAGATGCAGATACTGACAGCCTCCGCAATGCTTGTCATACGGGCAGGGAGACGCCTTCGCATCCTTTCTTTCTCTCACAGAATCACATCCTCCAGCTTTCTCTTGGGTACGTAGTGCACATCCTGGCTATCCCGGTAGTAAGCGGTATTCCCGTCCTCTCCCACTTCCGTCAGCACCACCTGTTCCGCAGGCTTTCCGATGGCCACGATCAGCATGGGCTCCATATTTTCCGGCAAATCCAGCTTCTCCTGCACGGTTTTGGCGTTATAATTGCCAATCATGCAGCCGCCCAGCCCCTTTTCCACCGCCGCCAGCAGAATGGTCTGGGCCGCGATCCCCACATCCTTTAAAAACGGCGTGGGGGCCAGCTTTTTGTCCTGACAGATCACGATAAATGCCGTGGGGCACATCCCCGGATGGGGCAGCGTCATATCCGGCAGCGCCGCGGCCCATTTTGTCAGGGATTGAATCCGATCCACTTTTTCCTTTTCCCACGCCAGATAATAGCGAAGCGGCTGCCTGTTGACGCTGGACGGCGTAAGGCGCGCGCAGTCCACCAGATCCAGCAGTTCCTCCCTGGTCACCTTCCGGCTTTCGTCATATCCCCGATAGCTTCTGTTTTGTTTTACCAAATCTTTAAACATATTTTTTCTCCATATGAAAAGGAGCCGATGCTTTCTGTCGTCGTTCCCTTCCAAAAAGCCATCCGCTCCCCGTTTCTTTCCTGCTTATGCAAGCTTGCCCTTTGCCACTTCCGCCAGCGTCGCAAAGCCCGCCGCGTCGTTGACCGCCATCTCGGCCAGCATCTTTCTGTTCATCTCCACGCCGGCCTGCTTCAAGCCGTACATGAATTTGGAATAGGACAGGCCGTTGAGCCTTGCGGCCGCGTTGATACGCGCGATCCACAGCTGCCGCATCTGGCGCTTTCTCTCCTTGCGTCCCGCGTAAGAGGAAGCCAGCGCCCGCATGACGGACTGCTTCGCGATCCTGTACTGTTTGCTTCTCGCGCCTCTGTAGCCCTTCGCGAGCTTTAATACCCTGTTATGTTTTCTTCTGGCACTCATGCCACCTTTCACTCTAGCCATCTTACTGATTCCTCCTTACGACTTATAAATACGGTAAAATCTTCTTCATATTCTTAACATTGGTTGCATCCGTAATTGCCGCTTTCCTGAGATTTCTCTTTCTCTTGGTGGATTTCTTCGTTAAGATATGGCTCTTATAGGCTTTGCTTCTCTTGAGCTTACCGGCACCGGTCAGTTTGAAACGTTTTGCGGCGGCCCTGCTTGTTTTCATTTTAGGCATGTCTGATTTCCTCCTGTCACTTCTTTTTCTGCTTCCTCTATTTTAACTGCGCCATGGCAGCCGTCCCAAACCGGGCGGCCTGTCAGCGTTTTTCAGTTAAAAACATGATCATGGTTCTGCCTTCCACCTTCGGCTGCTTCTCAATGACAGCGATATCGGAAAGCAGCTGGGCGAAATCGTCCAGAATGTGCTTGCTGGTGGACATATGCGCCATTTCGCGCCCGCGGAACCGCAGCGTCACCTTCACGCGGTTTCCCTTCTCGATAAATTTCCTCGCGGCGGTCGCCTTTGTGTTCAAATCATTTGTATCAATGTTGGGAGACATCCGGATCTCTTTGATCTCGATGGTCTTCTGCTTCTTTCTCGCGTCCTTCTCTTTGCGCGCAAGTTCGTAACGGTATTTGCCGTAGTCCACGATCTTGCATACGGGCGGCTTTGCGGCGGGTGCAATTTTCACCAGGTCAAGGCCCGCTTCCTCCGCCAGCTTCAGCGCGTCCCGCGCCGACATGATGCCGAGCTGCTGTCCGTCTTCCCCGATCAGGCGTACTTCTCTGTCCCTGATCTGTTCGTTGATAAATAATTCGCTAATGGCTTTTCCCTCCATAAGATAAAAATGTAATGACGGCGCTTTGGGAATCTTCGCACAAAAAAAGGATTCCCGCAGAAATCCTTCTCCCTATCCCGGCACGCGCAAACGCCCCCTGTACTGTCCCGGAACTATGAACGCCTATCAGCCCAATCGCCATAGGGTGAGAGAAAAACTCTGCTTTCTTGTCGCACGCCTTCGCGTACTCATATAAAATAACACAGCAGGCATTTTTTGTCAATGCCTGCCGTGCAACTTTTTTCTTTTCCCCATTTTGCGGGGGTATCGGCCCCTTACGAACGGGAAGCCGCTCTAATTTGCGCGTTCCTGGAACGTGCCGCAGGCCGTCTGCCTGCAGTCGTCCGCACCGCAGCCCATGATTTCCACATGCTCCGCGTGACACCTGTAGTTCGTATTGTAAATACATTTTACCGCTTCGCAGTCGATGCTGATGATTTTTTCGGGATGCTCGTTCAAGGAGTTGGACGTCTGATCCGCTCTCTCCTGCCGGAAGCTCTCGCAGCAGGTGTCCTCGCTGACATCCGCCCGCATCCCTCCTACCATAATATCGCCCTTGCAGCAGCACTGGCTGTTGTTATAAGCGCAGTTTTTTGCCTCGCATCTCAGTTCCGCCATTTTGCCCTCGCTTTCCGCCGTCCGCACGGCCCATTGTTTTTCTTTCTTCAGTCTGTGCGGACAACGGAAAAATTATACATGACGGTTTCAGGATTTCTGCGCGCTGCGGTTCTCCTTTGTCTGAATTTCTTTCTGAATATCGGCCAGAAATGCCTCCAGTGTCCTGGCGCCCTCGTCGCCTGCTGCCCGGCTGCGGACGGACACGGTGCCTTCTTCCTCCTCTTTTTGTCCCACGATGAGCATATAGGGGATTTTGGCGGTCTGCGCCTCCCGGATCTTGTACCCGATCTTTTCGGAACGCGTATCCAGCTCCACGCGGATGCCCGCTTCGTCCAGCTTATCCCTCACGGTTTTCGCGTATTCCATATATTTGTCGGAAATCGGCAGCACCTTCGCCTGCACCGGCGCCAGCCAGGTGGGGAACGCGCCCGCGTAATGCTCGATCAGAATGCCAATGAAACGGTCGATAGAGCCGTAGACGACCCGGTGGATCATGATGGGTCTGTGTTTTTCGCCATCCGCGCCGATATACTCCAGTTCAAAGCGCTGCGGAAGCTGGAAGTCCAGCTGGATCGTGCCGCACTGCCAGGTCCGTCCGATGCAGTCCACCAAATGAAAATCGATCTTGGGCCCGTAAAATGCGCCGTCGCCCTCGTTGATCACATAATCCAGCCCCAGATCGTCCAGCGCGCCCTGCAGGGCCGACGTGGCCATTTCCCAGTCCTCATCGCTGCCCATGGAATCTTCGGGCCGCGTGGAAAGCTCCACATGATAGGGGAAGCCAAACAGAGAATACACTTCGTCAATCAGCGCCACCACGCCTTTGATCTCATCCCGGATCTGTTCCGGCGTCATGAAGATATGGGCGTCGTCCTGGGTGAAGCTGCGCACCCGCATCAGGCCGTGCAGCTGTCCGGATTTTTCATGCCGGTGCACCAGTCCCAGCTCGCCCATGCGCAGGGGCAGATCCCGATAGGAACGGGACTCGGAGGCATAGACCAGCACGCCGCCGGGGCAGTTCATGGGTTTGATGGCGTAATCCTGATCGTCAATCACGGTGGTATACATATTGTTTTTATAATGATCCCAGTGTCCCGAGGTCTCCCAAAGGCTTCTGTTTAAAATAATGGGCGTGGAAATTTCCACATAGCCCGCCCGCTTATGCAGCTGCCGCCAGTAATCCAGCAGCGTATTTTTCAGAACCATGCCCTTGGGCAGATAGAACGGGAAGCCCGGTCCCGCGTCATGCAGCATAAACAGTCCCAGTTCTTTGCCCAGCCTGCGGTGATCGCGCTTTTTGGCCTCCTCCATCATGGTGATATAGTTCTCTAAATCTTCTTTTTTGGCAAAAGCGGTGGCGTACAGCCGGGTGAGCATCTTATTCTTTTCGTTTCCCCTCCAGTACGCGCCCGCCAGACTCAGGATCTGAAACGCCTTGCCCACCGCCTTGGTGCTCATCAGATGAGGGCCGGCGCACAGATCCACGAACTCGCCCTGACTGTAAAAGCTGATCTCGGCGTCCTGCGGCAGATCTTCAATGAGCTCCACCTTATAGGGCTCGCAGCGCTTTTGCATATACGCGATGGCCTCTGCCCTGGGCAGGGTAAAGCGTGTGATCTCCAGATCCTCCTTGACAATCTTTTTCATCTCCGCCTCGATCTTTTCAAAGTCGTCGCTGGTCAGAGGTTTTTCAAAATCCATATCGTAATAGAATCCGTCGGCAATGGAAGGGCCGATGGCCAGCTTCACGCCGGGATAGAGCCGCTTGACCGCCTGCGCCATCACATGGCTCGCCGTATGGCGCAGCACGCCCAGTCCCTCCGCGTCCTTTGCGGTCAGAATCTCCAGGCTGGCGTCCTGATCGATCACCGTGCGCAGATCCACGGTCTCGCCGTTTACCTGCCCGGCACAGGCTGCCCTGGCCAGCCCCTCGCTGATATCCCTGGCAATGTCCAACACCGACATCGCGTGCGCGTATTCCTTTACGGAACCGTCCTTCAATGTGATCTTCATGCTTTTCCTCCTCGTTTTCCTCTTTGTAAACGTCAAAAACGCCTCAGATATCCCTTGGATACCTGGGGCGCTCCCTATGCGCGGTTCCACCCAGCTTGCCCTGCCGAAAGAAACCTTCTCTTTCCAAAGAAAGTCTCCTTTTGCCATGCGCCGGACTGTCCGGCCAGCGTCAGGGCCACTCGATTTGACGGTAACGGAGTCACCGGGCCGGATTGGGGCCGCTCAGAGCTGGTCTTTGGGGAAAGCCGGATCGGGCGCTTCCAGCTCGCTGCTGCCTGCCGGCAGAACGGCGCCGTTCTCTGTCATCCTCATTTCTTTCCCCTACTCGTCTCGTCGTCGCGTTCACATACGGGTACTGTTGTTTTTATCATATCCCTGTTTCACGGATTTGTAAAGCGTTTTATCGGTTCCTCCCGCAGCACTTTTTATACTTCTTTCCGCTGCCGCAGGGACAGGGATCGTTGGGATACACCTTGGTCTCCTTTACCACGGTGGTGGAACGCTTCTGCTCCATATAGAGATCCTTCCTGGTCGCTTCGTCGAAAATATCGTTCCACTCCTCCAGCTTATAGAGCCAGTTGGCGTCCGCGGCCACCATATTCTTATACAGCCGCTCCTTGTCAAAGCCCAGATTGACCGGCGTGTCCTCCTCCATCTCCTCGATGGGGTTGGGTTCGATCAGGCTGTCGTTGATGCCGTCCAAAAAACCGGTCATGGTCATAATATCGACCCCGTACTGATCCGCCAGTTCCTTTACGGTGCCCGTCACCACTTCATCCGGATTTTTCAACAGCTGCCGGTAAATTTCTTTTTCCACGTTGAAATACGCCGCCCAGAACTTCTGCAGCTTGTTCTTATCCTCCTGCTGATCGTAGGCTTTTTTTCTCCATTGTTCCAATAACGCCATTTTTCTTCTCCGTTCCGCCGCCCCAGTTTCGCGGCCTGCTTTCTGCATGCTGTATAACCGTATTCATTCTACAATTTTTGTAGAAAATATGCAAGCAAAATCTCCTCTGCCTGCCGCCGTCTCCTTTTTTTGCCGTTCCGGGGTGCCGTTTGAAAAAATTTTACAGGAAAGGGAAAAGAAGTGAATAAATTCCAGAAAAGGCGGGTATTCTTAGGATAGTCAAGGAACCCCTCCTTTGATGATACGGATGATGAGAAACGATTTATCCTCCCCTTAACGCCCCCGGGAAGCGACCTGCGCCCCGGGGGCATTTCATTTGGGTTTAATCGTCCAGCCGCCGCAGCTCGGTATAGGCCAAAAGCAGCGGGCCCACGCCCTTCGCGTCGTCCTCCACCACCGGTTCGGACATATAATAGGCAAAGCTGCCGTCGCGCCGCAGATTGCTGGCAGGGCCCAGCCCCGCCACGAGACAGATGCCGCCCAGGCTCAGCTGCCCGTCCTTTTCCTTCAGATAGCGGTCGCAGATGCCGGAAAACGCCTTGAGACCGAACTCCCGGTAGCTTTCCGGCAAAAAGCCCAGCCGGACGCCCTTTAACAGGGAGTAGGCCATGATCGCGCTGCCGCTGGTCTCCAGATAGTTGGGCTCCACCCCTCCCAGCGCCGGCAGCTGATACCACATACCGCTCTCATCCTGAAAACGGAGCATGGACCGGATCAGATCCAGGAAAACCGATCGCAGCGTCTCGTATTCTTTCTCCCATCCCCCGTCCGGTTCACACTTGCTCAGCGTGTCCAGCAGAGCCATGGAATACCAGCCCAGGGCCCGCAGCCAGAAATTCTGCGACAATCCGGTCTGCCTGTCGCACCAGAACACCGATTTGGAAGCGTCGTAGCCGTGGTAGTACAGGCCGGTCTTCTCATCCCGCATATGCTTTACCACATTGGAAAACTGACGGAAAATATCCCCGTAGTTCTTCTTTGCGTTAAACTTTGTCTCATATTCCATATAGAACGGCTGTCCCATATACATGCCGTCCAGCCAGACCTGATTGGGATATATTTTTTTGTGCCAGAAATTCCCCTCCTCCGTCCTGGGCTGGTTTTTGACCTGGCTGTAAATCAGTTCGATGGCCCTGCGGTATTTTTCCTTGCCGTTGAGCTCATACAGCGCAAAAAGCGTCTTGCCCGCATTTACATTGTCGATGTTGTACTCGTCCACGGAATAGCCGGTAATGGAACCGTCCTCCTGCACGCGGTGATCGATGAAAGCGTCCGCGAAGTCGTAATATTTCTTTTCCCCCGTGGCGGAATAGATCTCCAAAAGCGCCAGGATCATACAGCCGTCGATGTAATTCCATCCGGCGGCCTTGCCCTCCCTGGCCTTTTCGATATTCCAGGCGGGAATATCCAGCGTGCTCTTTTCCAGCAGCCCGTCGATGTAACGTTCAAACAGATCCAGTTTCATACCCCTGTGTCCCTCCTGCTTTTTTGCTTTTATTATACTGGATCGCCGGAAATTGCGCAACTTAAAAAGCGGCCGCGTTTCCCGGATCTCTGTCTCCCTCCCCGTCCGGCGCGGACGGGGTTTGAAAATGGTTTGACAAAACTGACGCCAGCCGTTATGCTGAAAAAAACAGGGCCCGATACCGGGCCGAAAAAGGAGTGTCCGTATGAAAAAGAAAACCCCGAAACAGATCGCCGCTCTTTTGTGCGTTCTGCTTCTTGTCCTGCTCTATCTGACGACCTTGATCAGCGCGGTGGCCGGGTTCCCCGGATGGCAGCGTCTGTTTGGGGCCTGCCTGATCGGCACTATCGCGCTGCCCATCCTGCTGTGGATTTACATCCGGATCTACGCCCGGGTAAAAGAGCAAAAACAGGCCGGCAAAGAGGAAGACTGACCGCCTTCAGCACACGCCCAGCTTCTCAAGCTCTGTCTCCGCCTGTTCCCGATTTTCAAAGCGGATGCCCCAAATGCCCTCCCGGCGCGCCGCGTCCACGTTTTCCGGGGTATCATCCAGAAAGACGCACTCCTCCGGCCGCAGCCCATAGCGGCTCAACAGCAGCCGGTAAATCTCCGGCATGGGCTTGATCAGCTTCTCCCGAAAGGAAAGGATACCGCCGTCCACATAGGGCAGAAAATCCAGCGAATGCCAGCTTTCCTTCAGCCCCTTGTCCGAATAATTGGACAGCACCAGCACCTGATAGCCCTTTGCCTTCCATTTTATTATCCAGTCGATGGCGTAGTCGTACCGGGTGATCAGGGTGGAAAAGGAGGCCAGCACCTTTCGGATGTCCTGCTCCAGCGCCGGATCATTTTGGATAAACAGATCCAGGATTTCTTCGTCGCTTAAAACGCCTCTGTCGTATTCCTGCCAGGCCGGGCTTTTCACCGTGGC
Organism: uncultured Eisenbergiella sp.; assembly: GCA_947630215.1. GTDB lineage: Bacteria > Bacillota > Clostridia > Lachnospirales > Lachnospiraceae > Gallintestinimicrobium. The sequence continues at coordinate 24,154 of CANRGX010000026.1, read as the reverse complement.
CCGCGCCAGCCGTTCCACCATGGCCTCATCGTAGCCAAAGCTCCTGTAATGTCCGCGCCAGTCGAATCCGGCCAGCACATTCCCGATGTCAAAGATAATGGTTTTGATCATAGTCTCTCCCCGGACGCCCGGTTCTCTTTTGCCGTCTGTCTTTTGTCAAAAAAGGGGCGGCCCAGGCGAACGCGCCGTCCGCTTTCCGGTCTCCCCTTTTGCTTCTTTTCCAAAGATGATGTCCCGACTCAGCTTAAACTGCTCTGCCGGTAAATGATATCCTCCCTGCCGGGCCCGTTGGAAATCATGGTCACCGGGTATCCGATCTGCGCCTCGATAAATTCGATATACTTCCGGCAGTTTTCCGGCAGTTCGTCGTAGCTTCGGATCCCGCGGATATCGCACTTCCAGCCGGGCAGCACGGTCAGCACCGGCTTCGCCTTTTCCAGCTTCCAGGTCACGGGAAATTCCGTGGTCACCTGTCCGTCGATCTCATATCCCGTGCAGACGGGAATCTCGTCCAGGTACCCCAGCACATCCAGCACCGTCAGCGCCACATCCGTCGCCGCCTGCAGCCGGCAGCCGTACCGGGACGCCACGCAGTCGTACCAGCCCATTCTCCTGGGCCGTCCGGTGGTCGCGCCGTATTCGCCGCCGTCGCCGCCGCGCCTGCGCAGCTCGTCGGCTTCCTCTCCAAATATTTCGGACACAAAGGCCCCCGCTCCTACCGCGGAGGAATAGGCCTTGGTTACCGCAATGATCTTTTTGATCTCATAGGGCGGAAGTCCCGCGCCGATGGCCCCGTATGCGGCCAGTGTGGAGGAGGAAGTCACCATCGGATAAATGCCGTGATCCGGATCCTTCATTGTACCCAGCTGTCCCTCCAGCAGAATATTCTTTCCTTCTTTGATAGCGGCATCCAGAAATGCGGACACATTCCCCACGTAGGGCTCCACCATTCTCCGGTACTCATGCAGCGTCTCCAGCAGTTCTTCCGGCCGGATGGGATCCTGGTGGTAGAGATGCTCTAAGAGCACGTTTTTGAGTTCGCAGACGCGAAGCACCTTTTCCTGCAGCAGATCCTCGTCGAACAGCTCGCTGACCTGGAAACCGATCTTGGCGAATTTATCCGAATAAAAGGGCGCAATGCCGGATTTGGTGGAACCAAAGGACTTGCCCGCCAGACGCGCCTCCTCGTAGGTGTCCAGCAGAATGTGGTAAGGCATCACCAGCTGGGCCCTGTCGGAAATCATGATATGAGGGGACGGCACACTGCGGTCCGTCAGCTCTTTTATCTCCTGAAAAAGCCGGGGCACATTGAGCGCCACGCCGTTGCCGATGATGTTGGTCACATGACTGTAAAACACGCCGGACGGCAGTGTATGCAGCGCAAACTTGCCGTAATTGTTCACAATCGTGTGTCCGGCATTGGCGCCGCCCTGGAACCGGATCACGATATCGGCCTCCTGCGCCAGCATATCCGTGATCTTTCCCTTTCCTTCGTCTCCCCAGTTTGCTCCGACTACTGCTTTTACCATTCTTTTCTCCCTTCACCGCCAGACGGCCGTTCTGTTTTGGGTAAAGCGGCCCTTCCGGGAACGCCCACCTACCAGTATAGCAGAAACCGTTCATATGTAAAGCCAATAATTAGGATTGCTTCCAAAATTCCGTGCCCGACGGACCGGATTCAGACGTTGATCTGGGCCTTTTCCCCCAGTACCTGCGCATTTTCTGCCAGCACCGGACGGATTACCTCCTCCAGGAAGCGTTCCACCTGATGGACGCAGCAGCCCACGTAACGGGAAGGCTCCAGCGTCTCCAAAAGCGCCTCCTCGTCCAGTCCGAACATTTCATCCTGCGCAATCAGGGACAACAGTTCGTTATCCTTTCCTTCCTCCTTGACGCGCCTGCCCGCCTCCATGGAAAGTTCGCGGATCCGCTCATGCAGCTCCTGCCGGTCGCCGCCCGCCTTCACCGCGTCCATCATGATGTTTTCCGTGGCCATAAAGGGCAGTTCACTGCGCAGCCGCTTTTCGATGACCCTGGGATAGACCACCAGCCCGTCTACCACGTTCATGCACAGATCCAGAATCCCGTCGGTGGCCAGAAAGCCCTCCGCAATGGAAAGCCGCTTGTTGGCCGAATCGTCCAGCGTCCGCTCAAACCACTGGGCCGCCGAGGTAATGGCCGGGTTGAGGGCGTCCACTATCACATAGCGCGACAGCGAGGCAATGCGCTCAGATCGCATAGGATTTCTCTTATATGCCATGGCCGAGGATCCGATCTGGTTTTTCTCAAAGGGCTCCTCCACCTCTTTTAAATGCTGTAAAAGCCGGATGTCGTTGGACATCTTGTGGGCGCTGGCCGCAATGCCCGCCAGCACGTTCAGCACGCGGGTATCCACCTTGCGGGAATAGGTCTGCCCGGAAACGGGATAGCAGCCGGCAAATCCCATCTTCTCTGCGATCATCGGATCCAGTCTGTCCACCTTCTCCTGATCCCCTTCAAACAGTTCCAAAAAGGAAGCCTGCGTCCCCGTAGTGCCCTTGGATCCCAACAGGCGCAGGGAACCCAGCACATAGTCCAGATCGGAAAGATCCATAAAAAATTCCTGCAGCCAAAGGGTGGCGCGCTTGCCCACGGTGGTGGGCTGGGCGGGCTGGAAATGGGTGAACGCCAGCGTCGGCCGCGCTTTCTGGGCATCGGCAAACCGCGCCAGCTCATCGATCACATTCAGCAGCTTGCGCCGCACCAGCTTCAGCGCCTCCGCCATGATGATGATATCCGTATTGTCTCCCACATAGCAGGAAGTGGCTCCCAGGTGAATGATCCCCCTGGCCTTCGGGCACTGGACGCCATAGGCGTAGACATGACTCATGACATCGTGCCGCACCAGCTTCTCCCTCTCCCTGGCCACCTCGTAATTGATATCCTCTGCGTGGCTTTTCATCTCGTCGATCTGTTCCTGCGTAATGGCAAGCCCCAGTTCCTTCTCCGTCTCCGCCAGCGCGATCCACAGCTTCCGCCAGGTTCTGAATTTCATATCCTGGGAAAAAAGGTACTGCATTTCGGGGCTGGCATACCGCTCCGACAAAGGGCTGATATATCTGTCCGTATTCATCTGTTTCTCTCCTTTATCTGCGCCCTCCCGGCGGGCTCCTGTTGCAAAAAAGCGCCGGGAAATCAGCGTTTCCTTAAAGAGTATAGCGTAAATGCCGGTATCCTGCAATACCTTTTCTGTCGGTTCTGTCCTCCTGCGGGATCGCATATACATTTCTATGATTCCTGCCTGCGAGGCGACTTTTATGAAAAAAAACGCGCTGATGAAAGGAACCCTGATCCTGACTGCCGCCGGCATCGCCAGCCGTCTCATCGGCTTTTTTTACCGGATCTTTCTTTCCCGGATGTTCGGGGCGGAGGGCATGGGCATTTACGAACTGATCAATCCTGTCATGGCCCTGATCTTTTCCCTCTGCACCTCCGGCATCCAGAGCGCCATCTCCAAATTCGTGGCGGCACGGCCGGAAGGGAGCGGGACGCCGGATCGGATCCGCATTCTTTTGACGGGGCTGTCCCTCTCCGGCACGCTCTCCGTTCTCTGCGCTGTCTTTGTCTATCAAAATGCCGACTTTATCTCTATAGCCCTGCTTTCCGAAGCGCGCTGCGCCCCGCTTTTGCGCATTGTGGCGCTTTCCTTTCCCGCCGCCTGCATCCACTCCTGTATCAACGGGTATTTTTACGGGATCAAAAAGGCCGGTCTGCCCGCCTTCTGTCAGCTTTTTGAACAGTGCTTCCGGGTCGGCAGCGTATTTTTGTTCTGGAGTTGGGCCCAGCAGCGCCACATTGTCTTTTCCATCGCCGTGGCCGCGGTGGGATTGGTCATCGGAGAATTTGCCTCCATGCTGGCCGCCGTCCCCGCCACGCTGTATCATTTTGCGAAGGCAAAGACGACGAAGGGCTTTCCTCTGACCCCGTACCGGCGCCTGGCAGGACAGCTTCTCTGCTTTGCCATTCCGCTTTCGGCCAACCGGGTCTGCCTGCATCTTTTGGGCGCGGTGGAATCGGCGCGGATTCCCGTCAGCCTGCAGCGCTTTGGCTGCACCACAGGCCAGGCGCTCTCCCTCTACGGCATATTCACCGGCATGGCCATGACCTGCATCCTTTTTCCCTCCGCCCTGACCAATTCCGTTTCGGTGCTGCTGATGCCTCTGATCGCGGAAGCGGACGCCCGGCACAATCATACCGCCATCCGCTCCTATCTGCTCAAAAGCATCCGCTGCTGTCTCCTTCTGGGCCTTTTCTGCATGGCCTTTTTCCTGTGCCTGGGGCCTTTTCTGGGAACCGTGCTGTTCCGGAATGTCACCGCGGGAAATTTCATCCGCACGCTGAGCCTGTTGTGTCCGTTTCTCTATCTGAACACCATGCTGTTTTCCATCTTAAACGGACTGGGCAAAACCGGCCACACCTTTGTCTTTCATCTTCTGGCGCAGGCCCTCCGGTTGGCCTTCGTCTTCTTTGCGATCCCCAGGTTTGGCATCCGGGCGCTGTTCTGGGGCATGCTTGCCGGCCAGCTTTTCCTGTCGCTGTGCTGTTTCTCCCAGTTCAAAAGGGAGGACTACCTCTGACTTTTCCGCAGAAAAGTCCCCCGAAGGAATCTCCGCTTGCGTTTCCCCGCTTTGTATACTATAATAAGCGTGCAAAAATCGCGGACAAAGGAGAAACAGACACCATGGGCTTTTCTTTTATAAAGCAGCTTCCCACACCGGACGAAATCCGGCAGCAGTATCCCGTTCCCAGGGAGTTTGCGCGTCTCAAGGCACAGCGGGACGCCCAGATCCGGGACGTCATCACCGGCCAAAGCGACAAATTCCTGGTCATCATCGGCCCCTGCTCCGCCGACAACGAGGATTCGGTGTGCGAATATATCAGTCGTCTCGCCCGGGTCAACGAAAAGGTGAAGGATCGCCTGATCCTGATCCCGCGCATTTATACCAATAAACCGCGCACCACCGGCGAGGGATACAAGGGGATCGTTCACCAGCCCAATCCGGAAAGCGGGGAGGACTTCCGGGAGGGCATAGCGGCCATGCGCCGGATGCACATCCGCGCCTTTGAGGAATCCGGTCTGACCGCAGCTGACGAAATGCTCTATCCGGACAACTGGGGGTACGTATCGGACATCCTTTCCTATGTGGCCATCGGCGCCCGATCCGTGGAGGATCAGCAGCACCGCCTGACCGTCAGCGGCTTCGACGTTCCCGCCGGTATGAAAAACCCCACCAGCGGCGACTTTTCCGTCATGCTCAATTCCGTCTTTGCGGCCCAGCGCCCTCACTCGTTTATCTATCGCGGCTGGGAGGTGAAAACAGACGGCAACGAACTGGCGCACACGGTGCTTCGGGGCGCCACCAACAAATACGGGCGCAACCTCCCCAACTATCACTACGAGGATCTCAACACCCTGCTGACCCTTTACCGGGAACGGGACCTGAAAAACCCCGCCTGCATCATCGATTCCAACCATTCCAATTCCAACAAGCAGTTTGAGCAGCAGATCCGCATTGTCAAGGAAGTGATGCACAGCAGAAAGCTCAGCGCCGATATCCGCCATCTGGTAAAGGGCGTGATGATCGAAAGCTATCTGGAGGAAGGCTGTCAGAAGGTGGGCGGCGGCGTATACGGCAAATCCATTACCGACGCCTGTCTGGGATGGGAGGACTCCGAACGGCTTCTCTACGATATCGCGGAGCTCACCCTCTGAAACGGGGCAGGACAATCAAAAAAAGGGCTTTTGCCCGCCTGTAAAAAATCGCATCCGAAGCGGCCCTCAGCCTCTTGGATGCGATTTTAAATATACCTCTCTGAGATGTCCCTGATCCAGGGACGCATAGATCTGTGTGGTGGAAATATCGGAGTGGCCCAGCATTTCCTGGACGCTGCGCAAATCCGCCCCGTTGGCCACCAGATGCGCCGCAAAGGAATGGCGCAGCGTGTGCGGCGTGATGTCGCCCTCAATTCCCGCCTTCTGGGCGTAATACTTGATCAGCTTCCAGAATCCCTGCCGGCTCATGGGCGTTCCGGAATAGTTTACAAACAGCGCTTCCTCCTGCGGATCCTCTATCATGGTGCCCCGCGCCCGAAAGAAATAATCGGTCAGCGCCGCCTTCGCCTTGCCGCCAAAGGGCACGGCCCTCTCTTTGTTCCTGTCATGGCAGATGATGTAGCCCATCTGCATATTCACATCGGAAACCTTCAGTCCGATCAGCTCCGATACCCGGATCCCCGTGGCGTATAGAAGCTCCAGCATGGCCTTATCGCGGATTTCCTTGGGGCTGGAACACCCCGGCTGCTCCAAAAGACGCTCCACCTCCTGTGTGCTCAGAATACCGGGCGGCTTCTTTTCCACCTTCGGCGGCTTCAGCCGCTCCGAAACGTCCTGATAGATCAGATGCTCTCTGAGCAGATAGTGGAAAAAGGCCCGCACGGAGGCCACATTGCGGCAGATGGTGGCCGCGCAGAACTTCTGTTCCTCCAGATAGCGCAGATAGGCGTTGAGGGAAACCGCCGTAATGTCCTCCACTTTCCGGATGCCCCGTTCTTCCAGAAACGCGGACAGCTTACGCAGATCTCTCTGATACGATACTTCCGTATTCTGCGAGGTGTTCTTTACATTATGTAAATATGTAACAAACGCCAGGATCTGCTCCTCCATCCCAAAATGCCCTTCCTTATAACGGTTTTTCATCGTTTTTTTACCGTATGAATCACATTATAAGCACAGGGCCGTCAAATTGCAATGTGGAAATTTCCCGTATTTTAAGCATTTTTTCAGCGTTTTTACCAATACTACCAGATATCGTGATCGGTTTACGTACCGACCTCAAGATATAGTTTTTCAAATTAAATTGCTCACAAATTTTAACAGCATCGGATTTACATAACTTTCCAACAGACAGCCGAAAAGCAGAAAGAAAAACGAAAACAACAGTCTTTTCTTCTCTTTTTTCTGCGTCGTCCACTCCAACAGCAGCAAAAAACCGGGAATCAGAAAGAGCTGCTGCGGCAGGACGCAGCCCGCAAAGAGCAACAGCCCGCCCGGCCCGTAGCGCAGAGAGAGCGCCGTCATCACCATACCGGCGGACGCCCCGCACCAGAAGGAAAACAAACCTGCGCCCACACCTCCCAGCCCGGCCAGCGCCAGCAGAATCAAAAAGAAAGCCGCCGTCATACGCTGCCGCAGGGCATAACAAAAAAGGGGGATCGCATCGATTTTCAGACTTTTCAGGCGGGCGAAGGAAGCTGCGTCCAGAAAGCCCGGCGCCGACACCAGCTGCGTGGGCAAAAAGCAGACGGCCGCGATGCCCGCCAGAAACCCTGCCAGAAATGCGGCCGCCCAGACCGCCTGTCCCCGGTATCGCATTTTTCTTTTTATCTGCATCCGAAACTTCTGCGCCCTTTTTTAGAACGCGCCCCTTTGTCCGTATCGATCCATGTATATGCGCCCGATACGTCCGATATGTGCCCGCCGCCTGCGCTTAGGACGCCCGGATGGCGCAAGCGGCGCAAAAAAAACGGAAGTCCGATAGACCTTCGTCTATAGAACTTCCGCCTGTTTTTGTAATGGTCTTTATTTCGCGTAGTCCGTCACACGGCTTTCCCGGATCACATTGACCTTGATCTGTCCCGGGTATTCCATCTCGGCTTCGATCTTCTTCGAAATATCCCTTGCCAGCAGCACCATATCCGCATCGGATATCTGCTCCGGCACTACCATCACACGAACCTCTCTGCCCGCCTGAATGGCAAAAGATTTCTCCACGCCTTTGAAATTGTTGGAAATGTCTTCTAACTGCTTCAGTCTGGTGGTATAGGTTTCCAGCGTCTCCCTTCTCGCACCCGGCCGCGCCGCGCTGATGGCGTCCGCCGCCTGTACGATGCAGGAAATCAGGGATGTAGGTTCCTTGTCCCCATGATGGGATTCCACCGCGTTGATTACGGTCGCGGACTCTTTGTATTTCCTGCACAGTTCCGCGCCGAGCTGCACATGGGAGCCTTCCATCTCATGATCGACGGCTTTGCCGATGTCATGCAGCAGACCGGCACGCTTGGAAAGCCTGATATCCAGTCCGAGTTCCGCGGCCAGCAGGCCGGAAATCTGCGCTACCTCGATGGAATGCTTCAGTGCGTTCTGTCCGTAGCTGGTTCTGAATTTCATCTTGCCCAAAAGCTTCACCAGCTCGGGATGGATGCCATGTATGCCCACTTCCAGCAGGGCGGCTTCGCCTTCTTCCTTGATGATGGTCTCCACTTCCCGCTGTGCCTTTTCCACCATTTCCTCGATCCGGGCGGGATGAATGCGGCCGTCCACGATGAGCTTTTCCAGCGCAATACGCGCCACTTCGCGCCGAATCGGGTCGAAGCCGGAGAGAACCACCGCTTCCGGCGTATCGTCGATGATCAAATCCACACCGGTCAGCGTCTCCAGCGTCCGGATATTGCGTCCTTCACGCCCGATGATCCGCCCCTTCATCTCGTCATTGGGAAGCTGGACTACGGAAATCGTCGCCTCGGATACGTGATCCGCCGCGCATTTCTGAATGGCGTTGACCACATATTCTCTTGCTTTCTTGTCCGCTTCGTCCTTGGCGCGATTCTCCATTTCCTTGATCATCACCGCCGTTTCATGCTTCACATCTTCTTCCACAGTCTTCAGCAAGTACTCTTTTGCCTGGTCGGAGGTCAAACCAGAGATTCGTTCCAGTTCCTGTATGCGCTGTTCGTTCAGCCTGGCAATCTCATCCCGCTGCCTGCGCATCTCCTCTTCCCTTTTTGCCAGTTGGTTTTCTTTCTTTTCGAGGGCATCGGCTTTCTTGTCGATGTTCTCCTCCTTCTGCTGCACTCTGCGCTCTGTGCGCTGGGCTTCGGCTCTGCGTTCTTTGATCTCCTTATCCAGTTCGTTTTTGGTACGAATGGATTCCTCCTTCACTTCCAGCAGTCCTTCCCGTTTCTTGGCCTCGGCGGTTTTTAACGCCTCGTCAATGATCTCCCTGGCCTTGTCCTCCGCATTGCCAATCTTTCCCTCGATCTCTTTCTTACACTGATCTTTGGCGATGAATGCGGTGACCGGAATAGAAATAACCAGCGTAATGATTATCGCTATTGCTATTGGTCCTAACATTACAGGAGCACCTCCTTATTTAATTTTCATTGTGCAATATCAGTTATAGAATGTGACTGGTAGCACATTCTTATAAGCAGTCTACAACGCTTTAATTTTATCCAAAATAGGATATTATGTCAAGTACTTCTGTAAGGAATTTCTAACCGCATTCCAAACGGGCCTAATCCCGGTCCCCGTCGCGCAGCACCCTGTAAATGGTATCGGTTCCGATCCCCTTACGGTACAAAAATGCCGCCATCTTCTGTCTCTGCCTGTAATCGGCGCTTTTTGCATCATAATGCTGTTTCTTCATCCACTGGATGGCCAGCGCCTCCTCCTGCTCCAGTTCCCCGTTCTCCTGCAGGCATAAAAAGGCCGCTTCTATGAGATCCGGCCCGATCCCTCTGCGCGCCAGCTCCTGTTCCATCATACGCTGGCTCTTTTTTGCCTGCATACAGGCAATATACTCCTGCGCGTACCTGGCGTCATCTACGTAGCCGTAGGATTTCACATAGGAAATGGCCTGTTCCACACAGGAGGCCGGATACAGTCCCTCTGCCAGCTTGTCCCTGAGCTGTTTTTCCGTGTAGGGCCTGCCCTTTAACAGGTTCATACAGCGGACCGTGGCCCGCCTGCCCAGCAGATTTTCCAAAATATCCCGGTACGCTTCTTCTTTGAGTTCTTCGCCCTCCCGGATCCCGTAAAGATGAAGTTCGCCTTTGTTTAAAACAAAGGCGAAGCTGTCATCCAGATAAATTTTGCTGCGGGAACGGGAAAACGCCTCGATCCTTGTCACGATCATGCCAGGCTCCCCCCTGCCGGTTATTCCGTCTGCGATGTCCCGGTATCCTCTGCCGTTTCTTCTGCGGGAACCAGGCCGTAGTGCTCTCTCACCTTCTGTTCGATCTCGGCGCAGACCTCCGGGTTGTCCTGCAGGTACTGCTTGGCGTTCTCCCGGCCCTGGCCGATCTTGTTGCCCAGATAGGCGTACCAGGCGCCGCTCTTGTTCACCACGTTGCAGCCTGCCGCCAGATCCAGAATATCCCCGGTCATGGAGATGCCCTGTCCGAACATGATATCAAACTCCGCTTCCTTAAAAGGCGGCGCGATCTTGTTCTTTACCACCTTCACGCGGGTACGGTTGCCGATCACCTCGCCGCCCTGCTTGAGCGACTCGATCCGTCTGACGTCCAGACGCACGGAAGCGTAGAACTTCAGCGCACGGCCGCCGGTAGTCGTCTCCGGATTGCCGAACATGACGCCGACCTTCTCCCGAAGCTGGTTGATAAAGACCACGGTGCAGTTCGACTTGCTGATCACGCCGGTGAGCTTGCGCAGCGCCTGGGACATCAGGCGCGCCTGAAGGCCCACGTGGGAGTCGCCCATGTCGCCCTCGATCTCCGCCTTCGGCACCAGCGCGGCCACGGAGTCCACCACCACAATGTCAACAGCCCCGGAGCGCACCATCGTCTCTGTGATCTCCAGCGCCTGCTCCCCGTTGTCCGGCTGGGAAATGTAAAGATTGTCGATATCGACCCCGATATTCTTCGCATAGACCGGATCCAGCGCATGCTCCGCGTCGATGAAGCCGGCGATGCCGCCCCGCTTCTGTACCTCGGCGATCATATGCAGCGTGACCGTGGTCTTGCCGCTGGACTCCGGGCCGTAGATCTCCACAATCCTCCCTTTGGGAATACCGCCCAGCCCCAGGGCGATGTCCAGGCTCAAAGAGCCGGTGGGAATCGTCTCCACATTCATCTGCGAGGAAGGATCCCCCAGCTTCATCACGGTCCCTTTCCCGTATTCCTTCTCCAGATGCGCAATAGCGGCATCCAAAGCCTTGAGCTTTTCTTCTCTCTCCATTCCTTTTCTCCTTTAGCAGAACAAGTGTTCTTCTTTGCTTATCATAAAACATCTGTTCGCATTTGTCAATTCTTTTTTCTTCTTTTATTCCCGACAACTTCACTTTACCACAACCGGACGCCCGACATCCACCCTCCTTGGTGTCTTTATAAAAATTTAAGGCGTCCCGGCCCGTTTGAACGGCTGGAACGCCCCGACAGTCTTTATTCGTCTTTTTTGAATGTGATGTTGTCGCTTTCTCCCGTGTAGTTTTCCATCTCCAGCACGCCCCGTTCTCCTTCCAGATGCGGCAGGATGTGCTGCAGCCGCATGACCTTTTCCTCCAGGTCGTCGCTGCCCAGCCGGGCGCGCACCTGATCGAAGTAGAGGGTGATTTCGTCGTTTTCATTGAAATAGATTTTATCCGTGCTGATATTGTATTTGGAAAGCACCTGGGTGATGGACAGAATCTGCATAAAAATGGAAGGATCCTTTACCGGAAGCGGCTCATAGAGCACCACATGATCGAACTCCACCCCCGTCACCTGGGGGATCCCCATGGTCCGGGTTTCGGAGGACTCCACCACAATGCCGTCCCTGTCAAAATACATAAATCTCCCCAAATACTCCACGTATCCGGCCACCGTCTTTTCATAGACGATGATTTTGACGGTATCGGGCGAAAGCACGGAGACGCTCATGGTTTCCACAAAGGGGATGTCCCGGATCTGCCGGTTGCGGTATTTTAAGGAAAGATAAAGGGAATTGTAGGAGAGCCTGTCGGTCAGAACCAGATCGATGATTTCCTCCTGGGAATAGTGTACGTTCCCCTCCACCTGGATGTTCTTCACCTGAAATTTGGACATGACAAACAAACCGCCGCCCACCAGGGCAAAAAGGATCAGCAGAAAAACGGCAAACCCAAGGTTGCCGCGCCCGTAGTGCGCGCCGGAAGGGGACGCCTTTTTCTTTTTTTCGGACGCCCCCACATATTCCGCACGTTTTTTCCTTTTTTTGCCGGACTTTCCTCCGTCCAGCAGTTTGAAATCACGTTTTGACGCCAATGTTCGCTCCTAAATCACGCAAATCCCGCACGATATCTTCATATCCGCGGTCGATAAACTGACGGTTGGATACTTCCGTACTGCCCTGTGCGCAAAGCCCCGCCAGCACCAGCGCGGCTCCGCCCCGCAGCTCCCGGGCGCTCACACGGCAGCCAATGAGCTTTTGCGGCCCGCAGACATACGCGCTGTCTCCCGTCACCCGGATACCGGCTCCCATCCGGTTCAGCTCTCCCACCATGCGCAGACGGCCGTTGAAAATGGTTTCCGTCAGCTTGCATGCGCCCTGCGCCTGACTGAGCGCCACCAGCATGGGCGACTGCAGATCCGTGGGAAAGCCCGGATAGACCGCCGTCCGGATTTCGGCGGGCGACGCCAAAAGGCCCTTTCTTTCCACCCGGATCCCGTCCCTGCAGGCGCTGATTTGCGCTCCCATGCGACGGGCGACCTGCAGCACGCTCTCCAGCTGGCCCGGCAGGGCGCTGCGCAAAAAAACGTCCCCGCCGGCGCTCAGGACGCCGAGCAGATAGGTGCCGGCCACGATCCGATCCGCTTCCACCAGGCAGCAGCTTTCCGATAGCCGCGGCACGCCCTCCACCGTCAGACAGTCCGTCCCCACGCCGCCGATCCGGGCGCCCGCTCCCTGCAGGAAACGGCACAGCGCCACGATCTCGGGTTCTGTGGCGCATCCGCAGATCTTTGTCACCCCGCGGGCCAGCACGGCCGCCAGAAGGACATTTTCCGTTGCGCCCACGCTGGGAAAGGGCAGATCGATTTTCGTACCGCAAAGCGAGACCGCACGGGCCCTCAGGCCCCCGTCCTCCTCCGTAAACTGCACGCCCATCTGTTCCAGGGCGCTGATGTGCATGTCAATGGGCCTGTCTCCGATGACGCAGCCCCCGGGATAATACAGATGGATTTCCCTGCACCGTCCCAGCATGGCCCCCGCCAGGATCACGGAGGAACGCATCCGGGTCACATATTCCGCCGGCAGATGGCACGACGTAATTGCAGACGCGTCCACAATGAGCGCGTCCCGCTGTTTGTCCACCCTGGCGCCCACATGGCGCAGCAGCTGGCACATACAGGCCACATCCGAAATATCGGGACAGTTTTTCAGTACCGTAACTCCGGGCACCAGGACACACGCCGCCAGGATCGGCAGCACCGCGTTTTTGGAGCCCTGAATCCGGACTTCTCCTCTCAGGGGACAGCCTCCCTGTATTTGAATGCAATCCAATGCTCCACCTTCCGTATCTGATAAAAAGACTTATTTTATTCTATGTGGAAGGAGAAAAGAATTGCGTGTTCCGGTCTGTCGTCCCCCTGCGCCGGTCAGTCCTTCAGCCGGATCCCCCGCGCCACGCTCATGACCAGCCCCATCTCAATGAGCAAAAACAGAACCGAGGAGCCGCCGTAGCTGATAAACGGCAGGGAAATTCCCGTATTGGGAATCGTATTGGTCACAACGGCAATGTTTAAAATCACCTGGATGGCGATGTGGCCCATAACGCCCACCACCAAAAGCGCCCCGAACAGATCCGGCGCATTGTTGGCGATGACCATAAAACGCCAGATCAGAAGCACAAACACCACAATCACACAGACGGCGCCAAACAAACCCAGTTCCTCACAGATGATGGAGAAAATCATATCGTTTTGCTGCTCCGGCAGATAGCCCAGCTTCTGCATGCTGTTGCCCAGTCCTTTTCCAAACAGCCCCCCGGAGCCGATGGCATACAGCGCCTGCAGCGTCTGAAAGCCCTTGCCGGAGGCGTAAGCTTCCGGATCCAGCCAGGCCATGATACGAGCGCTCCGAAAGCCCGTGTCCTCCGTGAGCTGCGACTGGGATATCACGTAGACCGCCAGCGCGGCAACCGCCAGCACGGCGGCCGTAATGAGCACGAACCGCCGGTAGTCCGGACTGGCCACAAACAGCATCAAAAAAGCAATGCCGAAAATAATGATGGCGGAACTTAAATTGTCCGTCACCGACCAGACCAGCCAACAGATGATACCGGCCGAACCGAGAATGAAGAAGAAGGCCTTCCACGTCCTCACGCTGCGCCCCATCTTGCAGATCATGGTGGCGAGAAACAGGATCATGGTCAGCTTCGCAATTTCAGCCGGCTGTACCGACACGCCCAGATTCAGCCATCTTCTGGCGCCGTTGGCCTCTATCCCCAGCGGCGAAAGCACCAGCAGGATCAAAATCGCGGATACGATATACCCCAGCACTGCGAAATGCTCCCAGAAATGATAGGGAATCCGGGACACCAGCAGCATGGCCGCCAGCCCCAGCGCCGCAGCCGTTCCCTGGTGGATCAGATAGTACATCTCGTTTCCCATCTGTTCCGAAGCGTCATACGCGCTGGCGGAATAGATCATCACCAGCCCGAACCCCACCAGAAACAGGATGATAAACACCAGGCTGTAATCAAAATAATATTCGGTTTTCCTTGCGTTTCTTGGTAATGCCACAGGATTACCCCTCCAGTCTGTTCACATATTCCTTGAACATCCGGCCGCGCTCCTCGTAATTTTGGAACATCCCCCAGCTGGCGCAGGCGGGCGATAAAAGGACCGCGTCCCCCGGCCCGGCGCTGCGCACACAGATATCCATCGCTTCTTCAAACGTATCCGCCATTTTGATGGCGGTAAAACCGTGCTGTCTGGCGCAGGCGGCTATGTCCTCTGCCGTCTGCCCGATCAGTACCAGCAGTTTTGTCTTCTCCAAAAAGGCTTCCACCCACTCGTCGTAGCGGCTGCCCTTATCATACCCTCCTCCGATGAGAACGGTGGGCCGGTCCATGGCGCGAATCGCACGGATGGCGGCGTCCGGATTGGTACCCTTGGAGTCGTTGTAGTATACGACGCCCTTCTTTTCCGCCACATATTCTATCCGGTGCTCCACCGCCTTAAACTGCCGCACCACGGACAGAATGGTCTCCATGGGCACCCCGAAGGCGGCGCTGATTGCGATGGCGGCCATGACGTTTTCATAGTTGTGCACGCCGATCAGATTCATATCGTGCACCGAAAGCAGCCGCTGCGGCCCCTGGCCCAGATTCCGGCAAATCTGATCCCCTTCCAGATAGTATCCCCGCTCCAGCTTCCGGGCGGAAGAAAACCAGATGACCTGCGCGCGCAGACGGGGCGCAATCCCCTGCAGCCAGCTGTCCTCATAGTTGAGGACACAGAAATCCTCCGGCCCCTGATTTTTGGCGATGGCGGCCTTGACGGCCACATAGGTTTCCATGGTATGATGCCGGTTCAGATGATCCGGCGTGATATTTAAAATCGCGGAAACCACAGGATGAAAGGTGGGGGCCGTCTCCAGCTGGAAGCTGCTGATCTCCGCCACGGTCACGCTGTCGTCCCGCATTTTGGGCACCTCCTGGGTATAGGGGACGCCGATGTTTCCCACTACGAACACGGAATCCCGGTATGCCTTCAGGATCTCCCCCACCAGAGTGGTGGTGGTGGTTTTGCCGTTGGTTCCCGTAATGGCGATCACGTTTCCCTTGCCGTACCGCCAGGCCAGCTCCACCTCTCCCCAGACCGGGATCCCCTGTCGGGAAAGCTGCTCCACCAGGCCCGTATCTGTGGGAACGCCGGGGCTTGGCACCACCAGTGCCAGATCGGCGCCCAGATCGGCCGGAAAATCTCCCAACACCATCTGTATGGTCTCTCCAAGTCCGTTTTCTTCCCGGATTTTTCCCGCATCCAGTCCGGCATTGGCATCGTAAAGCACCGGTATGGCTCCCTCGCTTTCCAGCAGCCGCGCGGCCGCGACCCCGCTCTTTTTACAGCCGATCACCAGTACTTTTTTTCCGTTTAAGTCCATCCTTCTTTTCCGCCTTCCTACAGTCCCGCCAGCGCAAGGAGACAGAGCAGCGCCGTTATAATGGAAAATACCGCCACCACCTGCGTCTCTGACCAGCCGCACAATTCAAAATGGTGATGCAGGGGAGCCATCCGGAACAGCCGCCGTCCCCCTGTCGCCTTAAACCAGAGAACCTGCAGAATCACGGACGCCACCTCCGCCAGATAAACAAATCCCACAATGGGAAGGAACAGCTCCATTCCCAGCAGGCAGGCACAGCCCGCCACAAAACCGCCCAGGGCCAGGGAACCGGTATCCCCCATGAACACGCTGGCCGGATGCACATTGAACAATAAAAAGCCCAGCAGTCCTCCCGCCACGGCGCAGGTGACCGGTACAATGGGGCTTTTCGTCCCAATGGCCACCGCCGCAAAAAACACGGACACCAGTACGGTGACACTGCCGGCCAGACCGTCCAGTCCGTCCGTGAAATTCGCCCCGTTCACCGTGCCCAGAATCACCAGAAAGAGAAACGGGATTCCCCATTTTCCCAGATCCAGCCACAGCTGCGGCAGAAAGGGCACCCGCATGGTCAGATCCAGTCCTGCGGTTCTGACGCCCCAGTTTAAAAACAGGCCCGTCACCAGAAGCTGTCCGGCAAATTTCTGCCAGGGCAGAAGTCCCATGGATCGGTGCAGAACGACTTTGATAAAATCGTCCGCAAACCCCACCAGTCCGCATCCCAGCATCAGAAAAAGCAGTATGCGCACGCCGGGATTTTTCAGAAAAGGCAGACAGGCTGCCGCCACTCCCGCCAGAAACAGGATGCCGCCCATGGTGGGCGTGCCGTTTTTTCGCAGATGGCTCTTTGGTCCTTCCTCCCGGACAGTCTGCCCGATCTTCAGCCTTCGCAAGTAGGGAATTACCACCGGTCCCAGCACGGCGCTCACGCCGAACGAAAGAAAGACCGGCAGCACAATGGCATTCCACATACGCGCCTGCTGCCCCTTTCCGCCCGTTTCGGGCCGAACCGTTTTTTGGAAACGCTCCCCTAGTCGGCATTTCCTTCAGTATACTCTCTTTCGTCCAGATAGGGAAGGATATTTTCAAACAGCTGCCGGATCACGGGCGCGGCGATCTGTCCGCCGTAATACATCCCTGTGGGCTGCCGGATGATGCAAAGCGCCAGCACCTTCGGATCCTCGGCGGGCGCAAACCCCAGAAAGGAAGCGATGTATTTCCCGGTTCCCCTGGGCAGCGTCTCGCTGGTGGCCGTCTTTCCGCCCACCCGATACCCTTCCACTCTGCCGTTTTTCCCGCCGCCGTTTTCCACCACCTGAAACAGAATGGCCCGCAGCCGTTCGCTGGTTCTTTCCGAAACCACGGTCTTTTCGGCCGGATAGGAAAAGACGTGGGTCAGTCTGCCGCCCTCGGAGATCGTACACACGCCAAAATGCGGCGTGATCCGCTTTCCGCCGTTGATCAGAGAGGAAACGGTGGCGGCCAGCTGGATAGGGGTAATCTGAAAGGACTGCCCGAAGGAGACCGTTGCCAGCTCCACATTTCCCATATTCTCTTTTTTATGCATGATCGTCCCCGCTTCGCCGGGCAAATCCACGCCCGTCTTGCGCAAAAGGCCGAACTGCTCAAAATAGTGATAAAAACGATCCACCCCGAGACGCAGTCCCACGGTGATAAAAACCGGGTTGCAGGAATTCATCGTGCCCTGCACAAAGGTCTCCGTGCCATGTCCCTGCACCTTGGCGCACCGGATCCGTCTGTCGTCCACCACGATAAAGCCGGGGCAGGAAAAGGTGTCTTCCTCCGTCACCACCCCTTCCTCCAGCGCCGCGCTGGCCGTGATGATCTTAAACGCCGATCCCGGTTCGTAGGTGTCGTTGATGCAGGCGTTGCGCCACATTCGGTTCAGCGCGTCCTGCTGCTCTTCCTCCGGCACCTGCTGCGGCAGGGTGAACGGATCGTTGAGATCGTACTCCGGCACATCCGCCATGGCCAGGATCTCCCCGTTGTCGGGACGCATGACCAGAATGGAAACGCTCTGGGCCTCCTTGGCCTTTCTGACCTGATCGGCCAGCTGCGTGGCGTACTGCTGGATGTTCACATCCATGCTGAGGACGAGATCGTCTCCGCTTTGGGGCTCCACCCGTTCTTCTCCCATCTCCACAATTTCCACGCCTCTGGCGTCCGTGGTCTCCAGGATGATGCCCTCTTTTCCCTTCAGATACTCCTCGTAGCTGCTTTCCAGCGCCAGAATCCCCTGATTGTCGGCGCCCGTAAACCCCAGTACCTTGGAGGCCAGCGTGCCGTAAGGATAGTATCTTTTGTAATCTTCGTCCACCTTCACGCCTTCCAGCCGGTAAGCGCGGATGGCGTCGCCTGTCTCCTTTGGGACATTGCTTTTTATCTTTTCAATGGAGGAAACCTTCTCCACGCGCTTGCGGACGCTTTCCTCCGTCAGGTTAAGCTCCTGCGCCAGCACCCGGATCACATTTTCCGGATCCCGGATCTGGTTATGAATGACCGAAATGGTGCACACGGTTCGGTTATCCGCCAGCACGGCGCCGGTGCTGTCCAGGATCCGCCCGCGCTTCGCCTTGATCCGGCGTTCCCGCTGATGCAGATCCTGTGCCATCTGGGAATAGTGCTCCGAACGGAAAATCATCAGATAGGACACCCGTACCGTCAGCCCTGCAAAAAGCAGTACGCAGAGGAAAAAGGCTATGACAATCTTCTTTCTGTGGTAAGTCCTGCTTTTCTCCATGCACGCCTCACGGACCGGTTTTACTATAATTTATTACCCGGCGCGTCAGGTTATGCGAACTGTTGCAGGACAGACGACTGCTTACGGCTCCGGCAGACTTTCCTCCGCTTTTTCTGTCGTATTTCCTCCGAGGATGCCGGAAACCGGCGTGTCATAGCCTTCCGTATCCTCTCCGAGAACCTCTCCCGTATCGGGATCGATCAGCTGGCCCTCCTCATTGACATAGGGATTGGATTCCTGCTGGGTCTCCCCTTCCTGGACGGTCTGCGTTTCTTTCTCCTCTGACTCTCCCTCTGCCGGCACAGCGTCCGGATCTTTGGTTTCGCCTTCCTGCGCCGTCGGATCCTCCAATGCCGTTTCTCCTTCTTCGGGCGCGCTTTCCATCAGCTGCTGCTTGAGTTCCTCCTGCTTCTTTTCCAGCTCTGCGGATTCTTCCTCCGACAAAGGTTCCGTCATGAAGATGTTCAGATACGGCAGCACTTCGGTGAAAATATTTTTTGCCATCAGGGAAGCCTGTCCGGTTTCCTGATCCTGATTGGAAGAATTGGGACGGTTTAAGACAATATAAATGGCGATCTGCGGGTCGTCCGCCGGTGCGTAGCCCATAAAGGAGCAGACGTATTCGTCCTTTTCTCTGGTTCCTCTGGCGGATACGGTTTCCGCCGTCCCCGTCTTTCCGCCGATCCGGTAGCCGGGCGTCTTGGCCCGCCAGCCCGTGCCGTTCTCGCCGTAGACCACCTGTTCGCAGTATTCCCGTACTTTTTCCGAAGTCTGGGCCGAAATGACCTGCTTTAACAGGCGCGGTTCGATGCTTTCCACCACGGATCCGTCGTTTGCCGTGATCTTGCTGACCATATGGGGCTCGTAATAATAGCCGCCGTTTACCAGCGCGCAGAATCCGGTGATCATCTGGATCATCGTGACGTTAAAGCCCTGCCCGAAGCTGGAGGTGGCCAGCTCCGTAGGGCCCATGGTCTTATCGGTAAAGACCAGGGACGCGGTGCGGGATTCCCCCGCCAGATCGATATTGGTGCGCAGTCCGAAGTTAAACTCGGACATATACTTCAAGAACTCGTCCTTCCCGATGGTCTGCGCCATGCGGATCAGCGCCACATTACAGGAACGCTCGATGGCTTCCCCGATGGTCAGCCATCCTTCCGCGCCGCTGAGGTAATTGTGGCACCGTATTTTCCGGTCGGACACCTGAATGATACCGGTGCACTCGAAGGACTCGTTGCCCTTCAGCCTTCCGCTCTCCAGTCCCGCCGCCGCCACAAAGGGCTTCATGACGGAGCCCGGCTCATAGGTGGCGTTAATGCAGTAGTTCTTCCAAAGATTGTTCAGATTGTAGGCCAGCTGGGTATTGTCTTCTGCCTCCTCAAGCCCTCTGGCAATCTCCTCATTGACGACGGTATCCGTCACCACGCCCTTTTCATCCAGCAGCTTGGTGCCGATGAGCGGCTCCACGTTCCAGGTGTCGTTGAGGTTATAAAACGGGTAGCTGGCCATGGCCAGCACGTTCCCGGTGTTCACCTCCATGATGATACAGGCCGCGTCCTGGGCGCCGTTGCCCTCCCGGTATACGTTTTTATTTTCTTCGTTATACTGTTTGAGATATTTCTCCACAATCCCCTGCACGGTCACGTCCAGGGTGGAGCAGATATTATAGCCGTCCACCGCAGCCTTGGTGGTGCGCTGCAAATTTTCGTCCGTATCCAGATATCCGTACTGTCTGCCGTTGATGCCGTTCAATACGCTGTCGTACTGTTCCTCCAGCCCATAGGAAGCCGTACCGTTGGTGCGCACAAAGCCGATGGCGTCGCTGGCCAGCTGGTTGTTGGGATAGACCCGTTTGTAGCTTTCCTCAAACCAGATCCCCTTGATCAGACTGCTTTCCTCCGTCCGATCCTCGTCCGCCATCATTTCCTGATAGGCGCTGATCTCGTCATAGGACATTCTCTTTTTGATCGGGTAGTACTGGCTGTTGGGATGATCCTGCGCGTAACGCTTCACCTCCGCAAGATTGACGTCAAAATACTGATCCAGCGCCGCCAGCGTGGCATCCACATATTTCCCGTCGTTGGCGTACATCTGCTTGCAGTCCAGGATCAGATCGTAGACCTTCTCGCTGGTGGCCAGCTTGGAGCCCTTCCGGTCCAGGATGTCTCCTCTTTTGAACGGAATCGTCTGACTGTTGTACTGCTGCTGGGAAAGCACCTGTCTTTTATAGTTTTCCCCGTTGTCCCGGTTGATCACCACCAATCTGGCGCCTAACCCGGCAAAAGCCAGCAGCACCAGAATATACAGTACCACCAGCTTTTTCTGCATCTTCGCAGTAAATTTATTCCGATTCCCCTCCCGGGGTTTCGTTCCCCGGCCCGTCCGGCCGCCGTACCTTCTGCTTTCCAAAACGACACCTGCTTTACTTCTGAATCTCCGCGTACTGTCTCACATAGTCGCTTCCGTCATTGGGGATCTCCACAATCTGCCCCTCCTGCGCATACACCATGCCCAGCTGGGTAATGGCGATCCGCCGGACCTGTTCCAGATCCACCGAGCTTTCAATGCGTCCCAGGGCCTCGTCGTTCTCCAGCTTCAGATTGTTCAGCTGGCTCTCCAGACGGGAAATTTCCTTTACGCTGTTCGTAATACCGGACTCCAGACGGATATACCCAATCAGCACGGTTCCGGTCACGATCAGCGCCACGCTCAAAAACAGCACGTAGGCCAGATTCATGTACTTTGCCCGCTGCCGGTTCTTGCGCGCCGCACGGCTCAGCTGTTTTTTGGGCTGTGCAAGCTGCTTTTTCACATCGTACTGGCGGGCCGCCGTCCCATGCACATACCCGCTGGCGCGATACTCTCCCCTTCGATTTGTTCTGCCTGTAGTTCTTCCCGCTGCCATACCTTTCTTCCTATCCCCCTCCGGTTTTACCGGTTTTCTTCTTTCTCAAATATTCTCAGCTTCGCGCTCTTGGCGCGCGGATTTTTCTCTTTTTCCTCCTGTGTGGGGAGGATGGGTTTTTTTGTAATCACTCTCCCCCTGCTTTTCTGTCCGCAGATACAGACCGGAAAACCGGGCGGGCAGGTGCAGGGATTTTCATTTTTCCGAAACGCGCTCTTGACAATCCGATCCTCCAGGGAATGAAAGGTGATGATACAGATCCTTCCGCCCGGACGCAGCAGATCGATAAACAAATCCAGCGAACCTTCCAGAACCTCCAGTTCCCGGTTGCAGGCGATCCGGATGGCCTGAAAGGTGCGTTTGGAAGGATGTCCACCCTTCTCCCGCATCTTCGCCGGAATCGCGGCGCGTATGATCTCGTTGAGTTCTCCCGTGCTTTCGATTTCTTTTTTCTGTCTTGCGGCCACAATGTGTCCGGCAATGCTGGAAGCGAATTTATCCTCTCCGTAATCCCGGATGATACGGGTCAATTCCGCCTGGGAATATCCGTTTACAATGTCTCTTGCCGTCAGCGTCTGGCGTCTGTCCATTCTCATGTCCAGCGCCGTGTCGAATCGATAGGAAAACCCCCGTTCTGCGCTGTCAAGCTGATAGGAGGAAACCCCCAGATCCAGCAGAATGCCGTCCACTCCCCCGATCCCAAGCTGCTTTAAAATCACCGGAAGGTTGCAGTAGTTGTCCCGCACCAGCGTCACTTTGTCCTTCCAGGGTTCCAGGCGCCTTTGGGCCGCCTCTATGGCGGCGTCGTCCTGGTCGATCCCGATCAGGCGCCCGCCCTGCAGGCTGGCTGCGATCCTGGCGGAATGTCCGCCGCCGCCCAGCGTGCCGTCGCAGTAAATGCCCTGCGGCTTTATCGAAAGTCCTGCTATCGTTTCTTCCAGTAAAACGGATGTGTGCGCAAATTCCATAGCCTGCTCAGAAGCCAAGGCCCATATCGTCCATCCTCTCGGCGATATCCTCCATGGATTCCTCTTCTGCCTCCATCTGCTTCCAGCGCGCGTCATCCCATATCTCAATGCGGCTGCCCACGCCCACCAGGGTCACGTCCTTTTCCAGCTGTGCATATTCCCTCAGCTTTGCCGGAATCAGGATCCTGCCCTGCTTGTCCACTTCCACCTCCGCGGCGCCCGCCAGGAAATGCCGGACGAAGGTACGGTGATCCTTTTTGCTCAGAGAAAGGGTTTTGAGCTTCTCGTCGAAGATGCTCCAGCCCGCATAGTCGTACACGAACAGACAGCCGTCCATTCCCTTGGTAACCACGAATTTGTCGCCCAGCGTTTCGCGGAACCTGGAAGGGATAATCAGCCTGCCCTTTGTGTCAACCGTATGACTGTACTCTCCCATGAACATGAACAATCACCTGCCGCCCACAGTGGCCCGTCTCCTCCGGTATCTGAAAAGCGGGGGAATCTTCACCACTTTAAACCATTTTCCTCCACTTTCCACCACTTTTACCTTTATATTAGCCCAAAACAGCGCGGTTGACAAGCCCTTTTTCAAAAAAAATATGCGCGGGAGCACAACTCCCGCGCATCGTTTCGCGTTTCATACAAAATATGGGATTTTGTTCCAAAAACAGGAAGATTTTCAGCGCCCAAAACGGGCAAAAGCCAGTTCAGACGTTGAACCGAAACAGGATCACATCGCCGTCCTGCACCACATAGTCCTTTCCTTCCATTCCCACAAGTCCCTTTTCCCGGGCGGCGGCCAGGGAACCCTGTTGCAGCAGATCCTTATAATTGACCACTTCCGCCTTGATAAAGCCCCGTTCAAAATCCGAGTGGATCTTGCCCGCCGCCTGAGGCGCCTTCGTTCCCTTTTTGATGGTCCAGGCACGGCACTCATCCTCGCCCGCGGTCAGAAAGCTCATCAGCCCCAGCAGGCTGTAGCTGGCCCGGATCAGCTTTTCCAGTCCGGATTCCTTCAGCCCCAGTTCCTCCAGAAACATCTGCTTTTCTTCGTCGTCCAGCTCCGAGATTTCCTCCTCGATGCGGGCGCAGATGACAAACACCTCGCTGCCCGTCTGGGCCGCATAGCTGCGTACCGCCTGCACGCCTTCGTTGCCTGCGCCGTCGTCTTCCAGATCGTCCTCGGAGACGTTGGCCGCGTAAATCACGGGTTTGGCCGTCAGCAGGTTCAGCATGGCAAAAGCCGCCTGTTCGTCCTCGTCCTGGCAGGCAAAGCCGATGGCCGGTTTTCCTTCCTCCAGCCATTCCTTCACGCGGTTGAGCATCTGCAGTTCCTTTTCCTGGGTCTTATCCATCCGCGCCCCTTTGGCGACCTTGGCAATCCGCCGCTCTAAAATCTCCAGATCGGAAAAGATCAGCTCCAGATTGATGGTTTCGATATCCCGCAGCGGATTTACGCTGCCGTCCACGTGGATCACGTTGCCGTCTTCAAAACAGCGTACCACATGGACGATGGCGTCCACCTCCCGGATGTTGCTCAAAAACTGGTTGCCCAGTCCCTCGCCCTTGGAGGCGCCCTTCACCAAGCCCGCGATGTCCACAAACTCGATGGTCGCCGG
>CANRGX010000025.1 GCA_947630215.1 uncultured Eisenbergiella sp. | reverse complement strand
CTTTCATAGTATTGTGTCATGTAATCCTTTACACCGTATGTATTATCTCAAAAGTGTTTTCAAAAGTCAATCACTTTCCTTGAAAAATGATTGCCGCTCAGATAGCCCGCGTAGCCTCTGCCAGCCACGCGGCCTCCTCTGCGTTCAGATAAGGCGTGATTTTCTCTTTCACCATGGCGTGATAGCGGTTCAGCCGCCAGATGTCCTTGGGCTGCATCAGGGAAGGATCGATGGCGTCCAGATCGATGGGAACAAAGGTCAGCGTCTCAAAACGAAGGAACTGCCCGTCCCCGTTCTTCTCCGCTTCCGTCACCACCATCACGTTTTCCGTGCGGATGCCGTATCTGCCCTCCAGATAGACGCCGGGTTCGTTGGTAACGTCCATGCCCGGCTCCAGAACCGCCTCCCGCATCCCTTCCGTATAGCGCCACCGGATGTTCTGCGGGCCTTCATGCACATTCAAGATATAGCCTACGCCGTGCCCCGTTCCGCACTTATAATCGATTCCCTTCTCCCAGAGCGGCTGACGGGCCAGAATATCCAGGTTGCGTCCGCTGCAGCCGTATAGGAAATGCGCGTCGGAAAGCTGCAGCATTCCGATGGCCACCGCCGTAAAATGCGCCTTTTCCTCCTGCGAAAGCTCCCCCAGTACGATGGTGCGGGTCACGTCCGTGGTGCCGCCCAGGTACTGTCCGCCGGAATCCACCAGCAGCATCCCCTGCGGTCTGAGAACCGCAAAGCTCTCCTCGGTGGCCTCATAGTGCATCATCGCCGCATTGGGCCCATAGGCGCTGATGGTGGGGAAGGAAAGATCCAGATAGCCGTCGATTCCGGCGCGCAGGCCGTCCAGATACCGGGCCGCGGACAGCTCCGTAAGAGGCTGCGTGCCGATGTTCTTCTTCAGCCAGTAAATAAATTTGCAGACGGCGGCGCTGTCCTTTAAAAAGACTTCGCGCATCCGGGAAAGCTCGGTTTCGTTCTTCACCGCCTTCATCCGTTCCGTCGGGTTGGGCGCCTCTATCACCGGCGCGCGGCCGGACAAAATCTTATAAAAGGCGTAGCTGACCTGATTGGGATCGCACAGGATTTTCCCCTCCACCGGACAGGTCTGCAAGAAATCCGCCGTCTCCTGATAGGTATGCAGCGTGATCCCACAGTCTGCGGCATAGGAAACAAACGTCTCGCTCATCGCTTTCTCCTGCAGGAAATAATGGCAGGCCGTCTCCGTGATCCAGGCATAGGACAGCGCCACCGGATTACAGGGCACATCCTGTCCCCGGATATTGAAAAGCCACATCAGATCGTCCAGCTTGCTCAAAAAGAAACAGGAAGCGCCCAGTTCCTTCATGGCGGCGCGCACGCTTTCCAGCTTTTCCCGGGCGGTTTTTCCGCAGAGGAACGCATCCAGCACCCGCACCGGATGACAGGGCAAAGACGGCCGATCCGTCCAGATGCGGGCGGCCAGATCCTGATGGAAGTCTATGGTCACCTTCTTTTTGGCCAGCGCCTTCTCCAGTTCCAGTCCGAAGCGGGTGTCCACCACGCGCCCGTCAAAGGCGAGCGTCTCTCCCTCCCGCATCTTCTGTGCCAAAAATTCCTCCTTGGAAGGAACCCCCTCCTCCAGCATCCGGTACAGCGTGACGCCCGTTCCCTCCAGCTCCCGCTGGGCCTGGATAAAATACCGCCCGTCTGTCCACAGTCCCGCTTCCGTCCTTCCGACGATCAGCGTCCCGTTGGAGCCGGAAAAATTGCAGAGATATTCCCGTACTTTAAAATAATCATCCACATATTCCGAATTGTGATAATCCGCCGTCGGCACCAGATACCAGTCCGCGCCGCAGGCGCGCATGGCGCTTCTCAGCCGCTCCAGCCGATCCAGAATCCTCTGATTTTCCATGTCTGTCTCCTTCCCTGTCATCCCTTCAGCAGAGAAACTGCCGAGGAAGTTCCGATCCGATCACAGCCCGCTTCCAGAAAGGCGAGCAGATCCTCCCGGGTTTTCACACCTCCCGCGGCCTTGATCCGCACCCCCGGGCCGATGTGCTCCCGAAACAAGTGCACGTCCTCCAGAACCGCGCCGCCCGTTCCAAACCCGGTGGACGTCTTGATAAAATCCGCGCCCGCATCCGTCACCACGCGGCACAGGGCAATCTTTTCCTCCCGGGTCAGATAACAGGTTTCCACGATCACCTTCAAAATGTGCGCGCCGCAGATCTGCTTTAATGTGCGGATCTCACTTTCCACCAGATCGAACCGCCCGTTTTTGACATCGGTGAGATTGATGACCATATCGATTTCGTTACAGCCCTCCGCCAGCGCGCGCCTGACCTCGGCCGCCTTTGCTTCCGTCACGCTGTAGCCCAGCGGAAAGCCGATCACCGTACACAGATTCAGCTGCGCGAACGCTGCGCGGGCCCGGGCGATATAGACCGGCGGAATGCACGCGGACGCCGTTTCCAGCATGAGCGCTTCCCGGCAGACTTCTTTCATCTGCCCCCAGTCCGCCCAGGGCTTTAAAAGCGTATGATCGATATGCGACAGGATTTCCCGATCCGTCATGGTATTTGCCTCCTGAAATTGCAAAAAGATTCCATAGAACCCCTACTTTACTTTTTCCGCCAAAAAAGCTAAAATAATAAAAAAGGACAAGGGAGGTGAACCGCACATGGGAAAAAACCGCGCTGAATTTTATCACACCAATAACGATTTCTCCGGTATCCGCAAAATCCAGCCGGATATCCAGGAAGTGGTGGAATACCGCCAGGACGCTTCCGTGCGTATCTGGTACAACGACCAGCCCGTGGGATTTGAAGCCCACTGGCACAGCGCCGTGGAAATCATCCTCCCCATGGAAAACGGATATGAAGTGACCGTCAGGGACGAGGTGTTCCGTCTGCAGGCCGGAGAGATTCTGCTGATCCCCTCCCGGGCCATCCACAGTATCGCCGCCCCCGAAAGCGGCGTCCGTTTCATTTTCCTGCTGGACTCTGCGCCCTTGGAGACGATGCACGGCTTTTCCCGGCTGGAACCTCTGCTGGCCGCACCACTTTGCCTGACCCGCAGCGAAAATCCGGCCCTTTATGATGAAGTTTATCATATTCTGCTGCAGATGCGCAACGAATACTTCGGTTCCAATGAATTTTCCGATCTGTCCGTCTATTCGCTGTTTCTGAATCTGTGTGTGGTTCTGGGGACGCACCGGTTAAACACTATGCCGATGCTTTCCTCCGGCTATGTGTCCCATCAGAAGGAATATATCAACAAGTTCAACGATATTCTCAGCTACATCGATACACATTATATGGACGATCTCAACCTGGACGACGTGGCCGCCCGCGCGGGCTTTTCCAAATTCCATTTTTCCAGGCTCTTTAAACAGTATACCGGCTTTACCTTTTCCGCCTACGTCTGCCACCGCAAGATCCGGGTGGCGGAGGAGCTGCTGAGCCGGCCCGATCTGTCCATCACCCAGATCGCCATGCAGTCCGGCTTTTCCAGTCTTTCCACCTTCAACCGCGTGTTCCGCCAGCAGATGAACTGCTCTCCTTCCGCCTACCGCAATATGGCCCGATCCAGATAAGACGGCAACGCCCTCTGACCGGTTATCCCCTGGCAAACGCAAAAAACGCGGGCTTGGGCTGATAGGCTTCGTCAAACAGAAGCGGACACTGGGGCAGTCCCGTGGTATTGCCGCCCCCTACATCGGAACGGCCCTGCAGCCAGGAATAGGGATCCACCGTTCCCCAGAACGTAAGGCCCGTCACATTGGCCCCTTCCTTCTCTCTGGCCCGCCGGATGGCCCGATACAGCGTCCGGTAGCGCTCCGCCTGCTTTTCGTATTCTTCTGCTTTCGCTTTCCGGCTCCCGTCGTAGCCCTCGCCGGCGCGCAAATCAAACTCTGTAATCTGAACGCTTCCCACCGCCTTTGCGTATTTTACGATGGCAGTCTCAAAGTCGCCCTCCAAAGGGGAAGTCATACCGTAATGCCCCTGCATGCCCATTCCGTCGATACGGGTTCCCTCTCCGGGCGCGCCCTCCCGCTCTTTTATCGCCGCCAGCAGCGTCAGAATCCCCTGCTGTTTGATCGGGGAACTCTCGTTGTAATCGTTGTAATACAGCTCCAGGCCGGCAGGCGCATAGCGGTTGGCATAGAAAAAAGCGTTCAGAATATATTCCTCGCTCTGATACACCCGCCACCAGCTGGAATTGCTGCCGTGGGTATTCCGGCTTAAGGGTTCGTCCGGATTTTCCCTGTCGCTGCGATAGGTGCCCGTGCGGTCGCTGATCGCTTCGTTTACCACGTCCCAGCCGTAGAACAGCTCCCGGTATCTGCTTTCTTCCCCGGTAAAATGGGTCAGCATCGTCCGGATATACCATTCCAGCCGTCTGTTCATGGTGTCCTTGTCCACGTAGTCTTTGTTCTTATCGTAATCCACATGGAAGAACCATTCCGGCGTCTGGGAGTGCCATACCAGCACATGTCCCCTCACCCGGATCGGGCTGTCCGGGTGGCTCTGGTTCCAGGCAAGTACCTGATCCAGCATGGCCTGTGCCCTGGAAAAATCCAGTCTGGGAACAGCCAGGCTCTCTCCGTTTACCTCCGCCCGCTCCAGGCTGCGGCACTTCTCTCTGCTGTAGCCGAACATGGAATCCGGCTTGAGTTCATTTCCGAAGGTGAGCGCATTAAAATGGGTGGTGATAATCTCCCACACCTTTTTGTCCTTCATTTCAGGCAGGGTCGCTTCCGCTCCGATCCGGCATCCCATCGCCCGCTGTACCGCATCCTTTAATACCGGCACCATTTTCTCTCCTCCCGCCGTCCGTACAGCCGCCTGCCGGACGCTGTGACAGCCGCTTTTCGTAAGTAAAATGCTGAAAAACGGCGGAACCGCCTATCTTTCTGGTGGCAAACACGGACAGCCCGCAGCGGCAGCCCACAAAGTGATCCAGTCCGAAAAACAGGGCGTGTTCCCTGCCGATCTTTCTGAAATTTCCGCCTTCCCGGGATTCCCGGTAAAAAAACGTCACCTTGTCGGAACGTTTGGAAAAGCACGCTTCCATCCGCAGCCGCACCACCGGCTCTGTCAGGACGATTTTCTCCACAATCCGGCCCGGCATATAGTCGTTGGCCCCCATACCGGTATTTTTCTCCTCCCGGTTCCTCTCGATCATCACCAGATAATACCGATGCAGTTCCTTCGTCACCGCTGCCATTGCGTAACAGCCCTGAAGGGCGCACAATCCGGCGTAATCGCCCTCGTTTAAGTCCGTGGCGTCCACGGTCACCTCTGCGACGGTGCCCGGCAGCGTCAGCCGCTGGGTCAGGGTGTTTACCGCCTGGGTCACATTGGCGCAGAGCTTTCCCGTTGTGATGCACAATCCGCCATATGGCAGAATCGTCCACAGATCCGGCTGGGGCTCGTGGTTCCACTGCCACTGTTCTTTCAGCCCAAACCGCCCGGACTCATCGGGAAGGTAAGAAAAGTCATCCGAGGTGTACAGCGGTTCATACTGGTAATAGGGTCTGTTGCTGGCCACCGTCACCGCCGCCGGGATTTTTCCACGATCCCCGAACACGGGAAATCCGTTCTCCCAGTGCACGTCAACCAGCACCGGCACACGTCCCACCGCGCCGTGATCCTGAAGGAGAATGCTGTACCATCTGCCGTCGCTGGCCTGGACGATTCCCCCCTGGGCCACGCCGCAGTTCTGAAAGCCCATGTCGTCGTCCAGCACGGGCCCGCCGCGAAATTCTCCTTCCAGGGAATCGCTGGAAAAACACATCTGCGTCCTTCTGGCCGTTCCGGTTCTGGGCCAGTGGATCGTAAACAGATAGTATCTGCCGTCAATCTTATAGAAGTGGGATCCTTCATGCCCCAGGATCACATCGTCCTTCTCCCGTACCAGTACCCGGGAAAACCCGTCTTCTTTCAGTCCGCTCAAATCGGGAGAGAGCTCCTGTATCCGGATTTCGGAATTTCCGTATACCAGATACGTCCTGCCGTCATCGTCAAAAAACAGGGATCCGTCGTGCAGATAGCGATCCAGGCTGGTTTTCTTCCAGGGGCCTTCCACCTTCGGGGCCGTATAAAAATATGTCTTCTGACTCTGTTTCGCCGCAAAGCTCACATAGAAGCGCCCGTTATGATACCGCATGGAGCCCGCCCACATTCCGCATCCGTAGCCGTTGCTCTCATAGGTCATACGGGCCTCTTTGGCGTCTTCAAAAGAAGAAAACACGTAGGCAGCGTGCTCCCAGTTCACCAGATCGTACGAGCGCAGAATCTGCGCGCCCGGCAAAAAGTGCATGGTCGTGCTCAGCATATAATAGGCGTCGTCCACCCGGATCACCTCCGGATCCGGATAATCCGCCCCGATTAACGGCGTCCGTCTCACCACGGCCGTCATTTCAGCCTTTTTCATCTTCCCTCTCGCTTTACGATAGTTACCGCCGTCCTGCTGTTTTGGACGGGGTCAGCAGCTTTTCGATCCTGCCCCGGATAAAGTCCCTTTGCTCCTCTTTCACCAGGAAGTACAGATACGCATCCAGCACATACTGCTGGGGCATCCCCCGCCCGGCGATCTTAAAGTTCACAAATCCCCGGTCGATATAGCCGCCGATCTCCTCGTTGGAAATAAAGGCGGGACGCTTCCTGCATTCCGCAAAGGTTTTGTTGGGATTGGCGTTGGGACAGGCAAACAGATCCTTCACGTCAAATTCCAGCTGGGCCCTGGACTGCTGGGCATAGTGCTCCGCCCGTCTGGGACAGCCGGGCGTACAGACCTCATTGACCAGGATTTCCACCCGGCCCGCATAGGGTTCCAGCCGCTCCAGCGCCTGCCGGTTATGGTTCAGATCGTAGTCCAGCACCACCAGATAGTAGTCCTTTTCCAGCTCCCGGAGCACGTCCTCTGTCTTCACAATCCGCTTTGTGGTGGAAGAAATCATGGGAAAACCGGGATACTCC
The DNA here is from genome assembly GCA_947630215.1 of uncultured Eisenbergiella sp. Lineage (GTDB taxonomy): Bacteria > Bacillota > Clostridia > Lachnospirales > Lachnospiraceae > Gallintestinimicrobium. Next base: position 28,292 of record CANRGX010000025.1, on the reverse strand, counting down.
CGGCGGATATACTCCTCCAGCACCGGGGTATTTACCAGCACCTGGTTCATTCCGTTGTCCGCCAGCCGCATAATGAGATTACAATAGGTATCCCACACGTGCTTCTCCTCCAGACAGGAATTGGTCCAGGTGAACCGGACGGGAACATTTCTGCTGTTATATTGCTTCAGAGTCGCCTCGATATCCCGCTTTCCGGCAATTCCCATGACCACCCGGCCGCCGTTCCAGATTGCGCCGGGGAAGGTGCCGTAGACCGATCCGATCCGGTAGCCGTCCCGAAAGCAGGACGGATACTCCTTCATCAGCGTAATCACCGCAAGATTCAGCGCCCTGAAATAACAAAAACCGGGCAAATGCCAGAATACCTTTTTTTCCGCCATTTTCAGACTCCTTTTTCGTTCTTTCTCAAGGCCACCTGGAAGGCCGGGGCCGCGCCACCGTAAGCAGACGGTTTCCCACCAGACTGTTTAACAGTGTGGTGGCGGCGTCCACCCTGTATTCGGGCCGGATCAGATAGTGGCAGTACACCTCCAGGATATAAAAGAGGTTTGCTGTCCGCCCTTCCAGCTTAAAGTTCGTAAAGCCCATGGGCACATATTTTTCCCAGATATCCTCCGGAGAGACGTAGGTACAGTAGGTCTGGATGGTACGAAACTCGTTGTGCTCCCCGTAATCGCAGTGCCAGGGCTCCAGAGGGATCTGTCTGTCCGGCGTGCGGGTACGGTTTTTGAGCATGATCTTCTGGTTCTTCGCCTCGTTCTCGTAGTGTCTCCCTCTCCTCGGGCAGTCGGGCTGGCAGACCGCGTTCACCAGAATCTCACAGCGTCCCTTGTCCTCGATCTGCGCAAGCTGGTCAAACCGGTTGTTAAAATTGTAATCCAGCACCACCAGATGATAGTCTTTTTTCAGTTCCTCGTTCACCGCGTCGATGCTGCGGATCTCCTTACAGGTGGAGCTGTTGATCCGAAAGGACGGGTAGGTCTTGCGCACGTAGGCCTCCAGGAGGGGAGACACCACCAGGATCTCGTTCTTTCCGTTGTCCGCCGCCTTCATGCAGAAGTTACAGTAGGGATCCTTCAAATCCTGCTCATCCAGGAACAGATTGGTATAGGTATAGCGCACCGCCACGCCCTTTGCGTTGATATTATGAATCGCATTCTGAATATAGCCTGCGTCGCACTGATCCTGCGGGGATTTCCGGCCGCCGTTCCAGAGGGACATGGGAAATTCTCCGAAAAAGGAAGCGATCCTTACGCCCTCCCTGAAATACTGCGGCTTTTTTTCCAGCATGGACAAAAGCATCATATTTAAGGGATAATTCTGCCGCAGTCCCGGCAGATGAAAACAAACTTCCATTTATCTACCTCCCGCCGCCTCTACCAGGGCGTCCGCCACTTCCTGGGAGAACCATTTGAGATTCCTGCGATCCAGCAGCGCAAAATTCTCCCCGTTTCCGACAAACTGTCCGTTGTCCCACCAGATACATTTGATCCCCTTCTCCTGCATGACGCCAAGGTAATCCTGCAGCCAGCGGATCTCGTCCTGCGTGTTGTTCTTGTTGACCGCACCAAACTCCGTCACAATCACCGGGACTCCCTTTTGTAAGAGGAACGTATCGACCAGATCCACATTGGAGACAATTTCCGACTTCTTGCTTCCATCCCACTGGGCATATCCCCCCTGGGCATCATAGGTAAAGAAATAGGGCGTATACAGATGCACGGATACCGCAAGATTGGGATCGTCATATAGCTTCAAGGTCTGCAGAGTATCCCGGGTCACGCTGTTGCCGTAAGGACAGATGATCAGGCAGCGGGTTTCGTTGCCGCCTCCCACGGCACGGACCGCGTCAAGAAACGCGCCGTTTAACTCATTTACCGCCGCGCGCTCCGGCCCGGTGCCGCCGCTCCATTCGGCGGGCGACCCCTTTGTCCTGGGTTCGTTCATCCCCTCGAAGATCAGATGCTCGTCATAGTCCCGGAAGCGCTCCGCAACCTGCGTCCAGATGGCCGTCAGCTCGGCCTTGGTTGCGTCAAACGATCCCTCGTCCAGCTTCATCCAGAAATCGGGTTCATGGTGCGTATCCAGGATCACATACATCCCGTTGTCCAGACCATAGCCCACCACTTCTTCCACCCGATCCAGCCAGGCTTTGTCGATGGAATACGCCGGAGCGGCCCCCACGTGCTCGGCCCAGGTCACCGGAATCCGCAGTGTGTTGATGCCCTGGGCGGCCACCATGTCGATCATTTCCTTCGTGGTGACAGGATTGCCCCAATATGTCTCCGCCCCAAGGGAATTGCCTGCTCCGTGGGAGTCAAAGGTATTGCCCAGGTTCCACCCCACCGTCATATGGGAAAACAGCTCAAACACAGCCGACCGATCCGTCTCTGCCACGGCTGCGGTCTTTGTCTCTGTCTCTGCTTCTCCGCTTTCTGTCTGGGGATTTTCTGCCTGGGGACTTTCCGCCGGAGCGCTTTCTTCCCGCACACTTTCCGTTCCCGTGCTTTCCGTTCCCGTGCTTTCCGCCGTCTTTGTCTCTGCCTCTGTCTCCGTTTGTAAGGCGTCTTCCTCCACACCTGTCCTGCCGCAGCCGGCAAGCCCTGCGGCTCCCAGTAACAACAGAACCACAGCGGCCGCTCTGCGGATTCTTTTCCTTCTCTTTTCTTCTCTCATGGATATACGATCAGCCTTTCCCGTCTCTGCTTAGGAGAACAAAGGGGATGGCGCCCGGAAAACACCATCCCCAATCAGTTAATTGTTACAAACTACTCTTATGAGCAATTACTTCTGCATGGAAGCGTTAAATTCGTCCACAGCAGTCTGCCATTCGGCCAGGTTCTGCTCCAGCAGAGCGTCCGCATCCGCGCCGACACCGGCCTGATACAGGAAGTTGTCGTTCGGGTTGAAGTTGGGAACGATAGCGTGCACGTCGTCAACGCCTCTGGTGGTCATCATGTCGATGGTCTCGTCCACGGAACGGGTATCTCTCATGCCGCCGTACAGGTTATCCAGCAGGCCGTAGTAGCCTTCCCATTCCTCACCGGGAACGTCGTCGGTCCACACGTCGTAAGCAAACATCAGCAGTCTGGCCTTGTCATCGTCATAAGAAGCGGGCATCATGGTAACGTTGTTGGACTTGTTGGTCACATAGTCACTCGCTCTGGGCCCCTTCGGGAACATAACGAAGCCATAGTCGATCTGCTGGGTCAGCTCAACGCCGTTAACCGCAGTCGCGTTACCGTCGGCATCCTTGGACTGACCGGTCAGCCAGCCGCCCTGGTATGCGCAGTACGCATCGTCAAACATGAAAGCGGCTTCACCGTTCATGAAACGAACCTTATAATCTTCCCAGTTGCTGCCGTCTTCGTTGCTGTAGTTCAGGAAGTACTTGTCGGTTACTTCGTCAATGGCGAAGTGCAGGCCTTCTCTTACCGCATCGCTGTCAGCGGTCAGTTCATAAGTACCGTCGGGATTCTTGGTCACCAGAGCGCCGCCGTTGGAACGGATACACTGCATAACCATACCGCCGTTGTTCTGTACGCAGCCGTATACATCGATCTGGCCGTCGGAATCGATATCGCGCTGTACTTTGCTCATAATATCAATCCAGGCATCCCAGGTCCAGGTGCCGTCCGCCTGCATGTCATAGATGGACTCGGGATCAATGCCCGCATCCTTGAGCACCGTCTTGTTGAAGTAAAGTCCGCCTCTGGGCTCCGAAGGTCCGGCATAGAAGCCGTACTTGGCATCGCCGATACCCCAGCTTGTCAGTTCGCCGTTGCAGGTCCATTTCTCACGGGACAGATCGACAACATCGCCGTCCAGTTTGGAAATGTCATAGCACAGACCCTGGCTCACATAAGAAGCGGTGGAAGCGGAATTGGTCAGGATATAAATGATGTTTTCGTCAGAACCGGAAGTAGCGGCCTGCACAAATGCCTCGCCGATAGAGCCTTCGCCCCAGCCCCAGCCAGCGTAGTTCTTCTGTACCAGAGTGAAGTTGTAGGTCTCCTGCAGCCAGTCGCGGTATTCCTTCTGCGCCTCACCGAACTCGGTAGTAGGCTCAGCGGTAGGATCGGTCCACCAGTCGGCGACGATGATTTCCATGCCGCCCAGGTCGAAGGGTTCGCCGGTCTTGGGGTCGATTCTCACCTCGCCCATTCCGTCATCTTCCGCTGCAGGGGTCTCCGCTGCCGCAGTGTCCTCTGCCGCAGGGGTCTCCGCTGCAGGCGTCTCCGCCGCTGCGGGGGTCTCCGCTGCCGCGGGGGTATCCGCTGCGTTGTCAGCCGGCGCGCTGCTGTTGCCGCCGCAGCCAACCATACCTACCGTCATAACGGCCGCGATAGAAGCCGCCATCAATCTGCCTAACGTTTTTCTTTTCATACTCTCCTCCTTTTTCTTATATAAATTTCAGCCGCAGCGCGTCCCACATAATCTTTCCGGGTCCGGGCCGCGCCGGGCGAAATTTATCACAGGTTTGGGGCAGCCACGGAATCACATCTTGATTCCCGTGCTGCTTAAGCTCTCCACAAAGCCCTTCTGCGCGAACAGGTACAGGACAATCAACGGTACGATCACCATCAGGGTACCGGTCGCCAGCATACAGTTGCTGTACGGAACGGAAACGCCCGCGGAACTGGACGCCCCGCTGATACGGGCCATATAGCCGCCGAAGGTATCCGGCAGCTGCTTGAGCTTGATGCTCAGCAAACTGATATTGCCCAGGAACATACTGGAATAAAAGCCGTCCGTCCACTGCCACACAAAGGCGAAAAGGAAGCAGGAAGTCAGAATGGGCTTTGCATCCGGCAGCATGATCCGGATAAAGGTCTTTAAGGTGCCGCAGCCGTCCACATAGGCCGCTTCCTCCAGCTCCTTGGGGATGTTGCGGAAGAACTGTCGGATCATGTAGATATACAGTCCGTTCTTCAATCCCATACAGCCCGCGCTCATCATATAGTACGGAAGCACCGAAGACTTGAGGTTCATGGTCGTGCCGGTAATCGCCTTATAAATCCCCAGGACATCGAAGAAACGGAAATGCAGATGCAGGGAAGTGGAAATGACCTGGGGCGGAATCAGCACCATGACCATGACGCAGGCGAACCAGAAGTTCTTTAGCGGGAACTGGAACCTGGCGAACCCATACCCTACCAGGGTGCTTACGCTCACCTGCAAAATGGCGATGGTCAAGGAAATCACAAGGGAGTTGACCAGCGTTTTCCCGTATTCCATCAGTCCGGCAGCCAGCCGGTAATTCTCCGTGGTGAAATGCAGCGGAATGGACGTCACAATCGGATCGTAAAGATCCTGCTCTGTCATGAAGCTCACCGATATTTTGTTCAAAAGGGGCTGCAGGATCAGAAAGCACAGTCCGAAAAGCAGGATTGCCCGACAGATGCTGACCGTGTACTTCATCACCGTCTTACGAAGGAGGTAACCGCCGGATTTTTTGTTCCGTTCCCAGAAGCCCGCGTATTTTGCCGTCTTCGTTTTGCTCTTACTCATAGTAGTAAACCCCCTTCGAAATAATCAGCGAACTGACTCCCACAATGGCCATAACCAGCACGAAGTATGCCCAGGACATGGCCGACGCCAGTCCGTAGTTCAGGTTTACATTCATCAGATTGGTGATTTTTTCAATAATCGCATTGTCTGATCTCATGCAGAAATCCACCACCGTGTAAATCCAGTTGACCAAAAACAGGGAACTGACCATGGGGAAGGTGATCTTCCAGAGACTCTCCCATTTGGTACAGCCTTCGATATCCGCCGCCTCATACATACTGGAGGAAATGGTCTGCAGCCCGGACAGGAAGATGATGATCTGGATACCGGAGGAAATGGCCACATCGTAGATGTTATCCATGATCTCAAACAGCTGTTCAAAGGCCCTGACACCGACCCCGGTGGTACGCAGGATATTCTGGATGGCGTCCGTAATTCCTGTGGTGCCCCCGGCGTTGACCTCCACGGTCGCCGCTACGGCAGCCATCAGCGCGTTTTCCGAATCCAGCTTCAGCATGACGCCGGATGCCAGGATAACCGGCAGGAAGAACACGGAACGCACCAGCGCCCTGCCCTTGAAATTCCCGTTCAGGATCAGCGCCACAAAGAAGCTGAATACCATGATGGCGACGGAATAAATCGCCATCCTGCTGAGCTCCTCCGTCAGAAGTCTCACATATTCGGCATCCACCCGGAAGGCATAATTGTAATTGAACAGTCCTCTCCACACCGGGTTAAAGGTGCCTGATCCCAGCTGCACATCGCAGAAGCTCATATACAGAGACTGAATGAGCGGTTTCACCATAAAGAGCAGAAATCCAATGATGAACGGTGAGATGAACAGATACCCCGAGATGGCTTTCCGTTTCTGAAGCCCTGCTAACTTGTTCTTCTGTCTTTTCATACCCACTACCCTTTCTGAAAACTTTTCCTGTCAGACCCTTTAGCGGATCACCTTATAATCCCTTGCCGGAACCGATACGCCCTCCGGCGTCATCCCATCGGTAAAGCTGTAGTTGACGTAGACCTTTGTGCCGTCCTCATAGGTGGTACAGGACATATTCCCGTCCAGCTTTTTGTGATCGACCATCTGCTGGTTAAACACATGGCCCAGTTCGCTGTTATATCTGTTATAAATTTCCATCATCCTGTCATGCTCTACGGCAAAATCGGATGCGTAATACTCGGTGTAGAGGGTCTTCTGCAGGGCAAAGGCTGTCTCCCGCATCAGGGAGAAGGAAAGACCGGCCCCGTATTCCGCAGACTCTAACAGCTCCTGCTGTTCATTGCCACAGGTGTTCAAAGGATCGCCCGTGTAATTCACGAACCCGTGAATCGCCAGCTGATAGAAGGGAACCTCCTCGTCCAGAATCGTATAGCCGCTGCCCGCCAGATCCATATCGGTCACCATGTCCGCATAGGGAATGGCGTAATCGTTCCCCATATTGATCAGGTTCTTCTGGCCGCCGTCCTCGATATCCTTGAGCATCTGCGCCTGGGACTCCATGGCGCTCTGCCGGCTCACCGTATCTTTCAGATAATAGTCGGAGGAAAGATCCATGCCCGTATCCCGGAAAGCCACGTTGGCGTTATATTTCGCCGCTGCCGCCGCAAGCGTTTCCGTATTCTTCTGAATCAGATCCGGGTGCAGCAGATAGTAGCTGTCCACACCTTCCCTCGCGGCGTAGGTCACCGGGCTGTAGACAAACAGCTCCGCCCGCTCTTTGGAAATGAACCGCGCGGCGTCCGTAAAGGAGAAGAAGCCGTCCAACAGGCCGCTGTCATATTCATAGTGGGTCACGCCCTCCAGATACAGATCCGCGCCCAACTCTTTGGCCGTATCGCCCAGGGACTTCAAATCCTTTTTACTGCCCAGTGTCGAAATCGTCTTGGCCTTGCGCAGAATCTTCTGGTTCACACCGCCGTTGCACCAGCCGGTCAGCTTCACGGACAGGTTGCCCATGCCCTCCTCGGAAAGCTGGCGGATCATATCCTCCGCCTCGCTGTATTTGGTCAGACGCAGGGGACGGGAAACCGGCACGCCCAGGATCTGCTTAACTTTATCCACCGCGCCCACGATTTCCAGCGCCACAGGCGCCTGTGTATCGTCGTTCTGCGTCAGATACGCTCCGTACTTATCCTGCAGGTACCCCTGGTAAGCCTTCGCCATATCCACATAATCGTTGCTGTCCACGAAACGATACCGCTGGGTCAGGGTCTCATGGGGCAGAGTCTCCAGGAATTTATAAGTGCTCTGGCTGCCCAGATCGCCTACCTCAAACAGTTCGCGGGGGCTGATGCTGTAAATTGCGTTCACATAGTTATAGCTGCCGCCGTGTCCGGCAATGTCCGCCTGCACGGAAGCGTAGGGAGCGCCCTCCTCCAGGATACAGACGAAGGAATCGTCGCCGTTGGCAATGCCGAACGCATTGAAACACACCCGCGTATCGTGCACCACCGCTTCCCTGGACAGCGCCATGTCCCAACCGTAAAGGTTCGCATAATAGGACGCCTGGGAGAGTTTTTCATTGTTGAAATGAATCAGCGCGCCGCCGCCTTCGGGCACCATCAGATAGCCTTCATCCTCCGGGCCGCCTGCGCCAAAGTAAGGCAGCATGACCATGGTATAGATCGGAGCGCTCTTTTTGTATTTCATATCATCCAGCGGCATCTCCACCACCAGATCCCCGCCATCCAGACGGTAGGTGATGCTGACGTTGAAGACCAGCTTGTTGCTGGATTTGATCTTGTTGTTCAGCGCTTTGTCCGCTTCCAGATCCTCTGCGGTATACCCGGCCGACTCAAAAATCTGTTCCAGCTTGATGGTCGCCGCGCCCGAAACGGTGGTATCCCTCAGTACATAAATGGGTTCCGTCTCCAGAATGGGATAATTCGCCAGAAGTTCTTCCCGATTATCATCCTCGTCCAGATCGTTGATGTCATATTTTTTGTAGTAACGCCGGATAAAGCTGGCGTCCTGTTTGCCGGCCGCGTCGAACCACCCCTGCATCTTTTCCGCCGTGGTAACCGGAGGGATCCGATACTCTCTCTCCGCTTCGCCGATGGAATAGTTGACTTTGATATAGTCCTGGCCCTGCTCAATCTCATAGAGCTGATTGTCAATGCCGTAACTGAAGTTATCATAAGTGGTCTGCAGTCCCGTCGCCTGACTGAACGTCAGCAGCAGCGTGGACTGGAGCCTTCCCTTGTACGACGCCACAGCCAGCGGATCCGCAGCCGCCTCGGGCGGATTGGAATACCAGACCTTCCCGGTATCCTTGACCTCCAGCGAAAACTGCGTGGTGGCAGGATCCATGGTCAGCTTCAGCCGGTCGTTCTCCACCACAATCGGATCCGTGGTCCCGTCATATCCGTTCAGCTCCACCACCGGTTCCTGCTCCGTACCCGTCTGGAAATTGATGATAACCACAATCGCAACCGCGATAAGCGCCGTTATGATCACGGGCACCGCCAGGCTTTTCAACTGTCCGATCAGGGCCGCCTTCCATTCTGCTTTTCTAACTGATTTTTCTTTCTTCATGGTCACTCCCATCCTTTACGTTCCGGCAGATATCTTTTCCGTTCCGTTCCCGCTATAGTCGGAACATGATTTCCTTGGCCAGGGAAATGAAATACGCAACGCCCTGGGAAATCATGCCGAAGAACAACAGCAGGATAAATACGATTACCAGCATGGCAAACAGGCTGGCCACCATAAAAAGCATATTCTTTGCCATTCCGAACTCATGGATCTGGCCCATGGCGGCGATGAACAAAAGCGCTGCCCAAACCAGGGAAAGGGCGCTTAATACCGAGTAGAACTCCGCCTCGTCCACCGTGACGAAATTACTGAAAAACATCAGCGGGAACTGCATCAGCGGGTACGGCGTCAGCGCGTAGCAGCTGGCCATATAGACCTGCCCCAGTCTCGCTTTGCCGTCAAACAGAGTGGTCAGGCCCCAGTTGCCGATTACAAACATGGCAAGCGGGAACAGTACACTGGCAATATACAGGAAAATGTTGATATCCTCCCAGTAAACGGTGAGGAAAATAAAACTGGTATAGCGCAGCTTGAGCACCCTGATCAGAAGGGTCAGAAACAGGATGGTGTTGGCCGCCGCGTAGGTGCCCCTCTTTTCATGGGTCAGATCCCAGAATCCGTCCAGAGGATGGGTAATACAGTACAGCGCAAATTTCAGGCTTCCCAGATACCGTTGAAAGTCAATTTTATTATTCAGTGCAGCAATCATACCGGTCTCCCCTTCCCTAGAATCTGAAGATATCTGCGATATCGATTTCATGCTTGACGCTCTTGACCTTGCCGATAGAAAGCGGAATCAGGAAAATCGCCAGAACCACGATGACGATGACGACGATATGGTCCTCCACCCACTCCTTGCGGTACTGTTTGTAGGCTTTGGAGTAGTTTTCATCGTCGTATTTCAGTTCAAAGTAATCCATGGCCTCCTTGTATTTTTCCTGACGCAGCAGGGAACGGCCGATCCCGATATAGGCCAGATCGTAGTTGCCGTCCAGATCCATGACCTTCTGCCAGCTTTCTCCGGAGACCTCGTAGTCGCCTTCGTCGAACTGTTCAATGGCGTCGTAAACCAGTTCTCCAAACTCCGTGGGCGTAAACAGCGTCACGCTGCAATCCAGCGTATCCAGAACCAGCAGATCGTGTCCCATGTGCTCAATGGCGGCCGGCTGTCTGAAAAAGCCGTCCATATTGCCGTTGCCGCCGAAGCAGAATACGGTCTTGCCCTGATCGTCGTAGCCGAAAAGACGTCCCCTGTTTTTGTCCAGGCAGACATAAATGTCATTGTCCAGCACCGTCACGTCGGTAAAGTAGGAAGGGCCCTCATAGCCGCCGCCCTCTCCCCAGTACAGGTCGCCGTAAGCGGGATATTCACCGTTCTGAACCAGAATATCGGATCCCATCAGGTTCAGCTTACGTACCGCGTCCGCGGCGCCGGAATCCAGATCTTCTTCCTCCTGGCCGCCGGCGCAGGCATAGATAAAGCCTTCCTGATCCATATAGATATTGTCATAGGCGGTAGGAACAAAGGAAGCCATACGCTGTCTCTGCTCCTGGGTCGCAAATTTCTTCCAGAGATAGTCCACCAGGTTGAAGGTAACGGGGGTCGCTCCCACGAATCCGGAAAACGTCCCGTCCGCTTCATATTTGCACAGGCCCTGGTTGATACTGGTGGCGATGCAGTACACACGCCCCGCCGTATCCACCACCAGCTTGGAAGGCTTGAAGGTGCTGTCGGCGCTCACCGTGGAATCCACCGGCAGATTGAACTGAAGCAGATAATTTAAGTCGCTGTCCAGCTTTACAATTCTGGCATTGCCCTGGTCGCAGATGTAAATATCCCCTTCTTCCGAAACCGCAATGTCGGTAGGCTGGGACAGCTCCTTGACATCCGTATTCCCCTGGATGCTGTGGAAGATCCGCTCCACCTCAAACTGCTCCGTCCCCGTGCGCTTCAGCTGCACGATCCGGTTGTTGCCGGTATCGCAGATGTAGACCATATCATCCTTCACAAACATCCCCTGGGGAGTACTGAAGTTGTCTTCCAGGCCGAACGCCTCCGCCGGATATACCTTCGTCACCGTATAGAAGTCCGGGGAATCCTGCACATCGCCCCAGTAATCGTAGTTGTATGTATAGCTTCTCTCCCGCGCCGAGACGGTGAGGGGCGTCGCCGCCAAAATCAGAACTCCCAGCGCCAGCACGCCGATTGACTTGATTCTCTTTTTCATAGGCCACCTCATTTTCTGTTAATCCTTCAGACCGGAGCTTGCCATGGTTTCCAGAATCTGGCTCTCGGAGAAGATGAATATGGCGATGGGAACAATCATCAGCACCACCAGCACCGCGGCGCCTTGCCCGGTTCTGGCGATACCGCCGCTCTGGATCTGCTGCATGGCGTACACCAGTGTCTTCTTCGCTTCCGAATAGATAAAGGTAGCCGCCTTGTTGTTCCAGAGGCCCTGGACAGAAAAGATAATCAGCGTCATCCAGGCCGGTTTCACATTCGGCATTACGATTCCGGAGAACACCCTCCACTCGTTGGCGCCGTCAATCTTGGCCGCTTCAATCAGCGAGGTGGGCAGCCCTTCCATAAACTGCTTCATCAAAAACAGTCCCATGGGAGAAGCGAAAGCCGGAATGATAATGGACCAGTAGGTATCGATCCAGCCCAGGGCGTTTAAGATCAAGTAGTTGGGGATCTGGGTTACATAGCCGGTAAACATCATGGCTACGGTAACCAGCTTAAAGAACGTATCCCCGCCGGGAAAATCGTATTTCGCCAGTACGAAGGCGCCCATGGATGCCACAATCAGATGGCCGAATGTTCCGACGAATGTGATAAACACCGTATTGAACAGATACCGGGAGAAAGTCACCCAGGATTTGCCCATGGTCACAAACAGGTCTGAGAAGTTATCCATCGTCGGGTTCTGCGGCAGGATCCGGGGAGGGAACTTGAACAGTTCATCCAACGGCTTTAAGGCGCTGCTGACCGCGTATACGATGGGGAACACCATGACCACCGCCACAAACAGCAGAAAGAGGTAGAGGAAAATATCTCCCCAGATGGAACGGTTGGGTTTTCTTCTCTTGATCAGCTTTTTGTGATAGACTACTTCTACATTTTTTTGTTTTTTCTTCTTGCTCATATCAGGTCCCCACTCTTCTCAACAGACTCTGTATTGCCTTGTTACAAAGAATCATAATAAGGAACAATATCGTCGCGATTGCGCACGCGTAACCCATTTCAAAACGGGTGAAGCCGTAGTCGAACAGGTGAGTCACAATGGTACGGGCCGCGTAATCCGTACTGGGATAACCGCACAGGGCCATTGTCACGTCGCAGACACCGAAGGCCTGGGTAATGGACATAACCGCGCCGAACATCAGCATGGGCTTCATGTTGGGAAGGGTGATGTACCACAGCTCCTGCCATCTGTTTTTGATGCCGTCCATATAGCCCGCTTCAAACTGGGAACGATCCACGCCCTGCAGGCCTGCCACAAAGGAAAGGAAGCCGGTGCCCAGGCTCATCCACAGGATGACCAGCATACAGATAGGCAACATATACTTCGGATCGATGAACCACAGGATCGGCTTATCAATAATTCCGATGTTCATCAGAAAGGCGTTGACATAGCCGTTGGCGTCTCCCCGGAAGAACACGGAGAAAATCACGTAACAGTTGCCCGCGATGGAGGGCGCGTAGAACACCACAACCGCCACGCTGCGCACCCACCTGGGAAGTTCATTGATCAGCCAGGCGAACAGGAAGGACATGATGTAGCCCAGCGGGCCGGTGATGACGGCGATCATGAAGGTGTTTTTCAGACCAATCAGGAAAATGTCGTCTTCCAGAATCAGACTGATATAGTTCTGCAGTCCGATAAAGCTGGGCGGCTCCAGGATGTTGTAATAGGTAAAGCTGAAAAAGATGGAGGCCACCACCGGCGCGATGTAAAACAGGGTAAACAACAGCGCGTAAGGAAAAAGGAAGGCATAACACATCTTGCTTCTTTTCGCCTTTTTCCAGGCCACCTGCATATTATGCTTTCGCAGTGTCAGATATTTCTTCCAATATTCTTTCATGCTATCCTCCCCTACTCCTCCAACGGCAGGCCGAACTCAATCCGTTTCTTGGTGAGCTCATCGTTGATAGTTACCGCATAATCTATGATGGTCTCGCGGGAATCCACCTTTTCGTTGATAACCTTCCGGATGGCGTTGGTAATATGGCGGCCTGTAAAGTATCCGCCGGGCACCTCCCGGATTCCCACGGTCTGATCCCACTGGGCGCTGAGCACCTCAATGTCGTCGGCGCTCCAGGAAAGCTGCACGAAAGCGTCTTTATTCGCCGTCGCGTACCGGGCGGAGGATCCCAAGAGGGCCTCGATTTCCCGTCCGAAACGCACCTGCGTATCCGGCTGCGCCCACCACTTCATGAACTCCCAGGAGGCGTTGCGCAGCGATTCTTTCTCCGTGGCAATCATCATGGTCGCGTTGCCGGTGATAAAGTCGGAGCGATCAATATAGGTACTGCCGTCGGCGTTCGTATACTCCGTGCCGGGGATCAGTGTGAAATCCCACAGCCCGCGGATTTCGGGCGCCGACACCATCAGCGTATTGTAGGTCGAATAGGCCGCTATGCCGATGGGCATCTCGCCGGAACGGAACCGGCTGACAAAATCGTAAATGGTCGGAAGGCCGTAATCGTTGAAGTAGCGGACATAATCCTTAAACGCCCTCACACCGGCTTCGGAATCCACCGTGGTCTTGCCGCCGCCCTCGGTATACATATCGCCGCCGTACTGGTACAGCAGAGTAAAGTACAACGACAGATCCGGCGTATTGGACGCCACCGACGTACTGGCCGTGGTGGTGGTACTGCTGCCGGCCGCCGTGGGGATCCCGATAGAAAGGTTATTCCCCTGGATCGTGGGAAGCAGTTCAATTAACTCCTGCCAGGTCTGGGGTACTTCCACGCCCAGCTCCTCCAACACGTCCTCGCGGTAGAACATGACGTTGAAGGTCTGTGTCTCCGGAATGGCGTAAATGTGGCCGTCCAATCCGTACTGCTCGTAGGAGCTCTTGGTATAGTGGGAGAACACATCCTCCCAGTCCTCAAACTGGGTCAGATCTTCCACCGCGTTACGCAAAGCCAGGTTGACCGGCTGATCCGCGCCCACGGAAAGCACCACGTTGGGGCCCCTGCCCGCCATTACCGCGTTGAGCAGCGCGCTGGGATCCACCACTTCCACGTTGACCTTGATGCCGGAATTGGGGGTAAAGGTGTCGTCCACCATGGACTTCAAAATCGTACCCTGGTCGCGTCCGGTCAGGATCCATACCTTGACCACATCCTCGCCGCTGTTCTCATCGTACACATCGCCTACCGAGTTGTAGTCCACCACAAAGGAGGCCGCGAAGGACTTCATCTCGTGCCAGGCCTTGCCGAAGAAGTTGGACTTGTCGTTTTCCGGTTTCACATCGGGACTGCAAACCTGGAGATAGTCGATGTCCAGCTTGGTCTCGCTCAAGTTCAGCGCCGCCGTGCCCAGAGCCGTGATATTATCCTTGAAGGTCGTAAATTCCAGCGTGATTTTCTGGGGCTTCTTGCAGAAGCGCTCCAGCTGCTGGGCCACCGTCTGCGCGGACGCGATATTTTCCGCCTTCTGTCCGCTGTAGGCCACCATGTCGTCCACGATCTTGAACAGCCGTTTGGATTCCAGATCCATGGCTTCCATCACTTCGGGGTAGTTTCTCTCGATGAAATAATCCCGGTACTGGTCGGGGTTCGCGCCGGTATATACCAGCACCTTCCGGTAAATCTGATTCAGACGGAAGGTAGAATCCTCCAGTTCCTCCAGGATGGAACCCACACCGCCCAGGGTGGCTTCCAGACGGATGGTGTGTTTGCCGGCCGTCAGATAGAACTGATAAGGATTGCCCTCCTCATCGCCCAGCGTCATGCAGTTCCAGTCGTTGCTGTAATCGAAAGCGATCTCCTTCATTTCTTCAAAGGGGATCTGCCCGTCTATGTATACGCTTCTGCTGCTCACCACGCCGCGGGAATAGTTCTGACGCCCCTTCACCATGATGTTGTAGAAGCCGTCCTGCGGCACTTCAAATTCCCATTCGATCCACTGGCCGGAATTTTTCCAGGCGTCGCCGCCCACGTAGTTCAATACCGTGGTGGTCACGCTGTTGGGCTGGGTCGTCGGAGATGATCTGTCATATTTTGCATAAAGAGAGGATTCGGAACGGAAGGTGGAATCTTCCCCCTGAATGATCTGAGAATAACCGGACACGCTGCTGCCGGAAGGCTGTGCGGCCAGATACTGCGCATAGTCGTCCAGCTGCTTCACCGCGCGCAGACCCAGCCTGCGCAGTACCAGGGGTTCGTTCTCCCCAACCAGCGTCAGTTCATTGACGCCCTTATCCAGATAGAACAGATACGGCTCCGTCTCATAGCCCATGTCGTCTTTGAAATAAGCCGACTGCCACTGGAAGGACTCCACCTGGATGGGCCGGATCTCGTTGCCCTGGTTATCTACCTTGACCACGTCGCCATCCATCCAGATCCGGCTGAAGGTAATATTGTTGGCGCCGTCAAAGGGAAGTTCGCCGTTGAGATAGACGGAACGCTCCGCCGGCACACCCCGGGACTCGGGCGCAAGATATTCCATATAAAGATTATAAAAACCCGCTTCGGGCACTTCCACCTGCCAGGTGGCGGTGGAACCGGATCCGGTATACAGCGCCTTCTCCTCGCCCTCGTAATTCTCGTAGACTTCCACGTCGCTGGCGTCGGAATAGCCGAACAGATCGATGTCCACGTCCTGTCCGGGATACGCAGCGTCCCCATGGGCGAGAAGATATCCGCTATAGGTTCCCTCTCTCTCCATGCCCTCCACATCTTTGGTGAGATCCGCTCCTGCGTATTTGTCGCTGAAATTCTCCACCGTATCATGCAGGATGAAAAAGGCGAAAAGAGCCACCACTGCTACGACCACTACACCTACGACGATTTTTTTAGCAGAATTTTTCATAAAACCCTCCAAGCACCGGCTGCCGTTGTCAAATTCTTATACCATATGCCAGAATATTCTACCTTACATTAGCATATTACACAATTTTGTTCTGTTCCAGCAACTTAACTCTTGCTATTACCTTATCATTTTTTGCTTTTTTCTGTTTCTTTCTTTTGTGCATATCTGGCAAATTCCACGCAAAAACCGCCGTTTTTTGCGGAGTTTTCCCCGTAAAACGGCGGTTTTTCCTTGCTTCGGAGCGTTTCTTTCCCTATTCTCTCCCGTCTGCCGGCGCGCCCCGGGACGCGTCCCAGAGAAGGCCGCGGCCGATGTGACCCAAATCCGTACATCCGGTCTTTGCCATCATCCCTGCCAGCTCCCCGGTGGCCTGTTTCAGGAAGGCGGTGACGCCGGCGGCCCCGTCCCTTTCCAGGGCGGGCAGGATGGCCCTTCCCACACAGACGGCCCTGGCGCCCAGCGCCAGCGCCTTAAAGGCGTCGATGCCCGAATCGATGGAGCAGTCCACAAACAGATCCAGCCTGTCCCCCACCGCCCTGCGGATGGCGGGCAGCGCCATCAGCGGCGGAACCGCGCAGGGAAGGATCCCGTGATGATGGGAAATCAAAATGCCGCTTACCCCTGCCTGCGCGCATTTGAGAGCGTCCTGCACGCTCAGCACCCCTTTTACGACAAAAGGCAGGGGCGTGGCCTTCACAAACGCCTTGAGTTCCTCCAGGGAAACCGGCGCCATTTCCAGATCTCCGATCCGATCCGGCTGTCCCGCAGGGCCGAAGCTGTGGTCAATATCCATGCCCACCGCCAGCGCTCCCGCCCGGTACGCATGCTCCAGACGGTGGAATACCAGACTGCGATCCGCATAGGGCTTCACAATCTTGACAGTCTGCGCCCCGGTGGCAAGAATGCCTTCCAGTTCGCTCTCCTCTCCCATTCCGGCCCAGTTGCAGGCCCCCGCGTCCTTCGCCCCCTGCGCCATCTGCGCCATTCCGTTTTTCCGGACGTTGTCCAGATGGGAAAAGGCCGCAATCATGATGGGCGTTTCAAAGGTTTTTCCATAGAGCGTCAGCCGGGTATCGGGGGAGGCGCTGTCCAGATACCGGGCCTCCACCAGCAGGCTGTCCAGATAAGCTCTGGTCAGTTCATTGGCATCGTGCGGATTTTTGACATGAGATAAATCCATGGGGTTCCTCCTTTCCTCACAGGATTTCACGGATATCGTACGGCGTGGTCTGATAGACGTAATAATTGAGCCAGTTGGTATACAGTCCGTTGCAGTGCGCCCGCCAGGACAACAGCGGTTTTTGCCCGGGGTCGTCTCCCGGATAATAGTTTTCCGGCACACGGATGGGCAGTCCCTTCTCCAGATCCCGTATGTATTCGTTGTGCAGGGTGTAGCGGTCGTACTCGGGATGGCCCATGACAAAGATCTGGCGGCCGTCCTGCGTCATGCACAACAGCACCCCGGCTCTGTCCGACTCCGCCATGACCACCAGTTCCCGGCAGCCGTGGATGGCCTGGGAAGGCGTAGAGGTATGGCGGCTGTGCGGAATACAGAACACGTCGTCAAACCCCCGCACCAGCGGCACCTTGCGGTTTAAGACCCGGTGCTCATAGACGCCGAACAGTTTTTCGGGCAGCAGCACCTTGTCCAGCCCGAAATGATAGTACAGTCCGGCCTGGGCGCCCCAGCAGATATGAAAGGTGCTGGTCACGTGCTTTTTGGACCAGCTCATGATCTCGCACAGCTCCGGCCAGTAGTCCACTTCCTCAAACGGAATCTGCTCCACCGGCGCGCCGGTGATGATCAGACCGTCATATTTGTTCTCCCGCAGCTCATTAAAAGTATGATAAAACTGGTTCAAATGCGTGGCGGAGGTATTCAGGGAGACGTGGCTGTTCATTTTCATGAAGGTCACGTCCACCTGCAGCGGCGTGTTGGACAGGGAACGTAAGAGATGCAGTTCCGTATCCTGCTTGATCGGCATCAGATTCAAAATGCAGATCTGCAGCGGGCGGATGTTCTGATGCAGCGCCCGGTACTCGTCCATCACAAAAATATTTTCATTGTCCAGAATTTCCCTTGCGGGCAGATCGCTCTGTATTTTAATCGGCATTCTTCTCTCCTCCCGCTTCCAGATAGCGCTCCATAAACTGCCCTTCCGTCAGAATTTCCACACCCAGTTCCTTCGCCTTTTTATTCTTTGTGGAACCGGATGTGCTGTCGTTGTTGATCAGACAGGTGGTTTTCCCCGTGACGCTTCCGGTGACCTTGCCGCCCAGCGACTCGATCCGTTCCTTTAAAACGTTCCGGTTTTCAAAATGTTCCAGGCTGCCGGTGACCACA
The DNA here is from genome assembly GCA_947630215.1 of uncultured Eisenbergiella sp. Taxonomy (GTDB): domain Bacteria; phylum Bacillota; class Clostridia; order Lachnospirales; family Lachnospiraceae; genus Gallintestinimicrobium. The sequence continues at coordinate 9,847 of CANRGX010000025.1, read as the reverse complement.
AAGGACAGGCCTGCCAATGGCTGTCCGTCCATCCCGGGCTTTTCCGTTTCTACGGTCACCTCGTCCAGCAAAAGGGCCAGCGCCTCCCGGTTTTTCTCCTTCTCCCAGAACTCGTGAAAGGTTCCCGCGATCACGGGGCCCACGCCGTCGATAGCGGACAGCTCCTCTGCCGGGGCAGACAGCATTTTATCCAAATCGTTCTGATAGGCGCGGCAAATCATCCTGGCGTTGGAAGCGCCGATATTGGGAATCCCCAGACTGTAAAGCAGGCGCGCAAGCGTGGTGTGGCGCGCGCGCTCCAGACTGTTTTGCAGATTCTGATAGGACTTTTCCCCAAACCCTTCCATTTCCACGATCTCGTCCCGGTAGCGATCCAGATGGAACAGATCGGCGTAGGTGTGCAAAAATCCCCTGCCCAGGAATTTTTCCAACGTCATCTCCGAAAGCCCGTCGATGTTCATGGCGTCCCTGCTGACAAACAGGGAAAAGGATTTTAACTTTTTGGCGTCGCAGTCCGGATTGGGACATACCAGCGTTTCCGTATCGTTTTCCCGTCTGATCTGCGTAGGCTGCCCGCATACGGGACAGACGTCCGGAATCGGAAGCGTCCCGCTTTTCGTCAGATTCTCCGCGATCTGGGGAATGATCATATTGGCTTTATAGACCGTGATCCGATCTCCGATTCCCAGCTTCAGCCCCTTGACAATGCTGACGTTGTGAATGCTGGCGCGGCTCACTGTGGTTCCCTCCAGCTCCACCGGTTCAAAAACCGCCACCGGGTTGATCAGCCCGGTGCGGCTGGCGCTCCACTCCACCTGTAACAACGTGGTATCCGCCACCTCGTCCGCCCACTTAAAGGCGATGGCATTGCGCGGGAACTTGGCGGTGGCGCCAAGGGAATCGCCGTATGCAATATCGTCCAGCATCAGCACCAGTCCGTCCGAGGGCACCGGGAAATCCCCAATGGCCGCTTCAAAGCCCGCTACGGCTTCCTCCACGTTCTGCGCCGACACCCTTTTATATTCCACTACGTCAAATCCCTGTTCCTTCAAAAACAAAAACTGTTTTTCCCGGGAGTTGTCAAACGACATATCCTGCGCCTGCACCAGGAAAAAAGCGAAGAAACGCACGCTGCGCTCCGCAGTGATCTGACTGTTGAGCTGCCGCACGGAGCCGGAGCAGAGATTGCGCGGATTTTTGTACCGGGCGTCCACGTCCGCAATCTTTTCGTTGATTCGCTTAAAATCCTCATAGTTGATAACGGCCTCTCCCCGCAGGATCAGTTCCCCCTGAAAGGGAATGCGCAAAGGGAGATTCAAAAAGGTTCTGGCGTTATTGGTAATGACCTCTCCCACTTCGCCGTTCCCCCGGGTCACCGCCTTAAAAAGCCGTCCCTCCCGGTAGGTCAGCACGATGGTCAGCCCGTCCAGCTTCCAGGACAAAAGCCCCTCCTGGTCGCCCAGCCACGCTGCCAGTTCCTGCCTGCTCTTGGTCTTTCCCAGAGAAAGCATGGGGCGCTCATGCCGTTCCTTGGGCAGTTCGTCCACGGCAGCATAGCCCACGGTTTCTGTAGGACTGCCCGCCAGCACCGTGCCGGTGCGTTCCTCCAGCAGGGAAAGCTCATCGTAGAGTCTGTCGTATTCATAATTGCTCATGATCTCCCGATCCTCGGCGTAATACGCCTTGGACGCCGCCTGAAGCAGCGAGATCAATTCCTGCATTCTTTCTTTTTCGTCCATGTTTCCCTCCGTGCCACCCGTTCATAGAGCTCCCGCTTTTCTTCGCCCGAAAGCACCCGCACATCCCCGGGATTGAGTCTGCCCAAAAGGATATTGGCCACGCGCACCCGCTTGATGCTGACCACGTCATAGCCGCAGGCGCGGCACATCCGGCGGATCTGCCGGTTCAGCCCCTGGGTGAGAACGATGCGGAACAGAAATCTGCCCTCCTCTTTCACCGTACAGGGACGGGTCGTCACCTCCAGATCCTTTAAGAACACACCGTCCGACATCTTTTTTAAAAATTCGGCGCTCAGCGGTTTATTCACCCGCACCAGATATTCCTTTTCATGGTAGTTGGCCGCGCGCATCAGCCCGTTGATCAGATCCCCGTCGTTGGTCATCAAAAGCAGCCCTTCGGAATCCCGATCCAGCCGTCCCGCGTAGGTGACGCGCACCGGATAATCCAGCACGTCCTTTAAGGTCACCTGGGCGTGGCGATCCCGTTGTGTACAGGTGACGCCCGCCGGCTTGTAGTACGCCAGCACCACCTTTTTCTCCCGGCCCTTCACCGGAGTCTCTCCTACCAGAATGGTATCCAGATCGCTGACTTTCATGCCCGGCTGCGCCGGTTTTTGGTTGACCGTCACCCGGCCTTCTGCAATCAGCCGGTCCGCTTCCCGCCTGGAGCAGACGCCGCTCTCCGACAGGTATTTATTCAAACGCACCTTTTCCGTATTCGCCATTGTCCTCTCTCCTGTCCCTTTTTCTTCTTCCACACAGCATCAGGAAAACGCACTGTCAGCGGCGCCGCCTTTCGTCTCGCTTTCCAGACGGGCGAGCTTGCGCAGGAAAAACACCAGAAACGGCAGTCCCGCCAGAAGCGAACACAGATCCGCAAGCGGCTGGGCCAGCTGCACGCCCCGCAGTCCGAAATACACCGGCAGCACCCAGATCAGGGGAAGGAAAAAGATCCCCTGCCGGCACAGGGCCAGAAACGTGGCGCCTCCCGAATGGCCCGTACACTGCAGCGCCATATTCGTGGTGGTGGTGACGCCAAACAGCGGCATGATCAGACACTGGGCCCGCAGAGCGTAAACGCCGATGGCAATTACCTGCGCATCGTCCCGCCGGAAGGCCGACAGGATCCGGGGCGCCAGGGCATACATTGCCGCCGCAAATAAAAACATGACAGCAGCGCCCGTAAACAGGGTAAACCGGGTGGCCTCTCCCACCCGTTTGTACTTTTTGGCCCCGTAGTTAAAGCCCGCCACAGGCTGGAACCCCTGTCCCAGCCCCAGCATGGCGGAAAACATAAAGAACATGATCCGTCCTACAATGCTCATGGCCGCCACGGCCGCATCTCCGTAAAGCGCCGCGTTGACATTCAAGCACACGCTGGAAATACTGGCCAGCCCCTGCCGGCACAGGGACGGGAACCCTCTCCAGAGAATCTCGCCGTACAGTTTTACCCGGCGGGACACGCGGGTAATGCGCAGCCGCACATTGCTTTTGCCCGTCAAGAACAGAGAAAGCAAAATACAAAAACTGACGGTCTGGCTGAGAGCCGTTGCGATGGCCGCGCCCGCCGTCCCCAGCTTCAGGGCAAAGATGAAAACCGGATCCAGCGCAATATTCAAAAGGCCGCCCGTGGTGATGCCCAGCATCCCCATGGCCGCTTTCCCCTCCTGCCGGAAAATATTGTTCATCACAAAGGAAGAACACATGATGGGGGCGGCCAGCAGAATGTACTGCCCGTAAGCGCGCGCATAGGGAAGGATCGTTTCCGTCGCGCCCAGCGCCCGCATCAGCGGATCGATCAGAAGGGTCCCGGACAACGCCAGCAGGCCGCCCAGCGCAATGGCCGAAAAGAATCCGGTGCTGGCGGCACAGGTGGCCTCCTCCTGCTCCTTCGCGCCCAGATGCAGGGAAACCAGCGTCCCGGCTCCCATGCCCAGCGTAAACCCTATGGCCTGAATAATCGCCATCAGCGAAAATACGATTCCCACCGCACCCGCTGCGCTGGTCCCCAGCTGCGACACAAAAAAGGTGTCCGCCATATTGTAAAGGGAGGAGGTCAGCATACTGATAATGGTGGGCACGGCCAGCCCGGATACCAGCTTTGGAATCGGGGTCTGCGTCATTTTCCGGTAATGGGCCCGTCTCTTTTCTTCTTCCTTTGTCAGTTCCTCCATGCTTTCCTCCTTTTTCCCATATCGGTCTTTCTGTACAGGGATTGTAACACATTTTTCCCTGCCGCGCCAGCCCCTTGCGCTTACAGCTGTCCCAACAGACAGGCCAGCGCCATTCCGGCGCACAAAAAAGGGCCCAAAGGAAAGGCCGCCTTTCTTCCTTTTTTCCGGATCAGAAGCCAGAGACAGAAAACGGCGCTGCCCGGCAGGGCAAAAAGCAAAGCCGTCCATATGCCCCTGCTTCCCAGAAAAAATCCGCCCGCCGCCATGAGCTTGACGTCTCCGCCGCCCATCGCGCCCGGCAAAAATAAGGCCAGACCCAAAAAAGGGACGCTCACAGCGGCCATCCCCAACAGCCGCTCCGGCAGCGCCGGCCCCCCGCCGGACAGCAGGGAAAGCACGCCCAAAAGAAACAGCGCCAGAAGGCTCCCGTCTTCGATCCGCCTGGTTTTAAAATCTTTTTGTGCGATCCAAAAAAGCAGGCCGCAAAAACACGCCTGCGTCAGCGTATGTCCCATTTTCCCTCCCTATCGGGACAAAACGCATCGAACCGATTCTCCCATTTCCCCGAATGTCATTGTAGCACAAAAGACGGTCCCAAGGCAACAGCGAAACGCCGGGGTTTCAGAGGGAAACGACCCAGCGGCCGCTTTTTCTTCTCTTGCGCAAAAGGACAGAACGTGGTACAAAGAAACGGGGCAGATACGCACCGGAAGGGAGAACGCCATGATCCATTTATACACGGGAGACGGGAAGGGAAAAACCACCGCCGCCATCGGGCTTGCCGTGCGGGCGGCAGGAAGGGGAAAGCGGGTGTGCTTTTCCCAGTTCATGAAGGGAAACGACACCGGGGAACTGCACGCGCTGGCGCTGCTTCCCCAGGTGGAGCTTTTCAGAAGTGAAAAAAATTTTGGGTTCTACCGTTCCATGAGCGAATCCGACAAAGCCGCTCTGACCGGTATCCACAACGATATTCTCTACCGTCTGCTGTCCCGGATGCAGACGCAAAGCTGCGATCTCATGGTACTGGATGAGATTACCTATCCGGTCAACTGGGGGCTTCTGGACGTGTCTTTGCTAAAACAGCTGCTCTCCTGTCCGGGACAGACAGAAATTGTGCTCACCGGCCGGGATCCCGCGGATTTTCTGTTCGAATGCGCAGACTATCTGACCGAAATGCGAAAAATCAGGCATCCATATGAAAAAGGCGTTGCGGCCCGGGAAGGCGTGGAGTTTTAAACGGCACGCCTTCTTTATGCCAGCGCCTGTTCCAGCGCCTGCAAATCCGCCTCCTGCGTGGCCCAGCTGACGGCAAAGCGCGCCACGGCCCCTCCGTCTTGCAGCTCCTGCCAGACCTCGTATCCCACCTTTCCGGACAACCGTTCTCTCATTTCCTTCTTCAGTATCACAAACTGCTGATTGGTGGGGGAATCGACCCAGAGCAGACACCCGTTTTTTTTCAGGATCTCCTTCAGTCTTTGGGCCATGGAAATGGCATGACGGGAAATTTCCAGATACAGTCCGTCCGTAAACAGCGTATCGAACTGCAGTCCCAAAAGCCGCCCCTTGGCCAGCACCGCTCCCTGCTGTTTCATCAGCGTAAAGAAGCCTGCAGGCGCGCCCTTGGGAAATACCGCTGCTTCCCCGAACAGCGCCCCTACTTTGGTTGCACCGATGGAAAAGGCGTCGCAGAGCGCGGCAATCTCTGGAAGCGTCAGATCCGTCCCATCGGCGGCCAGCCCGTATCCCAGCCGCGCGCCGTCCAGAAACAGCGGCAGGCCATACGCGCTGCATACCCGTTTGATCCCGGTAAGCTCCTGTTTCGTATACAACGTCCCGTACTCCGTGGGATGGGAAAGATAGACCATGCCGGGACAGACCATATGAGAGTGGCTTTCGTCCTTAAAAAATGCCTGTAAATACGTCTCCAGCGTCTCTGCCTCCAGCTTCCCTTCCCGCTGCGGAAGCGTCAGTACCTTGTGGCCGCCCGCTTCTATGGCGCCGGCCTCGTGGACGTTAATATGCCCGCTGTCGGCGGCCAGCACGCCCTGAAAGGGCCGCAGAAAAGCCTTTATGACGGCAGCGTTGGTCTGCGTGCCGCCCACCAGGAAATAAATCTCCGCTTCCGGACATCCGCAGGCCGCCCGGATTTTTTCCTTCGCCGCACGGCAATAGGGATCTTCCCCGTATCCGACGGTCTGCTCCAGGTTGGTTTCCACCAGCCTTTTTAACAGGGCCGGATGGGCGCCCTCCATATAATCGCACTGAAAAGATATCATAGAGATTCCCGTCCTTCCTCCAGACACGGGAAGGTGAGCAGCACCTTGAACAAATCCCCGTCCAGATAAATTTCAAATTTTCCCTTCTGCAGTTCCGTCAGGTTCTTGGCTATGGACAGTCCCAGCCCGCTGCCCTCGCTGCTGCGGGAAATATCGCCCCGGATAAAACGCTCCGTCAGTTCGTCCGCCGGGATGTTCAGCGCCTGAGCGGAAATATTTTTCATGGAAAAGATCGCAAATTCCCGTTCTCCTTCCCGTATCGTACGGATTTCCAGGTAGACCCGCGTCCCCTCCAGCGCGTATTTGCAGGCGTTGGAAAACAGATTCTCCACCACCCGCCAGATGCGCCGGGAATCCGCTTCGATGTAAACGGGCTTTTCCGGCATATTCCGCACGATTTCCAGACAGCGCTCCCGGAACTTGTCGGCAAACTCCCCGCAGGTCTGGTTCACCAGCTCCGCAAAATTGATGCGCTCCATCTGCAGGGAGATGTTGCCGGAGCTGATCTTGGAAGCCTCTACCAAATCGTCGGTCAGCTGTTTTAAACGCTGGGACTTGCTGTCCAGCACATCAATATAGCTCCGGATACGTTCGTCCTGGATCTCCTCCCGCTTGAGCAGATTGACGAAATTGATAATGGAGGTCAGCGGAGTCTTGATATCGTGGGACACGTTGGTAATCAGATCGGCTTTGAGCCGCTCGTCCTTCATGCTCTGTTCCACGGCCGTCTTAATGCCGTCCCCGATGCCGTTGACCGCGTCCGCCAGCGTCCGGTTTTCGCCGTGCATCTTCTGTGCGTCAATCTTCAGGGAAAAATCTCCTCCTCCGATCCGCCGGGCGGATTCCACAATCTCTCCCAGATTTGTCTTCTCCCGGTATAAAAGCAGAATCGCAGCCACATCCATGACGGCGGCGGACAGGATGCCAAACACGCCGCTGCCGCCCAGAATCAGGTTCAGCGCCAGCAGAAGGACGAAGGGAATCATCGCCCGCACCAGAATATGACTGTGATCGTAAAGGGACAAAAAGCCCCGGCGCAGCCTTTGCAGCACCCAGCGCAGCAGAGAATTTTTCCACAGCGTATGCGCCTTTCCCCTGCGCACCAGACTCAGGTAGAAAAAGAGGAAAACATAGTCCCCAAACAGGGCCAGCACCCCGGCGCAGCAGGGCAGCCACAGACTGTGCAGCGCGTCCTCCCAGGCGGAAAGGAAGAAGGAATAGCCTGCATAGCCTGCTGCCAGCACAGCGGCAAAGGAAAGCGCCCCCAACAGCACAAAGGGCTCCGTCGGCATCCGATCCTCTCTGCGCAGCGCAATCTGATACCCCTCCTGCGTGGCAACCCGCCCTTCAAACCGGGTCAGACGGATCAAAGACAGCAGGGAAAGCAGCAGGAAAATAACCGCGGCGCCTGCCAGATAGAGGTAATAGGGAATCAGACGGTTATAGGCCTCCCGTGCCACCGAAAAACCGTCCACAGCCGGATACGAACCGTCCACCGCCAGCCAGACCCGGGTATTGTCCCCGAACGCATACTGATAGCTTCCTATCACCGTTTTCATCAGATCGGCGCCGATATGGGTATTGGTATGGATCTCCGACCGATCCGCGTTATAGTAGACGTATTTCCCATAGTCCGAAAACTTCTGGGTGATCTCGTCGATTTTCTTGCCGTTAAAATCCCCTTCCACATTGGAAAAGTAACAGATTTCGCCGTTCACCGCCAGCCGGTAGCAATACCGGACATTGGTGGCGGACGCGGCGTAATAGTTTTTCTGCCCGGAGTATTCCGTGAAATTATAAAACAGATCCTTGGAAGTGATGCGCAGATCCTCCCGCAGCTTCACGTATTCGGCCGTGTCGGAAGCGTATTCGGCCAGATCCAGCCCCTCGGCTGAAAGATACCGGGGCACCAGGATATCCAGCCTCAGAATATCGTCCTCCTCCACATATTTTCCCAGGCTTTCCGCCATGCGCAGATATTCCTCCCGGCTGGAGGGCAGCTGTGCGATCATGCGCATGGAAAGGGTTTCTTCCTCCTGCTCGTTGACGGATTGGGCCAGCATGGCGCGGGTGGATTCGCTCTGTTGTTTCCAGTCTCCCGCCGTCAGATCGTTTTGCATGAAAAAAGGACTGCTGCCCGTGGCAAAATAGGAATCCAGCTCCGCCTGGGTGGCGTATACGCTCTCTGTCACCAGACCGTAGTTCCCCCATTTGATCAGATCGTCCAACAGATACCGGGCGGTCGCGCCGGTTTCCGAAAACTCCTCGTTCCGGTGCGCGTACTGCGCGATGTCCACCTCTTTTGCGCCGTTGTAGGATCCGTCCGTCTCCAGCTGGCTTTTGATCACCACCATCCGGGTAATTCCATCCAGTTCTTCCCTGAAAATATCGTAAAAAAGCGTGGAATCCTCAAAACTGCCCTGTTTTTTTAAGGCGATGTTCTGCCGGTAGACCTTGCCGTTGTTTTCCACCGTCACCGTAGAGTTGCACGCCAGCGCCACGATAATGACCACGGCCGCTGCGATAAACAGCCGGTGCAGGATCGTCTGGAACGCGCGTCTTGTCTTTCCCATTTCCTGCTTCTTTTTCAATCGGGTCTCTCCCTTCTTTCGCCTACCGGCTTTCCGGCCGTCAGTCCTGCTTTTCAATCTTATATCCCACGCCCCAGACTACCTTGAGATAGCGCGGCTCCTTGGGGTTGATTTCAATTTTTTCGCGAATGTGCCGGATATGCACCGCCACCGTATTGTCCGCCCCGATGGCCTCCTCCTCCCAGATGCTCTCGTAAATCTGATCGATGGAAAACACGCGGCCCTGGTTTTTTACCAGCAAAAGGAGGATATTATACTCGATGGGCGTCAGACGCACCGGCTCGTCATCCACGGTCACTTCCTTGGTATCGTCGTTGATGACCAGGCCGCCCGCACGGAATACGGCGTTGTTCTCCACGTTCAGATTGCCCAGCTTCGTGTACCGGCGCAGCTGGGATTTGACCCGCGCCACCAGCTCCAGCGGATTGAACGGCTTGGTCACATAGTCGTCCGCTCCGATATTCAGTCCCAGGATCTTGTCCGCGTCCTCGGATTTTGCCGAAAGCATAATGATGGGAATGCTGCTGTACTCCCGGATCTTGAGCGTAGCGTGGATCCCGTCCAGCTTCGGCATCATCACATCCAGGATCAGCAGGTGGATCTCGTTTTGCTTCAGCGCCCGAATCGCCTGCTCCCCGTCATAAGCCTTGATCACATGATACCCTTCCTGTACCAGATAGATCTCTATCGCCTCGACGATCTCGCGGTCATCGTCGCACACCAGTATATTCATCATCCCTCTTTTCCTCCTGTTACCTGTGATTGAACCATATAAATCTGAATCTATGAGCGGGATCTTTCTTAAAGAATCCTTAATTTCCCTGCTTTTCCTCCCTTTCGGCCCCATTTTCGGACGGCGCCGGATCGTTTAGCATGATAAAAGCACAGAAATTGCCCCGTTTCCCGTGACTGGCCCGGTGGGAAAACAGATAGTCCGGATTGCAGCAGGTGCACAGATCCGTCACAAAAAGATGCTCCGGCAAAATGCCAGCGGCCAGCAGGATGGCCTCATTGGCCCGCCACAGATCCAGCAGAAATTTCCCGTCTTCCTTTTCTGTCAGAATGTC
>CANRGX010000024.1 GCA_947630215.1 uncultured Eisenbergiella sp. | reverse complement strand
CTCTGTGTCACTCTGTTACATTTCCCCGCGTTTTACGGCTTCCTCGTGCTCCTTCTGGATATCCGCGTGGGCGGAAAGCAGAGGCGCATCAGAGCTGCCCTTTAATTTGCGGGCCACATAGTTCTGCGTGATCTTCATGACCAGCGGGCTCAAGGACAGCACCCCGATCAGGTTGGGAATTGACATCAGCCCGTTGAAGGTATCGGAAATATCCCAGGCCAGATCCAGGCTCATGGTAGCGCCCACGACGATGAACAGGACAAAGATCACCTTGTAAATCATGGTCGCCTTGGTGCCGAACAAATACTCCCAGGCCTTGGTGCCGTAGTAGCTCCAGCCCAGGACGGTGGAAAAGGCGAACAGCAGAATGGCCACGGCGATAAAGGCGCTTCCGGCATAGCCGAAGACGCGGGAGAACGCGTCGGCCACCAGCACGGAATCCACAGCGTCCGTGAGCATTTCGCCGGTGGTCAGATCCACCAGGCCGGAGGTCAGCACCACCAGTGCGGTCAGAGTGCAGACGATGATGGTGTCTGCAAATACTTCAAAAATTCCCCACATTCCCTGGCGGACAGGCTCCTTTACATTGGAGGCGCTATGTACCATAACCGAGGAGCCCAGACCGGCTTCGTTGGAGAAGACGCCGCGCTTAAAGCCCCAGGTGACCGCATTTTTTACCGCAATGCCGATGGCGGCGCCGCCGATGGCCTTAAAGCCGAAGGCGAAGGAGAAAATCGCGCCGAAGGCAGGCAGGATATTGCCCGCGTTGAGGACGATGATAATCAGCGCGCCAAGGATATAAAAGACGACCATAAAGGGAACGATCTTTTCCGTCACAGAAGCGATGCGCTTGATGCCGCCCACGATGACCAGACCGGCCATGATCATCAGCACGATGCCGGTGACCCAGGCGGGAATGGAGAAGGCGGAGGTCATGTTGGTGGCGATGGTATTTACCTGGCTGGAGTTGCCGATACCGAAGGAAGCCAGCACGGCGAAGATGGAGAACAGCACGGCCAGCACCCGGCCAATCTGCTTGCAGCCCTTATAGCTGCCCAGTCCGTCCCGCAGATAGTACATGGCGCCGCCGGCCCATTCGCCCCGGCTGTTCTTTCTGCGGAAATAGATGCCCAGCACATTCTCGGAATAGTTGGTCATGCTGCCGAAGATGGCGGCGACCCACATCCAGAAAATGGCGCCGGGGCCGCCGGACGCGATGGCAGTAGCCACGCCGGCGATATTGCCCACGCCCACCGTGGCCGCCAGAGCGGTGCAGAGGGCCTGGAACTGGGAAATGGAGCCTTTATCCTCCACATGGGCGGAAACATTTTTATGGAAAATGCTTCCGATGGTATTCTTGAACCAGTGTGCAAAGTGGGAAAACTGGAAACCCTTTGTCAGCACAGTCATCAGAACGCCGGTGGCGATCAACAGGGTCAGACAGGGAATGCCCCAGACGAACCCGTTTATCGCGCCGTTTATGTCGGCGATTCTGTCAGCGAGTGAAATTTGTGCAAGCATATTTTTCCTCCTCGTAGTTTACAGCGGGAAAGGGCAAAAAAATAGTTCTGTCTGTTCCGGAAGCGATAATGCGGCGCCGTAGAAAGACAGGACCCCTTTGTCCTTTTCCCCTTCCCCACAATTTTGTTTTGAATTATACTTCACTAAAGCGTTAAAGTCAAGGACTTTTTCGGCATTTTGTATAGAGATAGAGGAAAAAAGGACACAGAAATTTCTCTTGTCAGAAAATTGGGAATCTGCTATACTGCATATGGTGCGGGCATGGGAGCCGCAAAAGGCCCTGCGCAGGCCCGCAGGAGAAGAAAACAAGCAGAGAAATAAAAGAAGGAGATGCAGACATGAAAGGAAATATTGTGGTAGGACAGTCCGGCGGCCCTACGGCCGTTATCAACTCCTCTGTTGCCGGCGTTTTTTCCGCCGCGAAGGAGCTGGGCGTCAATAAGGTTTACGGGATGGTGCACGGGATCGAGGGATTTCTGGAGGATCAGATGATCGATCTGGGAGAATATCTGGACGACCCCACCGGCATCGAGCTGTTAAAGAGAACGCCTTCCGCCTTCCTGGGCTCCTGCCGGTTCAAGATGCCCAAGATTGAAGGACACGAGGATGTGTATGAGAAGGTTTTCGAGATCATGGAGAAGCATGATATCGAGTGCCTGTTCTATGCGGGCGGCAACGATTCCATGGACACGGTGAAGATGCTGTCCGACTATGCGGCGGCGCACAACAAGCCGCAGCGCTTCATGGGCGTGCCCAAGACCATCGACAACGATCTGCCGATCACCGATCATTGCCCCGGCTACGGTTCCGCCGCCAAATATATCGCCGCTTCTATTAAGGAAATCATCCGCGACAACGCTTCCTTCGGCGCGAAGAAGCCCACCGTCTGCATCGTGGAGATCATGGGCCGTCACGCCGGCTGGCTGACCGCTGCCGCCGCACTGGCAAAGGGCGACGACTGTGAAGGGTGCGACGCGATTTATCTGCCCGAGACCGTATTTGATATCGACGCTTTTTTGGAAAAGGTAAAGGTGCTGGCAGCGACCCAGTCCTCCGTCGTGATTGCGGTATCCGAGGGCGTGCATCTGGCGGACGGCCGTTTCGTATGCGAATTGGCCAACGAAAATGTGGCGGTGGATGCGTTCGGTCACAAACAGCTTTCCGGTACGGCGGCGTATCTGGCGCAGCTCGTGGCGGCACAGACCGGTTTGAAGACCCGCGCCATTGAGTTTTCCACCTTACAGAGGGCGGCCACCCATCTGGCTTCCCTGACCGACGTCAACGAAGCCTTTGAAGTGGGATATGAGGCCGTGATGGCGGCCGAAGAAGGCAAGACGGGAATGATGATCACCCTGGATCGGAAAGAGAGCGCTCCGTACCTGTGCGCGACCAGCGCCTTTGATATTCACGCCATCGCCAATGTGGAGCGTCCGGTTCCTGCGGAATGGATCACGGAAGACGGATGCGGCCTGAACGAGGAGTATGAGAAATACGCCCGCCCGCTGATTATGGGCGAGCTTACGCCCCTCTATGTCAACGGCCTGCCCAGGCATCTGGTAAGAAAATAAAAGGGCGGACAGAGCGCTTAGACTTGTCTCTGTCTGTGAAAAGGAGGACGTCTTTTGAGACGCCCTCCTTTTTTGAAGGCAAAAAACGCAAAGAAATCCATTTATTATGGAAGAAATCCATTGCGCACGGCGGACGGTTTTGTTATAATTTTCCGTATCCATTCATATGTTCAACTGCTATTGAGGGCATTTTTTGAAAACATAAAGAGGGAAAGAAATGGAACGAACAAAGTATCCTTCAATTAAGGAAAAACGACTGCTGGAAGAATTTCAGGAACTGACGGCGCTGGATTCGGTCAGCTTCCATGAACGCAGGATGGCGGATCGGCTGAAGGAGAAGCTGCGGGATCTGGGCTTTGCGGTGTATGAGGATCGCGCGGCGGAGGTGTATGGCAGCGAAGCGGGAAACGTGTACGGGTCTTATCCGGGTACGCTGGAAGGGCCGCCCATCCTGCTTTCCGCTCATATGGATACGGTGGAGCCTGGAATCGGAAAACGGGCCGTCGTGCACCGGGACGGCCGGATCACCTCGGAAGGAAATACGGTGCTGGGAGCGGACGACGTGGCAGGGATCGCTGCCATTCTGGAAGCGATCCGGGCCGTCCGGGAGAGCGGGCGGCCGCACCGAGGGATAGAGGTGCTTTTCCCCGTTGCGGAGGAAGCCTACGGAAAGGGAAGCACGGTGGCCGAGTATGAGAGGCTGCAGGCAAAGGAAGCCTACGTGTTGGATTTGAGCGGGCCGGTGGGGCAGGCGTCCCTGCAGGAGCCCACCTTCGTTTCCTTTGAGGTGGAATTTGTGGGCAGGGCTGCCCATGCGGGCTTTGCGCCGGAACAGGGGATCCACGCCATTGCGGTGGCGGCCCGGGCCATCACGCAGATTAGGCAGGGCAGGATCGATAGCGATACCACCGTAAATATTGGAAAAATATCGGGGGGCAAGGCCACCAATATCGTGCCCGAATCCGTGCGCATAGAGGGAGAAATCAGAAGCTATGTGCACGAAAAGGCGCTGGAACAGATGGAGCGGATCCGGGAGATTTGCGAACGGGCCGCTGCCGAATCCGGGGCGGCAGCACGGGTCAGCTCCCGCCTGCATATGCTGGCTTATAAGGTAGGAGAGCAGGAGAATGTGGTGCGGCGGTTTCGCCGGGTATGCAGCGAACTTGCGATCCCCTGCGTCCTGACCGCTACCCTGGGCGGCAGCGATAACAACTGTTTCATTCAGCATGGCATACGGGGAATCGTGCTCGCCTGCGGAATGAACCAGGTGCATTCTACGGAGGAGTTTTCCAGCGTGCAGGAGCTTGTGCGCTGTGCTTCTATCGCAGCAGGGCTGCTGATGGAGGAGTGAACCGGAGGCCGGATATGAAGGTGCAGGAAACCATTCAGAGAGAAATTCTGGGACAGCGGATGGACCGGGAGCTGGAGAACATGGTGCAGCGCCGGTTTCAGAAGTCCCTGGCGGAGGCGGCGGACGAGGAGATTTATGAGGCCCTGCTTTCTCTGATCAAAGGGCTGGCCCATGTCACCGTCCCGAACGAGGGAACCAAAAAGGTTTATTATCTTTCCGCGGAGTTTATGGTAGGACGGCTGATTGCCAATAATCTGGTCAATCTGGGCGTCTACGAAAAGGTGGAGACCGCGCTGCAAAAGAGCGGGAAATCCCTTGCGGCCATTGTAGAACGGGAGCCGGAGCCGTCCCTGGGCGGCGGAGGGCTGGGCCGTCTGGCGGCCTGTTTTTTGGATTCCATGGCGAGCCTCGGACTGCCCGGCGCAGGGATTGGTCTGAATTATCATTTCGGCCTGTTCCGGCAGGAGTTTGCGGATCATCTGCAGTGCGCCCAAAAGGACGGCTGGATCCGCCAGCCTTCCTGGCTGGATAAAACGGATGTGCGTTTCCCGGTATGCTTTGGGGATCGGACCGTAATGGCAAAGATGTACGACATAGACGTGATCGGGTATAAAAACGGCGTGAACCGGCTGCATCTGTTCGATGTGGAAGGCGTGGACGAAACCCTGGTGCAAGAGGGCATCCGTTTTGACAAGACCGATATCGAAAGAAATCTGACGCTCTTTTTGTATCCGGACGATTCCGACGAGGCGGGACAGCTGCTGCGGGTCTATCAGCAGTATTTCATGGCCAGTACGGCGGCTCAGTTCATTTTGCAGGAAATGAAAGAGCGCCAGTATGATCTGCGCCGGATGTACGATTATGCGGTCATCCAGATCAACGACACCCATCCGGCCCTGGTCATCCCGGAGCTGATCCGTATTTTGATTGAAAAGAAGGCCTTTACGCTGGACGAGGCCGCAGAGGTGGTGCAGAGGACCTGCGCCTATACCAACCATACCATTCTGGTAGAGACGCCGGAAAAATGGCCCATGGAGTGGCTGAAAAAGGCCGTCCCCCAGTTGGTGCCCATTCTCTGTGCCCTGTCGGATCGGGTGGCGGCGCGGTATGCCGATCCTGCGGTGCAGATTATCGACGAAAATGGCTTTGTCCATATGGCAAACCTGGCCATCCACTACGGTTTTTCCGTCAACGGCCCGGCTGCGATCCACACGGAACTGATAAAGCAGGAGCAGCTCCGCGCTTTTTATCAGATATATCCCCAAAAATTCAACAATAAGACAAACGGTATCAGCTTTCGGCGCTGGCTGTTATGCTGTAACCGGGAACTGGCGGCGCTGATCGATGACACCATCGGAAAAGGATACCGGACGGACGCAGGGGAACTGAAAAAACTGCGGGAGCTTTCCGACGAGCAGCTGGCGGCGTTTCTGCCGGCGCTGGAGATCGTGAAGCAAAAAAAGAAGGAAGAACTGGCGGCCTGCGTGCTGGAACGGGAAAAGGAAAGGATCGATCCGGCTTCCGTCTTCGACATTCAGATCAAGCCCATACACGAATACAAGAGACAGCAGCTGAACGCCCTTTACATCATTCACAAGTATCTGGAAATCAAGGGCGGAAAAAGACCGGCCCGTCCGCTGACCTTTTTATTTGGCGGAAAGGCTTCGACCGCCTATGTGGAAGCGCAGGATATTATTCATTTGATTTTGGTTTTGCAGGAAATTGTGAATCATGATCCGGACGTGAAGGATTTCATGAAGGTGGTCATGGTGCGCAACTATAATGTCAGTTATGCGGAAAAGCTGATTCCCGCCTGCGATATTTCGGAGCAGATTTCCCTGGCCTCCAAGGAGGCTTCCGGCACGGCGAACATGAAGCTGATGCTCAACGGAGCCGTTACGCTGGGCACCCTGGACGGTTCCACCGCAGAGATATACCGGCTGGTGGGGGAGGAAAATATTTATCTGTTCGGACAGACCTGCGAACAGGTTTGCGAGAGGGAAAAAAGAGGGGACTATGCGCCCTGGGACCGCTACGAAAAAAGCGCGGCTGTCAGAGAAACGGTGGACTTTATCACGGGCAGGCAGGCGCTGGCCGTCGGGCACGAGGAGAATCTGAGACGGATGCGGGAAACCCTCCTGGAGCGGGATCGCTACATGACGCTGCTGGATCTGGAGGATTATATCGCCGTAAAGGATCGGATGCTTACAGACTATGAGGACCGGGAAAAATGGCGGCGCATGATGTTGGTCAATGTGGCGGAAGCGGGCTTCTTTTCCTCCGACCGCACAGTGGCGGAATACAACCGGGATATCTGGAAGCTGGAATGACGGGAGCTCTCCTTGCGGGCTCCCGCCCGGAACATACCAGCGGCGATCATTTTCCTCCGCATTTGCGGCGGCTCAAATTGGAGTTGTGGTAGGCCGGATCCTGTGTTACGTCCCGATCAAACCAGGCAGGCGGGACAAAGGCGTCCGCCTCCTCCAGATTGGGAAATTCCACTTCCGCGATGATAAGCGGCGCGAAGGGAGCGTCGAAGATATCCAGTTCGATGGTATAGGGCCCAAACGGGATCAGGAAGCGTTTTTTGGAGATGATATTGCCGTCCGCCTTGGAGAGCAGATGGGCGTAGGCGGCGGCGTTTAAGGGAAGGTTGTATTCCTCGCGGGCCAGCAGGCCGCTGCCTTTGTAGGTCAGAAAGTACGTATCGTCCTGCCGGCGGATCCGTATCACCGGATCCACGTTTAAGTAGGCCTGCTCAATGCAGCGGCAGGGAAAACCATTCAGATTCTCAGGCAGTTTCTTTACGGTAAATTTCCGTTCGATTTCCATTTTTCCGGGCGAAGGGACGGCGCGCGCAGCGGGCCGTCCGATACTTTCTCCTTCTTTCTTATTCTTTGTGCTAATTGTATCATATTATATCCAAATTTTCCAAATATTTAGAAATAATTCATATTTTGTATCTTTTCTGTATGTCCGTTATCTGATATGATAAAAGAAAGGAAAAAGGCCGGACTTATACCGCGGCCGATGGAAGGCAGGCAGAGAGGGGAAAGGAGCCAAATATGGCGAAGATAGGCGTTTTTTTTGCAGCAGGCTACGAGGAGATAGAGGCGCTGACGGTGGTGGATCTGTGCAGGCGCGCAGGGATCGGCGTGACGATGGTTTCGGTGGACGATACGGAATTTGTGACGGGTTCCCACGGAATTGATGTCAGGATGGACGCAAAGCTCAAAGAGGTGGACTTTGAGACCTTCGATATGCTGGTTCTGCCCGGGGGGAAAGCAGGCACGGAAAACCTGGAGGCGTGCGATGCGCTGATGGAGCAGGTGGATCGGTTTTATGCGGCGGGCAAATGGATCGCAGCTATCTGCGCCGCGCCGTCCATTTTCGGTCACCGCGGCATATTAAAAGGAAGAAAGGCCACCTGTTATCCTTCCTTTGCCTCCCATCTGGAAGGGGCCGAAGTGACGAACAGCCCGGCTCAGACGGATGGAAATGTGATCACGGGCCGGGGAATGGGATGCGCTGTGGACTTCGGACTGGAAATAGTGGAGCAGTTGTTGTCAAAACAGGACGCGGTGCGGCTGGCACAGCAGATAGTATATGAAAGGTAGTATGAACGAAAGAGATGAATATATTATTTTTTCTGACCCCTAAGCGGGAGGTGGCGTATGTCTCTGCGGATGATACGCTCAGGCAGGCGCTGGAAAAGATGGAGCATCACGGCTACGCCGCCGTCCCCCTGCTTTCCGCAGACGGCAAATATATTGGGACGATTACGGACGGCGATGTGCTGTGGGGCTTAAAGCGGATGAATTTTCCCAGCCTGCGCAAAATGGAAGACATTCCGGTGATGGAGTTAAAGCGTGCCCATGACAACAAGCCCGTTCATGTCAACGAGGATATAGAAGGGCTGCTGGAAAAGGTGACCGTGCAGAATTTTGTGCCCGTGGTGGACGATGAGTGCGTGTTCATCGGGATTGTGACCCGCCGGGATGTCATTCACCGGCTGGCGGAAGAACACAGGGAGCGGAAGGCCTCTCCAACGGCGTGAACCGGGCCGGGGGATGCGCCAGCGCGGATCCGCCCGGACGTCAAAAAGGGGCTGCCGCTATGCGGCAGCCTCCCTTCTTGGCAAACGGCCCTTTATAAAGAGAGCCGTCCGTTTTTTTGCAGAGGTTATTTGTTCATTTCCTCTTCCTGCTTCTTGATCATACGGCGAACCATTTCGCCGCCGATGGAACCGGCCTCCTTGGAAGTCAGGTCACCGTTGTAACCTTCCTTCAGGTTCACGCCCAGCTCAGAAGCGATCTCGGTCTTGAACTTGTCCAGAGCGGCCTTCGCCTCGGGAACCTCCACTCTATTGGTCCTAGAAGAATTTGCCATTGTCATTCACCTCCAAACTTACGTTTTTTTTCGTCACAGCCGGTTGGCCTGTGCCGCAGATAAGCGCGCCGACCTGCGCTTACCTTCTACTGCGGCTCTGCAGACGCCCATAACCGGTTCGCGCTTCGTCGTGACTTATCTTGGTCTTAGTATGCACGTCGATTTTTTTATTATTATGGTAGTTAATGGCAAATGAGAAAGATGGCATTTGCGGCAGCGGCGGTGTAAAACGGCGTGCCGTGAAGAAGAATAGGAAAGAAATAGAAAAACACTGGAATTTTTAAAATAGGTATGCTATAATCGTACAATGACTGTGGGTACGCCCTTTTGCCGCCCTGCGCGGGCGTATGGGAAGAAATACGAGGAGGAATAAAAATGAGTTTACAGGTTGAAAAGCTTGAAAAAAACATGGCGAAGCTGACCATTGAAGTTTCCGCAGAGGATTTTGCCAAAGCGATGGAGGAAGCATACCGGAAGAATAAAAACCGCTTTAACGTGCCCGGTTTCCGTAAGGGCAAGGTGCCCATGAAGATGATCGAAAAGATGTACGGCGCGGGCGTTTTTTATGAGGACGCGGCCAACTCCCTCATTCCGGACGCCTACGAAAAGGCGCTGGAGGAATGCACGGAAACCATCGTGTCCTCGCCCAAGATAGATGTGGTGCAGATCGGGGAAGGCAAGCCCTTTATCTTTTCGGCGGAGGTGGCGCTCAAGCCGGAAGTGACGCTGGGCGCATACAAGGGTATCGAGGTGGAAAAGGCCCAGATCAGCGTGACGGATGAGGAGATCGAGGAAGACTTAAAGAGACAGCAGGAGAACAATGCCCGGATGATCACGGTGGAAGGACGTCCCGTCGCAGACGGCGATGTTGCGGTCATCGACTTTGAGGGCTTTGTGGACGGCGTCGCATTTGAGGGCGGCAAGGGAGAGAACTACAGCCTGACCATCGGTTCCCATTCCTTCATCGATACCTTTGAAGAACAGCTCATCGGCAGGAATGCAGGGGATACCTGCGAGGTGAACGTGACGTTCCCCGAAGATTATCAGGCCAAGGAGCTGGCGGGCAAGCCTGCCGTCTTTCAGGTCGTGATCAAGGAAATCAAGGAGAAGCAGCTTCCTGAGCTGGACGATGAGTTCGCGGGAGAGGTTTCCGAATTTGACACGCTGGAGGAATATAAAGCGGATATCCGTAAGAAACTGGAAGAAAAGAAGACGGAAGAAGCCAAAAACGCCAAAGAGGACGCGGTTATCGACGCCATTATCGCGGACGCGAAGATGGAAATTCCGGACGCCATGGTGGAGACACAGCAGCGTCAGATGGTGGATGACTTTGCGCAGCGGATGCAGATGCAGGGTCTGACCATGGATCAGTACTTCCAGTTCACCGGACAGACCTATGAGAGTATGGTAGAACAGATGAAGCCGCAGGCGGAGCGCAGGATCAAGTCCAGACTGGTGCTGGAGGCGGTTGTGGCCGCAGAAAACATCGAGGCGTCCGAGGAGGACTATGAGGCCGAGGTGGCCAGAATGGCCGAGATGTACCAGATGGAAGCCGATAAGGTGAAAGAGATCATGGGCGAGAACGGAAAGAAGCAGATCCTGGAGGATCTGGCGGTGAAGAAGGCTTCTGAATTTGTGGTCAGCCAGGCTGTTGAAAAATAAGGAGGTCATACGATGAGCTTAGTGCCCTATGTCATTGAACAGACCAGTCGTGGAGAGCGTTCTTACGATATTTATTCCAGGTTATTAAAGGAAAGGATCATTTTTTTGGGAGAGGAGGTCAACGACGTGACCGCCAGTCTGGTGGTGGCGCAGCTTCTTTTCCTGGAATCCGAGGATCCGGAGAAAGACATTCATCTGTATATCAACAGCCCCGGGGGTTCTATTTCCGCGGGCATGGCGATTTACGATACGATGAAATATATTAAATGCGATGTGTCCACAATCTGTATCGGGATGGCGGCCAGCATGGGCGCGTTTCTGCTGGCGGGCGGCACGAAAGGAAAGCGGATGGCGCTTCCCAATGCCGAGATCATGATCCATCAGCCTCTGGGCGGCGCGCAGGGGCAGGCGACGGATATTGAGATCAACGCGAAGCATATTCTGCGAATCAAGGAGCGGATGAACCGCCTTCTGGCGGAGAATACCGGGAAGGCATATGAGGTAATTGCCGCCGATACGGAGCGGGACAACTGGAAGACGGCGGAGGAGGCCAAAGAGTACGGCATCATCGACATGGTGATTTCCTCCCACGAAGATTCCCAGAATTAAGAAAGGAAGGCAGTGGGCCGGCCTTCTGCGGCGGGCCCGGCCAGGATGATGGAATGGCAGGCAGAAATTCCGAGGATCAGGTGAGATGTTCCTTTTGCCACAAGACCCAGGATCAGGTTCACCGGCTGATCGCCGGCCCGGACGGGGTCTATATCTGTGACGAGTGCGTGGACATCTGTGCGGAGATCATAGAAGAAGGATTTGACGAGGAAGAACCGGAACGGGACGCCGGGAAAATCAACCTGTTGAAGCCGGTACAGATCAAGGAGTTCCTTGACGAGTACGTGGTGGGACAGGAGGAGGCCAAAAAGGTGCTTTCCGTCGCGGTCTACAACCACTATAAGCGCGTGACGGCAAAGGATGATAAGGACGATGTGGAGCTTCAGAAATCCAATATCATCATGCTGGGTCCCACCGGATGCGGCAAGACTTATATTGCGCAGACACTGGCAAAGATCATCAACGTACCGTTTGCGATTGCCGACGCGACAACGCTGACGGAGGCCGGCTACGTGGGCGAGGATGTGGAGAATATCCTGTTAAAGCTCATCCAGGCGGCGGATTACGATGTGGAGCGCGCGCAGCTGGGTATCGTCTATATTGATGAGATCGACAAGATCAGCAAGAAGGGCGAAAATGTATCCATCACCAGGGACGTGTCCGGGGAAGGGGTGCAGCAGGCGCTCCTCAAGATCATCGAAGGCACCACGGCCAGCGTTCCGCCCCAGGGCGGGCGCAAGCATCCGCAGCAGGAGCTGATCCAGATCGACACCACCAATATTCTGTTTATCTGCGGGGGCGCTTTCGACGGGATCGACCGCATTGTAGAGACACGGCTGGATCGCAAGAGCATCGGCTTTAACACGCCGGTTGCTTCCGGCAGGGAGCGGGAACTGGGAGAGCTGTATGCGCAGGTGACGCCGCAGGATCTGGTGAAATATGGCCTGATACCGGAGTTCGTGGGGCGCGTGCCCATCAACGTGGGGCTGCACGGGCTGGATCGGGAAGCGCTGATCCGCATTCTGACAGAGCCAAAGAGCGCGCTGGTGAAGCAGTATCAGAAGCTGTTCGGTTACGATCATGTGAAGCTCACCTTTGAAAAGGAAGCGGTGGAGGCCATCGCCGATCTGGCGCTGGAGAGAAAGACCGGCGCGAGGGGTCTGCGTTCCATCATGGAAAAGGCGATGATGGACATTATGTATCAGATTCCTTCCGATCCCACGATCACTCAGTGTATCGTGACGAAGCAGGCCGTGGAGGGCAAGAGCCAGCCCATGGTAGTGCGGAAGGAAAAACAAGGGCTTCTGGACGGTTTCAAGGAGGCAAAATAAAGGAGAAAAGCGCCGCCCGCCGGGCGGCGCTTGTTCGCGTCGGGCGCCGTCGGGCCGTCCGGTGGGGAGTGTTGGGAAAAGATGGAAAACAGAGAATGGATGCCGGCGGTGGCGCTGCGGGAAATGGTGATCCTGCCCGGCATGATGATACATTTTGATTTGAGCCGCGAAAAATCCATCCGGGCGGTAGAAAAGGCTCTGGCGGAGGAACAGACCGTGTTTCTGACGGCCCAGAAAGAGGCGCAGACGGAGGACCCGAAGCTGTTTGATTTATACGCGGCCGGCTGTATCGCCCGGGTGCGGCAGATGAGCCGTCTGCCCGAAAATCTGGTGCGGGTGATGGTAGAAGGGCTGGAGCGCGGCGTGCTGTGCGCCCTGTCGGAGGAGGAGGATTTCCTGCTGGCCCAGGTGGAGCGGTACGGGGAAGAAAGGCCGGAGCAAATCCGGGAGGACACCATGGCCGTAAGCATCCGGGAACTGTTTGCACAGTACTGCACTGTCTATCCCAGAACGGGCCGGAACTTACTGCGGCACATGGGAGATATTGACAGCCTGGGACAGCTTCTGGATCAGATCGCAGAGAACCTTCCCGTGGATTTTCGGAAAAAACAGCGGGTGCTGGCCGCGGCAGGGCTGACGGAGCGCTACGAGGTGCTGGCGGCGATCCTGACGGAAGAAATGGAGGCCGCCAGGATCCGGGCCGAACTCGCCCAGAAGGTCAGAGAGCGGGTGGAAAAAAATCAGAAAGAATATATTCTGCGGGAGCAGATGCGCTATATCCAGCAGGAGCTGGGGGAGGACGATAAGGCCGACTGGGCGCGGATGGAAGAAAAGCTGGCCGGTCTGAAGGCCTCGGCGAAGATAAAGGAAGAAATCGGAAAGCACATTGCGCGGCTGAAGACGCTGGGAAACGCAGGCGCGGAGTACAGCGTGGAGCGCACGTATGTGGAAACGCTTCTGGGGATGCCCTGGGACAAGGCCACCCGGGACAATACGGACATAGACCGCGCCGAACGGATCCTGGAGCGGGATCATTACGGCCTTGCGCAGGTGAAGGAGCGGATGCTGGGCTTTCTGGCGGTGCGCGCACTGGCAAAGGGCGGAGACGGCCCGATCCTCTGTCTGGTGGGGCCTCCCGGTACGGGCAAAACCTCCATTGCAAAGAGCGTGGCGGAAGCGTTGAACAAGAAGTATGTGCGGATCTGCCTGGGCGGCGTGCGGGACGAAGCGGAAATCCGCGGCCACAGGCGTACTTATATCGGCGCCATGCCGGGCCGGATCGCGGGCGCCCTGCAGCAGGCCGGCGTGAAAAACCCGCTGATGCTGCTGGACGAGGTGGATAAGGTGTCTGGGGATTATCGGGGAGACGTTTCCTCGGCCCTTCTGGAGGTGCTGGATGGGGAACAGAACGCGCGGTTTAGGGATCATTATCTGGAACTGCCGCTGGATCTTTCCGGGGTGCTCTTTATCGCCACGGCCAACAGCACGGAGACGATCCCCAGGCCGCTTCTGGACCGCATGGAGGTGATCGAGGTCACCAGCTATACGGCCAATGAAAAATTCCACATTGCCAAAGAGCATCTGCTGGGAAAACAGCTGGAAAAAAACGGGCTTTCAGACGGCAGGCTCACTGTCAGCGACAGCGCCCTGCGCGAGATCATCGCTTCCTATACCCGGGAGGCGGGCGTGCGGGAACTGGAGCGCAAGATCGGCGAACTGTGCCGGAAGGCGGCCAGGGAGCTTTTGAAGGAGAAAAAGGATGCGGTGCATATCACGGCGCGCAATCTGACGCGGTATCTGGGCAAACGCAAATACCTGTCCCTGCCCGCCAACCGGACGGACGAGGTGGGCGTGGTCCGCGGTCTGGCCTGGACCAGCGTAGGGGGCGAGACGCTGCAGGTGGAAGTGAACGTCATGCCCGGAAAGGGAGAACTGGAGCTGACGGGACAGCTGGGCGACGTGATGAAGGAGTCCGCAATGGCCGGCGTCAGCTATATCCGCAGTGTGGCGTCCCAGTACGGAATTGAGGAGAAGGTCTTTTCGGACAGCGATTTTCATATCCATATTCCCGAAGGCGCCGTGCCCAAGGACGGCCCTTCCGCGGGAATTACGATGGCGACGGCGCTGTTGTCGGCGCTGACCCGGATTCCGGTGCGCGCGGACGTGGCCATGACCGGAGAGATCACGCTGCGGGGGCGGGTGCTTCCCATCGGCGGGCTGAAGGAGAAGCTGCTGGCGGCAAAGACCGCGGGGATCCGGACCGTTCTGGTGCCGGAGAAGAACCGGCCGGATGTGGAGGAGATCCCGGACGAAATCAAAGCGGGAATGGAAATCCTGTTCGTGGAGCGGATGGAGGATGTGGCAGCGCACGCGCTTGTAAAAAAAGAGGGCGAATTTTAAAAACGGGGTTCTTTTCTCCCGAAAGGGAGCATACTCAAAACGGGAAAGGATAGTTATGATTATCAAAACTGTCTGTCTGGAAACGGTGTGCGGCGTCACCAGCAGGCTGCCTGACAACGCGCTTTTAGAGGTGGCCTTTGCGGGGCGCAGCAATGTGGGAAAGTCTTCTCTTATCAATGCGATTTTGAACCGCAAGAGCTTAGCCCGCACTTCGGCCCAGCCGGGAAAGACGCAGACCATCAACTATTATAAGGTAAACGACGCATTTTATCTGGTGGATCTGCCGGGATACGGCTATACCAGGGCCAGCCAACAGGTAAAGGCCCAGTGGGGGCGGATGGTGGAGCGCTATCTGCACAGTTCCCGGCAGCTAAAGGCGTTTTTTTTGCTGGTGGACATCCGGCACGCCCCGTCGGCCGACGACAGGCAGATGTATCAGTGGATGACGCAGAGCGGCTTCGAACCTGTTCTGATTGCCACCAAGCTGGACAAGATAAATCGCAGCCAGATCCCAAAACAAATCAAACTGATCCGGGACGGTCTGCAGGCCCGCCAGGATACGGTGATCCTGCCGTTTTCCTCTCTGACAAAACAGGGACGGGAGGAGATTTACAGCCTGCTGGACGGCCTGCTGTCCGGAGAGGGGGCCGAAAATGAAGGAATCGGGTAAAAAGTATATCAAGGCCTTAGTCAACCTTTTGACGGCTGCGGTCCTGCTTTTGCTTGCCGTCTTTTTGCTGCCCCGTCTCATTGGCTTTTTCATGCCGTTTGTGATCGGTTGGATCATCGCCGCCATCGCCAATCCGCTGGTGCGGTTCTTGGATGAAAAACTCAAAATCAAAAGAAAGGCCGGCTCCGCCATCGTTATTGTGGCGGTCATCGGGCTGGTATCTTGCGCCGGCTATCTGGGACTCAGTCTTCTGATCCGGGAGGGCTGGGGCTTTATACAGGAGCTGCCGGAGGTCTGGCGCTCCATGCAGGAGGATATTTCCCATGCGGCGCGGGCGCTGGAAAACATCGCGCGGTATCTTCCGGTGCAGCTGCAGGATACGGCCGTCAGTCTGTCAGAGTCCTTCGGCGATCTTTTTGACAATCTCACCGACGGGCTGAGCAGTCCCACCATGAACGCGGTGGGAAGCATCGCCAAAAATATTCCGGCGGCCTTTATCGGCCTGATTATGTGTCTCCTTTCCGCCTACTTTTTTGTGGCCCAGAGAGAGGAAGTGCTGCGCGCGTTCAGAACCCATATTCCGGAGGGGATCCGGGAAAGATGGCTGGTGCTGTACCGGGGACTGGTGCGGGCGGTAGGCGGTTATTTCAAGGCGCAGATCAAGATCGAAGTCTGGATGTATCTGCTTCTTCTGGCGGGCTTTCTGGTTCTGCGGGTGCGGTATGCTGCCTTTATTTCCCTGGGCATTGCGGTACTGGATTTCTTCCCGGTCTTTGGGACGGGCGCGGTGCTGATCCCCTGGGCCGTCATCCGGATATTGGGCGGAAATTACAAGATGGCCGTGGGCCTGTTGATCCTCTGGTGCCTGGGACAGCTGGCACGCCAGATCATCCAGCCCAAAATCGTGGGGGATTCCGTCGGCCTGCCGGCGCTGCCGACCCTGTTTTTGCTCTATATCGGATACCGGTCCGGAGGGGTTTTTGGAATGATCATCGCCGTCCCGGTGGGGATCATTTTGGTGAGTATGTATCAGGCCGGATTCTTTTCCACCACTGTGGACAGCGCCCGGATTTTAGCAAACGGCTTCAATCGCTTCCGCCGTCTGACGGAGGAGGACAAAAAGGAGATAGAAAATGGAAATCAAAGTAGCGGTTTATAATATGCGGCCCTTTGACGAGACGGAGTGGTTTTCCTATTACGCAAAGGAACTGGGCGTAACGCTGGTGACCTGCCCGGATGCGCCGGATCTGGACAACGCGTCTTTGGCGCAGGGCTGTCTGTGCGTGGACATTATCACTTCCCCCATTGACCGGGAGCTGATGGCAAGGTTTGCCGCCCTGGGAGTGAAATATCTGGTGACGCGTACCATCGGCTACGATCATATCGATCTGAAGGCGGCGAAGGAGTACGGCATCCGTGTGGGGAACGCGCCCTATGGCCCCAACGGTGTGGCGGATTATACGGTGATGCTGATCCTCATGAGCATCCGGCGGATGAAGCAGATTATGCAAAGGACGCAGCTGCAGGACTATACGCTTTCCGGTATCCAGGGAAGGGAACTGAAGGATCTGACGGTGGGCGTTATCGGCACCGGCCGCATCGGACGGACCGTGATTGAGAATCTGTCCGGTTTCGGCTGCCGGATCCTGGCCTGTGATTTGTATGAAAATGAGGCGGTAAAAGAGCGGGCCGTCTATGTGCCCCTGGAGGAAATCTGGAAGCAGGCGGATGTGATCACGCTGCATATGCCGCTGACGGAGGAAAATTACCATCTGATCAACGCCTCGACCATCCGGCAGATGAAGGACGGCGTGGTGCTGGTCAATACGGCCCGGGGCGCGCTCATAGATTCGGATGCGCTGATTGACGCCGTGGAGCAAAAAAAAGTGGGAGCGGCGGCCCTGGATGTGGTGGAAAAGGAATTTGGGCTGTACTATTATGATCACAAAAACGATATTCTGACAAACAGGCAGCTTTCACTGCTGCGCAGTTTCCCCAATGTGACGGTATCCCACCATATGGCCTTTTATACCGATAACGAGGTAAAGACGGTCATCCGGGATTCCCTCGACGGCTGTGTGCGGTTTTCCAAAGGGGAGCCCAATCCCTGGGAGGTGGGATGAGGGCAGAGCGCAGCCCGGCCTGCCGACAGGAGAGTGAGAAGGAAAAACGCATTCTCAAGGGGATTTTCTTTCTCTATCTGCTTCTGCTGATTCGGGTAATCGTATTTAAATATTCCTTTTCCCAACTTGCAGAGATCTCGGCCGGCTGGGAAGGGCGTGTGATAGCAAGGGGGCTGCGTACCGCGAACTTCACACCGTTCAAAACGATAAAAATGTATATCCGCTACTGGGGGCGGCTCAACAGCTTTGAAAATCTGTTCGGGAACGTTGTCTGTTTTGTCCCCTACGGCTTTTTTATGCCCCTGCTGCAGGAAGAATGCCGGCGCTGGTGGGTGCTTGCGCTCAATGCCCTCTTTCTGGTATGTGGGATAGAACTGTTTCAGCTTGTTACCGGCTTCGGGGCGTTCGACGTGGACGATATTTTTCTCAACTGCCTTGGCGCCCTGTTTGGGTATCTGCTGTTTCGGGTGGTACGGAAATAAGAAGGAGAAAAGCAAATGGGCATTTATACGATCAAGAGCGGCGATCTGGCGGCGCTGATCACGTCCCGCGGGGCGGAGCTGCAGTCCTTAAAGGACTGCAGAACCGGCAGGGAATATATGTGGCGCGCGGATCCGGCCTTTTGGAAGCGCACGTCCCCGGTGCTGTTTCCGGTGGTGGGGAAGTACCGGAATGAGGAGAGCCGTTACAACGGGCGCGTCTACAGCCTGCCCCAGCACGGTTTTGCCCGGGACATGAAATTTGAGCGGATCCGGGTGACCCAGACGGAGATCTGGTTCGGCCTGGATTCCAATGAGGAAACCATGCGCGTTTTCCCTTTTCCGTTCCGGCTGGAAATCGGCTACCGGCTGGAGGAACGCACGGTACACGTGTTTTGGCGGGTGAAGAATAAGGGAAAGGAAACCATGTATTTTTCCATCGGCGGACATCCCGCCTTTTGCTGCCCACTGGAAGAAGGAGAGCAGCAGTCGGACTATTACCTGGCCTTTGACGCGGAGAAAGAGATCGTCAGCCGGATGCTGGGAGAAGGCGGACTGGCTTCGGAACGGCTGGTGCCCTATGCGCTGGAGAACGGGCGGATGCCGATTACGGCGGATCTGTTTGACCATGACGCGCTGGTGTTTGAGAACCATCAGGCGCACCGGGTCAGCCTGTGCAGGCCGGACGGACAACCCTATGTGACGGTGCGTTTTTCGGCGCCGGTGTTCGGGGTGTGGTCCGTGCCCCATAAGGCCGCGCCCTTTGTCTGTATTGAACCCTGGTACGGACGCTGCGACCGGGAGAACTTCACGGGAAGCCTGCAGGAGCGGGAGTGGGGCAACGCGCTGGGAGCGGGAGACGTATTTGAGGCGGAGTATACCATTGAAATCTGAGAAAAACAGCCTTTTTGTGGAAGTAACGGAAGCCTTTACAGAATCCGTCCGCAAAAAATACCATTTTCCGGCGCAGGAAAAGGCGGCCATGGCGCAGGTAGCGGCCGATCTGTGGCAGGCCGTGTCCGGCCGGGCCGGGTTCTGGTATGTCATGCAGAAAGCGGACGCTGTGACGCAGAAGCCTGCTCTGGCAAGCGTTGTCATGACGCTTGGAGCGGGTGTGGATGAACTGCAGGAACACTATATGCGCCGGGACGCCCTGCTGGAATGTTATATGGCCGAGGCGCTGGCCGGGGAGCTTTTGCTCTCCTGTTATCCCCGGATGAACCGGCTGCTTGGGGAACGGGAGGGACTGTATCCTGCGCGGTACTGTTTTTATGGTTCGCAGGAGGAATATCCGCTGGAGGCCATGAAAACGGCGCCCGCTCTGCTGGGACAAACGGAGGTGGTCTGTAACCGGGCCCTATGTCTCGTACCCAAAAAAAGCGTGGTGTTTTTTGTAGAACTGACCCGGGATGAAAAGACAGTTTGTCAGGGAGTCTGCGCCGGATGCGGACAGCGGGACTGCCCCAACTGGCAGGCAGAGGGCGATGCCCAAAAGCAGAGCCGGTGGCCGGATCTGCTTTCCCGACCCCTGCCCTATGGTTACGAACGGATACTCGGACGGTGAGCAGGCGTCCGCAAAAAACGGAGGAGAACGATGCGGTACCGGGCGCTTTTTCTGGATATGGACGGCACCTTCCTGGATTTTCACGCGGCGGAACGGGAGGCGTATCGGAGTGCTATGGACTGGGCCGGACTGGCGGCGACCCAGGAGGGCTATCGCCTTTACAGTGCCATCAACGACGGGCTCTGGAAGGCGTTTGAACGCGGCGAGATTCAAAAGCAGGATATCCGGAACCGGCGGTTTGCCCAGCTTTTTTTGGCCCTTGGCATAGAGAGTGACAGTGTAGCCGTGGAGCAGCGCTACGAGGGTTTTCTGGCCCAGGGACATACGCTGATCCCGCACGCCCGGGAGGTGCTGGCGCAGTTGTCCTGCCGTCTCCCTTTGTATGTGGTGACCAACGGGTTTGCACAGGTGCAGAAAAACCGGCTTAAACTGGCCGGAATCGACGGCTTTATGACGGACTGCTTTGCTTCGGAGGAGCTTGGTTTCCAAAAGCCCCAGAAGGCGTTTTTTGACGCCTGTTTTTCCCGGATCCATAAGCCCCTTTCTCCCGGAGAGGTGCTTTTGGTGGGAGACTCTCTGACCTCCGATATTCTGGGCGCGGTAAACGCGGGGATTGTCTCCTGCTGGTTCAATCCCGATGGGGAAAAGAATGAAACCAACCTGCGGCCGGACTATGAAATCCGCGATCTGACCCAGCTTCCGGCCCTGCTGGAGGAGGCATGAAAAAGAGGAGAAGCAATGAGGAAACTTCTGATTTTTTTAAAGGGCTATGAAAAGGAAACCGTTCTGGCGCCGCTGTTTAAAATGCTGGAGGCGCTGTTTGAACTGTTCGTGCCGCTGGTGATGGCGGCGATCATCGACACGGGTATTGCGGAAGGCGACAGGGGCTATATTGTGCGTATGTGCCTGATTTTGGTGGCGCTGGGCGCTATCGGGCTCGTGTGCTCCATCACGGCCCAGTTCTTTGCGGCAAAAGCCGCCACCGGGTTTTCCGCCAGGCTGCGCCATGCGCTGTTTTCCCATATCCAGAGTCTGTCCTATGCGGAAATGGATCGGGCGGGCACGTCTACGCTGATCACCCGCATGACCAGCGATGTCAATCAGGTGCAGTCCGGGGTCAATCTGGTTCTGCGCCTGTTTCTGCGTTCCCCCTTCATTGTGTTCGGCGCCATGATCATGGCCTTTACGGTGGATGTGCAGGCGGCGTTTGCCTTTGTGGTGACGATCCCGCTGTTGTCGGTGGTGGTATTTGGCATCATGCTCTGGACCATTCCCATGTACCGGAAGGTGCAGGCCGCCCTGGACAGAGTGCTGGGACTGACCCGGGAAAACCTCACCGGCGTCCGGGTGATCCGCGCGTTCAATAAAGAGGAGGAGGAACTGGCCCATTTTCAGGAAGAAAACCAGAAGCTGACCGATCTGCAGAAGTTTGTGGGACGGATTTCGGGACTGATGAATCCTGTCACCTATGTCATCGTCAACGGCGCCGTCATCGTCCTGTTGTATACCGGCGCGCTGCGGGTGGAAGCGGGCGTTCTGACCCAGGGCCAGGTGGTGGCGCTGGTGAACTATATGTCCCAGATTCTGGTGGAGCTGGTGAAGCTGGCCAATCTGATTATCACCGTGACCCGTGCCATCGCCTGCGGCAACCGGATCCAGAGCGTGTTTGAAATGAAAAACAGTCTGGAAACAGAGAGCGGCAGGACAGGGGCGGATCCGGAAAGGACGGGAGAGCACAGCGTGCGGTTCGACCACGTGTGTCTGACGTACGCAGGCGGGGGCAGCGAGGCCCTGACGGATATCAGCTTTACGGCAAAGGCCGGGCAGACCATCGGCATCATCGGC
The DNA here is from genome assembly GCA_947630215.1 of uncultured Eisenbergiella sp. Classification (GTDB taxonomy): domain Bacteria; phylum Bacillota; class Clostridia; order Lachnospirales; family Lachnospiraceae; genus Gallintestinimicrobium. The sequence goes on along the minus strand of CANRGX010000024.1, from coordinate 15,497 downwards.
GGCACCGGTTCCGGAAAATCCAGCCTTGTGAATCTGATCCCCCGGTTTTATGATGCGACCAAGGGAACCGTCTATGTGGACGGCGTGGATGTGCGGGCCTACGAAGTGCAGACACTGCGGCAAAAGATCGGCATCGTTCCGCAGAAGGCGGCGCTGTTTTGCGGGACCATCGAGGAGAATCTGCGGTGGGGAAAGGCGGACGCCACGCAGCAGGAGATTTGGAGGGCGCTTCAGATTGCCCAGGCGGAGGAAATTGTCCGCAATAAGGCAGAGGGGCTGCAGAGTGCCGTGGCGGCCGGGGGCAGGAATCTGTCCGGCGGACAGCGCCAGCGGCTCACCATTGCCCGCGCCCTGGTGCGGGATCCGCAGATTCTGATTCTGGACGACAGTTCCTCCGCGCTGGATTTTGCCACCGATGCGGCGCTGCGCCGGGCCCTGCGCCAGATGGAGCAAAAGCCCATTGTGTTTTTGGTTTCCCAGAGAACCTCCTCCATTCAGCACGCGGATCAGATTCTGGTGCTGGACGACGGGCAGGTCGTCGGGATGGGGACGCACCGGGAGCTTTTGCAGACCTGTCCGGTATATCAGGAGATCTATCATTCCCAGTTCGATGAAAGCGTGGCGGGGAAGGAGGCAGGCGGCAATGCGTAAAGTGGATTCCAGTCAAAAAGAGACGATAAAAAAGGTGCTTTTCTATATCCGGCGCTATTGGTTTTTCCTGGGGCTTTCCGTGGTGCTGGCCTCTGTCACGGTGGCGTCCACCCTCTATCTGCCCCTGCTCATCGGAGACGCGGTGGACTGTATTGTGGAAGCAGGCCGGGTGGACTTTGCGGCCCTGTCCGGAGTGCTCTGGAAAATGGGGGCCGTTATCGCCGTGACCGCGCTGGCCCAGTGGATCCTAAACGTCTGTAACAATAAAATGACCTATCAGATCGTGCGGGATATCCGGAATGAAGCGTTCCGGAAGCTGGAAATTCTGCCTTTGGGCTTTCTGGACAGCCATCCCCAGGGAGAGATTGTCAGCCGGGTCATCGCGGACGTGGATCAGTTCGCGGACGGTCTGCTGATGGGGTTCACCCAGCTTTTTTCGGGGGTCATTACCATTTTGGGAACGCTGTGCTTCATGCTCAGCGTCAACGCAGGGATCACGCTGGTGGTTCTTCTGGTCACGCCCATTTCCCTGTTTGTGGCGTCGTTCATTGCAAAGCGCACCTTCACCATGTTCCGGCTGCAGTCCGAGACGAGAGGGGAGCAGACGGCGCTGATCGACGAGATGATAGGAAATCAGAAGGTGGTGCAGGCCTTTTCCCACGAGCGGGAGGCGCTGGAGCGTTTCGATGAGATCAACGGCAGGCTGCAGAAGTGTTCCCTGCGGGCCATTTTCTTTTCCTCCATCACCAATCCGTCCACCCGTTTTGTCAACAGCCTGGTCTATACCGGCGTGGGCGTCACCGGCGCGCTGGCCGCCATTTCCGGTCATTTGAGCGTGGGACAGCTGGCCAGCTTTCTCAGCTATGCCAACCAGTATACCAAGCCCTTTAACGAGATTTCCGGAGTGGTGACAGAACTGCAGAACGCCATCGCCTGTGCGGGAAGGGTTTTCGATCTGATTGAGGAGACGCCGCAGATACCGGAAAAGCCGGATGCAATACGGCTTTCGGATGTGAAAGGAAAGGTGGATCTGAAAGATGTGTCTTTTTCCTATCTGCCAAATCAGAGACTCATCGAGGGGTTCCATCTTGCCGTAAAGCCCGGTCAGCGAATCGCGATAGTGGGGCCTACGGGATGCGGCAAGACCACGGTTATCAACCTGCTGATGCGTTTTTACGATGTGACGGACGGCGCTATTTTGGTGGAGGATACCGATATCCGGGATCTGACCCGCAAGAGCCTGCGCGCCGGATACGGCATGGTGCTGCAGGAAACCTGGCTGCGCAGCGGAACCATCCGGGACAACATTGCGATTGGGAAGCCGGACGCCACGCAGGAGGAGGTGGTGGCGGCGGCGCGCGCCTGCCATGCGCACAGCTTCATCATGCGTCTGCCGGACGGCTATGATACCGTCATCGGGGAGGACGGGGGCAGTCTTTCCCAGGGACAGAAACAGCTTTTGTGCATCACCCGCATCATGCTGTGCCGGCCGCCCATGCTGATTCTGGACGAGGCCACGTCTTCCATTGACACCCGCACAGAACTCAAGATCCAGAACGCCTTTGCCAAACTGATGGAGGGACGCACCAGCTTTATCGTCGCCCACAGGCTGTCCACCATCCGCAGCGCGGATACCATTCTGGTCATGAAGGACGGTCAGATTATCGAACAGGGAAATCACGAAACTCTGCTGAAGAAGAACGGATTTTACGCAAAGCTGTATAACAGCCAGTACGCTTATTGAAAAGACGGAGAAATGCCATGGAGATAGATCGCTTCTGGGCTATGCTGCTGGCCCGCCAGGGAGAAACCTTTTATACGGCTAAAAAACTGCCCTTTACCTATACGATCCGGGGCGGGGAAGTGTTTGTGGACCGCAGATCCAAGTCCATCACCCGCGCCACCATTGAAAACGCCCTGCAAAAGCTGGCGGCCGATACGGCGCACACGATCACGGGGCCCAAGAGCCTGTGCTGCTTCGGCGCGCCCTATGTCTGGGCGCTGATCCAGGCGTTTGAGAAGGAAGACGGATAAGGCTGTAAAAGGCGGGTTTGCATTTCAAAAACGAAAAAGTCCCGGTTCCTGGGATACCAGGAGCCGGGGCTTTTTTTCTCTTTTGTTAAGCGATCTCATTGACCGCTTTCGCCAGACGGGAAACCTTCCGGGAAGCGGTATTCTTGTGGAAAACGCCCTTGGAAGCCGCCTTGTCGATGGTGGCGGTTGCCGCGATCAGAGCGGCCTGCGCGGCCTCTTTGTCCTTTGCCTCAATGGCGACGCGGACTTTCTTGATCGATGTCTTCACAGAGGACTTGATAGATTTGTTCCTCTCGGCCTTGGTTCTGTTGACCAGGATTCTTTTCTTGGCGGATTTAATGTTTGCCACGATGCTACCTCCATTACACAATCTTATGCCAGATCCGCCCGGGCGGATCTCAAAATCTGTTTCATTAAAGCCGGACACGGACGTTCTAATGTAAACATACATATGTATTCTAGGGGATCAAAAGGTTTCTGTCAATACATATTTTGTTTATTTTTGCAAAAAACTAGGAATACTGTGTCTGCATATAATAGGGTAAAACCGCAGCCGGAGCGGATTTGAAGCGGAGGAGGAAAAAATGAGCAGTTTTGCGGTACGGACGGATCTGGCGCTGGAGGACAGGGAACGGATCGAAGGGCGCGGCGGGGAGATCCATGGCGTGGTGCTGGAGGAGGAGAACCGGGAAGAAAGCGGCATCCGCATTACGCGGGTGCGGATCGAGACAAAAAACGGCGCCAGGATAATGGGAAAGCCGCTGGGAACCTATATCACACTGGAAGCGCCTGCACTGACGGAGCAGGACGAGGGCTATCACCGGGAGGTTTCCGTGGAGCTGGCGCGCCTGCTGCGGGAGGTCATGCCGGATGTGAAAAAGGAGCGGCAGGTGCTGGTGGTAGGGCTTGGCAACCGGGAGGTGACGGCGGATTCCCTGGGGCCCCATGTGGCGGATAACCTGTTTGTGAACCGGCACGTGGTGATGGAGTTCGGGCCGGCGGCCTATAACCGGGAGGAAATGCACCGCATCAGCTGTATTGTGCCGGGCGTCATGGCGCGGACCGGGATGGAGAGCGCGGAGATCGTACACGGCATTGTAAAGGAGACAAAACCGGATTTCCTCATTGCGGTGGATGCGCTGGCGGCGCGCAGCACCCGGCGGCTGAACCGTACCATACAGGTGTCCACGTCCGGCATTTATCCGGGTTCTGGAGTGGGCAACCACCGAAATGCGCTGACCAAGGACAGCCTGGGCGTCCCGGTCATTGCCATCGGCGTGCCCACCGTGGTGGACGCGGCCACTATCGTGGGAGATGCGCTGGAACGGATGGAAAAGGACAGCGGACTACAGATCATCGGCGCGCGGGAGCACCCGGGGGCGGTGTCGGAGCTGAACAATATGTACGTGACCAGCAAGGACATCGACGAGACCATCAAACGGCTGAGTTTTACGGTATCCGAGGGGATCAACCTTGCCCTCAATATGGAAAAGCTCCCGTCCGCAGGTCAGACATAAACGAAACGGCCGCACGCATATATTTTCCCATGGGGAAAAGGGACAAAATCAGGAAAAGTGCATACCGGGGCGGCGCTGCGGCACTGGCCCTTTGCATACTGACGGTTTGGCTGTTGGGACAGGGGGCCGGAATCGGCGCAGCCTTTCTGCAACAAACGCAGCAGAGTATGATCTCCCTCTGGTGTCCGGCGCTTTCCTTTTCCCAGTCTCCCCGTTTTGACTTTTTATGGACAGGAACGGCGCGGCAGTTTCCGCTGCTTTACTTTCTTCTCGGACAGAGACCGCCCGTATGGATGGAGGAAAGCCCGGATACCTGCCGGGAGATCATACGGGCCGAAGGGGCAAATGCAGACCAAAGCGGCCCGGCGGCGGAAACGGCGCAGGCACAGGAGAACTTCACCGGCAGGCTACAGGTGGAAAAGGGACTGGAGGAACGGCTGTGGGAGGAGAATGCGCTGGCAAAGGGGACGAATGAGAAAAAAATGGAGGATCAAAACGGACAGCAGACCGTCCGGGAAGGCGTTGGCGGCGGACAGACGGCCGGGAAAACGGAGAAGTCAATGAGCTATCAGTGGGAGTCGTTTCAAAAATACGACGCGCTGGTAAAGGAGTTTTACGCGGTGGACGCCGGAACGGCCATAGACGAGAGCCAGCTGAATTTGCAGGCGCTGCTTTCCCCCGATCTTTCCATCGAAAAAAAGCAGGACAGCGGGCCGCAGATCCTGATTTATCACACCCATTCCCAGGAGGGCTTTGCCGACTCCGTCCCGGGAGACGCCAGCACCACCATTTTGGGAGTGGGAGAGGTGCTGGCCCAGATTCTCAGGGAGCAGTACGGCTATGGCGTGCTGCATCACATGGGACAGTATGACGTGGAGGATCGGGACTACGCTTACAATAATTCCCTGCCGGATTTGGAGGAGCTTCTGGAGCAGAATCCCGGCATCGAGGTGGTGATCGATCTGCACCGGGACGAGGTGGCGCAGGATACCAGACTGGTGACCGAGATAGACGGCAGACCCACGGCGCGCTTCATGTTTTTTAACGGACTGTCCCGCACCAGACGGCATGGAGATATTGAATATCTGCCGAATGAGAACATTGCGGACAATCTGGCGTTTTCGTTCCAGCTGCAGGTGCTGTGCAACGAATATTATCCGGGCCTGACCCGGCGGATCTATCTGAAGGGCTACCGCTATAATATGCACGTAAAGCCCCGGTGTCTTCTGATTGAAATGGGAGCGCAGAACAATACCTATGAGGAGTGCTATAACGCCTGTATCCCTCTGGCGCGGATGCTGGATATGGAGTTGTCCGGCGTAGATTTCGGGTATAGTGGTTGACCGTCCCCTCCGGCTTTGCTATACTGGAATATGGCGGAAACCGGGGGATTTTCCATTATCCCGTCCGTCCTGACAGGAGGGAAGCAATGGCCCAGATAAACCAGAGCAATATCAGAAATTTTTGTATCATCGCCCACATCGATCACGGGAAATCGACGCTGGCGGACAGAATCATAGAAAAGACGGGGCTCTTAACCAGCCGGGAAATGCAGGATCAGATCCTGGACAATATGGAACTGGAGCGGGAGCGGGGCATCACCATCAAGTCCCAGGCGGTGCGCACCATTTATAAGGCGAAAAACGGGGAAGAATATATCTTTAACCTCATCGACACGCCGGGACACGTGGATTTTAACTATGAGGTCAGCCGTTCGCTGGCCGCCTGCGACGGCGCGGTGCTGGTGGTGGACGCGGCCCAGGGCATAGAGGCCCAGACGCTGGCCAATGTCTACCTGGCGCTGGATCACAATCTGGAGGTATTCCCGGTGATCAATAAAATCGATCTGCCCAGTGCCCAGCCGGAACGGGTCATCGAGGAGATCGAGGATGTGATCGGCCTGGAAGCGGAGGACGCGCCGCTGATTTCGGCCAAGAACGGGATTCACATTGAAGATGTGCTGGAGCAGATCGTAAAAAAGATCCCCGCCCCCGGCGGCAGTGCGCAAAACCCGCTGCAGGCGCTGATTTTTGATTCCGTCTACGATCCCTATAAGGGCGTCATCGTATTTTTCCGGGTGATGGAGGGCCGGGTGCGAAAGGGAACGAAGGTGCGCATGATGGCCACCGGAGCCTGCTTTGAGGTGGTGGAGGTGGGATATTTCGGCGCGGGTCAGTTTATCCCCTGCGAGGAGCTTTCCGCCGGTATGGTGGGGTATCTGACGGCTTCCATCAAGAATGTGAAGGATACGCGGGTGGGAGATACCGTCACCGATGCGGACAGGCCCTGCGACAAGCCGCTGCCCGGCTATAAAAAGGTCAATCCCATGGTCTACTGCGGTATGTATCCGGCGGATGGGGCGAAATATCCGGATCTGCGGGATGCGCTGGAAAAGCTGCAGTTAAACGACGCTTCCCTGTTCTATGAGCCGGAAACTTCCGTTGCGCTGGGCTTTGGGTTCCGCTGCGGCTTTTTGGGACTTTTGCATCTGGAGATCATCCAGGAGAGACTGGAGCGGGAATACGGTCTGGATCTGGTGACCACTGCGCCCGGCGTGGTCTACCGTGTCCATCAGTTAAACGGCGAGGTGGTTGAACTGACCAATCCCTCCAATCTGCCCGATCCGGCAGTCATAGAATATATGGAGGAGCCCATTGTCAGCGCCGAGATCATGGTGACCACGGAATTTATCGGCCCGATCATGGAGTTGTGCCAGGAGCGCCGGGGGCGCTATCTGGGCATGGAATATATGGAGGAAACCCGGGCGCTTCTGCGCTATGAGCTGCCGCTGAACGAAATCATTTACGACTTTTTCGACGCGCTCAAGTCCCGTTCCCGGGGCTACGCCTCCTTTGATTATGAGATCAAGGGCTACGAACGCTCCGAACTGGTGAAGCTGGATATTCTGGTGAACCGGGAGGAGGTGGACGCGCTGTCCTTTATCGTGTACGCCGGGAGCGCCTATGAGCGGGGCAGGAAAATGTGCGAGAAGCTCAAGGAGGAAATCCCGCGGCATCTGTTTGAGATTCCGATCCAGGCCGCCGTGGGCGGTAAGATCATCGCCCGGGAGACGGTGAAGGCCATGCGCAAGGACGTGCTGGCCAAGTGCTACGGCGGCGATATCACCCGGAAGAAAAAGCTGTTGGAGAAGCAGAAGGAAGGCAAGAAGCGGATGCGTCAGATCGGAAACGTGGAGATCCCGCAGAAGGCCTTTATGAGCGTTTTAAAGCTGGACGACAAAAAGTAGGAAAGGATCCGCGGCGGCCGCTGCCAAAAGCGTCGCCGCACAAAAGAGACATGACACAGGAACGGATGCTTTCGGCGGCCTTTAAAGGGCCCATGGGGCTGTATCTGCATATTCCCTTTTGCCTGCGCAAGTGTCTGTACTGCGATTTTTTATCGGCGCCGGCCGGCCGGCAGACCATCGACCGGTATGTCCGCGCCCTGTGCGCCCAGCTTTCCCGGGAAGCCGACGGCTGCAAGGACTATTGGGTGGATACGGTTTTTTTCGGCGGCGGTACGCCGTCGCTGCTTACGCCGGAGCAGATCGCAGACGTGTTGGCGTGCGTCCGGGCCTGCTACCGGCTGTCTCAGGACGCCGAGATCACCGTGGAGAGCAATCCCGGCACGCTGACGCCAGAGAAGCTGGAAGGGTACTTACAGGCGGGGATCAACCGCTTAAGCATGGGCCTGCAGTCTACTTTTGACGCGGAGCTCAAAGCGCTGGGGCGCCTTCACGATTACCGGACTTTTGTGGAAAATTATCATGGCGCAAGGCAGGCAGGCTTTTCCAATATCAATGTGGATCTGATGTCCGCCCTGCCGGGGCAGACGCTGTCGGGATGGCTGGAGACGCTGCGCCGGACAGCGGATCTGGGCCCGGAGCATATTTCCGCCTACAGTCTGATTCTGGAAGAAGGAACGCCGCTCTATGCGCTGTATCAGGACGGAGGAGAAAAAGCGCCGGCCCCCCTGCCAGGAGAGGAACAGGAGCGTCTGATGTATGAGCAGACGAAACAGGTTCTGGCCGGGTACGGATACCGGCGCTATGAAATTTCCAATTACGCCAGACCGGGATACGAATGCCGGCACAATATCGGGTACTGGACGCGGCGGCCCTATCTGGGCGTAGGGCTGGGCAGCGCTTCGCTTCTGGAGGAAACGCGCTGGAAAGTCACCGGGGATCTGGAGACGTATCTGGATTTCTTTTCTCCCGAAAAGCAAACAGGAGAGCGGCCGTTACAGGACGGGGCGGTTCTCAGACAGGAGCGGCAGCAACTGACCGAAACGGAGCAGAAGGAAGAATTTCTGTTTCTGGGTCTTCGGATGCAGGAGGGAATCCGCGTGGGAGAGTTCAGACAGCGGTTTCATACCGGTCTGTGGGACGTCTATGGCTCTGTGATAACGCGGCTTCAGGAACAGGGGCTGCTTTTAGTTTATGACGACGGCAGGCGGATGAGACTGACGGAGAGAGGGATTGACGTCAGCAACTACGTGCTGTCCCAGTTTCTGCTGTAGGAGGACAGGGAAGGCGGCAAATAGGGACAGATGGAAAGGCACTGTAAAATCGGTTTTCACATAGTATAATAGTAAACTGACGGCGCCGGAGACATTTCCCGGCGGGGGAGCTATGCTTGAAACCCTTTTTACAGCCCCTGTCAAAAGAGGAGGAGCGCGCTTGCATACGGGCATTGCGGGATGAAGATGCCGGAAGAAGAAGCGAGGCAAAGCACCTCCTGATCGAACGGAATCTGCGTCTGGTGGCGCATATCGCGCGAAAATACGTCAGCGCCGACGAGGAGATGGAGGATTTGATTTCCATTGGCACCATCGGCCTGATCAAAGCGGTGGACTCCTTTGATCCGGAAAAAAATTCCAGGCTGGCGGCGTATGCGGCCCGGTGTATCGACAATGAACTTTTGATGATGCTGCGCAGCAAGAAAAAGACCTCGCGGGAGATCTCTTTGTTTGAACCCATCGGGACGGATCGGGAGGGAAACGAAATCAGTCTGCTGGACGTGATGGAACAGGAACAGCCGGATATCGTGGAGGAGATGGAAAAGGCGCGGCATCTGGGCGCGCTGTACGGCCTGCTGGATTCGGAACTGACCGACCGGGAACGGGAGGTGCTCACGCTGCGCTACGGGCTGGGCGGCGGCCGGGAGGTGACCCAGAAGGAGATTGGGGAGAAGCTGGGCATTTCCCGCAGCTATGTCAGCCGGATCGAAAAGAAGGCGCTGGGAAAGCTCCAGGAGGGGTATTCCAGAGAGGAAGAAAAACAGGCCCGGGAACGCGCCCGGGCCTGAAACAGGGCATATGGCGCAGTCTTCTTCTACCCGGCGAAAATCCGCCCCTTGACAGGAGCCGCCCGCTGTTTTATGCTGAAATAGAAGGATGTGTTTGGAACTTTCGGAACGGACAGTCTGCCCGTTCCTTTTTCCATCGGGCGAATCGCCCGTTTTTCCGACAAAAAGTGCCTGGGACAGAAAGGCGAAGATGTATTGTCATATCCATACGGGAGGCCTGCGCGGACTGGAGAGCTATGTGGCGCAGGTTGAGGTAGATGTGTCCATGGGGCTTCCCTGCTTTGAAATGGTGGGGCTTTTGGCCAGCGAGGTAAAGGAGGCCAGGGAGCGTATCCGGGTGGCGCTGCGCAACGCGGGCGTAAAAATGCCCGCGGAAAAGATAACGGTAAATATTTCCCCAGCGGGCATTCACAAGGCGGGCACGGCATTCGATTTGCCGGTGGCGGTGGGAATCGTGGCGGCCCAGGGGATGCTTTTGCCAACGTGCTTTGCCGGCGTGCTGGTGGCGGGAGAACTGGGGCTGGACGCGTCGGTAAAGCCGATCCGGGGCGTGCTTCCCATGGTGCTGGAGGGCGTCCGGCAGGGAATCACGGAGTTTGTACTGCCTTTGGGCAATCTGTCAGAGGGAATGCTGGTAGAGGAAGCCTCCGTCATGGGCGTGGAGAGTCTGGAGGAGGCGATCCGGTATCTGCGCTGTGACGGGCAGGAGAGGGAGACGATGCGAAAGAAAGCCGCTTTACAAAGAAAGGCGGCGGACAACCCGGAAGAACCGGATGAGCGGGAGGAAGTGGATTACGGCGATCTTTACGGAATGCGGGAGGCAAAGCTGGCGGCGCTGACGAGTGCCGCGGGCTTTCACAACGTGTTGTTCATCGGGCCGCCGGGAGCAGGCAAGACGATGCTGGCCAGGGGTCTGCCTTCGATTCTGCCGCCCCTGGAGCCGGCGGAAAGAAGGGAGGTGTCCGCCATATACAGCGTGGCGGGCAGACTGCCCAAAGGGAAACTGATCCGGCGCCGTCCGTTTGTCAGCCCGCACCATACGGTCAGCGGAAGCGCCATGGCCGGCGGCGGGACAGTACCTATGCCGGGCATGGTGACGCTGGCGCACCGGGGCGTTTTGTTCCTGGATGAAATGGCGCAGTTTCGGCGGGCGACGCTGGATATCCTGCGTCAGCCCATGGAGGACGGCAGGATCTTTCTGGCTAAAGGCGGCGGCCATTTCGTATATCCTGCGGATTTTATGCTGGCGGCCTCCGCCAATCCCTGCCCCTGCGGTTTCTATCCGGATCGCAATCGCTGTCGGTGTACGCCCTGGGAAATCCACCAGTATTTTTCCCGGATCTCCGGGCCGCTGCTGGATCGGATCGATCTGTGCTGCAGCGTGCAGCCGGTGTCGTTTTCGGGTCTGTGGGATCTGGGACGCAGACGTCCCGGGAACGCCCTGCAGGCAGAGAAGGGATGGGACAGCGCCGCCATGCGGGAACGGGTGATGGCGGCCAGGGAACGGCAGGCGCACCGCTACGCCGGCACCGGGATCGCGGTCAATGGGCGGCTGCGCGCCGGGGACATCCTGCGCTACTGCCGTCTGGGAGAAAAAGAACAGCGCTACATGGAGGAAGCCTCCCAGAGCCTGCACTGTTCCGCCCGGGCCTGTCACCGTGTGCTGCGGGTGGCGCGGACGCTGGCGGATCTGGAAGGAGCAGAGGAGATCGGTATCGGCCATCTGGGACAGGCGCTGCACTATCGGAAGGGGGAGGAACCATACAGAACGTGAAAGGGCAGGAGGGAAACGAATGGGAAGAAGATCGGGAGGCCCTTTTGGAAACCTTCTGGCTGTGCAGTGTGCGCGGCATCGGCCCGGTCAGTGTCCGCCGGCTTGTGGAAGCGGCCGGAGGTGCAACACGGGTGAAGGATCTGTCGCGCAAAACGCTGGAGGAGGTGCTGGGGGCGGCCCGGGCGGACGCCCTGGAGCGGGGCAGGCAGGAAAAACAGCGCCAGGCCGCTTTCGCCCGCTATTATAAATATAGAAGGAACGGGATTTTCTTCCTGCCCTTCTGGCATGCCGCCTATCCAAAGCGCTTGCGACAGATCGCCGATTTTCCTGTGGCGCTCTATGGCAGGGGAAAACTCCCCAGAGGAAAAAAGGCAGCGGCCATCATCGGCGCACGGGAATGTTCCGCCTACGGAAGCTGGGCGGCCAGACATTTTGCCGCCGCGCTGGCGGCCGCCGGCGTCACTGTTGTCAGCGGGATGGCGCGGGGCGTGGACGGCATTGCCGGACGGGCCGCGCTGGATGCAGGCGGAGAATCCGTGGCCGTGCTGGGCTGCGGGGTGGACGTCTGTTATCCGCCGGAGAACCGGGATCTGTATGAGCGGCTGATCCGGGAAGGCTGTCTGGTTTCGGAGTATCCGCCGGACACGGAGCCCTCGGCGCGGCTGTTTCCGGCCCGGAACCGGATCATCAGCGGGCTGTCCGATCTGGTGCTGGTAACGGAAGCGCGGGAAAAAAGCGGCACGCTGATCACAGTGGATCTGGCGCTGGAACAGGGCAGGGACGTATTCGCGGTGCCGGGCCGGATCACGGACGCCTGCAGCGGCGGCTGCAACAGGCTGATTGAAAACGGGGCGGGCATGGCTACAGAACCCGGACGGCTTCTGCGGGAGCTGGGAATGGAAGAAAACCCGGATGCGAAAGCCCAGATCGGACAGAGAGGCAGCGGGCGGCCCCCAGACGCCTGCGGCAAAAATGCGGATCAGACGCAGCGCACCCGGATTTTGCGCGCGCTGGATACCCAACCGAAGGGGCCGGAGGAAATTTGGGAGACGCTGGCAGAGGAGCAGGACGCCCCGTCGCCCTCTCTGGAGGAAATCCTTCAGGAGCTGATCGGGCTGTGCATGGAGGGAAGGGCGGGCTGCGCCTTTGGCCGGTATTTTTTAAAGGACGCCGGATTTTAAGAATTTTTTCACTTGCATTGCGTCAAGATATGTTGTATATTGTTTCACGATAACGTGCCAAAAGGCGCGAACGGTTGAAATGGGGTTGGAGTATGGCAAAATATCTTGTGATTGTGGAATCGCCCGCAAAGGTCAAGACCATCCGGAAGTTTCTGGGCAGCAATTACGCGGTGGCCGCCAGCAACGGTCATGTGCGCGATCTTCCCAAAAGCCAGCTGGGCATTGATGTGGAGGGCGATTACGAGCCGAAATACATTACGATACGCGGCAAGGGGGACATTCTGGCGAACCTGCGCAGGGAAGTGAAGAAAGCGGATAAGATCTATCTGGCGACGGACCCGGACCGCGAGGGGGAAGCGATTTCGTGGCATCTGACCCAGGCGCTGAAGCTTTCCGGGAAAAAGGTGTACCGGATCACCTTCAATGAAATCACCAAAAATGCGGTGAAGGAGTCCTTAAAGCACGCCAGACAGATCAATATGGATCTGGTGAACGCGCAGCAGGCGCGCCGGATGCTGGACAGAATGGTAGGCTACCGGATTTCCCCGCTGCTTTGGGAGAAGGTGAAGAGGGGCCTTTCCGCCGGGCGCGTGCAGTCCGTGGCGCTCCGCCTCATCTGCGACCGGGAAGAAGAGATTGACGCGTTTATTCCGGAAGAATACTGGACACTGGACGCCTATTTTACAATTCCGGGGGAGAAAAAACCCCTGAAGGCGAAATATTACGGACAGGGGGACAAAAAGACGCCGCTGGACAGTAAAGAAGCGGTGGAAGCGGTGCAGAAGGACTGCGAAGGCGCGTCGTTTCACATTTACGACGTCAAAAAAGGAGAGCGGATCCGGAAAGCGCCCCTGCCCTTTACCACCTCCACCCTCCAGCAGGAGGCCAGCAAGGTTCTCAATTTTTCCACCCAGAAAACCATGCGGCTGGCCCAGCAGCTGTATGAGGGCGTAGACACGAAGGAAAACGGCACGATAGGCGTCATCACCTATCTGCGTACCGATTCCACGCGGGTGTCGGAGGAAGCGGAGACCATGGCCAAGTCCTATATTGCCGCCGCCTACGGGGAGGCCTATTTGGGAGAGGCCCATGAAAAAAAGGGCGGGCCCAAGATCCAGGACGCCCACGAAGCCATCCGGCCCACCGACCTTTCGCTGACCCCGGCGGTTTTAAAGGACTCTCTGTCCCGGGATCAGCTGCGGCTCTATCAGCTGATCTGGAAGCGGTTCGTGGCCAGCCGTATGGCGGCGGCGCGCTACGAGACGACCTCCGTCAGGATAGACGGCGGCGGGCACCGTTTTACGGTGGCGGCCGGCAAGGTGACCTTCGACGGTTTTTTGAGCGTATACACGCCGGAGGAAGAAGAAAAAACGGAAAAAAACACCCTGGCAAAGGGAATTGACGAACATACACAGCTTTCCTTTGCAAGCTTTGAGGCGCAGCAGCATTTTACCCAGCCGCCCGCGCATTATACGGAAGCATCCCTGGTGCGTACCCTGGAGGAACTGGGCATCGGGAGACCCAGTACCTACGCGCCTACCATTACCACGATCCTGGCGAGGCGCTATGTGGCCAAGGAGAACAAAAACCTCTATGTGACCGAACTGGGAGAAGTGGTGAACCGCATGATGAAGGAAGCTTTTCCCACCATTGTGGATGTGAATTTCACCGCCAACATGGAGACGCTTCTGGACGGCGTTTCCGAGGGAACGGTGGACTGGAAGACCATCATCCAGAACTTTTATCCCGATTTGGACGAAGCGGTGAAAAAGGCGGAGAAGAATCTGGCCGAGGTGAAGGTGGCCGACGAGCAAAGCGATGAGATCTGCGAACTGTGCGGCCGGCGCATGGTGATCAAATACGGCCCCCATGGCAGATTCCTGGCCTGCCCCGGCTTTCCGGAGTGCCGGAATACAAAACCCTATTATGAGAAAACAGGCGTGTCATGCCCGAAGTGCGGCGGTGATATTGTGCTCAAGAAGACGCAGAAGGGAAGAATTTATTTTGGCTGCATCAACCATCCTGCCTGTGATTTCATGGTGTGGCAGAGACCTTCCAATCAGAAATGTCCTGTCTGCGGTTCCCTTATGCTGGAAAAGGGGAATCAACTCGTCTGCTCCCGGGAGGGATGCGGCTATCGTATGGAGAAGCCTGCCCAGAAACAGGAATAATTTTCAGAAACTTTATATAATATTCTGAAAATTATTGCGGTTTGACGGATTCTGTGATACAATGAATGCGTGGGAACAAGGCAGGAGGAAAAAAGCGGATGAGCAGTGTGCGATTGCTGGACAAGACGAGGAAAATAGGGAAGCTGCTGCACAGCAGCAATTCGGGGAAGTTTGTTTTTAACGATATCTGTAAGGTGATGCAGGATGTGCTCTCTTCCAGCGTGCGGGTCATCAGCCGGAAGGGAAAGATACTGGGGATTTCCGAAAAGGTTCCAGGAGACGGGAAGGAACTGATCGGAAGCGAAGTCGGCAGCTTTATCGATCCGCTTTTGAACGAGCGGATGCTGGCGGTGCTTTCCACCAAGGAGAACGTCAACCTGGCGACGCTGGGGATAGAGCCCTCTGTGGGGCAGAACGTGTCCGCCATTGTGACGCCAATCGAAATTGCGGGAGAGCGGCTGGGCACGCTGTTTTTATACCGCAGCGAGGAAGCGTACAGCATTGACGATATCATCCTTTGCGAATACGGAAGCAACGTGATCGGGCTGGAGATGCTGCGGGCGGTGAGCGAGGAGAGCGCCGAGGAGGATCGCAAGATTTCGGTGGTGCGTTCCGCGCTGGGCACGCTGTCCTATTCGGAGCAGGAGGCCATCAAGCTGATTTTCCAGGAGTTAAAGGGCACGGAAGGGATTCTGGTGGCCAGTAAGATCGCCGATCAGGCGGGCATCACCCGGTCGGTCATCGTCAACGCGCTGCGCAAGTTTGAGAGCGCCGGCATTATCGAATCCCGCTCCTCCGGCATGAAAGGAACCTATATCCGGGTGCAGAACGAGTTCGCGGTTTCGGAAGTGAAAAAGTTAGTA
>CANRGX010000023.1 GCA_947630215.1 uncultured Eisenbergiella sp. | reverse complement strand
GAGAAAAGCGTATAGGAGCAGGTGCCGTTATACTCATACTGACTGACCATCGTGCCGTCCTCCAGAGGGTATTCCTGGCTGCTCATTTCCGTTCCGTCGCTCTGCCAGCAGAACAGTTCGCCGTTTTCATAGTGAAAGACCCCGTTATAGCTTCCGGGGTCGTCCTTTCCCTGCACGAGCAGTTCCGGAAAGCCGTCCTGATCCAGATCCAGATAAGCATACTCATAGGAAACGTCCTTGCTTTGGAAATTGGGGATCCACCAGGTATCTGCCTGGCCGTCTGCCAGAAGCGACATATCCCCGAAAAGAAGGGTCGAATAAGCGTCGTAGGCGGCAATCTGCGCTTCCTCAGACGGATCGGTGGCAGGGGCCGGATCGGGTGTGGGGCGCGCGCAGCCGGAAAGAAGCATTGCGCCAAGTGTGAGCAAAATAAAAGGAGCAGGGAATCTGTTCATGGGAATCCTCCTATAAGGATGAAGCACAGTAAGGGTACAAAAGCTCTTACAGACAGTTTACCACGGTTCCCCAGACTGGGCAATCCCGCTTTTGGGGGACGGTTTTCTTACGGTTTCCCGTTCTTTTAAAACGTACCTGTTTGTGATATACTGGAGAACAGGAAAAAGAAAGGAGAAGCGATGATGGCGACATTTACATTTCAGACGCTGGAGTATGTCCGGCCGGATTATGCGCAGCTGAAAGAAAAATGGGAGGAACTGACCGGGCGGATCCGGCAGGCGGCGTCCTATAGGCAGCTAAAGGAGGCGATACAGGAGGAGGAACAGATCTCGGATCATTTCTCCACCATGTTCACCATCTGCAACATCCGCAATACGCTGGATACCACGGATCCGTTTTATGAAAAGGAACTGGAATACAATCAGAACACCTATCCCACGGTGATGGAAACGATACTGGCGTTTCAGAAGGCGATCCTGGAAAGTCCGTTTCGGGCGGATCTGGAAGCGGAGTACGGAAGGGAGTATCTCATGGCCTTACAGCGCAGTGTGGACAGTTTCCAACCGGCGCTGGTGCCCTATCTGCAAAAGGAGGCGGAACTGACCACCCGCTATCAGAAGCTGATGGCCACCGCGCAGATCCCGTTTCAGGGCGGTACTTACAATCTGTACGGCATTCAGAAATTTTTCGAGGATCCGGATCGGGACGTCAGAAAGGCGGCTTTTTTGGCCTATTCCAATTTCTATCATGACAACGAAGCCGAAATGGAGGAAATTTTCTCCCAGCTGGTGGAGGTGCGAAACGCCATGGGACGGGCCATGGGGGATCAGAATTTTATCCCGTTGGGCTACCGGCAGCAGGGCAGGAGCGATTACGGCCAGAAGGAGGTGGAGGCTTTCCGCAGACAGGTAAAAGAGGAAATCGTACCTTTGTGTGAAAAACTCTATCGGGCCCAGGCGAAGCGCATTGGCGTGGAAAAGATCATGGTATATGATGAAAAATTCCTTTTCCCGGACGGGAACGCCCAGCCGGTGGGGGACGACGATGAGATGATCGCGGAAGCCAGAAAGATGTATCATGCCATGAGTCCGGAAACGGGAGAATTTATCGACTTTATGATCGAACATGGTCTGATGGATCTGAAGAATAAGCCAAACAAGGCTTCTACGGGCTATATGACCATGCTGCCGGACTATCGGGCGCCCTTCGTGTTTTCCTGCTTCAACCACACCATCGGGGATATGCAGGTGCTCAGCCATGAGCTGGGTCACGCCTTTGCCGCATACCAGGCCATGCGCCATCAGCCCACCAGCGTCTATTACAGCGAATCCACGGACATTGCAGAGATTCATTCCATGTCCATGGAGCAGTTCGCCTATCCGTACGCAGAGCAGTTTTTCGGCGCGGACGCGGACAAGTTCCGCTTCGCCCATCTGCAGGAGGCCATCACCTTTGTGCCTTTCGGCGTGGCGGTGGACGAGTTCCAGCATATCATGTACGCCCATCCGGAACTGACGCCGAAGGAGCGCACCTGGGAGTGGCACAAACTGGAAGAAAAGTATATGCCCTGGCGTGCCTATGAGGACGACGAGTTCATGGAGCGGGGCGGTTACTGGTACCACAAGCTGCATATTTTCCTCTATCCGTTTTACTATATCAACTACACGCTGACCACCATGGGCGCCATGGAGTTCAAAAAACGGTACGAGGAGGACAGACAGACGGCCTGGGCCGATTATCTGCGGCTGTGCAACGCCGGCGGCAGTCTGAACTATCTGGGGCTGTTAAAGCTGGCCAATCTTTCCGTGCCCTTTGAGGAGGGCAGCGTAAAAAAGGCGGTCTCCTACGCCAAAAAGGTGCTGTTAGAGGCCATCGGGGAGGAAACGGCAGACTGATTCTCCGGGAAGAAAACAGTCTTTTCAGTGCCTATCATACAGCAGCGTGCGCATGAAAAACGGAATCTGTTTCTCCCAGGAGGCTTCACAGTGCTCTCCGCCGGGCACAATACGGCAGCCCACCAGAATCTGCTTTTCCATCAAAAGCGCGGCAATCCTGGAAAAATAGCGGGGCATTCCCTTGTGCCGGGCGAGTTCGTTTTCACCGTAGTCCATATACAGGACGGTGTTGGGCAGGAGGGACTGGCGCCGGATCAGGTTCTCCAGGTGTCCGGGCGCCGTCCAGAGGGACGGAGAAAGGGCGGCGGCGCCGGAGAAAATATGGTTGTATTCGATGAGCGCGTAAAGACTCATCAGGCCGCCCATGGAGCTGCCCGCAATATAGGTGTGATCCCGGTCGTCCAGCGTTCGGAAACGGTGGTCAATGTCCCGTTTGAGGGTGTTGACCATCCATTCCATCGTGAGCTTGCCCAGACCGGGAATGGTGCCAAGCCCTCTTTCCCGGAACGAAAAAGGCGCGTATTCCTTCAGCCTGCCGTGATCCGGGCTGTGGTTGCATTCCACGGCGACGATGATCAGCTGGGTGTCCGTCTGATCCATGTATTCCTTCATGCCCCAGGATTTGCCGTAGGTGGCGTCCCGGTCAAAAAAGACATTGTGCCCGTCGAACATATAGAGGACGGGATAGCGGCGCTCGAAGTGGGTCTGATAGGATTCGGGCAGATACAGATAGACGCTGCGTTCCTGCGTGCCGCTCAGTTTTGGGATGGTGACCTTCCATTTTTGAACCATGTTTTCCTCCGTGCAAAAACGTGTGCAAGTATGTTTACGATAACAGGGGCCCCGGGAATGACAAGCGTCAGTCCCCGGCTTTCCAGGCGCGCACGGCGTCCAGCTTTTCTTTCAGCGCGCCCTCGCGGCCTTCCTGTGTGGGACGGTAATAGACGCGATCCTTCAGACAGTCCGGAAGGCACTGCATCCGGGCCACCCCTTCGGCGGTGTCGTGTGCGTAGATATAACCCTCCCCATAGTGCAGATCCTCCATCAGCCGGGTAGGGGCGTTGCGGATCCAGAGCGGCACAGGCGCGGACTGTGTGTTTTTGACGTCCTGCTTACAGGACTCATAGGCCGTATAGAGCGCGTTGGACTTGGGCGCCAGGGAAAGATAGACCACCGCCTCGGACAGATTGACGGTGCATTCCGGCATCCCGATGAAATGACTGGCCTGATAGGCGTTTACCGCCACGGTCAGCGCGTTGGGGTCCGCCAGCCCCACGTCCTCGCTGGCAAACCGGATCAGCCTGCGCGCCACATAGAGCGGGTTTTCTCCGGATTCCAGCATACGGGACAGCCAGTAGAGGGCGGCGTCGGGGTCGGTGTTGCGCATGGACTTGTGGAGGGCGGAAATCAGATTGTAATGTTCTTCCCCGTTTTTGTCATAGAGCAGGGATTTGCGGTTGATGCACTGATTTAAGCAGTCGTCGGTAATCGTGATGCGGCCGGGCCCCACTTCCCCGTTGGTAATGGCCATTTCCAGCATATTCAGGGCGGTGCGGGCGTCCCCGTCGCAAAAGGCGGCGATGGCGGAGAGCTGATCCGGCGTGATTTGGATGTCGGTGCCGCCATAGCCGTTGGGACTGTGGATGGCGTGGGTGAGCAGACGGATCAGGTCTTCTTTTTCCAGCGCTTTCAAGACGAAGACGCGGCAGCGGGAGAGGAGGGCGGCGTTGATCTCAAAAGAGGGATTTTCCGTGGTGGCGCCGATCAGAATGATGCTGCCCTTTTCCACATAGGGCAAAAAGGCGTCCTGCTGCGCCTTGTTGAACCGGTGGATCTCATCCACAAACAACAGAGTCTTTTGGCCCATGTGGCGGCTTTGCTCCGCCTGGGCCATCACCTCCTTGATTTCCTTGATGCCGCTGGTGACGGCGCTGAAATTGATAAAGGAAGCGTGGGTGCGTCGGGCAATGATATTGGCCAGCGTGGTCTTGCCCACGCCTGGAGGCCCCCAGAAGATCAGGGAAGGGACCTGGTCGCTGTCGATGATGCGCCGCAGCAGCTTCCCCTCTCCCAGCAGATGTTCCTGTCCCACAAAATCCTCCAACGTATCGGGGCGCAGGCGGCTGGCCAGGGGAGCGCTGCTGTTTTGATGATCAAATAAAGAAAGCTGTTCCATATCGGTCTCCCTTCCGAGGGCCCTCTGCCGGAGCGCTGTCCGACAGAACAGGCAAACGTTTGTTCTGATAACAGTTTACCACCAACCCCCAAAACGGTCAAGAAAAAACCGTCGTTTCCTTCCTGTCCTGTGGTTTTTTTCGGTTTGATCTTGTAAGAAAACCGCGGATTTACTATAATGTAAAAGAATGGTTTGCAAAAAACGGGAGCGGGACAAAACCGCGCTCTGGAACGGAGGAAAAAATGAGAGAGTACACCATCACCAGCTGCTCGACGGCGGACATGAGCAGGCAGTATATGGAAGACAACCGGATCCCCTATGTGATGTTTCATTATCAGATCGACGGCAGGGATTACACGGATGATTTATACAGTTCCATCAGTCCTTCGGCTTTTTACAAACAAATAGCGGACGGCGCGCAGCCTGTAACCTCCCAGGTCAATGTGGAGGAATACTGCGCCCTGTTCGAGCCCATTCTGCAGCAGGGCAGGGACGTGCTGCATCTGGCGCTGTCCAGCGGCATATCCGGCACCGTCAACTCGGCCAATCTGGCGAAAGCGCTGCTGGAGGAACGCTATCCCGGCTGCAGTGTCGTGGTGATCGATTCCCTGGCGGCGTCCTCGGGATTCGGGCTTTTGCTGACGCAGGCCCTGGAAAATCAGAAAAAAGGCATGACGCTTTCGGAGAACGCGGCCTGGCTGGAGGCCAACAAGCTGCGTCTGCACCACTGGTTTTTCACGACGGATCTGACCAGCTTTATCCGGGGCGGCCGGGTGTCCAAGGTGGCCGGATTCTTCGGACAGACACTGAATATCTGCCCGCTGCTGAACGTCAATTCCGAGGGTAAGCTGATCCCGCGCACCAAACACCGCGGCAAGAAACAGGTCATCCGGGCGATGGTAAGACAGATGGAGGAGCACGCCCAGGACGGGCATTCCTATTCCGGCAAATGCTATATGTCCCATTCCGACCGGCGGGAGGACGCGGAGACGGTGGCGCGTATGGTGGAGGAGCTTTTCCAGAATCTGGACGGCAGAGTCCTCATCAACGACATCGGCACGGTCATCGGCTCCCACACCGGCCCGGGCACGGTAGCCCTTTTCTTCTGGGGAGACGAGCGGACATTATAGGTTGACAAGCCGTAAAAAGAACTCTATAATGTTTGAGATTATGAGCAAAGCCGAAAGGTTTGGAGGAAGAAGATATGAAAGCATACGGCGTGAATGAACTGAGGAGAATGTTCCTGGATTTCTTTGAGAGCAAGGGACATTTGGTGATGAAAAGTTTTTCCCTCGTGCCGCACAACGATAACAGCCTGCTGCTGATCAATTCCGGCATGGCCCCTTTAAAGCCCTACTTTACCGGACAGGAGATCCCGCCCCGCAGACGGGTCACCACCTGTCAGAAGTGCATCCGTACCGGCGATATCGAGAATATCGGAAAAACTGCCCGGCACGGCACCTTTTTTGAGATGCTGGGGAACTTTTCCTTCGGCGATTATTTCAAAAAGGAGGCCATCGCCTGGAGCTGGGAATTTTTGACCCAGGTGGTGGGTCTGGATCCCGACAGGCTCTATCCTTCCGTCTATCTGGAGGATGACGAGGCCTTCGATATTTGGAACAAAGAGATCGGTATTCCGGCAGAGCGCATTTACCGGTTCGGAAAAGAGGACAATTTCTGGGAGCACGGATCCGGCCCCTGCGGCCCCTGCTCCGAGATCTATTACGACCGCGGCGAAAAGTACGGATGCGGGAAACCGGGCTGTACCGTGGGCTGCGACTGCGACCGCTATATCGAGGTGTGGAACAACGTGTTCACGCAGTTTGACAACGACGGCCACGGCAAGTACACGGAGCTGGAGCAGAAGAATATCGACACCGGAATGGGGCTGGAGCGTCTGGCGGCGGTGGTGCAGGACGTGGATTCCATTTTCGATATCGACACCATTTTCGCGCTGCGCAGCCGCGTGTGCGAGCTGGCGGGCAAGGCGTACCATCAGGAGCACGACTGGGACGTTTCCATCCGGATTGTCACGGATCATATCCGCAGCGCCACGTTCATGATTTCCGACGGGATCCTTCCCTCCAATGAGGGACGCGGATACGTGCTGCGCCGGATCATCCGCCGGGCGGCGCGCCACGGCAGGCTTCTGGGGATCGAAGGCGAATTTCTGGCCAACCTGAGCCGGACGGTCATCGAGGGCAGCCGGGACGGATATCCGGAGCTGGAGGAGAAAAAGGCGTTTATTTTCAACGTGCTGACCCAGGAAGAACACAAATTTGACAGAACCATCGATCAGGGCCTGGAGATTCTTTCCCAGCTGGAAGAAAAGATGGCGAAGGAGGGTACCTTTACGCTGGCCGGCGAGGACGCGTTCCGTCTGTATGATACCTATGGCTTCCCGCTGGATCTGACCAGGGAAATCCTGGCGGAAAAGGATTTTAAAGTGGACGAGGCCGGGTTTGACGCCGCCATGCAAAAACAGAAAAAGATGGCCCGGGCGGCCCGCAAAACCACCAACTATATGGGAGCGGACGTGACGGTTTACGAGTCTGTCGATCCGGCTCTTACCTCCGTTTTTGTGGGCTATGACAGACTGCAGCATGCTTCTGTGATCAACGCCATGACCACCGACAGCGAAGTGGTGGAGGCCCTGACCGACGGGCAGAGCGGTACCATCCTTGTAGAGGAAACGCCGTTTTACGCCACCATGGGCGGTCAGGAGGGCGATGTCGGCACGATCACCGGCCCGGAGGGCGCCTTTACGGTAGAAGAAACGATAAAATTAAAGGGCGGCAAGGTCGGCCATGTGGGACGCGTGACCCGGGGAATGTTCCGGCTGGGCGATACCGTATCCTTGTGCGTAGATGCCGATAACCGGCAGAATACCTGTAAGAACCACAGCGCCACGCATCTGCTCCAGAAGGCGCTGCGGGAGGTCCTGGGAACCCATGTGGAGCAGCAGGGATCTTTGAACAACGCGGACCGGCTGCGGTTTGACTTCTCCCATTTTACGGCCATGACGGAGGACGAACTGGCGGAGGTGGAGCGCCGGGTCAATGAAAAGATCGCGGCGGCCCTGCCGGTGGAAACCAGGGTCATGTCCATTGAGGAGGCGAAGCAGTCCGGGGCCATGGCGCTGTTCGGCGAGAAATACGGCGACACGGTGCGCGTGGTGTATATGGGCGACTATTCCAAGGAGCTGTGCGGCGGCACCCATGTGGGCAACACCAGCCAGATCCGCGCGTTTAAAATTCTGTCCGAGAACGGCGTGGCCGCAGGCGTGCGCCGGATCGAGGCGCTGACCGGGCAGGGCGTGTTCGACTACTACCGCGGCGTGGAAAAGAAGCTGGAGGAAGCGGCGCGCGTCGTGAAAGCCACGCCGGATACGCTTAAGGAGCGTCTGGAGCATATGCTGACGGATATGCGGGCGCTGCAGAGCGAAAACGAGTCCTTAAAGGGAAAGGCCGCCAGAGAAGCGCTGGGCGACGTGATGGATAAGACGGTTGTGGTAAAGGGCGTGAAGCTGCTTGCCGCAGACGTGGCGGATGTGGATATCAACGGTCTCAGGGAACTGGGCGATCAGCTCAAGGAAAAGCTCGGAGAGGGCGTCGTGGTGCTGGCATCCGCAAAGGACGGCAGGGTGAACCTGATCGCCATGGCCACACAGAGCGCCATGGAAAAGGGCGCGCACGCGGGCAATCTGATCAAGGGAATCGCAGGCCTGGTGGGCGGCGGCGGCGGCGGACGCCCCAATATGGCGCAGGCAGGCGGGAAGAATCCTGCGGGCATTGCGGCCGCGCTGGCGGAGGCTGCAGCGGTTCTGGAAGGACAGCTTTTTGCGTAAATTTGAAAAAAACTGTTGACGAACCGGGGATTTTTGTTATAATGATTTTGTGCATGAGGTTTGTGCGCACTATTAACCCAATCAGTCAAGATACGAGACGGGACTGAAGGGAGGTCAGGTGTGA
Organism: uncultured Eisenbergiella sp.; assembly: GCA_947630215.1. Taxonomy (GTDB): domain Bacteria; phylum Bacillota; class Clostridia; order Lachnospirales; family Lachnospiraceae; genus Gallintestinimicrobium. The sequence continues at coordinate 28,762 of CANRGX010000023.1, read as the reverse complement.
GATATGTCTAATATTATCGTGAAAGAGAACGAATCTTTAGACAGCGCTCTGCGTCGTTTCAAGAGAAGCTGTGCGAAGGCCGGTATCCAGCAGGAGATTCGCAAAAGGGAGCATTACGAGAAACCCAGCGTCAAGCGTAAGAAAAAGTCGGAAGCGGCAAGAAAGCGCAAATACAACTAATGGCATAAAGTCCCTGAGGTAGAGCCCCAGGGACTTTCTTATACGGTTACGGAGAAAATCGGCGTTTTTCCGTATCATGAGGGCGCCGCTGCGGCGGCAGGATCGGAGGACAAATGACTTTAAAAAGACGTATGACAGGACTTCTGCTGGCTTTTTTTGTGGCGGCAGGGACTTTTTTGGGAGCGGGCGTGCAGGCGCAGGCCGCAGGCCCGATAGCCAAGGGAATTGACGTTTCCCAGTATCAGGGCGCGGTGAACTGGAGCGCGGTGAAGAATGCGGGCTATGATTTTGCTTTCATCAAAATCGGAAGCGCCAAGAGCGGTCTGGATCCGTATTTTGGCGTGAATATGGCGGGCGCTTCCGCCGTCGGAATGAAGGTCGGCGCCTACGTGTATTCTTATGCCACAACGGTGGAGGGCGCCATTACGGAGGCCCAGTTTGCCATCGCGGCCCTGGCGCCCTATTCGGTGAGCCTGCCGGTGGTCTATGATCTGGAGGATACGGTACATAAAAACATGACGCCGGATCAGCTGGCGGCGCTGACGGTGGCCTTTTGCAACACCGTGCTGGCGGCGGGGTATTATCCCATGCTCTATGCCAGCAAAAACTGGGCCAGCGAGAAGATCAGCGGCGTCCCCTATGATAAATGGATCGCCCAGTACAATACGACCTGTGATTATCCGGGGCCCTCGTTCTGGCAGTTTTCCAGCTCGGGTTCGGTGCCGGGAATTGCAGGCAGGGTGGATCTGAATTACCAGTTCAAGGATTTCTCCAACCTCATCATTGCCAACGGGTTCACGGATCGGAACGGCAAGACCTACTATTACAGAAATTACCGGATGCAGTACGGCTTTGTGGAGGATAACGGGAACACGTATTTTATGGACGTGGACGGTTCTCTGTATAAGCGGGGCTGGCTGGGCGACGGAGTGAATCTGTTCTATACGGATCCGGCGGACGGACACCTGTATAAGGGACTTTCCACCATTGGGGAAAAGCAGTATTATTTCTGGCAGAACGGACTGCTCTACAAGGGGCTGCTGCCTCTGGACGGCAAGGTCTATCTGTTCGGAGAGGACGGCGCGATGTACCACGGCTTTTACGCGGATCCGACCGCCGGTATGCGCTATTTCAAAGCGGATGGAAGCATGGCGGCGGACGAATTGCTGACCGTGGATCAGAAACAATATTATTTCAATCCCGCCGGTCTGATGGCGGTGGGGCTGACGAGTGTGGCAGGGCAGACCTATCTGTTTGGCGCGGACGGTTCGATGCAGTTTGGCTGGTACACCGATATGACGGGAATGCGTTATTTCCAGGCGGACGGAACCATGGCGGTCAATACCACTCTGACCATAGACGGTGTTTTGTACGCCTTTGACGCGGCCGGGATCGCGACAGCTGTACCGGTGGCGGATCCCTCCCAGACGGTCAATCCGGCGGCCTGGGTTTACGATCCTGCCACAGGCACCATGCTTGACAGCAGCACAGGTCAGGTGGTGGATCCTGCCGTGGTGGAACAGGTGCTGGCGCAGGCCCAGGCCATGGCCGCGCAGACGCAGGGAACGCAGACGCAGGTTGCGCCGTAACTTCTACCGGCGCAAAGGACGGCTGTGACGTCTGAATCAGAAAATCAGCGCATAAGAATAGATAAGGATTTTCAGGACGGAGTACCTATATGAGCGTTTGTTTCAAAAAACGCGCGGTTTCGTGCCTGCTTTCGGCCCTTATGGTTCTTGCGCTGGCCGCCGCCCCGGCGCGGTACGCATATGCGGCAGAAGCGGCAGAAGGAGCCGTCAGCATCTCGGCCCCTTCTGCCATTTTATTGGAGGTTTCCACAGGAAAAGTCATATACGAAAAGGACGCGGATCGGATCTGCGCCCCGGCCAGCATCACAAAAATCATGACGCTTCTGTTGATTTTTGAGGCGCTGGACAAAGGGAAAATCAAACTGACGGACGAGGTGATCACCAGCGAACACGCCCGTTCCATGGGCGGTTCCCAGGTGTTTCTGGAAACCGGGGAGCTGCAGACGGTGGATACGCTGATCAAGTGCATTGCCGTCGCCAGCGGAAACGACGCGGCCGCGGCCATGGCGGAGCATATCGCCGGCAGCGAGGAAGCCTTTGTGGCGATGATGAACCAGAAGGCCCAAGAACTTTCCATGACCAACACCCGGTTTGAAGACTGCTGCGGCCTGACCGATTCAGACGATCATCATACCAGCGCCAGGGACGTGGCCATCATGAGCCGGGAACTGGTGAAAAACTATCCGGAGGTTTACCGCTATACCGGTATCTGGATGGAGGACATCACCCATACCACGGCCCGGGGCAGTTCCGTTTTCACCCTTTCTTCCACCAATAAACTGCTCAAGCAGTACCAGTGGGCCACCGGGCTGAAAACGGGATATACGGGGAAGGCGAAATACTGTCTGTCGGCCACGGCAAGAAAGGACGATGTGGAGCTGATTGCCGTGATTATGTCGGCCCCCGATTCTCCCTCCCGGTTTGCGGACGCGGCTGCGCTGCTCAACTACGGATACAGCGTAAGCGCCCTGTACCGGGATGACAACAGGGAGAAGCTTTTGCCCATGAAGGTGGAGGGCGGCGTGGAGGAAACGGTGGATCTGGCCTATGATTCCGGTTTTTCCTATCTGGACGTGGAAGGTAACGACGTGGAGATGATCCAGAAAAAGATAGAACTGCCCGAAAGCGTGTCCGCCCCCATCCGGGCGGGAGACAGCGCGGGAGAGGCCCGGTACTTTTTAAACGGCGAACAGATTGGATCGGTGCCCATCCTGTTTGCGTCCAGCGTAAAAAAAGCGCGCTATCGGGATTATCTGGGAAAAATCATCGGATCTTTCCTTTTGTAAATGAAGGAAAGTGTGGTATACTTTTCGTAAAAGAAACTGCGGCGCAGGGCAAGGCAGGCGCCGCAGATACAGGAGTGCTTGGGATTGATGTGGTACGTGGCGGGGGCGCTGGTTGTCCTTCTGTGCGGCCTGCTTGCAGCTGTGGCCGTATATGACAGCAGCCGGTTTGTGACAGTTTCCTATCGGATTTCGGATCGCAGGATCAGGGGCAGAGTGCGCCTGATCCTGCTGGCAGATCTGCACAACCGGCAGTACGGCGCCGGCAACGCTAAGCTTTTGCAGGCGATCCGGGCGCAGAAGCCGGATTTGATTCTGTGCGCGGGAGATATGGTCACCTCGGTAAAGGAACAGGACCAGACGCCGGCGGAGGAGCTGCTGCGCACCCTGGCGGGAGAGTTTCCGGTCTGTTTTACGGACGGAAACCACGAACAGAGGATTTTTTCGGATCCGCAGGCCTACGGCGACAAGGCGGAGCGTCTGCGGCGCTGCCTGCAGGAGAGTGGCATCCGCTATCTGCAAAACGAAAGCGTCCATTTCCCTTCGCTGGGGCTTCGGGTATACGGGCTGTGTCTGCCGGAGGATACGTACCGGAAGCTCCTGCGGCCATGTTTTTCGCCCAAACAGCTGGAAAGCCTGGCGGGAAAGGTCATTCGGGACGATTATGTCCTGCTGCTGGCACACAATCCCGATTTCTTTGAAACCTATGCGGCCTGGGGGGCCGATCTGACCCTCTCCGGGCATCTGCACGGCGGCATTGTACGGCTGCCTTTTGTGGGCGGCGTGCTGTCCACCTCTCTCAGACTGTTTCCCAAATATGACGGCGGTCTGTTTGAAAAGGACGGGCGGCGGATGGTGGTGAGCCGGGGAATGGGAAGTCACACGATTCCGATCCGGCTGTTCAACCCTGCCGAGCTGGTTGTGATCGATCTTGTACCGAAAGAGGAGGACAAAACGGACGATGGCGCTGGAAGTAAAGCTGGAAGCCTTTGAGGGCCCTCTGGATCTGCTTTTGCATCTCATAGAAAAAAACAAAATCGACATTTATGATATTCCCATCGTGGAGATCACGGAGCAGTATCTGGAGTATATCCGTCAGATGGAAACCGAGGATATGAACGTGATGAGCGAGTTCCTGGTCATGGCGGCGACGCTTCTGGATATCAAATGCCGGATGCTGCTTCCCCGGGAGGTGGACGAGGAAGGGCAGGAGGAGGATCCCAGGGCAGAGCTGGTACAGAAGCTGCTGGAATATAAAATGTATAAATATATGTCCTACGAGCTCAAGGATCTGCAGACCAACGCCGGCATCAGCTATTACCGGAAAATGGATATGCCGGACGAAGTGGCGGCCTACCGTCCCCCGGTGGATTATGCGCAGCTCATCGGGGATACCACCCTGGCGCGGCTGCAGGAGATCTTTCGGGGCGTGATGCGCAGGCAGGCGGACAAGGTGGATCCGGTCAGGAGCACCTTCGGAAAGATCGAAAAGGACGAGGTGAACCTGGAGGAAAAATCCGCATATGTGGAGGATTTTCTGCACACCCGGCGGCGGTTTTCCTTCCGGGAGCTTCTGGAAAAGCAGAACAGCAGGATGGAGATCATCGTCACCTTTTTAGTGGTGCTGGAACTGATGAAGGTAGGGCGGATCTCCGTGGAACAGGAATCGATTGACGATGAGATCGTCGTGACAGTAAAAGAGGATATCTGAAAATGGAAAGAAATCAGCAGGAGGCCGTGCTGGAGGCCGTATTATTTACCATGGGAGAATCGGTGGAGGTAAAGCGGCTGGCCGAACTCATAGAGGAAACGCCGCGTCAGACGGAAAAAATCCTTCGGGAAATGAAGGAGCGCTGGGAACAGCAGGGCCGGGGAATCGGCCTGATTGCGCTGGAGGATTCCTGGCAGATGTGTACCCGGCCGGAAATGTACGGGTATCTGGTCAAGATCGCAAAGGCCCCGCGCAAATACACGCTGACGGATACGCTGCTGGAGACGCTTTCCATCATCGCCTACCGCCAGCCGGTGACGAAGCTGGATGTGGAGCGCATCCGCGGCGTCAACTGCGATCACGCCATCAACCGTCTCATGGAATTTGATCTGGTGATGGAGGTGGGCCGTATGGACGCGCCGGGCCGTCCTCTGCTGTTTGGCACTACGGAGCAGTTTCTGCGCACCTTCGGCGTAAGCTCCCTGGCGGAGCTGCCGGAGCTCTCCGCCGTCATGATGGAAGAATTCCGGGAGCAGGCGCAGCAGGAGGCAGAAGAACTGACCGTAGAAGTATAGGCCCAAGGCATGAAGCCCCGATCCGCTTACATATATATAAGAGGAGAAGCGCCGCATACACGGACGCAGACGGCGCAGGATGGGGGCAAACCAAAGGATGGAAGCAAAAAGAAGGAGAACAAAATCCTGTCTGGAAAAAATCGCGCTGTTTTTGCTTTGCGCATCGCTCCTGACAGGCCGCTTTGCGCTATTTGTCTGTGCCGCCGACGCGGCCGACGACAGAAAGGAGGAAGGAAAAAGTACAACCAGTCAGCTGCACGCCCTTTCTGCGGTTCTGATGGACGCGGAGAACGGGCGTATTTTATTGGAAAAAAACGGACATGAGATTCTGCCCATGGCCAGTACCACAAAGATCATGACCTGCATCCTGACGCTGGAGCAGGGAAATCTGTCGGAGTATGCCGCCGTTTCCTCTTACGCGGCGGGGCAGCCGAAGGTACACCTGGGAGCGAAAAGAGGGGAATGGTACCAAATCGGGGACCTGCTGTATTCCCTGATGCTGGAATCCCATAACGATGCCGCGGTCATCATTGCGGAACACTACGGCAGCGACTGGGCGGGGCTCTCCCGGGATGTGTCGTCCCATTCTACCCAGGAGAGCCAGAAGGCGGTGCTTGCCTTTGCGCAGAAGATGAACGAAAAAGCCAGGGAAATCGGCTGTACGGATACCAACTTTGTGACGCCAAACGGGCTGGATGGCACGCTGACGCTGGAGGCGGGAGAGGAAACCCGTCAGATCCAGCATTCCACCACGGCGGCGGACCTGGCGCGGATCATGCGCTACTGCATCACCCAGTCCCCGGCCCGGGACAGCTTTTTGGAGATCACGCGTAGGGATGCGTACAGCTACACCAATTATCTGGAGCGGGAGGGCGGTTTTGTGCCGGGAGATCACGCAGTTTCCTGCGTCAATCACAATGCCTTTCTGCAGATGATGGACGGCGCCCTCTCCGGAAAGACGGGCTTTACCGGAAAAGCGGGCTATTGTTATGTGGGGGCGCTAAAGAGGGAGAACAAAACCTTTGTGGTGGCGCTTCTGGCCTGCGGGTGGCCCAACCACAAAAGCTGGAAGTGGCAGGATACCAGGCTGTTGATGGAATACGGGCTGGAGAACTACGAAACCTGCGACATTTATGAACCCGGACAGCCCGCTCCTGTTTTGGTGGAGAACGGACAGCAAAACCAGGTGGCGCTGCAGGTGCGTGAGGAAGAAATCCGCCTGCTTTTGTCCGACGCGGACATTGTGGAGGTGGAGTGGAATCTGCCGGATCGGCTGGAAGCGCCGGTGAACGCCGGGGATGTGGTGGGAGAGGAAACCTTTTTTGTCAACGGAGAGCCCTATGCCTCCCTTCCGGTCACGGCCGTTTCCGATGTGGAGGCCATCGATTTTCTCTTTTGTCTGAAAAAGGCGGCAGGGATCCTGCTGTTGTAATTTTCATCAAAAAAAATCCGCAGGAAAGGAATAAATTAGGCAAAATATTTCCATTTTATATCTGGCGGCCCTTGCATTTTCATGCTATACTGATACAGTACGGGCTTCTGTGGGAACGGCCCTTTTGAAACCGTTTCGCACGAACCGTCAGAGAATGTTATTTTTTATCTAACTATAAAATGGAGGGCCAAATCATGAGCAATTCTTCACAAGCGAGTCAAAGAATTACCGCTTTACTCGACGACAACAGTTTCGTTGAGATCGGCGCAGGCGTGACCGCCAGAGCGACAGATTTCAATCTGAAACCGGCAGAGACCCCTTCCGACGGTGTCCTCACCGGATACGGGCTGATTGACGGCCGTCTCGTGTATGTCTACAGCCAGGACGCCTCCGTCCTCGGCGGCAGCGTAGGCGAGATGCACGCGAAGAAGATCGTCAATCTCTACAATCTGGCGATGAAAACGGGTGCGCCCGTGATCGCGCTGGTGGATTCCGCGGGTTTCCGTCTGCAGGAAGCGGCCGACGCGCTCAGCGCCTTTGGCGAAATCTATCTCAAGCAGACCCTTGCTTCCGGCGTGATTCCCCAGATCACCGCGGTATTGGGCAGCTGCGGCGGCGGCCTTGCCGTCCTGTGCGGTCTGTCCGATTTTACGTTCATGGAGAGCAAGAAGGCCAGGCTGTTTGTCAACGCGCCCAACGCCCTGGACGGCAACAGTGTGGATAAGTGCGACACTTCCGGCGCGTCCTTCCAGAGCGAAGAAGCGGGAACGGTGGACGTTGTGGCCGAGGAGGGCGAACTGCTTGCCCAGATCCGCAGACTGGTGGCGCTGCTTCCTTCCAACAACGAGGATGCGGATGCCGACGTGGAATGCACCGACGATTTGAACCGGGAGGTTCCGGGACTGGAGGGCTGCGCAGGCGATACCGCCGCCGCGCTGACTTTCCTGGCGGATGACAACGATTTCTTTGAAGTCAAGGGAGCCTATGCGAAGGAAATGGTAACCGGCTTCTTGCGCCTCAACGGCACCACGGTGGGCGCGGTGGCGAACCGCAGCGAAATCCTGGACGAGGAAGGCAAGGCTGCCTCGAAGCTGGATAACGTACTCACGCCCGAAGGATGTGAGAAGGCGGCGGATTTTGTGAACTTTTGCGACGCCTTTGAAATCCCGGTGCTCACCCTGACCAATGTGAAGGGTTATAAGGCTGACAAATGCGCGGAAAAGCGGATGGCAAAGGCGGCTGCGAAGCTGACCGGCGCGTTTGCCGACGCGACGGTGCCCAAGGTGAACGTGGTGGTTGGCAGCGCCTTCGGCAGTGCGTTTGTGACGATGAATTCCAAGGCTATCGGCGCGGACATGACGTATGCCTGGCAGGATGCCAGAATCGGAACCATGGATGCGACACTGGCGGCCAAGATTTTATGCGACGGACAGGACGCCGGACAGATCGACGCCTGCGCGGCTTCCTATGACGCGCTGCAGAACAACGCTGCCAGCGCGGTCCGCAGAGGCTTTGTGGATCAGATCATCGAACCTGCCCAGACCAGGAAATATCTGATCAGCGCATTTGAAATGCTGTATACCAAGAGGGAAGACCGTCCGGCCAGGAAACATGGTACAGTATAAGAAAGGAAGATACTTAATATGAAAAAAATTCTGCTTGTATTAGGTATGACCGTCTGCCTTGCCGGAATGTCGGCGTGCAGCGGCAAGCAGCCTGCGGCGGCGCAGGATGCTGTCCTGGACGAGGCTACGGCGGTTTCCCTGGGAGATATGGTGGTGGACAATATCGCTCAGATCGTGTCCTCGGGAATGCAGGAGCAGTACGCGGACAATGCCGTGGTTGCCGCGGCGGTGGCAAGCTGGGAGAGCGCCCTTCCCGAACTGGGGGACTATCAGGGCATTCTCGATCATGAGGTGAGCTATGACGCGGATTCTACGACGATAGAGGTTACGGTGGGCGGCAGCAAGCACAACGCCGTGGTCGATATTGAAGTGGATGAGGACGGTTATGTGACCGGCGTAACCACCAATGTGGTCAAGCGGCTGGGCGAAATGATGAAGGACGCGATGCTCAATACCGTGCTGGGCATGGGCACCGTGTTTGTGGTACTGATTCTGATTGCCTTTATTATCAGCCTGTTCCAGTTTATCCCTGCCCTGCAGGAAAAGTTCTCCAAAAAGAAAGCGGCCCCTGTCCCCAAAACGGCGGCTGCTCCTGCGGCACCGGCCCCTGTGCAAAAACAGGAAGCGCCCCAGGAGGACGGCTGTGAACTGGCAGCGGTCATCGCGGCGGCTATCGCCGCCTATGAAGGAGAAGCCGGACAGGCGGTAAATCCCGGAGATCTGGTGGTCAGAAGCATTAAAAAGCGCAGCGGCAGATGGCAGAGAGCCTGAAGCTTTCGCTGCGGCCCCTATTACGTTACGCATTCGGGTACGCAAGTTCGGCCCGGTTTACGAAAAACAATCACAGGAGGATTTAAAAATGAAAAGTTATACCATCACCGTTAACGGCAACGTATATGATGTAGTAGTGGAAGAAGGAGCCGGCGCACCGGCGGCAGCGCCCGTTGCGGCCCCCAAGACAGCGCCCAAGGCCCCGGCGGCAGCCCCCAAGGCTCCTGTTGCTGCCAAACCGGCGGCAGCGGCGGCCGGCAGCATCAAAGTAGAAGCGGGAGCGGCCGGAAAAGTGTTTAAGATCGACGCGGCTGTGGGCCAGACCGTGAAGGCAGGCGACGCGGTAGTGACGATTGAGGCCATGAAGATGGAGATCCCTGTTGTGGCGCCCCAGGACGGCACGGTGGCCAGCATCAACGTTGCGGTCGGCGACGCGGTAGAAGCGGGAACCCTGCTGGCGACCCTGAACTGATCCGCAGCGGCCAAGCCGCAGTCTGACTTATAAACACAGGAGGTCATTAAAATGTCTTATATTGTGACTACATTGGACAACCTGATTCATCAGACCGCGTTTTTCAATATGACGTGGGGCAATCTGGTGATGATAGCGGTGGCCTGCATCTTCCTCTATCTGGCGATTGCCAGAGGATTTGAACCGCTGCTTCTGGTTCCCATCGCATTCGGTATGCTGCTCGTCAATATCTATCCGGATATCATGGTACATCCGGAGGACGCCTCCAACGGCGTGGGCGGTCTGCTGTATTATTTCTATATCCTGGATGAGTGGGCGATCCTGCCTTCCCTGATTTTTATGGGTGTGGGCGCCATGACGGATTTCGGCCCGCTGATTGCCAACCCCAAGAGTTTTCTTTTGGGCGCGGCGGCGCAGTTCGGCATTTTCGCCGCCTATTTCGGCGCGATTGCCATGGGCTTTAACGACAAGGCGGCTGCCGCCATTTCCATCATCGGCGGCGCGGACGGCCCTACCTCCATTTTCCTTTGCTCCAAGCTGGGGCAGACCAATATCATGGGGCCCATCGCCGTGGCGGCTTATTCCTATATGTCCCTGGTGCCGATCATCCAGCCTCCGATCATGAGACTTCTGACCACGGAGAAGGAGCGCAAGATAAAAATGGAACAGCTCCGTCCGGTTTCCAAGCTGGAAAAGATTCTGTTCCCCATCATCGTGACCATCGTGGTATCCCTGATCCTTCCTACGACGGCGCCTCTGGTGGGTATGCTGATGCTGGGCAACCTGTTCCGCGAGTGCGGCGTGGTGCGGCAGCTGGCGGATACCGCTTCCAATGCGCTGATGTATATTGTCGTCATTCTGCTGGGCACCTCCGTAGGCGCTACGACCAGCGCCGAGGCGTTTCTGAATGTGGATACGCTCAAAATCGTGCTGCTGGGCCTGATTGCCTTCGCTTTCGGCACGGCGGCCGGCGTGGTGTTCGGCAAGATCATGTGCAAGGCCACCGGCGGAAAGGTGAACCCGCTGATAGGTTCGGCCGGCGTTTCGGCAGTGCCGATGGCGGCCCGCGTCTCCCAGAGAGAGGGCGCCAAGGCCGATCCGACAAACTTCCTGCTGATGCACGCAATGGGGCCCAACGTGGCCGGCGTAATCGGTACGGCAGTGGCGGCCGGTACATTCATGGCTATTTTCGGCGTGTTCTGATAAGACGCTATCAGACCGCGTGACACAGGAATCAACATTTATGGAGGGAAAGACAATGCCTGAAAAAAAACCGATTAAAATTACGGAGACGGTGCTCCGTGACGCGCATCAGTCCCTGATCGCGACCCGGATGCCTACCGAGTTGATGCTGCCCATCGTGGATAAAATGGATAAGGTCGGCTATCATTCCGTGGAGTGCTGGGGCGGCGCCACCTTTGACGCATCCTTACGTTTCTTGAAAGAGGATCCCTGGGAAAGGCTGCGCAAGCTGCGGGATGGCTTCAAAAACACCAAGCTGCAGATGCTTTTCAGAGGACAGAATATTTTGGGTTACCGCCATTACGCGGACGACGTGGTGGAATATTTTGTGCAGAAATCCATTGCAAACGGCATCGATATCATCCGGATTTTCGACTGCCTGAATGACCTGCGCAACCTGGAGTGCGCGGTGAAGGCCTGCAACAAGGAAAAGGGACACGCGCAGATCGCCCTGTCCTATACGCTGGGCGACGCCTATACGCTGGAATACTGGATGGGCGTAGCCAAACAGATCGAGGAGATGGGAGCGGATTCCATCTGTATCAAGGATATGGCGGGTTTGCTGGTGCCCTATGAGGCGGAAAAGCTGATTACCGCTATGAAAAGCGCCACCAAGCTGCCGATTCAGCTGCACACCCACTACACCTCCGGCGTTGCCAGCATGACTTACTTAAAGGCCGTGGAGGCCGGCGTGGACGTCATCGACTGCGCCATGTCCCCGTTTGCGCTGGGAACCTCTCAGCCCGCCACCGAGGTTATGGTGGAAACCTTCCGGGGGACGCCCTACGACACGGGCTATGATCAGAATCTGCTGGCGGAGATTGCGGACTACTTCCGTCCTTACCGCGAGGAGTGCTTAAAGAGCGGGCTGTTAGATCCCAAGGTACTGGGCGTCAACATCAAGACGCTGATGTACCAGGTGCCCGGCGGTATGCTTTCCAATATGGTGAGCCAGTTGAAGGAGCAGAACGCCAGCGACAAATACGACGAAGTGCTTCAGGAGATCCCCAGGGTCCGCAAGGACTTTGGCGAACCGCCTCTGGTTACGCCTTCCTCCCAGATCGTGGGCACGCAGGCTGTGTTCAACGTACTGATGGGCGAGCGCTACAAGGTCGCCACCGGCGAGACCAAGGATTTGCTCTCCGGCAGATACGGCAGAACCGTAAAGCCTTTCAATCCGGAAGTGCAGAAGAAGGTAATCGGGGACGGAGAAGTGATCACCTGCCGTCCCGCGGATTTGATTCCCAACGAGCTGTCCCAGATCGAGGAGAAAATGAAGCAGTGGAAGCAGCAGGACGAGGATGTGCTTTCCTATGCGCTGTTCCCGCAGGTGGCGGTGGATTTCTTCAAATACCGCCAGGCCCAGCAGGAAAAGGTGGATATGACCCTGGCAGATACCAAGAACGCCGCATATCCCGTATAAACGGTTATAGGCAGACACCGACAGCCCCGCAGCACTCTGCGGGGCTGTTGTGGAAGGAAGGAAGGTATGGAAGGCAGAAACGACATCATCACCCGGATCAACGAAAGATATGCGGCGATGAGCAAAGGACAGAAGGCCATTGCGGCCTTTCTGACCGAGCACAGCGAACAGGCGGCCTTCATGACGGCGGCCCGCATGGGACAGACCCTGAAGCTCAGCGAATCCACCGTGGTGCGTTTTGCAGTGGGACTGGGCTATAAGGGGTATCCCCAGATGCAGGAAGCGCTGGCGTCTCTGGTGAAGGGACGTCTCCACCAGGCGGAGCCGCTGGAGGAAAAATACGGCGGCGTGAGCCGTTCGGAGGTGCTGCAGTCGGTGCTGGAAAGCGATATGGAAAAGATACGGCATACGGCCCTGCATCTGGATCCTGCCGCCTTCGATACGGCGGTGGATCTGATCCTTGGCGCCAGAACCGTCTATGTACTGGGTGTCCGCAGCTGTGAACCGCTGGCGGAATTTCTGTGCTTTTATCTGCGTCTGATCCGCGGCAGCGTCGTGCAGATCAAAACCAGCAGCGCCAGTGAGATCATCGAACAGATGCTGCGGATAGATGAGAGGGACTGTATCGTCGGTATCAGCTTTCCGCGCTATTCCATGCGCACCTTAAAGGCCATGGAGTTTGCCAACGACCGCAACGCCAAGGTGGTGACGCTGACGGACAGCGTGCATTCTCCCATGAACCTGTATTCCTCCTGTAATCTGCTGGCCCGCAGCGATATGGTTTCCCTGGTGGATTCTCTCGTGGCGCCGCTGTCCGTTCTCAACGCGCTGGTGGTGGCGCTGTGCTTAAAGCAGCCCGAACAGGTACGCCGGAACATGAAGCTGCTGGAGGATGCCTGGGACAACTACCAGATCTCCGGAAACGACGAGATCAATTTTATCAACGAATCCATGCTGGAGGACTCCCCTGCGGAGGAGCCCGTATGAGCGGATCCTTAGTGCAGAAGAAGATTGCGGTTATAGGCGGCGGGGCCGCCGGTATGATGGCTGCCTGCGCGGCGGGAGCCGCCGGCGGACGGGTGACGCTGTACGAACGCAATGAAAAGCTGGGAAAGAAGCTATACATTACCGGAAAAGGCAGATGCAATCTGACCAACGCCTGCGGCCGCCAGGAGTTCTTTGAGAATGTGATGCGCAATCCCCGTTTTTTATACAGCGCTTTTTCTGCTTTCGACAATCGGGCGGCCATGGATTTCTTTGAAAACGGGGGCTGCCGTCTGAAAACAGAGCGGGGAATGCGGGTGTTCCCGGTATCGGATCACGCTTCTGATGTGACCGGAGCGCTGGCGAGGGCCATGCGCGACTGCTCTGTGCGCGTCCGGCTCGGCTGCCGTGTCCGGCAGATTGTGACAGACAGGGACGGAGCCGTCTGCGGGGTCGAACTGTTTGACAAAACAAAAGAAGAAGCCGACGCTGTGGTACTGGCCACGGGAGGACTGGCCTATCCCGCCACCGGATCCGACGGCGACGGCCTGGAGATGGCCCGCTGTCTGGGCCACACCGTCACGCCCTGTTTTCCGTCGCTGGTTCCCTTTGAGATAGAGGAGGACTGGTGCAGACAGCTGCAGGGGCTGGCGCTGAAAAATGTGGAGCTGACGCTGTTTCAGGATCAGAAGGAGGTCTACCGCGGATTCGGGGAGCTGCTCTTTACCCATTTCGGAATCAGCGGCCCGCTGGTGCTGAGCGCCGCCAGTCACTATGACGCCCAAAAGGCGCAGCGCACGGCGGCCGTGCTGAACTTAAAGCCCGCCCTGAGCGAAGAACAGCTGGACGCCAGACTGCTCCGGGAGTTTGAAGAAAAAAAGAACCGGCAGTTTCAAAACGCGCTGGACGGGTGGTTCCCTGCCCGGCTTTTACCTGTCATGATCGCGTTGTCCGGCATCGATCCGCACAGACAGGTCAACGCGGTTACCAGGCAGGAGCGGCGGCGCTTTCTTGATCTGATTCGGCATCTGCCTCTTACGGTCACCCGGACCCGTGGCTTTTCGGAGGCCGTCATCACCCGGGGCGGCGTTTCGGTGAAAGAGGTCAATCCGTCCACCCTGGAATCCAGACGGGTGAAGGGGCTGTATTTTGCCGGGGAAATTCTGGACGTGGACGCGCTGACCGGCGGGTTTAATCTGCAGATCGCCTGGTCTACCGGACGCCTGGCAGGGGAGAGCGCGGCCGGACAGGAGACAGGGAACAGAAAGGGGAACCAATCCGAATGAGTTACAGCATCGCAATCGACGGGCCCGCGGGAGCGGGAAAGAGCACCATCGCCAAAGCCGTGGCGAAAAAGGCCGGCTGTATTTACGTGGACACCGGGGCCATGTACCGGGCCATGGCGCTGTATCTGCTGCGCCGGGGCATTGCAGGGGAGGATGAGAAGGCGGTCAGCGCCGTCTGTGAAAACGCGGAGATTTCGCTGGCGTATGAGAACGGCGAACAGGTGGTTTATCTGAACGGGGAAAACGTGAACGGCCTGATCCGCACCCAGGAGGTGGGCGAGATGGCTTCCGTCACTTCCCGCTATCCCAGACTGCGCCAGAACATTGTGCTGACGCAGAAGAAACTGGCACGGGATAAGAATGTGATCATGGACGGCCGGGATATCGGAACCTGCGTGCTGCCGGACGCCACCGTCAAGATCTATCTGACCGCTTCGGTGGAGGTGCGCGCGCAAAGACGCTTTCGGGAGCTTTCGGAGAAGGGAGAGTCCTGCGATATCCGGCTGATAGAGGAGGAGATCCGACAGCGGGATCACAGGGATATGACCCGGGAAACCGCCCCTCTGGTACAGGCTCCGGACGCTGTTTTGGTGGATACTTCCCAAATGGACATCGGGCAGGCGGTGGCGGCCATTCTGGAGATTTGCCGCCAAAAGGGCTGTGTGTTTTAAGGGGAAAAGACACGCAGCAAAAGGGAGGGGAGCGGCATGGAAGTTGTGCTGGCAAAAAGCGCCGGCTTCTGCTTTGGCGTGAAGCGGGCGGTGGATACGGTGTATGAACGGCTGAAAACAGGAGAGAAAATCTACACCTTCGGGCCCATTATCCACAACGAACAGGTGGTGGGAGAACTGGAAAAACAGGGCGTGTCCATTCTGGAGTCCGAAGCCCAGATCAAACGGGCCGGGAAGGGAACGGTCGTTCTGCGCGCCCACGGCGTGCCGCGTGCGGTGGAAGACTGCATCCAAAAGCAGGGGCTGACCTGTGTGGATGCCACCTGTCCTTTCGTCAAGCGGATACACCGGATCGTCAGACAGGAGAGCGAAGCCGGCAAACAGATTGTGATCCTGGGAAACGCCGGACATCCCGAGGTGGAAGGGATCATGAGCTGGTGTTTTCAAGGGGCGTCGGTGGTAGAAAGCCGGGAGGAAGCGCTGCATTTAAAGCTCGATATGGACAAACCGGTCTGCGTCGTCTCCCAAACGACATTTAACTACAATAAATTTAAAGAATTAGTTGAAATTTTCAGTAAAAGAGGGTATGATATTAGTGTTGTGAACACGATCTGCAACGCAACGGAGGAAAGACAGGCGGAGGCAAGAGAAATTGCTGCCAAGGTTGACGCCATGATCGTAATAGGAGGCAGGCACAGTTCCAATACCAGGAAGCTGTATGAGATATGCAGCCGGGAATGCGCCCTCACCTATTTTATACAGACACTGGATGACTTGCATTTAGAACTACCTAAATCTGTCCGACTAGTGGGTATTACAGCCGGGGCATCCACCCCGAAAAAAATAATCGAGGAGGTTCAAAATTATGTCCGAATTAACTTTTGAACAGATGCTGGACGCATCACTAAAAACAATACATGCAGGAGAGGTAGTCGAAGGTACGGTCATTGATGTGAAACCGGAAGAAGCGGTACTCAATATCGGATACAAGTCCGACGGCATTCTTACCAAGAATGAATATACCAACGATTCCAGCGTGGATCTGACCGAAGTCGTAAAACCTGGTGATACGATGGAAGTCAAAGTTTTAAAGGTCAACGACGGCGAGGGCCAGGTGATCTTAACCTACAAGAGACTGGCCGCCGACAGAGGAAATAAGCGGATCGAAGAAGCGTTCAACAACCATGAGGTGCTCAAGGCAAAGGTGACCCAGGTTCTGGACGGCGGTCTGATCGTCGTGGTGGAGGAAGTGCGGATCTTCATTCCGGCCAGCCTGGTTTCCGATACCTACGAGAGGGATCTGACCAAGTACGCGGATCAGGAGATCGAGTTTGTCATCAGCGAGTACAACCCGAGACGGAGAAGATATATCGGCGACCGCAAGCAGCTTATCGTGGCGAGAAAGGCCCAGCTGCAGGCGGAGCTGTTCGCCCGTATCCACGAGGACGACGTGGTGGAAGGCGTTGTGAAGAATGTGACCGATTTCGGCGCGTTCATCGATCTGGGCGGCGCGGACGGCCTGCTCCATATTTCCGAAATGTCCTGGGGACGCATCGAACATCCGAAGAAGGTGTTTAAGGTCGGCGAGAAGCTGAAGGTGCTGATCAAGGAGATCAACGGCAGCAAGGTTGCTTTGAGCTTAAAGTTTGAGGATCAGAACCCCTGGAGGAATGCGGCGGAGAAATATGCCATTGGCAATGTGGTGACCGGCAAAGTGGCAAGGATGACCGACTTCGGTGCGTTTGTGGAGCTGGAGCCCGGTATCGACGCACTGCTGCACGTATCCCAGATCGCCAAGGAGCATGTGGATAAGCCTTCCGATGTGCTCAAGGCCGGACAGGAGATCACGGCCAAGGTTGTGGATTTCAATGAGGACAGCAAAAAGATCAGCCTGAGCATCAAGGCGCTTCTGGCCCCCGAACCCAAGAAGGCGGCCCAGGAGGAGCCTGAGAAAGAGGAAGACGCCGTATCCGTGGATATCGACGAGGTCATTGCCAGCCAGGATGCGGAAACAGAAGAATAACATACAGAGAGTTTACAGGGACGCCGACGTTTCATGCGGCGTCCCTTTTATCATGAAAATCAAGATCCTTTTTTCAGAAGGGTGAGCGCCGCATTCGCATAGCTTCGCTGCAGGACAGGGTCAGAAAAAAAGTCCTCCTTTAAAAGAAGAAAGGTTTCCCTGTCCTCATAGCAGGCTTTAAAATGCGGAAGCTGCGGCAGGACGCCTGCAGGCGCAGGGAGAAACGTACCCTGACAGCGCGTATAACAGGTAGAGGCCGTGGCAGGCATACGGCGGGATTTGTCCACATATATTGCTACGGATTTGTGAATGGCCTGATCTTCGTCCGGCAGATAAGAATAGTTTTTATAATCGGGGTAGAAATAGCGCAGCGTCCCTTCCCGTGTCAGAATCCGAAGCAGGGCCGTGTGATCCCGCGCGGCCAGCCAGACGGGGCCCACGTGGCAGGAAAGCGGGACGGGAAGCGGATGGAAAAGCGTCAGCGGGAGCGTAAAACGGCCCTCCTCCAGCGCTGCCGGGCCGATTTCATAGCCGTTTTCCTCAAAGAGGGCGGGCAGGGCCAGAAGGCAGGAAAGCTGCACAAGCCCGGTCAGATCCTCCCGGTTGTGGGTCAAAAGAGCTTCTTTGAGTTTCTCGTCTCCGTTTTGCGCATAGGTATGATAGACTTCCACAAGGTCGCCGCCGCTGAACGGGTCGGCCCGGTGCAGCCCTACATATTCCTCCAGCTGTTTTTGCCGGCAGCCCGGCAGATGCAGCAGATTTTTATAGGGGCTGACAATCCGGTACAGATCCGTCTGCCTGTCAAAACAGGGAGCCGGCAGCCGGTATTTTTTACAACGGGCCTGTAAAAAGGGCACATCAAAGGTGCTGCCGTTGAAATGGAACACCCGGGAATAGTGGGAGGACAGGGCAAGAAAGGCCGAAAGGACCTGTTCCTCCTGTTCGGGCGTCTCGGCAAGGAACTGCCGGATCTGCCAGGAACCGTTTTCATAACAGGCGCAGCCGATTAAGTAAACAAAGCAGCTGCGGGAAGAAAACCCTGTGGTTTCGATGTCGAAAAAGAGCGTTTCCCCGGGCTGTTGTAAGGGGCCGCCTTCATAGGGCGCAATTTGGGAAGGAAAAGAATTTACCAGTGTTTTCATAGGGCTATCATAGCACATTTTTTGCATTTCATGTAGTAATTTGTCAAAAAAAAGAGTATGATGGAGCTGTTGTAAGAAACCAAAAAGAGGGAATGAAAATGGCGAAGTTTACATTTATCGGAGGAATACATCCCTATGACGGCAAGGCGCTTTCCAAGGATAAACCGATGAAAGCGGTTCTGCCCAAGGGAGATCTGGTCTATCCGCTTTCCCAGCATATCGGCGCGCCCGCTGTTGCGCTGGTTCAAAAAGGAGATCGGGTTTTGACGGGACAGAAAATCGCCCAGGCCCAGGGATTTGTGTCGGCGCCGATCTATGCCACGGTTTCCGGCACGGTCAAGGCGATTGAGCCCCGGCGGGTGGTGACAGGCGAACCGGTCATGAGTATTGTGGTGGAAAACGATCTGCTCTATGAGGAGGTGACGTATCCGCCCAGGAAGTCTTTGGAAAAAATGAGCCGGGAGGAGATCATCGCCGCGGTGCAGGAGGCCGGTGTCGTGGGAATGGGGGGAGCGGGATTTCCCACCCATGTCAAGCTGTCGGTCAAGGATCCGGACCAGATCGCCTATGTGATTGTCAACTGTGCGGAGTGCGAACCCTATCTGACCAGCGACTACCGCAGAATGATCGAAGAACCGGAGAAGATCATCGACGGGTTAAAAGTGATTCTGCAGCTGTTCCCGAAGGCCAGGGGCGTTCTGGCGGTGGAGGACAATAAGCCGGACTGCATCCGGCAGTTTGCAAAGCTGGTAAAGGAGGAGCCCAAAATTACAGTGGCCTCTCTGAAAACCAAATATCCGCAAGGATCGGAGCGCCAGCTCATCTACGCCGTGACGGGACGCGCCATCCATTCCGGGAAACTGCCTGCCGACGTGGGCTGTATTGTGGACAACGTGGATACGGTGGTGGCGATCAACGCCGCAGTGCGGGAGGGCAGGCCGCTGATGCACCGCATCGTGACCGTAACGGGGGATGCGGTGGCACAGCCGCAGAACTTCATCGTCCGCATCGGCACCAATTACCACGAACTGATAGAGGAAGCCGGAGGATTTCGCACGGAGCCGGAAAAGATCATTTCCGGCGGCCCGATGATGGGATTTGCGCTCTTTGATCTGGATGTGCCCACCACCAAGACCGCGTCGGCTCTTCTGTGCCTGACAAAGGATGAGGTTTCCGCCATGGAGCCCTCGGCCTGTATCAACTGCGGCAGATGCGCGCAGGTGTGTCCGGGACGCGTGGTTCCCAAGCTCCTGGCGGAATATGCCGAACACGACGATCTGGATGCTTTCGTGGCCCATGAGGGGATGGAGTGCTGTGAGTGCGGCTGCTGCAGTTACATATGCCCGGCCAAGCGTCCCCTGACGCAGGCGATCAAGTCGGCCCGCAGGATGGTGCTGGCCCAGAGAAAGAAAAAGTAGGAGGATAACGCAATGAGTGAGTTGAGAAAGGTATCCTCCAATCCCCATGTACGGGATAAGGATACGACATCGAGAATTATGCTCACGGTGACGTTTGCGCTGCTGCCGGCCACGGCCTTCGGCATTTTTAATTTCGGTATGCGGGCGGCGCTTGTGGTGGCCGTTTCCATTGCGGCGGCGGTGCTGACGGAGCTTTTGTTTGAGCTGTGCTGCAAAAAAAAGGTGACGGTGAAGGATTTTTCCGCTGTCGTGACCGGACTTTTACTGGGGCTGAATCTGCCGGTTTCGGTGCCGCTCTGGCTTCCCGCCGTGGGCAGCGTGTTCGCCATTCTGGTGGTGAAAATGCTCTTTGGCGGACTGGGGAAGAACTTCATGAATCCGGCGCTGGCAGGCCGGTGCTTTCTGCTGATTTCCTTCCCGGCCCTGATGACGAATTTTACCTGCGACGCCTACGCGGGGGCGACGCCGCTGGCGAATCTGAAGGCCGGTGTCAGCGTCAACGCCATCGATATGATCATCGGGCGGACAGGGGGAACCATCGGGGAGACATCCATGCTCGCCATCGTGGCCGGGGCATGTATCCTGATTCTGGCCGGGATTATCGACTTAAAGATCCCCGGCAGTTATCTGGTTTCCTTTGTCGTTTTTGTCACGCTTTTTGCATTCCTGTCCGGCCGGACGGTGGACGGCCCCTATCTGGCGGCGCAGCTGGCGGGCGGCGGACTGATGCTGGGCGCCTTTTTCATGGCGACGGATTATGTGACGCGGCCCATCACCCAGAAGGGGCAGTATGTGTACGGCCTGTTCCTGGGCTTTCTGACAGCGCTGTTCCGGATTTTCGGCGCCAGCGCAGAGGGCGTTTCCTATGCCATTATTCTGGGGAACCTCCTGGTGCCCCTGATTGAAAAATATACCATGCCCAAGTGCTTTGGCAAAGGAGGCGAGCGGTCATGAAGAATATGCTGAAGGACGCGGCGATTCTGTTTGCCATCACGCTGATTGCCGGCGCTCTTTTGGGCGTCGTGTATCAGGTCACCAAGGAACCCATCGAAAAACAGGAGGCTTTGGCGATGGAGAATGCCTGCCGGGAGGTGTTTCCCCAGGCGGATTCCTTCTGCTCTCTGGAAGGGTTTGACGAAAAGGCGGCCCTGCAGATTCTGACGGAGGGCGGCTATACCCAGCAGAGCGTAGAGGACTGTCAGGAGGCGCTGGCCCCGGACGGAAGCGTAGAAGGTTATGTGATCACCATGAATACCCATGAGGGGTATGGCGGCGACATCCGATTTACCATGGGGGTGACGGCGGACGGGACGCTAAACGGCATTTCCCTGCTGGAAATTTCGGAGACGCCGGGACTGGGTATGCGGGCACAGGAGGTGCTGGTACCGCAGTTTGCGAATCGGACGGTATATCCCTTTGTCTATGTGAAAACCGGCGCGGCAGCGGAAAATGAGATTGACGCCATTTCCGGCGCCACCATCACCACCAACGCCGTGACAAACGGCGTCAATGCGGGCCTGTGTTATTTTCAGCAAGCGTTTGGCGTGACGCAGGAGGAGGGCGCAGAAAATGGAGAATAAAAACACGGTATGGGAACGGTTGTTCAACGGCATTGTCAAGGAAAACCCCACTTTTGTGCTGACGCTGGGCATGTGTCCCACGCTGGCGGTTACGACTTCCGCCATCAACGGACTGGGGATGGGACTGTCCACCACCGTCGTACTGGCGCTGTCCAATCTGATGATTTCGCTGCTGCAAAAGATCATTCCCGATAAGGTGCGGATCCCGGCCTTTATCGTCATCATTGCATCCTTTGTCACGGTCATCCAGCTTCTTTTGCAGGGCTATGTGCCGGATTTGTACGCGTCGCTGGGCATTTACATTCCGCTGATCGTGGTCAACTGCATCATTCTGGGCAGGGCGGAGGCCTATGCTTCCAAGCATCCCCCGATTCTGTCCCTGTTTGACGGTATCGGGATGGGACTGGGCTTTTCCCTGGCGCTGACCTGCATCGGTGCGGTACGGGAGCTTTTAGGGGCCGGGGAGGTGTTCGGCCAAAGGGTGATGCCGGCCGGCTACGTGCCCTTTTCCATCTTCATCATGGCGCCCGGCGCGTTTTTTGTGCTGGCGGCGCTGACCGCCATTCAGAATAAAGTCAAGATGATTGGCGAGAAAAAAGGCAGGGACATGAGTAAAATCCAGTCCGGATGCGGCCACGACTGCCTGTCCTGCAATCAGGCATCGTCCTGCCGGGACAGGGAAGCAGTCCTTGCCAAAGAGAAAAACGGACAGGGGGAGGAAGCGTAAATGTTGGCACAGGTAAAGGATCTTCTGTTGCTGGCGGCGGGGTCGGCCCTGGTCAGCAACGTGGTGTTGAGTCAGTTTCTGGGGCTCTGTCCGTTTCTGGGGGTTTCCAAAAAAGTCGAAACGGCGGCAGGCATGGGGACGGCGGTCATTTTTGTCATTACGCTGGCCAGCGGAGTGGCGGGGGTGATTTACCGGTTTCTGCTGGTGCCCCTGCACATTCAATATTTGCAGACCATCGTTTTTATTCTGGTGATCGCGGCGCTGGTACAGTTTGTGGAAATGTTCCTCAAACGCTATATGAAGGGACTGTATGAGGCGCTGGGCGTCTATCTTCCCCTGATTACGACAAACTGCGCTGTTCTGGGCGTGGCGCTGACCAACGTACAGAAAGAGTACGGCATTCTGACCGGCATTGTGAACGGATTTGCCACAGCGGTGGGCTTTACCATTTCCATCATTATTCTGGCCGGGATTCGGGAAAAGATGGCCTATCACGACATTCCAAAGCCCTTTCAGGGGATGCCCATCGTACTGTTGACCGCAGGACTGATGGCCATTGCCTTTTGCGGCTTTTCCGGACTGCTGTAAGGAGGTGGGAGCATGATTGCCGGAATTTTGATCGCTGTCGCCGTGGTGGGCGGCGTGGGACTGCTTATCGGTCTGTTTCTCGGCGCCGCGGGCATCCGTTTCCGGGTCGAAACGGATCCGAGGGAGGAAGCGGTACTGGCGCTTTTGCCAGGCAATAACTGCGGCGGATGCGGGTTCGCCGGATGCAGCGGCCTGGCGGCCGCCATCGCAAAGGGGGAGGCCGCGGTAAACGCCTGTCCCGTAGGCGGAGAGGCGACGGGAAAACGCATTGCCGCCGTCATGGGCGTCGAGGCACAGGCGGGCACGAGAAAGACGGCCTTTGTGGCCTGTCAGGGAACCTGTGACAAGGCGGGCGTGGATTATGAATACTACGGAATTGAAGATTGCAGAATGCTTTCCTTTGTGCAAAACGGCGGGGCCAAGAGCTGCAGTCACGGCTGTCTGGGGTTTGGCAGCTGTGTGAAGGTCTGCCCCTTTGACGCCATTCATGTGGTGGATGGCGTGGCCGTGGTGGATAAGGAAGCCTGCAAGGCGTGCGGCAAGTGTGTCGCTGCCTGCCCCAAGGGGCTCATTTCCCTGATTCCCTACGATACTCCGTACGCGGTGGCCTGCAGCTCCACGGACAAGGGGCCGGTGACCATGAAGGCCTGCCAGGCCGGCTGCATCGGATGTATGCTGTGCAAGAAAAACTGTCCTTCGGGCGCTGTGCAGGTAGAGAACTTCTGCGCGCACATCGATCCGGAAACATGTACCGCCTGCGGCCAGTGTTTTGAAAAATGTCCGAAAAAAGTCATTGTAAAACACGGAAATATCTGATAAAATATATCTGATCCTTATCTGTTGTCCGGAAAGGAGAAAAGGCCATGCAGACGGTTGTACTGGGAAAAACCGGTATTGTGACGGATAAAAACGGCTTCGGCGCGCTGCCCATTCAGCGGATTGGCGACGACAAGGCCGTTGCTCTGCTGCGCAGGGCATACGAGGGAGGCATGACCTTTTTTGATACGGCCCGGGCTTATACGGACAGCGAACACAAGCTGGGGCTGGCTTTCGCAGGGATGCGGGAGAAAATCTATCTTGCCACCAAGACCATGGCGCAGACACCGGAGGGATTCTGGCAGGATCTGGAGACCTCCCTGGCGACGCTGGGAACGGATTACGTGGATTTGTATCAGTTCCACAATCCGGCCTTCTGCCCAAAGCCGGGAGACGGAAGCGGCCTGTATGAGTGTATGCTGGAGGCGAAACGGCAGGGAAAGATCCGGCATATCGGAATCACCAATCACAGGCTGGCGGTGGCGCAGGAAGCGGTGGCCAGCGGCCTGTATGAGACGCTTCAGTTTCCGTTCTGCTATCTGGCGTCAGAGGAGGATCTGGCGCTGGCAGACGCGTGCCGCCGGGCCGGTATGGGTTTTATCGCCATGAAAGCGCTGTCGGGCGGTCTGATCACCAATTCCGCCGCGGCCTATGCCTTTGCGGCGCAGTTTGAGCATGTGCTTCCCGTCTGGGGGATACAGAGGGAGGAAGAACTGGACGAGTTTTTGTCCTATCATGCCAATCCGCCCGGAATGACAGAGGAAATCCGGGCAGTCATCGAGCGCGACCGCCTGGAGCTGAGCGGAGATTTCTGCCGGGGATGCGGCTACTGTATGCCGTGTCCGGCCGGAATTGAAATCAATAACTGCGCGCGCATGTCTCTGATGCTGCGCAGGGCGCCATCCGCCGGATGGCTGACAGAACAGATGCAGGAGAAGATGTTTTTGATAGACGGCTGTCTGGAATGCGGACAGTGCAGGAAGAAGTGTCCTTATCATCTGGACACGCCCAGCCTGTTGAAGAAGAACCTGAAAGACTACAGGGAAATCCTTGCGGGAAAAGTGTATTAGGAGGGAAGGAAAGCATGAAAAACTGGGGGAAATGTTTGGGGACGTTACTGTGCGCGGCACTTCTGTTTGCGGCGGGGGGATCTACCGTCCAGGCTGAGGAGACGGCGGCGCCGATCTCCGCGGAACAGCTTTTACAGATGGTGAATCACCAGTCCGCAGTGGTGGGCAACGCGCATGAAATCTTGACGGAAACCGTCCGGATGACGGACACCGCTTCCGGCAAGACGGTGGAGACGAATGTTGTGGTGGACACCACGGCCAACCGGCATGTGAACCATACGGTGATCAATTCCAATATGACCGCTTCGACCGGACTGAACCGTTCCGCTGTCAATGAAAGCTGGGCAGTGATACAGGATAATGTGCGGACAACCTATACCAGAAACGGCGCGGTATGGACGCCCTCTTATGAGCAGCTTTCCGAGACCCAGCTGGCGCAGCTGGCCTATCAGTTCGCTCCTGCGGGCGTGAGCGTGGCGGGCTCCACCGTGACCACGGACGGTTCCACGTACAAGTTGACCGGAGTGGTGAATGCGGTGAACATGAAGGAGTTTATTTCCGTTCTGACGGAGGCGGGCATACAGACCTCCGCAGCGGCTTTTCCGGTGACAATCGTTGTGGATGCCAAGACGCTGCTGCCGCTGAGCATGACCGTGGAAATGACGGACTTGAAGGTGATTGGCTATCCCCATATTACTGCTTCCGCTGTCGCCGTCACGACCTACAGCGAGTACGGACAGCATGGTACTCTGGCGCTTCCGGCAGAGGTTATCGGAAACGCCGCGTAAGAGGAAGTCGGAGAAAAGAAGAAAAGCGCGGTTTGGGCGCGCAGACAGATAAGAAAAAGGGACAGGATTCTTTCGGGAACCTGTCCCTTTGGTATTTTATCCGGACAGGCCGTATATCATATAAGGACAGGATTTTTCAGAACGGTTCTTTTTGTGGGAGGAAGACGATGGGACAGAAAGGAACGGCCCTTTTCCTTGCGTGTCTGACAGCGTTAGCCGCATGGCTGTGCGTGTGGGGGACGGCGCTGGAACGGTGCGCCGCGATGCCGGGTGAGAATGCGGACCGCATAGCAGAGCACATAGAGAAAACGGAAAAAACCGTGCGAAGGGACGCAGGGTTCTGCCCCGAACTGCAGGTGCGCACTCTGCAAAAGGACGAAGCGGATGGGGAGGATGAGGAGGATGTTTTGCTTTCCCATGCGGATTATGAGGCCCTTTTGCGGATCGTGGAAGCGGAAGCCGGAACGGAAGATGACCGGGGCAAACTGCTGGTGGCCAACGTGGTGTTAAACCGTGTGGAAGACGAGGCCTTTCCGGACAGTGTCAAACAGGTGGTGTACCAGACGGCCGGCGGCGTGCCCCAGTTTTCCCCCGTGGCGGACGGAAGCATCGACAGTGTCAGCGTCAGCCAGCAGACGATCCGGGCGGTGGATCGAGCGCTGGAGGGGGAAGATATTTCCGGAGGCGCGCTCTATTTTGCTGCGCGCCAGGCAGCGGATCCGGAGAAGATGGCGTGGTTTGACAATCATCTTACCCACCTGTTTTCCTACGGCCATCACGAGTTTTTCCGTTGAGAGGACGGGAAAAAAGTTCTTGCCGGGCACAGAAGGCTGTGTTACAATAAAGGCCATCGTATGACAAAACGGCGGCGGATTTTGGCGCGCGCCCGGCTGATCGGCGTGTTTTGCGGCAAGGAGGAAAGCATGGAAGTTTTATACACAAGCACAAGGGGCGACAAACGAGCGGTAACGGCTTCCCAGGCGATTTTGCAGGGGCTGGCACAGGACGGCGGCCTGTATGTGCCGGATCACATTCCGGCTCTGGACAGGACGCTGGAGGAGTTTTCGCAGATGGATTACCGGCAGACAGCCTATGAGGTCATGAAGCTTTTGCTGACGGACTACACGGAGGAAGAACTGCGGGATTGTATTGAGAAGGCCTATGACGGCAAATTTGATACGGCGGATATCGCGCCGCTGCGGGAAGCGGACGGCGCCTATTATCTGGAGCTGTTTCACGGCAGAACCATCGCCTTTAAGGATATGGCATTGTCCATCCTGCCCCATCTGATGACGAAGGCCGCCAGGAAGAACCATCTCAGCCAGGAGATCGTCATTCTGACCGCCACGTCCGGGGATACCGGGAAGGCGGCGCTGGCCGCTTTCGCAGATGTGGAAGGCACCCGGATCCTGGTCTTTTATCCCAAGAACGGCGTCAGCCCCATCCAGGAGAAGCAGATGGTGACCCAGCGGGGGAAAAATACCCGCGTCGTGGGAATCCGGGGCAATTTCGACGACGCCCAGAGCGGCGTCAAGCGTCTGTTTTCGGACGGCGAGCTGACCGGACGGATGCAGGAGAAGGGCTTTGTGTTTTCCTCGGCCAATTCTATCAATATCGGACGTCTGGTTCCCCAGATCGTCTATTATGTATATGCTTATTCACGTCTTTTGAAAAAGGGGACGATCCGGGCGGGAGAGAAGATCAACGTGGTGGTGCCCACGGGGAATTTCGGGAACATCCTGGCGGCCTTCTATGCCGGTCAGATGGGACTTCCCATCGGCAGGCTGCTCTGCGCTTCCAACGACAACCGGGTGCTGTATGATTTTCTGACGACGGGCGTATATGACAGAAACAGGGAGTTCATCCTGACGACCTCGCCCTCCATGGACATTCTTGTCTCCAGCAACCTGGAACGGCTGATCTACCGTCTGACCGGCGAGGATCCGTCCCGCTGCGCTGCGTTGATGGAACAGTTAAAAATGACGGGCCGCTATGAGGTGACGGAAAAGATGCGCACAGGGCTTGCCGGCTTTTACGGCAATTTCGCCACCCAGCAGGAGTGCGCGGAAAAGATCCGCGATCTGTATCAGAAGACCGGTTACGTGGTGGATCCGCATACTGCGGTGGCGGCGGCGGTCTATGACAAGTACCGGGCGGAACGGTCGGACGATGCGGTGACGGTGATTGCGTCCACTGCCAGCCCCTTCAAATTCACCCGGAGCGTGATGCAGGCGCTGGGTGAACCCTGTGAGGGAGAGGACGATTTTGCGCTGGCGGACAGACTGTCCCGGATTGGCGGCGTGCCGATTCCAGAAGCCATCGCGGAGATCCGCACAGCGCCGGTACTGCATGACTTCCAGTGCTCCAGGGAAGGCATGAAGGAAGCGGTCGAGACATTCCTGGGGCTGTAGGACCGCTGGGGATACTCTGGCGTTTCGTGGATCGTAGGGAAGGAAAAGGTTTTACGATGTTAGAACTGATGAAACGCTGTCCGGAATATGTTTGCGGATATCGGCAGTATTGTCAGGAAGCCTTTGACAACAACATGCTATATTTCCGTCCAACCGATCCAAAACGTATTGACGCAAGAAGTCATGACCGGTATAGGCAGTATAGGGAAGCTGATGGATAAAATACAATCCTATAACGATGCGGAAGGGCATCACATTATGAGAAGATATTGGATTTATCTATGATAGGATTTTGCAGAGTTTGATACAGGGTCGGGGAAAAATTGCAGGGTTTGGGTAAATGATTCAAGAATATAACGGAAAATTGTATACACATTATTCTTTATAATGATATTGCAATAGGAGAAATGAACTATCACGACATGGAAAATAGAGTCTGCGAAATCGGCATAAAATTATGCAACGCCGATTATCAGAATAAAGGTTTAGGAAAGATAATTTTGAGCCTTTTTATTAGCGGACTATTCAACGAGCTTGGATATGAAAAAATTTTATTGGATACAAATGTAAATAACAAGCGGGCACGGCATGTATATGAACAACTTGGCTTTAAAAAGGTAAGAACAAATATCAATGCGTGGAAAGATCAGCTTGGTAATCCACAGTCTTCTATTGATTATGAACTGACAAAGCAGCACTTTATTTCTTTTGTCCCTTTTCTGAATTGTGGGTCTGGTCGAAACCCTGCCCGATTTGGTATGCTCCCCGATAGGTATGGTTGATTTTTGGATTTTCCGAAAAGGGATGGTGGAACAAATTGAATGGGAATGTGATATATAAATGAGCATGATTGTGGTATTATGTTAGTGAAACAAATCGGGGGTTGTTGAGGAGAATCGTATGGATGGTGAACAAAAGAAATTAATAATAATTGATGGTTATCTGGCCTCTGGAA
>CANRGX010000022.1 GCA_947630215.1 uncultured Eisenbergiella sp. | reverse complement strand
TAAAGTAAAACTGTGCGATTGGGAAGAGGTTTCGGCCTCTTCTCTTTATTTTTGCCAACTATAATTTTACACTAACCTTAGATGAAGACGGATATCTTGTAGACGATTATGAAGGCTGGCTGGGCCTGACGGGAATCGAAGACACAAAAGAAAGCAGGGGCTGGTATGACTGCCCCGACGACAGCAAATCCGAGTATATCCGGGATCACCAGGACTGGTGGGACAATCTGGAATAGGAAAAATAACCGTTTCTCCGATCAAAACACAGGGCTTTTGGTTATCGGCCCTGTGTTTTAATCGGACTGTTTTTTCTGATATTCGCTTCTGTCATGCTGGATTCCTGTCCGAAAAAGGGTGCCGTCCTCCAGCTTGCAATAGGCCAGTTCGTCGGAACCGTCCGCAAGAAAGGCCAGTTCTGTCCTGTCGTCGCTGGTTCGGAATCGGAACGTCTTTGTTTCCTCCGATGACACGGTATCCTTCAGCGTAACCACATCCCCATCCACCTCATAGGTTCCTCCGTAAAGCAGACTGCTTAAGACCCCTTCATACAGTTGGAAGGTGCCATCCGGTTCCAGGGTAAGGACGCAGTCGCTGCCGGCCCCGGGTTCTTCCCAGACAAACGTAACGGTCTCCGATACAAAGCTTTCTTCTGCGGTAGCGCCATCCGTCTCCGCCGTCTCCGCCGCTTTCTTTTCCGTTCCAAGTCCGCACGCCGTCAGCAGCATGACGCAGCCAAACGAAATCCAAAAAAATCCCCTTTTCATCTTGTCTCTCCCATCTGCCTTGTTTTTTTTCATCATACCATATCGGCCCCGGCGGATCAAGTTTTGGCCCGTTTCCGGCCGAGACGCTTTCTCTGCAGACGGGCATTGACAAAACGCCGGAATCGTGATATAGAAAGAGACAGAATGAAATAGCGTGTCAGGAATTGCGGTTTGAAAGGTTGTATACTGAATAGATTAAACGGGGAAGCCGGTTGGAATCCGGCACAACTGCCATTACTGTAACTGACGGTTCCCAAGGGCTCCCGTGAGCCTTGTTTTCCTGTGGATCCTTGTCTCAAGTCAGAATACCGGCCCAATTCCTTATGGCAACCATTCCTGGGCATAAGAGGAGTGCAGCTTATTTTTCCCTGCCGTCTTTTCAAAGGGCGCTGTATTCTTTTGATGCATCCGGCACGGAAATTTGCTGCACATTTTTTGTTTCCCGCAAAAGATGTGCTTTTTTTATGCCAGGACGCCTGCCCCTCCTCCTTTTGGGAAAGGGACAAAACGCGCTGTCAAAAAAAGAAGAAGGAGAAAAATATGCAAAAGAAAATCGTATCCCTCATGATCGCTGTTTCCCTGACGGTGCTCACCGCCTGCCAGGGCGGCAATTCTGCCCCGGCGCAGACCGCCGCAGAATCCGTTTCGGCACAGACCGCAGAAGAAACGACTGTCCCGTCCGCCGCCGAATCCGCCCCGGACGATTCTGTCCCGGACGATTCCGTCGACGGGCAGCTTATCTTCGATCACTCCATGGAGCTTCAGTATGCCAAATGCTTTTCCGTGGATTACTACAAGGGCGGCTACAAGCTCGCCACCATTTCGGACGGCACAAAGATTCTGGTGATCCCCGAAGGGATGAGCGTACCGGCGGACGCCCCGCAGGACGCCATTCTCCTGCAGCAGCCCATCTCCAACCTGATGGTTTCCTCCACCCCGGTCACCTCCCTCATCAACGCCATAGGCGCGCTGGACGCCATTTCCCTTACCACCTACGACGTGGATTCCTGGTATATCGACGAGGTGAAGGACGCGCTGACAAACGGCACGCTTACCTATGTGGGCGATTATAAGGAACCGGATTTTGAAAAAATCACCGCTTCCGGAACCACCTGTGCCATTTACTCCACCATGCTCACGGAGGATGTGGCCGCCCAGCTAAAACAGCTGGGTGTGAGCATTATCCTCGATCAGTCTTCGGAGGAGGAGCACCCTCTGGCCCGGGTGGAATGGGCCAAGCTCTACGGCGCGCTTTTCAACCGCGAAGAAGAAGCCGAAAAAGTATTTCAGACTCAGGTCGCCTATCTTGACGAGATTGCCAAAGCCGACCGCAGCGATAAGAGCGTAGCTATTTTTTACATCACCTCCAAGGGGGCCCTGTATGCCCGCAACGCCGACGATTACATGGCGAAAATGGTGGATCTGGCCGGAGGAAAATATGCGCTTTCCGACGTGGGTGTGGGCGAATCCGGCACGATCAAGATGGAGTTTGAAGCGTTCTATGACAAAGCCCGGGACGCCGATTACATCATCTACATCTGGTCGCTGGGCGGCAAGCCGGAAAGCATGGAGGAATTTCTGGAGCGCGCCGATATCCTTTCCGAAATGAAAGCGGTCAAGGAGGGCAACGTCTGGTGCACCACCCCCGATTACTTCCAGATTTCCGACACCATCGGCAGCATGGTCAACGACATTCACCTGATGCTGGAAGCGGACGAGTCCACCGACTCTCTCACCTATTTGAAAAGGCTGAAATAAGAATGGAAACCGTTTCTAAAAATACCCTGCGCCATAGCGTGGTGTTCCTCTCTTTGCTGCTTTTGTTTGGCGCAGCCGTGGTCTGGAACATCAACACCGGCAGCGTCGCCATTTCGGTGCGCGAGATCCTCACGCTTCTCTTTCGGAAAAAAGAAATCGAAAGCGGCGCGCTTGCCGCCGATCTGCCGGCGTTTAACATCATCTGGAAAATCCGCCTGCCGCGGCTCCTTCTGGCCGCGGTGCTGGGCGGCGCCCTGTCTCTGTCCGGCTTTCTTCTCCAGACGTTTTTCCGCAATCCCATCGCGGGGCCGTTTGTGCTGGGAATTTCCTCCGGCTCCAAAATGTTCCTTGCCGTCGTCACCATCGCGCTGAGCGCCTCCCTGCCGTCCGTCCCCGTTTCGGTCACCGTGGCTGCGGCCTTTTTGGGATCGATGGCGTCCATGCTGTTTGTCCTGGCCTTTACGGGAAAAATCCGGGATATGTCCATGCTGCTGGTGGTGGGGATCATGATCAGCTACATCTG
The DNA here is from genome assembly GCA_947630215.1 of uncultured Eisenbergiella sp. Classification (GTDB taxonomy): domain Bacteria; phylum Bacillota; class Clostridia; order Lachnospirales; family Lachnospiraceae; genus Gallintestinimicrobium. The sequence continues at coordinate 34,307 of CANRGX010000022.1, read as the reverse complement.
CTCCGCCGTCACGGATTTTTTAATCAACTTTGCCAAAGAATCGGAAATTGTCAATCTGACGCACTGGTCCCTGGGCAGTTTTTCCGCGGCGTCCTGGCAGGATGTGCGGATCTCTGCGCTGATCGTCCTCCCCGCCTTTTTGTGCACGTTCTTTCTTTCCAAACCGATTTCGGCCTACGCGCTGGGCGAAGGGTACGCGCAGAGTCTGGGCGTCAATATCCGCCTGTTCCGCGTTTTGCTCATCCTCTTTTCCAGCGTCCTCTCGGCGTGTGTGACGGCATTTGCGGGCCCCATTTCCTTTGTGGGAATCGCGGTGCCCCATATCTGCCGCGTCTGGCTCAAAACCGCAAAGCCGGTTCTCATGATACCCGCCTGTTTTTTCTGCGGCGCGGTATTCTGTATGATCTGCGACCTGATTGCCAGGACGGTATTTTCTCCCACCGAGCTGTCCGTGGGAACCGTCACCAGCGCCATCGGCGCGCCCATTGTCATCTGGCTGATGGCCGCAAGGGGGGCAAAGCGCAATGAATGATTCTTTTTTTTCCACCGACCGCCTGACGGTCGGCTACAACGGACGCCCGCTGGTACGGGACATTTCCTTTTCCCTGAAAAAAGGGGAAATCCTGACCCTGATCGGCCCCAACGGATCCGGAAAATCCACCATTTTAAAAAGCATCACCCGGCATCTGCCCACCCTTTCCGGCTCCGTCTGGCTGGACGGCAAAAATGTGCGCAGGATGGGCAGCCGGGATCTGGCATCCCGGCTGGCGGTGGTGCTGACCGACCGGATCCGCCCGGAACTGATGACCTGCCGGGAGCTGGTGTCGGCGGGCCGCTATCCGTATACCGGCAGCTTTGGCGTACTGACAGACCATGACCGGGAAGTGGTTGCCGCGTCTCTGGCACGGGTGCGCGCTTCCGATATTGCGGATCGGGATTTTTCCGCGATCAGCGACGGCCAGCGCCAGCGCGTCCTGCTGGCCCGCGCCATCGCCCAGGAACCGGAGCTCATCGTTTTGGACGAGCCCACCTCCTTTCTCGATATCCGGCACAAGATCGAACTGTTGGAAATTCTGGGTTCCATGGCCAGGGAGCAGGGCATCACGGTGATCCTGAGCCTGCACGAAATCGATCTGGCCTATAAAATAGCGGACAAGATCGCCTGCGTCAAGGACGGCCGTATCCGGGCCTACGGCACGCCGGAGGAAATTTTCACAGGCGGCCTGATCGACGAACTCTACGACATCGACCGTGGGTCCTTCCATCCGCTGTTGGGCACCGTAGAGCTTTCCAGACCGGAGGGAAAACCGCGCGTCTTTGTAGTGGGCGGAGGCGGCTATGGCATTCCGTTTTACCACGCGCTGCAAAAGAGAAAAATCCCTTTCTCGGCCGGGATTCTGTTTGACAACGATCTGGAGTATGCCGTGGCTGCAGCACTGGCCCAGGATCCCGTCTGCGCCCACGCTTTTTCGCCGATTGAAGAAGCGCAGATTGCCCGCGCCCGGGCGGCCATTGACCAGGCACAGGCCGTGATCGACAGCGGCTGCCCCATCCGGCAGTACAACCGGGCCAACGGCGATCTGCTTACCTATGCCAAAAAACAGGGCAAACCGATTTTTCCAAAGCCCGAGCCAAAAAAGGAGGAGACCCCATGACCTGTCCCCGTGTCCTTGTTGCCGGAACCTCCAGCGGGTGCGGAAAAACCACAGCCGTCTGCGCGCTGCTGCTGTTGTTAAAGCGCCGCCATCTTTCCGTTTCCTCTTTAAAATGCGGGCCCGACTACCTCGATCCCATGTTCCACCGCGCGATTTTACAGACCCCTTCCGCCAATCTCGATCCGTTTTTCTGCGACAAAAATCTGCTCCGGTATCTGCTTTCGGAAAACGCGGGACGGGATCTGACGCTGCTGGAGGGCGTCATGGGATATTACGACGGAACGGGGGAAAGCGGCACAGACAACAGCACTTATACCGTAGCCCAAAAAACCGGGACGCCGGTGGTGCTTTTGATCAACGCCCGGGGGGCCGCGGCTTCCGTTCTGGCCGTATTGGAGGGGTTTGTCCGGTTTCAGCCCGACAGCGCCATCTGCGGCGTGATTTTCAACCAGATTTCCCCCTCCGTCTATGAAGCCTGCAAAAAGGGGATACAAAAACGGTTTTCCCGGAAAGTCCTGCCCCTTGGGTATCTTCCCAGGCTGCCCGAGGACTGCCTGCTTTCCTCCCGTCATTTGGGGCTTGTGACGCCGCAGGAAGTGCCGGATCTGACAGCAAGGCTTGAAAAGCTGGCGGATCTGTGCGAAAATACGCTTGATATAAGCGGCCTGCTTGCCCTGGCCAAAACGGCGGGGCCGCTGTCCTTTCATCCGCCCCTTCTTCCTTTGCTGCCCCCCACTCGTCTTGCGGCTGCAAAGGATCGGGCCTTTTGCTTTTTCTATGAAGAAACCCTGCGGCTGTTTCGGAAAATGGGCGCGCAGATCGAGTTTTTCTCGCCGCTGGCCGACGAACCGGTTCCGGAACAGGCCGACGGACTGCTGCTGCCGGGAGGGTATCCGGAACTGTACGCGGATCGGCTGGCCCAGAACCGGCGCGCAAAAGAAAGCGTCCGGCACGCCCTGACGGACGGGATGCCCACCCTCGCGGAGTGCGGAGGATTCCAATATCTGGGCGCTGCCCTGGACGGACGGGAAATGTGCGGGATCCTGCCCCACCACAGCCACAACACCGGACGGCTGGTGCGCTTCGGCTATGTGACGCTGACCTCCCATACGGACGGCCTGCTGGGAAAAGCCGGGCTTATCCTGCCCGCTCACGAATTTCATTACTACGACAGTACCCAAAACGGGGCTTCCTTCACGGCGGTCACGCCGGGAAAACGGACCTGGGACTGCATCGTCCATACCGACACGCTGTACGCGGGGTATCCCCACCTGTATCTGTGGGCCAGTCTGCCCGCCGCGCAGTCTTTCTATCAGAAATGTCTGTCTTACCGGCAGAGAAAGGAGCTCTCATGATCCTCACCGATCCCGACGCCATCGAACGGCGCAGCATGGAAATCATCGAAGAACACCTGGACAGGGCAGGACTGCTGCCCGCAAAGGAAAACATGGCCATCGTCAAACGGGTGATCCACGCCACGGCGGACTTCGACTATGCCAAAAACCTGACCTTTTCCCCCGGCGCCACTGCAGAGGCCCTTACCGCGCTGCAAAACGGATGCACCATCGTGACCGACACACAGATGGCCTGCGCCGGAATCCATAAGGCCGCCGTGGAAAAGCTGGGCTGTGGCCTGTCGTGCTTTATGAGCGACGCAGACGTGGCCCGGACGGCCAAAGCCAGGGGCTGCACCCGGGCCTCGGCCGCCATGGAAAAGGCCGCCGGACTTCCCGGGCCGCTGATCTTTGCTATCGGCAACGCACCTACCGCCCTGCTGACTCTCTGCGATCTGATCGCTGCCGGGAAGGTAAAGCCTGCGCTGGTGATCGGCGTCCCGGTGGGCTTTGTCAACATTTTGGAAGCCAAAGAAGCGCTTTTGAACACGAACGTCCCCTCTATTGTGGCAAAGGGGCAAAAGGGCGGCTCCAACGTGGCCGCCGCCATCGTCAACGCACTGTTGTACCAGTTGACAAGATGATGGACAGCTACATCACAAAAGACGGGAAAAAACTGAGACGCGGCTACACCACGGGCGCCTGCGCCGCCGCGGCGGCCAAGGCAGCGGCCCTGATGCTGCTGGACGGACGGCCGCTGGACAGTGTGTATCTGATGACGCCCTTTGGTATCGGTCTGACACTGGCCGTACAGGAAGCGAAAATTTCCGATACGGCGGCATCCTGCGGCATTGTCAAGGACAGCGGGGACGATCCCGACGTGACCAACGGCATCACCATCTATGCGTCGGTGGAAAAGACCCAAAAGCCCGGCATCCGCATCGACGGAGGGGCAGGCATTGGCCGCGTCACGAAGCCGGGGCTGGATCAGCCTGTGGGCAGCGCCGCCATTAACTCTGTCCCCCGGCGCATGATCGAAGACGAGCTGCGCCAAATCTGCGAAGACTGCGGATGGCAGGCAGGGCTTAGCGTCACCATTTATGCACCCGCCGGCGCTGCGCTTGCAAAAAGAACCTTTAATCCCCGTCTGGGCATCACAGGCGGGATTTCGATCCTGGGTACCACCGGAATTGTGGAACCCATGAGCGACGACGCCGTAGTTTCGACCATCCGCGCACAGCTTTCCCAAAAGCGGGCGGCCGGGGAACGAATCGCCGTGTTTGTGCCCGGCAATTTCGGGGCGGCCTTTTTGAAAAAGGAGCTGGCCTTTGATCCCGACCGGGCGGTGCCGGTATCCAATTTTGTCGGCGACGCCTTTGCCATCGCCGACGAACTGGGCTTTGACGGCGCGGTACTGGTGGGACATATCGGCAAGCTGGTAAAGCTGGCGGGAGGGCTTTTTCAAACCCATTCCCGCTGGGGCGACTGCCGCGCGGAAATCTTTGCTTCCCACGCGGGTCTGTGCGGCGCAAAAACGGAGACGATCCGCCTGCTGATGGAAAGCGCTGCCGCCGAAGATATGCTGGATATTCTGGAACGGGCCGGTATCCGGGAAACGGTCATGAAAAGTATCTGCAGCCGGATCGCGGATCAGCTGGCCCAGCGGCCGCTGCGCCTGATCCGGGAGGCGGCCGTCTTTTCCACCCGGTACGGCCTGCTGGGTATGACGCCCAACGCGGCGCGTCTGCTGCAACAGGTAAAGGAGAACGCATAAATGGTACACCTTATCGGAGCGGGATGCGGCGCCGCCGATCTGATTACGCTGCGCGGGAAACGCCTGCTGGAAACTGCGGACGTCATTCTTTACGCGGGATCTCTTGTCAACCGGGAGCTGCTCTCCCTGGCCAAACCCGGCTGCCAGCTTTACGACAGCGCAAAAATGACGCTGGACGAAGTGCTCTCGGTCATCGAACAGGCCGAAACAGAAAATCTGATTACAGTTCGGCTGCATTCGGGAGACCCTTCTTTGTACGGGGCCATCGGAGAACAGATGCGAGAGTTCGACCGGCGTGGGATCGCCTATGACATTACCCCCGGCGTCAGCGCCCTTTCCGGCGCGGCAGCGGCACTGAAAGCAGAATATACCCTGCCTGGCGTTTCCCAGACGGTAATTCTCACCCGGGTATCGGGGAATACCGAGGTGCCCCCTTCGGAAAACCTGTCCGCCCTTTCCGCCCACGGGGCCACAATGGTACTCTTTCTCAGTACCGGCCTGCTGGAAAAGGCCCAGCGGGAGCTGCTGGCAGGCGGACTGTCCCCCGACACGCCGGCGGCCATTGTCTATAAGGCCACCTGGCCCGACGAAAAGATCTTGCGCTGTACGGTCTCCACACTGGCTGGGACCGCGCGCGCAAACCGACTGACCAAAACCGCGCTGATTGCGGTGGGCAAATTTTTAGACGCCGATTTTTCCTTCTCCAGACTGTACGACCCTGCCTTTTCCACCGGATTCAGAACGGCCCAAAAAAGCGTCGGAACCGCGTGCGAAACAACGGCGCCGGACAGCGACGGAGATGATACGATACCGGAGAAAAAAACCGCCCTTTTCTGCTTCTCCGACCAGGGCGCCAGGCTTGCCATCCGGCTGTGCCGGCTCTTTTCCCTGCCGCTTTCGTCCGTGCATTCGATTGAAAAATTTGCCGCCGGATACGGATTTTGTTCCCATGAAAGGCTCTCCGCCGATATGGGCGCGCTGTTTTCCTCCCACGATCTGCTTCTTTTCATCGGCGCCTGCGGCATTGCTGCGCGCAGCATCGCGCCCTGTTTAAAAGGCAAAGCCGTGGATCCCGCCGTCCTGGTTGTGGACGATCAGGGCCGCTATGTCATTCCCCTGCTCTCCGGCCACATCGGCGGTGCAAACGACCTGGCCCGCAGAGTGGCGCAAAAAATCGGGGCGCTTCCCGTGATCACGACCGCCACCGATAGCGCCGCCCGCTTTTCCTGCGATGCCTGGGCGGCACAGCACAACTGCGCACTTTCTTCCCTGCAGACCGCAAAGGAGATCTCGGCGGCCATCCTGACGGGAGACGTGGGGATTTCCTCGGAATATCCCCTGCCGGACTGTCTGCCCCTTGGACTGTCCCGGCAGGATAAGGGCAAGACAGGCATCTATGTGGGTATCTATGACAAAACGCCGTATCCGGACACGCTCCGGCTCATTCCCCGGATTGTGACGCTTGGGATCGGCTGCCGCAGGGACATTCCGGCAGAAACCATCGCCCGGGCCGTGACGGAGTCGCTTCAAAAGGCCGGTATCGATTGGAGGGCGGTCTGCCAAATCGCCACCATCGACCTTAAACGCAGCGAAACCGGACTGCTTGCCTTTGCCCAAAGCATGGGCCTGCCGATCCGCTTTTACAGTGCGCAGGAACTTGCCGCCATACAGGGGCCGTTTTCGGAATCGGCCTTTGTAGAGCGCACAGTGGGTGTCGGCTGTGTCTGCGAACGCGCTGCTGTCTGCGGCGGTGGATCGCTTTTGCTTTCCAAGACGGTGTGCGACGGCGTTACCGTCGCGGCAGGCAGAAAGGATTGGGAGATCTCATTTTGAAAAAACTGATTGTGGCCGGCATCGGCGCCGGAAATTACGACGGACTGACCGTGGGCGCGGTCAGGGCACTGGAAGCAGCGGAGGTGATCGTGGGCTATACCGCCTACTGCCGGCTGATCCGGCCCTATTTTCCCGACAAAGAATATCTTTCCACTCCGATGACAAAAGAACTGGAACGCTGTCACATGGCGCTTTCGGCGGCCGCTGCAGGCAGGGCGGTGGTGATGATCTGTTCCGGGGACGCAGGCATCTATGGCATGGCATCGCCGCTTTTGGAACTGGCGCCCGCCTATGACGTCACTATCGAAGTGATCCCCGGCGTGACGGCGGCTTCCTCCGGCGCGGCCCTGCTGGGCTCTCCGCTGACTGCGGATTTCTGTGTTCTGAGTCTTTCCGATCTGCTGACACCGGCAGAAGTCATTGAAAAGCGCCTGGAATATGCCGCCCGGTGTGATATTTGCCTGGTGCTTTACAATCCTGCCAGCAAAAACCGGGCCGGACACCTTCGACGCGCCTGCCGGATCCTGCTGGCGCACCGCTCCGGGGACACCGTCTGCGGCATAGCGCGCTATATTGGCCGGGAGGGTGAGGAAACCCGGATTTTGACGCTGGCGGAGCTTTCCGCCTGCAACGCGGATATGTTCTCCACCATTTTCATCGGGAACTCAGCCACAAAACGCATCGACGGAAGAATGGTAACACTGCGGGGGTATCGGAAATGAAAGAAAAAATCTGTCTGTTCGCGGGTACAACGGAAGGCCGGCAGCTGGCCGAAGCCCTCCATCGTTTTTATGATCTGACCGTCTGCGTGGCCACCCCGTATGGGGAAACTCTGCTGGACGGAATCGGGGAGATTACCGTCCACGCCGGGCGCATGGACGCAGCGGAAATGGAACGCTTTTTTTCAGAAAACGGTTTCGTCCGCGTGATTGACGCCACACACCCCTACGCGGTGACGGTCACGGAGAATATCCGCGCCGCGTGCGAAAAAACCGGCCTTTTTCTGCTGCGTGTCCTCCGGGAGACCGGCGGCGCGCACGACGCGGTCTGCGTACCCTCTATTCCGGCCGCACGGGACTATCTTTTGCATACCCAGGGCAACATTTTGCTGACCACCGGCGCAAAGGAGCTCTCCGACTACGCCGGTCTGGACATGACCCGCGTATGGGCCCGGGTGCTGCCCCTTTCCTCCTCTCTGGACGCCTGCGCGCAGGCGGGAATCCTCTCCTCCCATATCATCGCCATGCAGGGGCCCTTTTCCATGGAACTGAATCTTACCCTGCTCAAACAGATTGGGGCAAAATGGATGGTGACCAAGGTCTCCGGCCGCTCCGGCGGCTTTGCGGAAAAGCTGGACGCGGCCAGGGCAGCGGATGTCACGCCGATCCTGATAGGACAACCGCCCCAGACGGAGGGCGTTTCTCTAAAAGAAGCCCTCTCTCTCCTGCTTCCCGCAGCGCGAAGGGCGGCCGTTATCGGAATCGGCCCCGGAAACAGTTCTCTTTTGACCCCGGAGGCGCAGGCCTGCCTGAAAAGCTGCGACGCCGTCCTCGGCGCGCAGTCCGTGCTCGATGCCGTCACCGGCCCACAGTCGCCCCTGGGAGCTGTCCTGTCCCAAAAGCCCCGTTACGCGGAATTTCTGCCGGAACGGGTGCGGGATGTTCTGAAACAGGACGCCATCCGCAGCGCCGCCATTGTCATGCGCGGCGACGTAGGGTTTTACAGCGGCGCAAAACAGCTGGGCGACGCCTTGGAGGACTGGGACGTCACATTTCTTCCCGGCATTGCGTCTCCGGTATATTTTGCCGCAAAACTGGGCATTTCCTGGGACGACGCTGCCCTAGTCAGCCTGCACGGGCGAAACGGCAATCTGATCCGTGCCGTGGATACCAACCGGAAGGTTTTTGTCCTGACCGGCGGAGAAAATACGGCGGAAACCATCTGCCGTAAATTGTGCGCATACGGGTTTGGCAGGCTTTCGGTGACGGTGGGCGAGCGGCTTTCCTATCCTGACGAAAGGATCCTTCGCTCTACGGCGGCGGCGCTGGCGGCTTCCGATCCCGCCACTCCCTTTGATCCGCTCTCCGTCCTGCTGATTGAAAATCCCGGCGCGCTCTGCCGCGTCCGCCATGGCATCTGCGACGACGAATTTTTCCGGGGGAGGGTTCCCATGACCAAGGCCGAGGTGCGGTCCGTAGCGCTTTCCAAACTCGGCCTGTGCGCCGATTCCGTCGTCTATGACATCGGCGCGGGAACCGGATCCGTTTCGGTGGAATGTGCGCTGGCGGCCGGTGAGGGCAAGGTTTTTTCCATTGAAAAAGAGGAAGAAGCCCGGGCACTGATCCAGAAAAACCGGATCAAATTCCACACGGACAATCTGTGCATTGTCCCGGGAACCGCGCCGGAGGCGCTGGAGACGCTGCCCGGACCCACCCACGCGTTCATCGGCGGCAGCGATGGCCGCCTGTCCGACATTCTCACGGCGCTGTTGGCCAAAAATCCAAACGTGCGCATCGTGATCAGCGCCGTCACGCTGGAAACCCAGGCAGAAGCGGCGGCGTGCGCAAAGACCCTGGGCTTTTCCCGTACAGAAACGGTATCGATCCACATCGCCCGTTCCAGAGAGTTGGGACGCTTCCATCTGATGGCCGCCCAGAATCCGGTGGTTCTGTTTGTCATGCAGGGAGGGAACGCATGTATCGGCTGTTGATCCTACAGACGGCCGCTCTTTTGACCGGCTTTATTCTGGACTTTTTCGTGGGCGACCCCCACTGCATTCCCCATCCGGTGACGGCCATCGGAAAGCTGATCTCGTTTCTCGACCGGCATCTGCGCCGGGGGGACGACGGCGACACAGGGCGCGGCGCGTTCACGGTTTTTCTTGTGGCGTCCGTCTCCACCCTCCTTCCTGCCGGGATTCTGGCCGCCGCCTGGCGGATCCATCCGGCGCTCTATTTTGGGATCGACAGCGTCATGTGCTGGCAAATCCTGGCGGCGCGGCAGCTGGTCAGGGAAAGCCGGCGGGTACAGCGCGCGCTGGAAAAAGAGGATATCTTAGGGGCCCGCTATGCCGTCTCCATGATCGTGGGGCGGGATACCGACGCGCTGGATCGGGACGGCATCTGCAAGGCGGCAGTGGAAACCGTGGCGGAAAACGCTTCCGACGGCGTGATCGCGCCGCTTTTCTGGATGACCTTTCTGGGCGCGGCGGGCGGTTTTTTCTACAAGTCGGTCAACACCATGGATTCCATGATAGGCTATCGGAACGAGACGTATCTTCGGTTCGGCCGGGCCGCCGCCAAAACCGACGATTTTGTCAATTTCCTGCCCGCCCGCCTGTCCGCCCTGTTGATGGTATGCGCCAGTCCGCTGTGCGCCCTGGATGGCGCAGGCGCCTTTCGCATCTTCCTCCGGGACCGGCACAAGCACGAAAGTCCCAACTCTGCGCAGACGGAATCCGCCTGTGCGGGCGCACTGGGCGTGCAGCTGGCGGGCGGCGCGGTATACGGCGGCGTTTTTCGTCCCAGGCAGACCATCGGCGACGCCCGGCGGAAGATAGAACCGGCGGATATCACCCGGGCAGGCCGTCTGATGTATGCCGCCTCTACCCTGATGCTGTTGATCGCATTGCTGCTTAGAATCGTGGTGATCCTATGCTGTTAAACCAGAAAAATCCCCATGGGGGGGATATTTACCGTCATAGTGCGCTTCTCGATTTCTCGGCCAGCATCAATCCGGCCGGTATGCCGGACGCCGTCAGACAGGCGCTGATGGACGCGGCGGCGGCGTGTAACGTCTATCCCGATCCGTACTGTCTGGCGCTCCGGGAAGCCATCGCGGCCGCAGAGGGACTGGCCGCGGTCAGGGGAACCGCCCCGGCGGACTGCGTACTGTGCGGAAACGGCGCGGCAGAGTTGATTTACTCCTTTGCCTATGCCCTGCCCAAGGACAGGCCCGCCCTGATTGTCGCCCCCGCGTTTTTGGAATACGCGGCGGCTCTGGCGGCCGCCGGAATCCAGGCGGACTATTACTTGCTTTCCGAACGGGACGGCTTTGCGCTGACCCCAAAAATCCTGGATCTGGATTTTACAGCGTACGGCGCGGTCTTTCTGGCCTCGCCCAACAACCCCACGGGGCTTACGGTGGAGCCGTCTCTGATCCGGGCACTGGCCCGCACCGGCGTGCGGCTTTTGTGCGACTTTTGCTTTCTGGATCTGACCCAACGGCCGGATCGGTACGCAATTCCCGAACTGATCGCCCGCTATCCCAATCTGGCCGTCCTCAACGCTTTCACCAAAAGCTACGCGATGGCGGGGGTGCGGCTGGGCTATCTGCTTTGCTCCGATCCCACCTTTCTGACCCGTATGTCCGAAAAAGTCCCCTGCTGGAACGTGTCCACACTGGCGCAGAGGGCGGGATGCGCGGCCCTCTCCTGCAAAGAGGAATGGCTGCGCCAAAGCGCCGCCCGGATCGCAGAGGAACGCGCCCGGATGCGCAGCGCGCTCGCCTCCCTGGGGATTATCACGTACCCCGGAGAAGCCAACTTCCTGCTTTTGCATTCGGCCTATGATCTGGCAGGGCCGCTGAACGACCGGGGCATTCTGGTGCGCGACTGCGCCAACTACCAAGGGCTGGGAAACGGATACGTCCGCATCGCGATCCGCACCGCCCCAGAAAACGACAGACTTCTGGCCGCCCTCCGGGAAATTCTGCGCATACCGGCGTCCCCGGATCAGGCGGTTTTGGAAGAACGGAGAAAAAAATGAAAAAAGCAAAACCCATCATGATTCAGGGAACCATGTCCAACGCCGGAAAGAGCCTGCTGTGCGCCGCGCTCTGCCGGATTTTTTCCCAGGACGGATACCGTGTGGCCCCCTTCAAATCCCAGAACATGGCGCTCAACTCCTTCATTACCGAGGAAGGGCTGGAAATGGGGCGCGCCCAGGTCGTCCAGGCGGAAGCGGCGGGACAAAAGCCCTCCGTCCTGATGAACCCCATTCTGCTCAAACCCACCACCGACATCGGCTCCCAGGTGATCGTCAACGGTAAAGTGCGCGGCAATATGCGGGCGGCGGAATATTTTCAATACAAAAAAAAGCTGATTCCCGACATTCTGCACGCCTACCGGACGCTGGCAGAACAAAACGACATTCTCGTCCTGGAGGGCGCCGGAAGTCCGGCGGAAATCAACTTAAAAAGTGAAGATATCGTCAACATGGGAATGGCAAAGATGATCGGCGCACCCGTGCTGCTGGCGGGGGATATCGACTGCGGCGGCGTATTCGCCCAGCTCTACGGAACCGTGGGCCTGCTGGATCCGGAGGAACGATCCTTCATCAAGGCCACAATCATCAACAAATTCCGGGGCGACGTATCCATTCTCACCCCGGGGCTGGATATGCTCTATGAGCGGATCCGCATCCCCTGCGCCGGGGTCGTGCCCTATATGCAGATCGACATCGACGACGAGGACAGCCTGTCCAAAAGGCTTGTCAACGGGGAACGCCGGGAAATCGATATCGCCGTGATCCTGCTGCCGCGGCTTTCCAACTTCACCGACTTTTCTCCCTTTTCCCGCTTTCCCTTCGTGTCCCTACGCTATGTGAAGCATCCGGCGGATCTGGGCAGTCCGGATCTGATCTGCCTGCCGGGGACAAAGAGCACCATCGCCGATCTGCTGTGGATGCGTCAGAACGGCCTGGAAGCCGAGGTTTTAAAAGCTGCGTCCCGGGGCACGCCGCTTTTCGGTATCTGCGGCGGACTGCAGATGCTGGGAAAAACCGTTTCCGATCCCTGCCATGCGGAAGCGGGCGGCACGGTGGCCGGTCTGGGCCTGCTGCCGCTTGATACGGTTTTTACAGAGGAAAAGACGCGCGCCCAGAAAACCGGGGTCTTTTCCGGAATCGGCGGCATCTTTTCCGGCTTAAACGGCCTTTCCTACCGCGGCTACGAGATCCACATGGGACAAAGCAGTATCGCGGACACCGTGATCCGGAACGGGAACGTATACGGAAGCTATCTGCACGGGATTTTCGACGCAAACGGCGTGGCGGAAGCGATCCTGGCCGCGCTGTGCCAAAGACGCAAAATTCCCTTCCACCCGGACGCCTCCTTCGACACTTCCGCCTACCGCATGGCGCAGTATGACAAGCTGGCGGACACCGTGCGAAGCGCGCTGGACATGGACATGATTTACCGGATTCTGGAAGAAGGCGTTTCCTCCCCGATGGAAAAATAGGTTCCCTCCCCGGTGTCGATCTCATACCCGCCGCCGGGAGGGGGCTGCCATTGGTATCGGTTTTTCTTCTCCTGCCAAAACAGATGGGCCATCACCGCCGCGATGACGCCGCCGTGGGTGACAAGCAGCGTATCCTGCCCTTCTTTTTCCAGTTCCAAAAGCCCGGACAGGACGCGGGCCTTCATCCGGTTTCCGCTCTCCCCGCCCGGCGCCGTATTTTCCTCGTTGTCTCCTGAAATCCACTGCTGATAGCGCGGATCCTCTTTGAGCATTTCATAAGAGCACAGTTCAAACGCGCCGAAATCCATTTCACAAAAGCACGGCTGTACCTCATGCGGCACGTCCCCGTACAAAAGCGCCAGCGTCTCCTCACAGCGTCTTTTTCCGCTGGTTACGACGCGCATTCCTTCTATGTCCGGATAACATCCGGCCCGGCGCATCCGGATAAGTTGCCGCTTTCCCTCCTCCGACAACGGCAGATCGGCGGAGCCGCAGTACAGGTATTTTTCATTGGCTTCCGTCCTGCCGTGGCGGATCAGAATCAGCTTCATACGCCCTCCGCTCTCACACCAGCCGCTGCGGGATTCCGCAGAACATGCGGGTGACGGTCTCTGCCCGGGCAGAAAGGTAGGCGCACAGCCGGCCCGTGGCTTCCCGCCACGCCCGCATATCGGCCCCCAGCGGCACCACGCCGCAGAAAATATCCTGGCAGATCAGCACGCTGTCCTGCCACTCCTGTCGGTGCTCCCGGAAAATTGCCACCGGATCCTGTCCGTTTCGCACGCACCAGAGCGCAAATTCCTCGAGCCTGTCCAGGCAGCGCGCGCCAAAGGCAACGCCGGTATCCTCCGTACAGGTATAAATTTCCCCGTCCTCTACCCCGAACCGGGTTTTCGCGTATTCCCGTTTTCCCTGATACGCGCCTCCTATAATTAAATCCATCTTTTCTCCTATCTCAAATCAGTGCGTACACCGCCACGCCGCAAAGTTCGCCAAAGGTCAGCGCGTACCCCGAAATATCGCCCGACATCCCGCCCAGAGAACGGATCCCGCGCCGCAGATTCAGCAGATACCCGGCCAGAACGGCCAGCGAGGCAAACCCGTACCTGCCCAGTCCCACAAAGCCCAAAGCCACGGACAGCACCAGAAGGGCGGACAAAAACCAGACGTGCGCCATCTTTCCCTCCTTCCGGTAGCTGCCCGCATATTCGCTGCTCTCCAGCGGACGCAGCAGCGTCACCGCCAGGGCCGCCGCCGTCCGGGAAACCACCGGGATCAGAAGAAGGGTAAACGGCTTCGCATCCTCCCCGGCGGATCCAAACAGCGCAAACTGCGTCACCACAAGCAGGACGCCCGCGAGGACGGCAAAGGAGCCCACATTGGGATCCTTTAAGATCCGGCGCCGTTCCTCCGGACTGCGCCAGGATTTCACCGCGTCGGTCACATCCAGAAAGCCGTCCATATGGATCCCCCCCGTCACCAGAAAGGGATAGGCGCAAAGCAGCGCCGCTCCCGCCAGGGCCGGCAGGCCAAGCGCCCGGATCCCCAGAGCCGCCAGGGCCCAGAACAGCCCGATCCCTGCGCCCACAGCGGGCAGAAAAAGGGGCATCAGCGGCCGCGCCTGCTCGTCCCACCCCCGATACGGGCTGGGGATCGCGCAGAACGTGGCCCAGCACATCATGCACGCCCGGAAATATTTTTTCATACCGGCAGTCCTCCCTTATGCAAAATCACACGTCCTGCGCACAGCTCGGCCACCGTATCGCAGGTTTGGGCCAGAAAGCGGTCGAGGGCGGCCAGCGAGGCCCGGTAAAGCTCCGTATAGGCGTCGTAGCGGAACGCGTCCGAGTAAATATAGTCGCTGACAAACACTACGTTTTTCGCGCCCGCCATCAGCTTTTTCATTCCCTCCCGGCAGCGTTTTACGGCCTCCGGATCGGCCTGTTCTCCGGCGGGGTCGCAAAAAAGCTCATTGAGCAGCAGCGCGGTGACGCTGTCCACAAGAAAGGTGGCGTCCGGCGCGGCCAACGTAAGGCAGTCCTCGATTCTGCGCCCCACCTCCAGCGTTTCAAACCCCAGTCCTTCCCGATTCCGGATATGCCGCGCAATCCTTTCCCGATCCTCCCGGTCGGACGGGATCATGGTGGCCACATAATACCGCGGCCCTCCGGCCGCCAGCTCCATGGCCGTTTGCTGCGCAAAGCCCGATTTTCCGTTTTTGCATCCGCCGGAAATCAGCACGTTCATTCCCCGTCCCCCTTTACCGTAAAGGCGTCCCCGTTTCGCAACGCTTCCAGGTAGCCGCTGTCGATGGCCGCTTCCTCAAAGGTCGCCATATCGGATAACGCGGTACAGGCGGCATCCAGCACCATCATGGCCAGCGGACAGCCGCTGCCCTCTCCCAGACGCATGCCCAGATCGAAAAGCGGTATAAGCCCCAGCTGCGCAATGGCTATGCGGTACCCAATCTCAAAGGAGGCATGGGAAGCAAACAGATAGCTGCGGACAGCCGGACAGAGCCGGGCAGCGCACAGCGCGGCCACCGCGGAAATGAAGCCGTCGATCACCACGGGGAGCCTGTGCTGCGCCGCGCCCAGAAACGCGCCCGTCATGGCGGCCAGATCGAACCCTCCCACCTTGGAGAGCACGTCCATCACGTCCGAAGCATCGGGCCGGTTTTCCTTCACCGCCTGCCGGATCACCGCCAGCTTTTTCTCGTAGGAAGCGTCGGTGATGCCGCCGCCGCGTCCGGTCACCCGGCTCACCTTTTCCCCGGTCAGCACCGCCAGCACCGCCGACGAGGTGGTGGTGTTGCCGATTCCCATTTCGCCCACGCCGATCACGTCCGCTCCTTGCGCCGCCGCTGTGTCCGCCAGGGACAGACCGGCAAAGAGCGCCTGGTGCGCCTGGTGGCGCGTCATGGCCGGGCCGTGGGCGATATTGCCCGTGCCATACGCAATTTTCGCATCCAGCACGCCCGGCTCGGAAATCCTGGCGTTTACGCCCACATCGCACACGTACAGCCGGCAGCCAAACCGCCTTGCCAGCACGGAAGCCCCGGTTTTGTGCCGGGCGAGATTGATCGTCTGGGCGGCTGTGACCGACTGCGGCGCGCTGGATACCCCTTCCGAAACGACGCCGTTATCTGCGCAGAACACCAGAAGCGCTTTCTGATCCAGGCGGTTTGTTACCTTTCCGGTGATCCCCGCTATCTGTACCGACAAATCCTCCAGCCGCCCCAGGCTGCCGGGTGGCTTGGCAAGCTCCGCCTGCCGGCGCCGGGCCGCCTCCATGGCGGCGGCGTCAAGCGGCATGACCGAACCGGTCAACGTCAGAAGCCGTTCTTTGTCATCCATCGGTTTCCTCCTGTGCTTTCCCGCGCCGTCTCCTCCTGGCCCGCCGGCGCTTCTCCCGGTTTTTCTCCAGCCGGTCGTCCTGCCGGGGCTCCTTTAGCCCCGCCTTTTCCAGCGCCCGCGGCCACGGCCCCAGAAACGCCTTGATCGCCACCACCTCGCTGTCGGAAAAATCCGAACGCTGCGGGAACCGGTGCGGCCCCAGGGCATCCAGTTCCTCCTGCTTTTTCTGCAGAAGAAGGAGACAGGCCGCTTCCGTATATTTCTGAACCGCCATCTTTTCCTCCCGTCCCTCAGACGCAGAGATCCGCCAGCCCGACCTCTGTCATTTTTTTCAGCTCCGCCAGAGACATCTCCACCTGACAGCCGATCTTTCCGCCGCTGAACAGGATCGTGTCAAACTCCGCCGCGGACCTGTCTATGACGGTCCGAAACTGCTTTTTCATTCCAATCGGCGAACAGCCGCCGTGCACATAGCCCGTCAGCGGCAGAAGATCCTTTGCCTTCAGCATTTCCACGCTCTTTTCCCCCACCGCCATCGCCGCCTTCTTCAGATCCAGTTCCCGCGCTACGGGCACCATAAACACATAGTGTTCCCTGCTGGCCGCCGTCGTCACCAGAGTCTTAAAGACCTTATCCGGATTTTGTCCCAGTATCCTGGCCGCCTCCACGCCGCTGACCGCGGCAGCGGTCTCGAAATGGTACGCGGTGTAGGGGATTTTCTTTTGCTCCAGCAGCCGCATGACATTCGTCTTTTCCGTCCGTTTCTTTTTCTCGTCCATGTTTCCTCCGTGCCATAAGCGGCAGGGCTCTGCCAATCCGGTTCACTGCGGCAGGCTTTCAAAAGCGCACAGCGTGCCATATCCCGTCCTTTCGTTGGGATACGTTCTCTCTCCCCGCAGCGGCCTGGCTCCCTTTCTCAGATACGCCTTCATCTTTTCCCCGTACAGATACGGATCGTTGCCCCGCACGATCCCCCATTCCATCAGCAGGGCCGCGCTTCCCGTGACCAGCGGCGCGGCAAAGGAGGTACCCGTGACCCGCATCCTTCCGCCTCCGGCGGCGGGCACCAGCAGATCCACCCCCGGCGCCACCAGATCCGGCTTCGTATCGGCAAACACCGATTCCTCCTCCCCGGATACCGGCATACCCCGGCCTGAAAAATCGGCATAAGCATCGTAAACGGGCTGCATGGCGCCCACGGTCAGAGCATACTGCGCCGTGGAGGGCACCGTCAGTGTCAGCTCCGGGGACGGGCGCACAAAACGGGTGCCTGCCGCCCGCACCTCCTGTCCCGGCAAATATATTTGATAAACGCCGGAAACGATCCGGATGCCCTCCAGCCGCACCGTCCAGATCCCCGCTTCCAGATAACTGCCCACGGGAAGCAGATCGAAAAACAGCTCCTGCTGCACGGAATAGGGCGAAGGCGCACCCACATAGACCAGGATCTCCGCCGCGCCGGTCCGGAAGACCTGACGGCCGCCCCGGGAAAAAGACACCCCGATTTCCTCTCCGGAGGGCGTCCGCAGCGTGACAGCCATCTGATCCACGTAATTTTTCCAGATCTGAAGGCTCAGCGTCCTTTCATAATCCGCCACCGCCAGCTCCACCACCTGTTGCTGCCCTGTGGCAAGGCGGCCTGCCGCGTGCCCCGACGCCGCTCCCTCGTTGCCGCTTCCTGCGCAGATCACGGTGCGGCCGCTCTGGGCCGCGCTGTCCAGAAAGCGGGACAAAAGGGAGGATCCGTCATGGGGGCCGTAGGAGTTGCCAAAGCTGATATTGACCGCCAGAGGACGGCCCAGCTTTCGCGCCTTTCCCAGCGCCCAGGCCAGGGCGCGCATCAGCTCCGTCGTCCGGGGAAACCCGTTGGACAGATTGGCCAGCTTTACCACCAGAAGCTGCGCGCCCGCCGCCACTCCCCGCAGCTGCAAATCCGCGCTGCTTCCGGCGGCGATGGCGGCCACCGCCGTCCCGTGTCCGGAGCGATCCAGGCTCGGTACACGGAAAAAAGCGCTGTCCCTGCTGCCGGAAGCCAGGGCCCGATCTATCTGCTCTCCGGAAAACTCGGTTCCCAATAAAAACCCTTCCGGAGGGGCGTATACAATGCCGGTCTCCGGCGTCCGTTCCCGAAGCGCAGCGGCGTCCAGCGTCTGATCCCAGAGAAAGGCGATGCGGCTTTCGCCGTCCGCCGTCCGAAAATCCGGCAGAAAATAGTCGATACCCGAATCCAGTACCGCCACCAGCACACCGCTTCCTGAAAGACCGGACGGCGCGCCGCCTGTTGCCGTACTTTCGGTCAGCGGCAGGATACAGCTTACCCGCCTGGCCTCATACAGCCCGTTTTGCAAAATCTTGGGCATTTCCACATATTCCACCGCCGGATTGGCGGTCAGATCCGAAATCCGGCTCTGGGGCAGCGTCACGATGGCGTATCCGTCCAGCAGCACCTCCACGTCGATCCCGTCTTCCTGCAGCTGCCGCCCGTCTCCGCTGAATTTTACGATCAGCTCCCAGGTCTGTTCCTCGGGATTGTATCCCACGTCCAGCACATCCGAGCGCTGGCGCTGCGCAGCGGTGGATTCCAGGCTCAGATTGAGAATATCTTCCAGTTTCTGTGAAGCCACAGGCATTCCTTCCGACTGCCGTTTGCATTACAGTATGCCAAAATCCGGGCAGCCGTGCCTGCCCGGATTTGCCCATCCATCAGTGATGGAACAGCCGTATATTAGTAAATACCATCGCCATCCCGTACTTGTCGCAGCATTCGATCACGGCGTCGTCCCGCACGGATCCGCCAGGCTGGGCAATATATCTGACCCCGCTCTTATGGGCCCGCTCGATGTTGTCCGAGAACGGGAAGAACGCATCCGATCCCAGCGTCACGCCCTGCAGCTGATCCAGCCAGGCCCGTTTCTGCTCCCGGGTAAAGACGGGAGGTTTTTCCCGGAAGCGGGTCTGCCAGATGCCGTCCGCCAGTATGTCTTCGTACTCGTCGCCCATATATACGTCGATGGCGTTGTCCCGATCCGCCCTTCCCAGACCGTCCACGAAGGAAAGCCCCAGCACCTGGGGAGACTGACGCAGCCACCAGTTGTCCGCTTTCTGTCCCGCCAGTCTCGTACAGTGGATCCGGGACTGCTGCCCGGCGCCGATGCCGATGGCCTGTCCGTCCTTCACATAGCAGACGGAATTGGACTGGGTGTATTTCAGGGTGATCAGCGCGATCTTCATATCGATGACCGCCTCCGCCGGAATCTCCCGGTTTTTCGTCACGAACCCGGAAAGCAGCTCTTCGTCGATATGCAGTTCGTTGCGCCCCTGCTCGAAGGTGACGCCATAGACCTGTTTTCTCTCGATGGAAGCGGGCCGATAGGCCGGATCGATCTGAATGATGTTATAGGCGCCTTTTTTCTTTTCCATTAACAGCGCCAGCGCTTCCGGCGTATAGCCGGGGGCGATGACGCCGTCGGACACCTCCCGCTTGATCAGCCGGGCCGTATCCGCATCGCATACGTCGGAAAGAGCAATAAAATCGCCGAAGGAAGACATCCGGTCGGCGCCTCTGGCCCTGGCATAGGCGCAGGCCAGCGGGGAGAGCGGGCCCAGATCGTCCACCCAGTATATTTTTGCCAGCGTATCCGACAGCGGAAGGCCGACTGCGGCGCCCGCCGGGGAAACGTGCTTAAAGGAGGCGGCGGCCGGAAGACCGGTGGCCTCTTTTAACTCCGAAACCAGCTGCCAGCCGTTGAAAGCGTCCAAAAAATTGATGTAGCCGGGCCGGCCGTTTTTCACGGTGACCGGCAGATCGCTTCCATCCTCCATGAAAATGCGGGAAGGCTTTTGGTTGGGGTTGCATCCGTACTTCAGTTGAATTTCATTCATCGTCTGGCTCCTTTCTCAGCCGTTTTTGTTCCGGATCCTGGTTTCCCAGGCGCCGCTTTGGATATCGAGATACCGCACGAACAGGGAGACCTTGTTTTCCTCGTTCAGACTCTCCCACAGCATCTGCGTAAACGCGTCGATACCGCCCTCCAGCTCCACCTTTTTGGGTTCTCCCTCAAAGCTGGGCAGCGGACTGCCGTCATGCAGATACGTATGCAGGAAACGTCCCTCTCCCGCTTTGGGATTTTCATAGGTGAACGTATGGCGCAGGCAGGAGGACGGATCCTGATCGTCGCTTTTTAAAAGGGACATGGCATAGGAAAATTTCCCGTCCGCAACCTCCAGAATCCCGGAGATGCGGGGCGTATAATTGGGCCCATCCGGTTCAAACTCGCGGCTCCGCAGGCTCTGCTCAAACGTGAGCCCTTTCTGCAGTCCCTCGTAGATCGTATCCGTCTGATCGCCGTTGGTGACGATGGTGCGCTTTCCCAGTACGCGGACGGGAGCGTAAATAATCAGGCTGGGATCCTCCAGCTTGGACGGGTCGAACGCCTGCGTCCGGATGCCCTCCTTGTCCTCCACAAAAATGCGGTTCCGGGAATTGACGCTGCGCCCCATGATAAAGTAAGCCGTCACGGCGTATTTCCCGTCGGCGGATCGCCCGATGACGATGCCCCGCCCCGGATAGGCGTTTTGCTTCAATTCTTCTTCCAGTTTGATTTTCTGCATATGCTCCTCTCCTTCCTTATGGCCCGGCCTGTTTGAAAAAAAGCCGCCTGAATACTTCTTTTTCCTATAAAGAGGTACCCAGGCGGCCGGTTTGAAAAAACGTGCTCCCCGTGGTGAACTCCACTGATCCGCCAGTCACACGTTTCCTTATATGCGGTTTTTAGTCGCCGGTACTGTAGTTGGGCGCTTCCTTGGTGATCTGAATGTCGTGGGGGTGGCTCTCCCGCAGGGCCGCAGCGGAAATCTTCATAAACCGCCCGCTCTCCTGCAGCGCCTTGACGTTGACCGCGCCGCAGTAGCCCATACCGGAACGCAGGCCGCCCATGAGCTGGAATACCGTATCCTCCACAAGTCCTTTGTAGGCCACGCGGCCTTCCACGCCCTCCGGCACCAGCTTCTTGGCGTCGGTCTGGAAATAGCGATCCTTGCTGCCGTTTTCCATGGCCGCGATGGATCCCATTCCGCGGTACACCTTGTATTTGCGGCCCTGATACAGTTCAAAGTCGCCGGGGCTCTCATCGCAGCCTGCAAACATGGATCCCATCATGCAGACGCTGCCGCCCGCCGCAATGGCCTTGGTGATCTCGCCCGAATACTTGATGCCGCCGTCCGCAATGATCGGCACATCGTATTCCTTCGCCACCGCGTAACAGTCCATGATCGCCGTGATCTGGGGCACGCCGATGCCCGCCACCACACGGGTGGTACAGATAGAACCGGGCCCGATGCCCACCTTGACCGCGTCCGCTCCGGCCTCAATCAGCGCCCTGGTGGCTTCTCCGGTGGCCACATTGCCGGCGATCACCTGCAGATCGGGATAGGCCTCCTTGATCATCCGCAGGCAGCGCAGCACGTTCTCGGAATGGCCGTGGGCGGAATCCAGCACCACCACGTCCACCTTGGCTTCCACCAGGGCCGCCACACGGTCCAGAACGTTGGCGGTGATGCCCACTCCTGCGCCGCACAGCAGCCTGCCCTGGGCGTCCTTGGCGGACAGGGGATATTTGATCGTCTTTTCAATGTCCTTGATGGTGATCAGACCCTTTAAATTGAAATCGTCGTCCACGATGGGCAGCTTCTCTTTGCGCGCCTTGGCCAGAATCTGCTTGGCCTCCTCCAGGGTGATGCCCTCCTTGGCCGTAATCAGACCCTCGCTGGTCATGGACTCTTTGATTTTCTTGCTGAAATCTGTTTCGAATTTGAGATCGCGGTTGGTGATGATTCCCACCAGCCGCCTGCCCTCCGTGATGGGCACGCCGGAAATGCGGAACTTCGCCATCAGATCGTTGGCGTCCGCCAGCGTATTTTCGGGAGATAAAGAAAAGGGATCGGTGATGACGCCGTTCTCGGAACGCTTCACCTTGTCCACTTCTTCGGCCTGCGCCTCAATGGACATATTCTTGTGGATAATGCCGATGCCGCCCTGACGCGCCATGGCAATCGCCATCCGGTGCTCCGTTACGGTATCCATACCGGCACTCATCAACGGAATGTTGAGCTTGATCTTCTTCGTCAGCCAGGTCGTCACGTCGACCTGGTTCGGAATCACCTGCGAATATGCCGGGACAAGCAGCACGTCGTCGAAGGTAATGCCTTCTCCAATAATCTGACCCATCTTCTTTCCTCCTGTCGTGTTTGTCTTCCCCTATAGAAACGACGGGCGCCACGCTTCGCGGGACGCCCTTACCTTAGTAAGTAGTATGAGTGTAACAGACTTATCCGGGCCTGTCAATCCAAAAATACTTTTCTCGGCGCGACGGACTGAATGGCCTTTACCATGTTCTCGCTGGGCGGGTGTTTGACACTTCTTTATAAACATCATATCGCAAAAATCCTTTATCTAAGCCAATTACGGCTTATTTTTTTGTCAAATTTTCGAAAATAATACGTGCGCTTTTGTGCGTTTTATGATATAATTAGTTTATACTCAAAAAGGAGGCGCTCCGCATGTATATTTCACTTACAGGCAACACGGATAACAAAGATGTCTATATCAAACGCTCCTACCGTAAAGACAACGGAAAAACGGCTACCCAGATCCACAGGAAGCTCGGAAAGCTAAATGATCTTTTGGCGCAGTTTTCCGGAGATTATGATGCCATGATGGCATGGGCAAGGTCAGAGGCTGAAAAAGATACCCTGGAATACAATGCCAAAAACGGCACCGTTACCGTCTCTTTATCAAAGTGCTCCTATATCCCCAAAAATGAAGAGCGCTGCCTGCAGGCCGGTTATCTCTTCCTCCAAAAACTGTGTACGGAACTAAAAATTGATTCCATTTCCCGCAAAATTTCTAAACGCCACAAACACACTTATGATTTCAGCGCCATTCTTACAGATCAGATCTTTTCGAGGATCCTGGCTCCCTCCAGCAGGCTGGGCAGCTACGCTTACTGCCAGACTCTGCTTGAACCTCCCAGATACGAACTGCAGAACATCTACCGCGCACTTTCCGTTATGGCGGAGGAATCCGATTTTATCCAGGAAGAACTCTACCGCAATTCAAACTTCCTACATCCGAGAAATAAAAGAATCCTCTACTACGACTGTACGAATTATTACTTTGAGACCGAACAGGATGACGCTCTTAGAAAGTATGGGAAAAGCAAGGAACACAGGCCAAACCCTATTGTTACAATGGGGCTGTTCATGGACGCGGACGGGATCCCCCTTGCCTTCGATGTGTTCCCAGGCAACCAGAATGAGCAGACAACCTTAAAACCTTTGGAAACAAAAGTAATACGCGACTTTGCCTGCAGCGAGTTTATCTTCTGCTCCGATGCCGGGCTTGGGAGCAGGGCAAACCGGAGATTTAACAGCTTTGGGCAACGTTCCTATGTCATCACGCAATCCCTAAAAAAGATGTGTGCGGAAGACAGGCAGACGGCCCTGAATCCAAAGAACTTCCGCAGATCCGGTTCCGATAAGTTCATCGACATATCCACTCTCGATGAATCCGATCCGGATATTTACGAAACAATCTTTTACAAGGAAGTGCCTGTTGTGAACGGCGCCATGGATGAGACCGTTATCGTAACCTATTCGCCAAAATACAGGGCATACCAGAAAAAGATCCGCGGACAGCAGATCGCGCGTGCTGTAAAAATGCCGGAAGAACCAGGAAGGAAAAGGCGCGGCAAAAACCAGAACGATCCCGCCCGTTTTATCAGATCTGCTGCCATAACAGAAGATGGTGAGGTCGCAGGCCGGAAGATCTATGATCTGGATCTGGACCGCATATCGGAAGAAGAAAAGTATGACGGGTTTTATGCGGTCATAACCAATCTCGATGGGGATGCTGCGGAAATCTTAAAAATAAACAGACAGCGCTGGGAGATCGAAGAAAACTTCCGGATTATGAAAACAGATTTTGAAGCACGCCCTGTCTATGTCAGGCGCGAAGACCGCATCAGGGCGCATTTTCTTATCTGTTATATCAGCCTGCTTGTATACCGCCTGCTCGAGAAAAAGACCGGAAATAAATATACATGTAACGAGCTCCTGGATACCCTCCGTTCTATGCGGGTAACGCGTTTATCAAAGGAAAGCGGCTATATCCCTTCATACAAAAGAACAGACCTGACGGATGAACTGCACAAGGTATTCGGCTTCCGCACGGATTATGAATTTATCTCAAGATCAGCTATGCGGAGCATAATAAAAAGTACTAAAACGGAAGAAGTAAAAAAATAGCACAAATCGTTTCCAAAGAGAAAACGGCCACAGCCCGCATGATTACTGGGTTTGTAGCCGTTTTTGCTTTCCATAAGTGTCAAACTCGGGAGTGTAACAGACTTATCCGGGCCTGTCAATCCAAAAATACTTTTCTCGGCGCGACGGACTGAATGGCCTTTACCATGTTCTCGCTGGGCTGCAGGATCACCTTGCGGCCCCCGTCATAAATCATCGCGTACCGCCTGTCCGGCTTCTCCTCGACGCCGCAGGAATAGTCCGTCACCTTAAACTGACGGTTCCGGTAATTGTCCAGATGCCAGGACTGGATGGGAGCCAGAATCTCGATGCGATCCACCTCAAAGCGTTCCACCTTCTTCCGGCGCGTCTTGTTTAAGATCTTGTCCACGGAAATTTCCCGATCCACATAGAGATATTCATATTCCAGGCTCGCATACAGGCCGGCGAAATAGGCTCCGACCCCCGCCGCCGCCGCAATGAGCAGAAACACAGGATTCATCACCCCGATAAAAAAGCAGAAGACCGCTGCCGCAATCAGGGCAAATTTCAATGCTTTCATGCCGCCGCTGGGCTTTCTTTGCACCAGGCATTCCACATAACTTTCCATACTTTTCTCCTTACTGCGGGTATATTCGTTCTCCCCGCCTTTCCCATGTTTTTATCATATTACAATTCGCCCTTTTTTTCAAGGCGCAACCCCGGTTGTTTCTATATTTTTTCTTTTTTCCCGCCAGGGGCGCTTCCTTGACTTTTCCGATACGGGAGACTATAATGGAAACAGTTTTTTGGGAAAGAGGGCATGGGCTATGGCAGCGGGAAATTCGCTCTGGGACGAGGTAAGAGAACAGCAGGCCAAGCTGAAAGGACGGCCCTGGAAGGAAAAGCTGTCCTACTTCTGGGAATATTACAAAATTCATACCCTGGTCATTCTCTGTGTGCTGCTGCTGGGCGGCAACCTCATCTATACCGTCGCCACCGCCCGGGAATCCGCCGTGGGAGTGGCGTTTGTGAACACCTATCTTCCCGAGGGAACGGACACGGATCAGTTTTCCGACGAGTTTCTCGCCTACGCGGGGATCGATGCCAAAGAATACGAAGCCTCTCTGTATACAGAAATGTATGTCCGTTACGACCGGGCGGATGAAATCTCCTACGCCAATATGCAAAAGATCGTCGCCAACGTGGCCGCCAAGGCGATAGACGTTATCCTCTGCGACAAAACCTATCTGGACTCCGCCGCTGCGGAAGGAATGTTTGCGAATCTGGAAGATGTTTTTCCCGCTGAGATTCTGGAGCAAAACAAGGACAGGCTCCTCTATATGGATCTGCCCGGAGACGACGCCGGAGAGGTGCCGGTGGCAATCAGCGTGCTGGATTCGCCCAGGCTCTGGGACGGGCATGAGTCGGCATGGTTCACCGTTATCATCAACGCCCCGCACCCGGAAACGGCAGTAAAGTTCTTTCACTTCCTGACAGAACGGCCCTGACGGAACCGGATCACACGTGAAAGGAGAAAGCCTTTGAGGAAAGTACCTTCCATTCTCCAAAAGATACTCCGGCTGTGCCTGCTTGTGCTGCTGGGTGCGCTCTTTCTTTACCGGGCTGTCAAACTCTCCCAAAATCTGTCGGGGGCTTTTGCTTTTTATATGAACAATCCGGTCTGGATCGGGGTGTTTCTGCTCCCGCCCTATCTGCTGATCGTGCTGGAAGCGGCCGCCCTGTTTGCAAAGCGCAGCCTGGCCCGCCTGTTCCACGGGATTGTCCTGGCGGGCAGCGCAGTCTTTTTCCTGTACGAGGCCTTTATTTGGCTGATTCGTGCATTAAGCAGCGACTCTTCCCACGTCGGCGCCCTCCCTGTGGCCAACCTCCTTTTGTGTGCTCTGACCGTCGCGGGGATCCTGCTGCCGGAAAAACCGGAGCCATAGTTTCGCCGTTTTTCGTCCGCGCGCCGGGGCCGGCATCAGTTCCACTCCACTTCCCCGTCGAAAACAAAAGCCGCCGGGCCCGTCATAAAAACGTGGCCCGTTTTTTCATCCCATTCGATATCCAGCGCGCCGCCCAACACCTGCACTGTGATGCGCCGCTTTGTCAGGCCGTTTAAGACGCAGGCCACCGCTGTAGCGCTGCAGCCCGTGCCGCAGGCCAGGGTCTCCCCCGTTCCCCTCTCCCAGACGCGCATTTTTACGTGTGTGTCGTCCAGAAGCTGCACAAATTCCACATTGGTGCGCCGGGGGAACCGGGGATGGGTTTCAAAATGCGGCCCTATCTTTTCTATTTCCAGCCGATCCACATCGTCCCAAAACACCACGGCGTGGGGATTTCCCATGGATACGCAGGTCATTCGGTACTGAGTTCCCAGTACCAGAATCGGTTCGTCCACGGCCCGCGGCCCGTCCGCCTTTACGGGGATCTGCTCCGGCACCAGGCAGGGCTCTCCCATGTCCACGCGCACGGCCTTCGTCTCCCCGTTTTCCACCGTCAGCTCCACCACCTTCACCTGGCCGCCGCTGACAATGGAAAAGCGCTCCCGATCCGTCATGCCCCGGTCATGCACATATTTTGCCACACAGCGGATGCCGTTCCCGCACATTTCGGAGCGGCTGCCGTCCGCGTTATACATTTCCATCTCAAAATCCGCCTGTGCCGCAGGATTGATGAAAATGACGCCGTCCCCGCCGATTCCGAAGTGCCGGTCGCTCATGGTCCTGACAAAGGCGGCCTTTTCTTCCGCCGGGATCGGGGTCGTAAATCCGTTGACATAGATATAATCGTTGCCGCATCCGTGCATTTTTGTAAACGGGATTTTCATGGGAACCTCCTTTTTCCTGTCATATCTGCGCCCCATGGTGCGTACATTTTAAACAACCATGGAAGCGGGGTGGACACAATGCGTTCCAAAACAAAGATCATCGTACTGCATCTGAGAGAGCTGATATATACCGGTGTTTTTATACTGCTGGGCATCCTTTTTCTCACCCTTCTGGTGATCCTGTTCCTGCCCGAAAAACAGGGAGAAAAGCCCTCCTTTTCCGACGACGTCAAGCGTTATGTGCCCGGCAAGTATACCACTTGTCTCCAGCTGGGCGAAGGCACCGTGGATGTGGAGGTGGTGGTGGACGCTTCCTGCATCAACTCCATCCAGCTGGTGAATTTAAGCGAAGTGATCTCCACCATGTATCCGCTGGTGGAGCCCTGTTTTGCCTCCATCGCGGATCAGATCTGTGAAAGCCAGACGCTGGAGGGGATCACCTATCCCGAGGAAAACAAATATACCTCCCAGCTTCTGCTCTCCGCCATTGAGGCCACGCTTCAAAAAGCGGCCCTCTCCTCCGGCGGCTGAATCTGCCCTGTCTGGCAGGCCGCCCTTTACAGTTTGGAAAGCTCTGCCTGCCAGGCGGCCGCGGAAGCGTCGGAGGGCATCCGCAGATCTCCTCTGGGAGAAACCGCCACGCTCCCCACCTTCGGCCCGTCGGGCAGACAGGAGCGTTTGAACTGCTGTCCGAAAAATCTCTGATAAAACGTACCCAGCCACTTTTTGATCGTTTCTTTGTCATACATGCCTGCAAAGGAACGGCACGCAATCCGGTAAATCTTCGCCGGGGAAAATCCGCAGCGCAGCATATAATAGAGGAAAAAGTCGTGCAGCTCGTAGGGGCCCACCAGATCCTCCGTCCTCTGGCTGATGACGCCGTCCACCGGCGGCAGCAGTTCCGGGCTCACCGGCGTATCCAGCACATCCAGAAGCACCCTGCTCAGCGCACTGTCTCCACAGGTGTCCGCATAGTATTTTACCAGGTGGCGCACCAGCGTCTTGGGAACGCCGGCGTTCACCCCGTACATGGACATATGGTCACCGTTATAAGTGGCCCAGCCCAGCGCCAGTTCCGACATATCTCCGGTTCCGATCACCAGGCCCCCCGTCCGGTTGGCCAGATCCATCAGCACCTGGGTGCGCTCCCTGGCCTGCCCGTTTTCATAGGTCACGTCGTGTACACTGCTGTCCTGCCCGATGTCCCTGAAATGGACGTTCACCGCATCCCGGATCGGGATCTCTTTGAGCGTGGCGCCCAGCGCGCCGGCCAGCTTGCAGGCGTTGTCATAGGTGCGGCTGGTGGTGCCAAAGCACGGCATGGTCACCGCCAAAATCCCCTCCCGGCCAAGGCCCAGCAGATCGAAGGCCCGCGCCGTCACCAGCAGGGCCAGCGTGGAATCCAGTCCGCCGGACACGCCGATCACGGCCGTTTTGCTGCCCGTGTGTTCATATCTTTTTTTCAGCCCGTAGGACTGAATGGAAAGAATATCCTCGCAGCGCTTTTCTCTCTGCTTTTCGTCCGACGGGACAAAGGGCAGGGGGGCATAGTCTCTGGTCAGCTCCGTCTCCTCTTTTTCCAGCCGGAAACTCACTCTCCGGTACCCGTCGTCCGACACCGCAGGCATGGTGGTCATCCGCCGCCGCTCATGGCACAGCCGGAAAAGATCCAGCTCCGAACAGACCGTCTCATTGGAAAACCGTCTGGCCTCCGCCAGCACCACGCCGTTTTCCAGGATCATATTGTGGCCGGAAAACACCAGATCCTGCGTCGATTCCCCCTCCCCGGCGCTGGCGTAGAGATAGCCGGCCAACAGCCGCGCGCTGGTGGCCATAAGCAGGCTCTTGCGGTAGTCGTCCTTTCCCACCGTCTCATTGGAAGCGGACAGGTTGACGATCACCGTGGCCCCCGCGAGGGCGTGGGACGTAGAAGGCGTACGGGCCGCCCATACATCCTCGCAGATCTCGCAGCCCACAACCAGCCCCGGCATATCGGGGCACTCAAACAGCACGTTTCCGCCAAAGGGAACGGCTTCCCCGTCAAACAGCACGGTGTCCGCCACAGCGTTTCCGGGCGTGAAATAGCGCATCTCATAAAATTCCGCATAGTTGGGGATATTTTGCTTGGGAACAAAGGCCAGCAGCTTTCCGTCCGAAACGGCGGCCGCCACGTTATACAGCTTGCCGCCCACCTCCAGGGGAAGCCCTGCAAACACCAGGGCAGAAAGCCCGGCCGTATGGGCAATCACCTCCCGCAGTCCCTCCCTGGCCGCAGAAAGCAGTCTCTCCTGTAAAAACAGATCGTTACAGGTATAGCCCGTCAGGCACAGTTCCGGAAGCGCGATGATCTTTGCGCCCTTCTTTTGGCAGTCGTCCAGGCAGGCGCAGATGGCGCGGGCGTTGTAAGCCGGATCCGCCACCTTGATTTTCGGCGTCGCCGCCGCCGCTTTCACATATCCGTCTTTCATTTTTCCCTCTCATTTCCTTTTTTCAGTGTCCGGTTTTGCTATCTGGCTTTTTCCCGGAGCCGTTTCAGCTCGTCCGTATCAAACGTATAGCTTCTGCCGCAGAACTGGCAGTTGACCTCGATGGGCTTTTTGTCCCGGATGATCTCGTCCAGTTCCTTCTTGCCAATGGAAATCAGCGCCCCTTCCACCCGCTGCCTGCTGCAGCCGCAGAAGAAAGAACAGGGGATCCGGTCCGTAATTTCCACCGAAAACCCGTCCAGAATGTGCGCAAGCATCTGCTCCGGCGTAAGCCCCCGATCCAAAAGCGCCGTCACAGAAGAAATGCCGGCCAGATTGCGTTCCAGATGCGCCACGGTTTCCTCCTGCGCAAACGGCATCATCTGGAGCAGAAAACCGCCCGCGCGGCGCACGGTATTTGTCTTTTCCATCAGCACGCCCAGGCCCACGGAGGAAGGCACCTGTTCGGAAGTCGCAAAATACCAGGTCAGATCGTCGCCGATCTCGCCGGTCTGTAAATCCGTCTGCCCCACGTAAGGTTCCCGCAGCCCCATATCCCGGATCACCCGGAGCGTGCCGTGTCCCACGGCGCCGCCCACATCCAGCTTTCCTGCGGCGTTGGCCGGTAAAATCACACAGGGCTCCTGGGCATACCCCTTGACGTGGCCCCCTGCATCCGCCGTCACCGTCAGTCCTTTTATCGGGCCGTCCCCTTTGACTTGAATAGTCAACAGATCGGTTTCCGACTTGAGCATGGTGCCCATCATGGCCCCCGCCGTCAGCAGCCTGCCCAGCGCCGCCGTCACCACAGGACTGGTGTTGTGGGCCGCCCTGGCGGCCTCCACCGTTTCCCTTGTCGTCGCGCAGAAGGCCCGGATCTGGGCATCCGCCGCAGTGGCGCGCACGATATAATCCGTCATAGCACTTTCCCCTTTTCCCTGGCGACCACAAAAATCCGCTGGCTTTCGTCCGTCACGGGGCCGTCCGTATCCGCGTCCAGCGCCTGCAAAAAGGAAAGGCCGGCCCGATCCAGAAGGCTGCGCATCTGCTCCAGCGTATAGCCCCGCTGCAAATGCGTCTCCGTGAACCGACGGAAACAATCCCCTTTCTCCCGCACAAAAACCGTCAGATCATATTCATTGACCGAATCGGTCGCATCATAATAGTTTTCCCAGATAAAGCTGCAATTATCCCTGTTTTCCGCGATCACCGCGTTTCCGATGATCGTTTCATACTTATACACCGTATTGAAATCGAACACAAACAGACCGCCGGGATCCAGATAGTTGTTCACCAGTCCAAAGCAGCGCAGCAGATCCGTCTCCTGCAGCAGATAATTGACGGAATCGCACAGACAGACCACCGCCCGTACCGTGCCGTAAAGTTCAAATTCCCGCATATCCTGCTGCAGATACAAAATATCCCTGCCGGCCCTCTGTGCGCCCTTCTTCCCGGTGGATCGCCTGCTGTCCTGCTTGCGCACGGCCACTTCCAGCATGCGGTCGGACAGATCCACGCCGATCATATCATACCCCTGCGCCGCCAGAAGCTCCGTCATATTGCCCGTGCCGCAGCCCAGATCCAGAACCAGCCCGTCCCGGATGCCGTGCGCGCACAGCGTCTCCGTCACCCTTTGGCACCATTTCTCATAGGGCGTATCGTCCATAAAAATGTCGTACACCTGCGCAAAATCGCCGTAGGCTTCCATTTTCCTTCCTCCCGGTGCGCCCCTTAAAACAGGATTTCCAGCAGTCCGTAGCTAAAGATGGACATGATGATAGTGGCCAGAACCACGCCCACCAGCTCTGCCAGAATGGCCTTTTTCAAATCGATGTTCAAAAGGGCCGCGATCAACGATCCGGTCCAGGCGCCGGTGCCGGGCAGCGGAATGCCCACAAACAGCGCCAGCCCCCAAAATTCATACCGTCTGATGGAATCGCTCTTGCCCAGGGCCCGGTTTTCCAGCTTTACCACCACTTTTTCGCACAGCGGCACCTTTTTGAGCCACTTGAAAATCTGCTTGATAAACAAAAGAATGAACGGAATCGGAATAATATTGCCCGCAATACAAAGCGGAATGGCCGTCAGAAGCGGCACGCCGATGAGCTTGGACACCACCAGCCCGCCCCGCAGCTCCAGAATGGGAATCATGGAAATGAGAAAAACCACAGCTTCCTTTGAAATATACTGCCCCAGCGTGGAGGCAAACCAGAT
Organism: uncultured Eisenbergiella sp.; assembly: GCA_947630215.1. Taxonomy (GTDB): domain Bacteria; phylum Bacillota; class Clostridia; order Lachnospirales; family Lachnospiraceae; genus Gallintestinimicrobium. The sequence goes on along the minus strand of CANRGX010000022.1, from coordinate 2,325 downwards.
TGCGATATGTTCCATTATAAGCTCCTGTCCTTCAGATAATTTTTTAAAAACGCAAGAAACCGATCCATTTGCTCCTCCGTCCCCACGGTCACCCGCAGATATCCGTCAATCCGCGGTTTCGGGAAATACCGGACAAAAATGCCTGCGCTGCGCAGCGCTTCAAAAAGTGTTGCCGCGGGGACGCCTTCATGGGTGATAAACAGGAAATTCGTCCGGGAGTCCAGTACGCAAAATCCCAGTTTTTCCAGCTCTCCCCGGACCCGTTCCCGGGTCTGCACGATCCGCCCCACCGTCTCCTCAAAGTACGCTTCGTCCTCCACGCTGGCCCTTCCGCAGGCAATGGCCAGCCGGCTCATGGTATAGGAATTGAAGGAAAATTTCACATCGTTCAGATAGCCGATCAGCCGTTTTGATCCGATGGCGAATCCGATGCGCAGCCCCGCCAGCGATCTGGATTTGGAAAAGGTCTGCACCACCAGCAGATTGTCATACCGTTTTACAAGCGGCAGGGCGCTTTCCCCGCCAAAGTCCACGTAGGCTTCGTCCACGATCACCACGCTGTCCGGATTGCCGGCCACGATCCGCTCCACCTCGGAAAGGGGCAGCATCAGACCGGTGGGCGCATTGGGATTGGGGAACACAATCCCCCCGTTATCGGTCAGATAGTCCTCTGTGCGGATCCGGAACCGTTCGTCCAGCGCCGGGCACCGGTACGGAATGCCAAACAGCGACGCCCACACCTCGTAAAAGGAATAACTCACATCCGGAAACAGAATGGGTTCCCCGCCATTAAAAAACGTAAGGAACGCCATGGCCAGCACATCGTCGGAGCCCACTCCCACAAACACCTGCTCCGGCTCTACGCCATAGCGGGCCGCCAGTGCCATCCGCAGCGCAAGCGCCTCCGGATCCGGATACAGCCGCAGCTTTTCCACATCGGCGCGGGCAAGCACCGCTTCCACTCCCGGCGCCGGGGGATAGGGATTTTCATTTGTATTCAGCTTCAGGATCCCTTCTGTCCCGGGCTGTTCGCCCGGCGTATAGGGAACCACCCGTCTGACTTTCTTTTCCCACATCATATGCCTTCCCTTCCTCCGCCCCTGCCGGACGGTGTCCCTGTGGGACGGTGTCTTCCCGGACATTGTACTATGAAACGGGCCGCCTGACAACCGAAAAAACGGCGCCCGCTTACGCCGGATCCTCCTCCTGCTTCTGCTGTTTGTCCGCCAGTTCCAGAAATTCCTCCAGACACAGTCCGTTTTCCTCTATGAAAACGGCGGCCTGCTTTCCCACATAGCGGAAATGCCAGGACTCAAAGGAAATCATGGTCTGTTCTTCTTTTTCTTTCGGATACCGCAGAATAAACCCGTATTCCCGGGCGTGCTCCTTGAGCCATTTTGCTTCCGGGGTATCCGCCTGGGCGCTGTCCAAAGACTGGTGGTTACTGCCCACGATATCCACCGCCAGCCCGGTATGGTGTTCGCTGGTACCGGTCAGCGCAATCTGTTTTTTGGCCTGAAAAAAGGCTTCCGTATAGTCCATTCCCCGCTTCCTGTACCGTTCGATTGCGCGATCCATCAGGGAGTCCTGTTTCTGATACGTGCGGTAGGAGGAGCAAATCAGAAGGTTCATGCCATCTTCTTTGGCGGCGTCCAGCATCGCCTCCAGATCTGCTTTTATCCGCTTGTCTACCTTCTGGCCGTTCCGGGTGTTCTCCAGCTCCGGCGTATAGCCCTGGGCCAGCGGATGCAGTTCGTTGACCAGAAGATAGTTCCAATCCTCCAAATCCACGGCAAAGGGAATCCGAAGAAGGTCGTCTTCTTCCGGTTGGCTGTCCTCTTTTCCGTCCGCCATGACCTCCTGCGCGCTCTCCCATTCCTCCAGTTCCTGCATCAGACGTCCGTTTTCGTCCCGCAGCGTCTCTATCTCCTGCTGCGCCTGTTCCAGAAGGCGGTTCTGTTCTTCCTGCCGGCTGTCGGCCGCCCGTTCTCTGACGAAAAAAAAGCCGCCCAGCGTCACACAGGCCGCCAGCGCGCCGCAGGCCAGTCCTATCCAGAGTGTGTTTTGGGCGGAGGCTTTCGTTTCTTCTTCCATGTATCTTCCTTCTTCCTCTCTTTTGCAATCCTCTGTTGCCAATTATATACCCCTTCCGGCGTGCGTTACAAGCGCTATTTCATCTTTATCTGCGCCGCACACGTATGTGAAAGCCACAGCGGGCGGCCCGTTTCCCGCGCCCAGGCATATTTTTCCGCCCTGTCCTCATAAACTATAGCAAGAAAAACGCAGGAATCCCCAAATGAAAGATTTTTTCCGCCTGATCCAGAA
>CANRGX010000021.1 GCA_947630215.1 uncultured Eisenbergiella sp. | reverse complement strand
AATCACAATATGCGTTGTCCATCGCCCGGGATAGGCTTCTGTTTTTCCTGCAATCCGCTCCGATTCCAGCGGATAGGATAATCCCAGGGTAAGTACAAAATAGGATGCAGGAAGTTCCGATTTCTCTCTTTCGGGAATTATCCGTTATATCTACATCCATCGGACACACCCGCTTACACTTTCCACAGGAAATACATTTGCTTTTGTCGCACTTGATCCGCAGCAGGGAATCATAACTCATAGGCTTCAAAAACACCGTGACAGGGCAGATATATTTGCAGAATGCACGGTTGTCCTGAAAACAAAACGCGAGGTGATGCCAACGATATAGTAGAGCAGATTCCCGATGAGAAACGCCCAGAACATGATTCGTTCCATATCGCCTGCATGTACCAGAAATAGGGCCAGCACAAAAACAAATGACAGCACAAAGGTGATATAACGTATCCAACCCAGCTTCTTCCGCGGTTGTTTTTGCTGTTTGTAGGGCAAAAAATCCAGTACCATCGCGGTCCAGCAGGCATAGCCGCACCAGCCGCGCCCGAAAAGCAAAGGGCCGAGATAAACCAGCATATAACATCCGACCAGCAGCTGCGTCACCCGGCGGGCGTACCTGTATTTCCGTATGTATAGAGAAACCCCCAATGCAATTGAGATGCCAATATAACTGAAATTGAACAGATAAAACAAATTATCTTTCGTCAGCCAGAGAGAGACTGCTATCGTTTCAAATATTGCCAGCAGAACCGCTGGCAAAACATATTTTTTCATTCCTGCGTTGAAAAATATCTCCCAAAAACACGATTTGGTCTACATTCTTTTCGCTGATCTGGTCAAGTACTGTTTTTAATGCCCCAAGGTTTCCATGAACGTCGGAGAATACGGCAATTTTCATAACCTTTCCTTGCTTATCTTGCTATGGTACTTTTACAGCAGGGCTTTCTTCAAATCCTTCACATACTGTGCCTGCTGTTTTTTCAAATAGGCTTTCACAAACGGTTTTAGGATTCCTTTTTCATGATTCGTCCTTCAGATATCTTTCGCAAAACTCTTTTGCCGTCACTATGGAAATATTCTCAAACTCCTGTATCACCAACAGATCTTTATCTCCGCTGACAATATACATCGCCTGTGCATCCTTTGCACAATTGACAAACTTATCATCATCCGGATCACGACATATTTCTATTTTGGATGTCGGTTCTACGATTTCCATGGACAGAATAAGAGGATTCAGGATAGAAACATCTATATGTCCCTGCTTACGCCGCACCATATATCAGAACATTGGTATCGACAACAATTCTCACTTCCTGCTCCTCGTTCTCACGCTCTTAATAATATCATTCACATCACTTTCTTCATATCCGACTGATGCCGCCCATTTTTGCGCTTCATCTAATGATTTCTCAAGCTCCTGCACCGTAGGCATTTTCAATGTTTTGAGCATAATGGCATCACCAGACGCATACGCTATCAATTTATCCCCTGTATCGATAGATAACATCTTCCGTATGCTGACCGGAAGCGATATCTGTCCTTTGGAAGAAACAGTCAAAACCTGCATATCCATAAACATACCCCTTTCATCATTAAAATGTAAGATTTTCTTACATATAGTATGCCATAAAAGTGTTTTTTATTCAATTCTTTTATGTCCAATCCTCTGTGACATACTCATCTTATCCTGCCTGCCGCAAAATTGAATGGAACCAGAAAAGCCCTTCAAATCGAAGGGCATGAATTATATCAAATAGAAATTGACTTTCTCAGCGTGAAACCGGAAGTTTTATTTCCTCTTTCCCTGAATCATTTCCCACAGGAGCTCCTTCTGCTCCATGCCAAACAGCAAAATCTTCCAAAGCGAATCTACCGCATAGGGACCATAGACTTGCATATATGAAATATGCATCTGGACAGCCCCTTGAAATAATAAATCATACTCCCCTCTGGAGATTTTTTCTTCCGCATAGTACCCTCTCAGGAGGCTCTGTGCCAAATCAAATCGATAGTGCATTTCTTCCGTGTCATGATTAAAATCCACAAACTGCATAATAAACGGCCAGCCAAGATCCAAATATCGACTTCCAATCCCCGCATCGTCCATATCAATGAACACCACCTCGCCATTTTCCCTTAGAATTGCATTATGCGGGCCAATATCCGTGTGAACAAAGCACTGGTCTAATGCTGCAAAATCAGGAAGCGTATCCAGAATGGCATCAAATTCTTTTACAAAACTGTGCTTCCTGAACCAATCGTAAAAACGGTCTTTCTTCTGTCTAAAAGGAGATTTTACATCGTATCCCCGTAGATTGTGCAGCTTTCTTGCCGCTTGGCCAATCCTGTACTCATCCTCCGGAGTTTCCTCCAGTTTCCTCCCCTCGATAAATTCCATGAGATAGAACCAATCGTTTTGGTTTCTGACATAGTACGCTCCGGTCTTTGTCGGATAAAGCTTGGGCGCCATACCATTTTCATTGCCCAGAAACAGATGCGCCCGGACATTGCTCTTTATTGTAGCTTCGGGCACTTCACATGGAATACCTTTCAAAATAAAGTCCTGCGAATCCGTCTTGATTTTAAAGACCAGCCTGTCAGATTCTTCCTGAAACTGCTCGCCTATTTGCGGATTATCCAGATTCCAATAACCAAGAACCGTTTCTATTTGACCATTGTTCTTCACATCTGCACGCATCATTTGGTTTTGATATTCATCCCGTAGTTTGGAAAGATGACTTACAATATCAGGATTCCAGAATATCATCTGCGGAAGCTTTTGGCACGGAAACGCATCGCATAAACCGCAAAACCGTACCTGGTGTTCCTGACAGCAGGCATAAATCCTGCATACTCCCGACTCTGCCCACTCCGGAACTTTTCCTTCTGCTTCTATGCAGCCCGGACATATTCCATTTTCCTCTTTTGCCATTTCCCCAAAACAAGCAAAGCAGTTTTTACAGAGAAATGGCCTGGCCATCCTGACAGATTTGCGTCTGCTGTCCGTCCTTAATGAGATACGCTTCTCCGTATAAGGTTGTTTTCCCATCATCGACCATGATATAACTTCCGTTGTTCAAAGCAATGATCTCATGCCCGACACTATCGGCAAAGGTGATGTCCTCCAGAACGCGCATACCGTCTAAGTAAACGTCTTTGAGACTTTGCATATGCGGAAGAATATTGATGTCGGTTATTCCAAGACCCGTGATCCAACGCTCATAAAGCGGATCCACCGCCTCTCCCTCCAATTCCGGGCCGGCATAGACTACATTTGCACAATTCATCGAACCGGCGCTCCACGCGAAGATAATTCCGTTGTAGTCCGATAAACGCTCTTTCAGGCGGATCCTTTTCATGAATTTATTTTGCGTAGGCACATGGCCGCCCGTAAAAATCAGCACGTCAATTTTTCCCAAATTATCCATGACTTCCGGGTTTCTGTTATCGCATATGCCGATATGGGAAATACTGAGCCCGCTCATGGGAAAGGACTCCCTAAAGCAGGCACAGATACTATCATTTTTCTCATATTCCGTCGGGTCAGCACAGATAAACAGCACGCTGGCATTCTCCGGCCAGATTGCTTTAAGCCGATCCAGCAGACCATTCGTTTGTGGGAAAGGCCCCGGCACCCTGACACCGTTTATTTTCAAATAACCGCCAAGACTGCTGGTCAAGATTGCTTTCATCACATCATCCTGCTATCTCAATTTTTCTTTGAGTATATCAAAAATGTCCCATGCTTTCAATCGCATAAACGCAATCCTCAGCGTTGCTGCCACATAAATTCCTATCTGTCCCATGTAACTTGGTTCAAATCTATGGTTTTTCTTCTCCTTATTCTTATCGAATACAAATTTTACGACGCTCCTATGGAATCGGATAAAACCGCCATACTGAAACCGGTTTTCCTTCATAAAAAAACGTTGTTTCGGTTCTTTCCTGTCCGCTGGCATTCATCTGAATAAACTTTTCACCGCTTTCTCCATCCGTAGAGATTGCAATCCGTCCGTTATGGACTCCCCGGATCTTTTGGGCCGTTTCCCCTTCTTTCCGCGCCGATATAACGCTTTCCCTCCCGGTAGACAAATGATAAACCACAATTTCACAGTCCCCTTTCGACAATTCATTGTAATACCTGTCGAAAACCAGCGTATCAGCATCCAGCCATGCTACATTTCCCATACAGCTTTTCTGTACTGCGTTGGCATAGATCAGTTTTGCCCCACCTTCTTCAAGATTCGCCTGGAAAATTCCGGAAGCCAACGTCAGTCTGGGCATTTCTTCCGTCTCAGAATCCCAGCTTGCTGCATTTCGGCTGAAATTTACCGCGTAAACTGCTGTTTTCTGATCAGGCGACAATGCCGGCGCACCGAATATAACATAATCATAACTTCCGTTTTCTTCAACAGGAAGCGATTCTTTTCCTCCGTACTTCCGGATCAGTTCGTCCAGCTCTGCCTGTGTTGTCAGGGAAATCTCCCAATCCATATCGGTGTCAATACTGGTGTTCCCCTGCCAGACGCCCCCCTGATCCAAGATCCGCAGCTGATTGGTGTCAATATCTAATACTCCCAGTGCTTCTGTATAATATTGCTGGTCTTTCAGGCTCAGATTCAGAAGCAGTCTGTGGTTGTCCGGTAGCCATATCATATAAATCAACAATGGATTACATCCGTTATTTTCCAAAAAAACTTTTTCTTCTTTCGTAAACACATTTTTAACTATCAGCTTGATTCCCTCGGATGTATCTGAACTTACCCAATCCGTATAGGCGACCCAATTCCCGTCCGGGCTTACCGCACAGGTTTGATTGCTGTTGATCTGATTCAGTGTAATTATTTTTTTCACGTCACCATTCTGAGGATTCAGAGTTAAAACATCCGCGCTGTCTTCTTCCCCCGGATGGGAAACCATTCCGCATAACCAGCCCGAGTATTTGCCTAAAATCTGACAGGAAACTTCGGCCGCATTTGCCTGTTGTTCTTCATCCCTTTGTCCGCATCCGCAGATTGTGACAACCACGAGGAGCAAAAAGGACCATAATCTAATTTTCATGTCTATATCTCCAATTTGATTTTTTATCTTTTGGATAAAATTGGTTTTTTCAATAACACCTTATATTATAATATGTTAGATAGTATAGGTTACGACGGATCGTACTATAGATTAAAATCATTCCTACAGCCGATCCGTCGCATATATTAGATGTAAAAAGTATATCGTTTAGAAATATTGAACCACCGTTACATTTGTTTGACAAACATGTCTACCTACACTTGTACTTCCAAACAATGTTTCAAAACTTTTGTCATCCAAATCCACTATAGTCTTTTTCCCGAGTTCTGTATTCTGCTGGGGGCCAAAATCATTGACAGAAACAATTACGTTTTTATTTGTATCCGGATTAATTACAACAAAATATGTTCCTTTAGCAACATCTACTTGGTTCTTATGTTCTGCCACTGTAGAATTGCCATTACGGTAAGGCAAAGCGACATTTCCGCTTCTGTTGTACCACGTAGCATCTCCTGTTGTAATCAAATAATTCAATCCTGCACTTGAAATCCTTGCTCCAAGTGTATGTCTTGCATAAGTATCTACACCATTCCATGTTCCAATGTAAACAGGATTTTCTTCAATATCATAGATATAATCAGATTTCTGCTGCATAGATGAACTAGCTAATGTTTTCTTGCGAACTTCTTTTGTCTCATCCCTATATATTAAAGTAGTGTCTGTATCTCTACTTTGACTCGGGATATTATGAAATACATAATTTCCAACAGAATCTACATAAATAATCATTGAGGAATCTGATTTTTGACTCTCTTTGACTTCTTCCATTGTTTTTGGAGCAGATATTGGATTAGCTGCGTAAACATTCATGGGGAAAAAAATTATTGCATATATTGAATATAATGCCATCCATATTTTCTTTTTTTTATTCATCTTCATATTCTCCTATAGTTTTATGGTAGTTTTCTATTGACTATTATTTTTTTGACATTCATTTTCTTTATATCATAAATACCACTCTCCCTCATAAAAAAAATATTATTCTCTACTCAATTACACACTGCAGAAGTAGATACAGTAGGTCTTGCCAAATTATTTATTTTTGCATCTACTGTAAGTATATACTTCTGACCTTTGGCAACTGTAGTATTTCCTGTGAACATTAAATCTCCGAAACTTGACTCTGTCCATGATTCAACACAGGAATCTCCTTGCCATAGCTTTATATCGGCTTCTATCCTATCTGTACTCCTGTCTGCCATTATCGTTACAGAGCAGATTGCTTTCGTCCCATCGAAAGAAATACTCGGCCAGATCATAACAGTACGTTCTTCAGCTGCTCGCACATGCATCGTAAATAGTACGGATAGGAATAGAACCAAACTAAAAACATATTTCTTCATAAAATCACCCCCTTTCCTTGTTATTATCTCTTAAACGAAGAAAGGGGGCCAATTTGGACACGAATCCAAAAAATTTATTCCTGTACTTTTATATTTTTTGCTATCTGAACCAGTTGATCCTGTTCCAAAAAAGCACTGATGCTAAACAGTGTGGATCCGTCCGGCGACGTCCATATGAGAACATTTGATACATTTTCCGTCTTTGCACGATAAAAATCGGCCTTTACATCTCCCAGTTCCACTGTCTGGCACAATACATAATCCGATTCCACAAAAAGACTGCTGGAATCCGCTTCAGTTGAATAACTGAAATAAATCCGAAGACCATCTTCTTTCTCATAAACCTGAACCGTGTTGCCCGATAGTTCCCTTGTATATGATAAAGTGTATCCGTCCGGCAGCCAGGATAAACTATAGTCTGTTTTATTGGAGCTGTCGTTTGCGCGATATTCATAAAAGGATTCGTATTGGCGGCGTGTCCAGTTCAGAAATGCCGTTCTGGCCTCGGCATCCGCAAGAAGCCATACACCAAAAATAAGAATAACAATTTGGCACACACAGACAGCTCGTCGAAATACAACGGTTGCCACTGGATGACGGGCTCTGCGGATCAGTTTCCGGATCTTTCGCTCAAACCTCTTTGAAAAAATATGTTCGCTCTTTGCCAAATCAAAAAGGCTGTCTTGTAACGCTTTGTCCGCCTCATGGGCTGCTGCCTGCAGCATATCTTCCGTTATCAAATCAAACCTTCTTCCCTGCACAGATCCCTCAGCCTGTTTTTGGCACGCTGATTGAGCTTATTAGCAGCAGATACTGAAATTCCCATCATTTTAGCAATTTCCTGAATGCTATAGCCATGATGATACCGCAGCAAAATCATCTCCCGATATCGTCCGGGCAGCTTCAGAATACAGCCAGCTAAATCACCGATCCCTTCCGTATTGACTTCCAGACCATGAACTTCCTCTGTAAGTGCAATCGTCATATGTCGCTGGTGTTTTCGGTATATATCAATCGCCTTGTTCTCGGCAATGGTAACGACATAGCTTTTTGTTTGCGGGCTTATCGGTTCGTCTATTTTTTTTATATTCTCCGCAATTTTTACAAACGCCTGATGTACCGCATCTTCTGCATCCTGGTCATTTTTCAGAATTTGACGGGCAATAGAAAACATCAGGTTTCGGTACTGCTGATAGAGAATTTCAAATTTTGACTTCTCCTGCGGAGTTTCTATCATTTGCAGAAAAATCAACATCGTGCAGGTCTCCCGTAGACGTGGGGAATTTTCAGTCCGTCTCCATCCGAAAGACCACCGGATAGGGCGATTGCAACCCCTTTGTCCGGATCACAAGCCCCTCTTTCGTCCGCTCCCAGCCCAGGACAGCATCCGGGAAGCCCAGCGCCTTCACCGACGTCAGGATCCCGTCGAAACAGGGCCTGCCCTCGGGACTGCGCAGCGCGAATCTGGTCAGGCAGTAGGTTCCCTCCGGCGCTGTCTTCATGGCAATGGCATAGAGGGCGCCGTCTTTGACGGTATAGCGAAAATCCTGCGGCGTGTAGACCGGTTTTTGGCCGTCGGTAAACTGCCCTTCCGACAGGGCGGTGGGCCCTTCCCCGTACTCCCGCCAGACATGAGAGCCGTAGATGGCTTCCCCGTTGACAGAAAGCCATTTCCCCACTTCCCGCAGGATATGGGCGTCCTCCTCCGGAATGGTGCCGTCGGCCCTGGGGCCGATGTTTAAAAGCAGATTGCCGTTTTTGCTGACCACATCCGCCAGATATTGCAGGATTTCCTCCGGATCCTTGTAACAGTTCCCTTCCGTGTAGCACCAGCTGTTGCGCGCCACCGCCGTATCCGTCTGCCAGTAAAAGGGCTTCACCTGGGAAAAGACGCCCCGCTCCATGTCCGGCACCGCGCAGCCAAAGGCAAAGGCGTCATGCTTATAGGTAAGGACAACCTCCCTGCCCCATTCCGCCGCCCGGTTATAATAGTAGGCCGCAATCTTCTTCAGATTCTGTTTGGCGCTGCTGTGGGAAATCCACCAGTCAAAATACAGGACACTCGGCCGATAGGCGTCGATGAGCTCGCAGGTGCGGATCAGCCAGTCGTCCAGAAACTCCCTGTCGGGCGACGGCTGACTGAAGAAATCAAAATGATCCTGCGGTTCCTTCTGCGCGGGCCAGTAAAAATCCCCCCGCGCCAGCGGTTCTTTGATATCGCTGTCAAATTCCTTCCCGTGCCCCATAAAAAACCAGTGTTCGATGCGGTGGGAGGAGGCTCCGTTTACCAGTCCCCGCTCCGTCAGCGCCTTTGTCAGCTCGCCCAGCGTATCCCGGCGCGGCCCCATTTCGGCGGCGTTCCAGTGGGAAAGCGCGCTGGGATACATCTGAAAACCGTCGTGGTGCTCCGCCACGGGCACCACATATTTTGCACCGGATTTGACAAACAGATCGGCCCATGCTTCCGGATCATAGCGTTCGGCCCGAAACAGCGGAATAAACTCTTTATACCCGAAGCGGCTCTGGGGGCCGTAGGTTTCCAGATGATGCTGATAGGCCCGGGAACCCTGGATATACATATTCCGGGAATACCACTCGCTGTCAAAGGCCGGCACCGAATAGACGCCCCAGTGAATGAAAATTCCAAATTTGGCGTCCCGGTACCACTGCGGCACCCGGTAAGCCGACAAAGATTCCCAGTCGTCACGATAGGGGCCCCGGGCGATGACCGCCTCGATTTGATCCAGATATGCCTGTTGATCGTACATATACGTTCTCCTTTTCCCTCTTTTTGGGGCCGGGTCCGGCCGGCTCTGCGCTTAGTCCAGTTCGGTCTTTCCGGTATACAGTTCGTAATATCTGCCTTTCATCGCCAGCAGTTCGTCGTGATCGCCGCGCTCGATGATTTCGCCGTTCTCCAGCACCATAATGGCGTTGGCGTTCCGGACGGTGGAGAGCCGGTGGGCGATGACGAAGGTAGTCCGGGTGGCCATCAGCCGATCCATACCGTGCTCGATATGGCGTTCCGTCCTGGTATCCACGGAGCTGGTAGCTTCATCCAGAATCAGGATCGGCGCTTTGGAAATGGCCGCGCGGGCAATGTTTAACAGCTGTCTCTGCCCCTGGCTCAGGTTCGCGCCGTCTCCTTCAATCATGGTATCATACCCATGCTCCAGACGGCGGATAAAATGGTGGGCGCTGGCCAGCTTTGCCGCCTCCTCCACCTCCTCGTCGGTGGCGTCCAGCCGTCCGTAGCGGATATTCTCCCGGATCGTACCGGTAAACAGATGCGTATCCTGCAGTACCATGGCGATATTGGAACGCAGATTATCCCGTTTGATATTGCGGATATCCACGCCGTCGATGGTGATGCTGCCGGAATCGATGTCATAAAACCGTGTGATCAGATTGGTAATCGTGGTCTTGCCCGCGCCGGTGGAGCCCACCAGAGCAATCTTCTGTCCCGGCTTGGCATAAAGGGAAATCTTTTTGAGGATAACCTTATCCGGATTGTAGCCAAACGTCACGTCCTGAAGAACCACATGCCCCTGGCAGGGATCCAGTGTGACCGCATCCGGACTGTCGGGGGCCTCCGGCTCCTCATCCATGATCCGGAATACCCGCTCCGCACCGGCCAGGGCGGAGAATACCGTGTTCATCTGCATGGAAAGCTCGTTGATGGGACGGGTAAACTGACGGGAATAGTTGACAAATACCGTCAGGCCGCCCAGATCAAAGCCCCGCAGCACACAGAGGATACCGCCTACAATCGCGGTCACGGAGTAGCTGATCTGCCCGCTGCCGTTCATGACCGGGCCCATAATGCCGCCAAAGAACTGGGCGAAAATCTGCTTATCCCGCAGATCGTAGTTGAGAAATTCAAACTCCTCCTGCGCCACTTCCTCATGACAGAACACTTTGACCACTTTCTGTCCCGTGATGGTTTCCTCAATATATCCGTTGAGCGTGCCCAGCGCCGCCTGCTGCGCCTTGTAGAAGCGGCGGCTGCGCGCCATTACCATGCCCGCCAGCTTCAGCATCAGCGGCACCATGAGCACGGTGACCAGCGTCAGCCAGACATTGGTATACAGCATCAGACACAGCGTACCCGTGACGTTGATCACACCGGAAATGATCTGCACAATGGTGTTGTTGAGCATATCCCCCACCGCGTCCAGATCGTTGGTAAAACGGCTCATAATGTCGCCGTTGTTGTTGGTATCATAGAAGCGTACCGGGAGCCGCTGGACTTTGCAGAACAGTTCGTTTCGGATCCGCTCCAACGCTCCCTGGGAAACGGTGATCATGATGCGCTGCTGGAAATACTGGGCCAGGATCCCCACCGCATAGACCGCCGCCATGAGGATAAGGGAATGCAGCAGCTTCTGCGGGTTGCCTCCCTCCTCGGTCAGACTGTTGATAATGGGCCGCAGCATATAGGAACCGGCCAGCATGGAAACCGTGCCTGCAATCACGCAGAAAAATACGAGAAACAGCTTTCCGGTGTCCTGCTCCAGATAGGAGAACAGCCGCCTGACGGCCTGCCTGGAATTTTCCGGTTTTTTGACGGCCATGTTCCGGCCGCCCCTGCCGGGCCCTCTGCCCGGTCTTGGCCCCGGCCCGCCTGCGCCGGGCATATCGGTCTGCTGCGCGTAGGCATATTTTTTTATGAGACGTTCTTTTCTTGCCTGATCCATTATGCCAGCACCTCCTCTCTCATCTGAGAATCATAGATTTCCCGATAGGCCTCGCAGTCCTTCATCAGTTCTTCGTGACGGCCCCGGCCCACAATCTTTCCTTCGTCCATCACCAGAATCTGATCGGCTTCCATGACGGAGGTAATCCGCTGGGCGATAATCAGCTTTGTGGTATCTTTTAAGGTGGTGCGGAAGGTCTCCCGGATCTTGGCCTCCGTGGCCGTATCCACCGCGCTGGTGGAATCGTCCAGGATCAGAATCTTTGGCTTTTTTAAGAGCGCTCTGGCAATACACAGACGCTGCTTCTGCCCGCCGGATACGTTCACGCCGCCCTGCCCCAGTTCTGTCTCATAACCCTGTGTGAAATTTTGGACAAATTCGTCCGCCTGGGCGCTGCGGGAAGCCTCCAGCAGTTCTTCCCGGGTGGCGTTCTCATCCCCCCAGCGCAGATTTTCCTGAATCGTGCCGGAAAAGAGCACGTTTTTCTGCAGCACCATGCCCACGCCGTCCCGCAGATTTTTCAGAGAGTAATCCCTGACGTCGATGCCGTCCACCAGCACCTTCCCCTCGTCTGCGTCATACAGCCTGGGAATCAGGGAAACCAGCGTGGTCTTTCCACAGCCGGTGGATCCGATGATGCCCACGGTCTGTCCGGGCTCGATCACCAGATCGATGTCGTCCAGTACCTTTTCTTCACTGTTCTTATAGTAGCGGAACGATACGTTCTGAAATTCAATCTTCCCATGCTTTACCGGAACCTGACTGTAGCGCGCGTCCTCGTCGGTCAGATCCACCTTGGCGTCCAGCACCTCCGTAATCCGCTTTAAACTGGCAATGGCGCGGGAACTGGTCAGAAGCACCATGGCCAGCATCATCAGAGAAGAAAGCACCTGCACCACATAGGTGGTAAACGCGGTCAGATCGCCCACCGGCATCCGTCCCGTCAAAATCTGGTTGCCGCCGAACCAGACGACCAGAAGCGTCGTGGTATTCATAAACAGCATGACCACCGGCATCTGAATGATCACAATTTTAAACGCGTTTAAGCCGGAATTTTTCAGCTCCGCGTTGGAGCGGGCGAACCGTTCCTCCTCATAGCTGCCGCGGACAAAGGATTTGATGACCCGCACATTGGTCAGCATCTCCTGAATATTGGAGTTTAGGGCGTCCAGCTTTTTCTGTAAGATCGTGAACCGGGGAAAGGCGACGCGGATGACGACAGCCACCGCAACCACCATTATCGGCAGGATCACCAGAAAAATCATGGCGAGCTGCCGGTTCATAATAAACGCCATAATGACAGCCCCGATCAGCATTCCCGGCGCCCGCAGCGCCATGCGCAGCCCCATCATGATCAGATTCTGTACCTGGGTGATGTCGTTGGTCAGTCTGGTCACCAGCGAACCGGTGGAAAACCGATCCAGGTTGGCGAAAGAAAAGGTCTGTATTTTCCGGAACAGATCCTTGCGCAGATCCGCGCTGAAGCTGACCGCCGCTTTGGAGGCAAACCACGCGCCCCCGATGCCGCCTATCATCATAATCAGCGCCACACCGATCATGGAAAGCCCTTTGCCGACAATATAGCCCACGTCATGATTGAGCGCGCCCACATTGATGATATCAGCCATGAGGGAAGGCATCAGCACTTCGCCCGCCACCTCCGTAATCATCAGGATCGGCCCCAGAATAAAAGCGTAAAGATAGGGCCTTACATATTTCATGTACCGTTTCATTTACTGCTTCTCCTTCCCCGGATCCAGATTGCATTGGATCCGATCCATGAAATTTGCGAACTGTTTCATTTCTTCCTCTGAAAATCCATCGAACATATTGGTTTCAATTTCCTGAAACATGAGAATACTCTTTTCAATGACCTGCCGCCCCTTCTCGGTGATGATCACCTGATGGACACGGTTGTCGCTCTCATGTACCTCCCGCCGGATATAACCGCCCCGTTCCAGCTTCTTTAAGGAAACCGCGATGGCCGCCGGCGAAACCTCCAGACAGGCCGACAGCTCCACCTGGGAACAGTTGGGGTTCTGGCTCAGATGCATCAGCAGCCTGTGCTGGCTCTGGAATACGCCGGTATCCTTCACGCGCCGCCGGATACACCGTTTGAACGCCCGATCCGCCCTGCGGAATTTCAGGGACAGCTCGCGGGCCATATCACACCGCAAATCCGTCATGTCTGCAACCCTCCTTTTTTGAACTGAGCAGACAGCAATTCTTCTCTCTTTCCTTAGTTAGTTAATAATTTACTTGTTAAGTATATGAGCCGCCGGGGACTATGTCAAGCAGGAAGAAATGAAAAATCTATAAACTTCTCCCTTCCGCTTTTTCCTTTTAACTGGCCTGCTCAAAAAATATCAAAATGGCACTTTTTATCATGCCACTTTTGCGTATAATGAAATCAAAATCCAACAAAACCAAAGGAGGTATCCTTCCCATGCAAAACGAGAAATTACAAAAGCTGGTCATGACAGGCGTTTTTGCCGCTCTTTCTTACGTCATCTTCACTTTTCTGCAGTTTAAGATTCCGCTTCCGGGCGGCGACGCCACTTCCATTCATCTGGGCAACGCGGTCTGCGTGCTGGGCGCGCTGATCCTGGGAGGCCCACTGGGCGGCTTAGGCGGCGCCATCGGTATGACCATCGGCGATCTGCTGGATCCGGTCTACGTGATTTATGCGCCCAAGACCTTCCTTTTGAAGCTGTGCATCGGCCTGGTCACCGGCCTGATCGCCCACAGGATCGGACATATCACCGAAAAAACCGAGAAAAAGCAGATTGCGCTCTGGGCGTTTCTGGCCTCTGCAGGCGGCCTTTTGTTCAACGTCATCTTCGATCCGCTGCTCGGCTACTTCTATAAAATTTACATCGTCGGCAAACCGGCCGCCGAAGTATCCCTGGTCTGGACTTCAACCTCCTCCACCATCAACGCTGTCATCAGCACGATAGTGGCCACGGTGGTTTATACGGCCCTGCTGCCTGTCCTGAAAAAATCCGGTTTCTTCTTCCGGATCGGCCGCAAGGCTGCCCGCTAAAAGGAAGCTGCACGCCTTTAGGCCCCCTCAGATCAACATCACCGGACTGTGCCACAGTCCGGTGATTTGTGTGTTCTGTCTCAACGTTATCTCTGAAAAAATCCCGAAATCTTCATTCTTCCTCCGCCATCCGGTAGCCCACGCCGATTTCCGTAAAAATATAGCGCGGCTCCGCCGGATTCTTTTCCAGCTTGCGGCGGATATTGGCCATATTGACCCGCAGGATCCGGTTGTTGTCGTCCATATAGGGCCCCCACACGTGAGAAATGATGGCGGCATAGGTCATAACCCTTCCGGCGTTGCGTGCCAGAAAAGCCACAATCTTATACTCTACCTGTGTCAAATGCACCTCTGTCCCTGCTGCCTTCACCAGTCTTTTTCGGAAATCCAGCGTCAGATCCCCCACCTGAAAGACCTCCACGGCAGGGTTCGTGCCGGACGCAATCGTTCCATGGCGCAGGGCGGTCCGAATGCGCGCCATGAGCTCGGAAATCCCAAAGGGCTTGGTGATATAATCGTCAGCACCCAGATCCAGCGCCTGCACCTTCTCCTTCTCCTGGCTGCGCGCCGAAATCACCAGAATGGGCAGCATGGACCACTTCCGGACGCTCTGGATCACCTCGCTGCCGTCCCTGTCCGGCAGCCCCAGATCCAGCAGGATCAGATCCGGACACAGCGACGCCGCCAGCTCCATACCTTCCCTGGCGCCGCCGGCGCACACCGTCTTATATCCCTGCGCCCGCAGGCTGGCGGCGATGAAATCGCGGATCGTCTCCTCGTCCTCTATCAAAAGTATTGTGCCCTTTCCTGCCATCTGCTCCCCTCCTGCCGCCGTTTAAGCGCCCTCCGCTGCCTGCCGGGGCAGCGAAAAGCTGATCTGTGCGCCCGTCTCATGATTTTCCGCCCAGATTCTGCCGCCGTGGGCGATGATAATGGTCTTACAGATGGAAAGACCGATCCCCATCCCCTTGTGGCTGTCGGAATCCCCGCCGTTTAAGGCCTCTCCGTCAAAAATGGTTTCCAGCCGTCTGGGCGGGATGCCCGTACCGTAATCCCGCACGCAGAACGTGACTTCGTCTTCCCCGTTGATCGTATACAGTTCGATGGGACGTTTGCTGTGGGCATGAAAGTGGGCGTTTTCCATCAGATTCACCAAAACCTGCTCGATCAGCATGGCGTCCATGGGAAGCATCACAAATTCCTCCGGGACGCGCACCGAAACCTGAATTTGGGGAATCCGCTTCCGAATGCGCGCCGCCGCCCCGGAAAGCACCTCCTCCACTACCTCCATGGTTTTGTTCACTCCGGCATTTCCCTCCTGGATCCGCGTCACGGTCAGAAGGTTTTCCACCATGTTCAAAAGCCAGCTGGCGTCCGTCCCGATGTGCCGCACCATATTGCGCTTTTCCTCGGCGGACAGCGCCGCCTCGTTCTCCAGATAGGAGCTGCTGGCGCCGATAATGCCGGTCAGGGGCGTGCGCAGATCGTGGGACACGGCCCGCAGCAGATTCGCGCGGATTTTTTCTTTTTCCGCCTCCCGCAGCTGCTTTTCCTGTTCGGCTAAAATCCGGGACTGTTCCTTCGTATACGAGGTGACGGCGCTGACCATGACCGCAATCAGCAGCATACAGACAAAGGTAACCGGATATCCCTCCCGGGTGAAATCCAGACGGGAATAGGGATAGGTGAACAGATAGTTCACACAGCCCACGCTGACCATGGCCGCCACAATACCGGGCACATACCCTTCCGTAAAACGGGGGATAAAAATCAGCGCTACCGTGTAAAACATTACAATATTGACCGTTCCTTCCGACACCCGGTTATACAGAAGCGCCACGAAAGTGACGCCGGCCAGAATGGCCGCCGTCACCAGCGTATTCTTCCATGTGACCTCCCATTTGTGCTGCCAGTACTCCCGCGGACGCGCCTGCCGGCTGAACAGTTTCCCCAGGCGCTCCCAGCCTTTTTGGATCTTCATGGCCGCTCAGTCCACGATCCCGTCATCCTCCGGTATGATCACCGCAAGAATAAAATACAGGATCAGACCCAGACAGCCGGCCCCCAGCACAAGACTGATCACCACGTACAGCACACGGATCAGCGTGGGATCGATGCCCGTATAAATGCCGAGCCCTCCGCACACGCCGCAGACCATCCGGTTGGATGTGGATCGAAACAGTTTTTTCTCGCTCATGATTCCCTCTCTTTCTGCATTCCGGGACTTTTCCTTGCAGGTCCCGCCGCTGAAGCTTTCCTTCTTTTCTTTATCTTACCCCTGTCCAAAGGATAATTCAATATTCCCCATAGAAGATTCCAGTTCCATTTTCCACGGGGAGTCGTTTCGGATCTCGGTTTCCGTCTCCATTCCGGCATACCGGCTGTCCCCCAGAACGATCCGGCCCATGCCGGAGTGCAGCTTATAGTCATACGCTTCCCTTTCCTGGGTCAGGGACAGGGAAATATTGCCCATGGCGGCTTCCAGTTCCACATCTCCCTCTACGCTGCCCGAAACCGTTATCGTCCCCATCGCGGCGGACGCCTCCAGCTTCTTTGTTTCCAGCGTCTCTACCAGCACCTTGCCGGCGGACGCCTGGATCGTTGTCCGATCCGCAAGCAGCGTCCCCACAGAGATACTGCCTGCATCCGCCTCCAGATCTGCCTTTTCCCAGACGATTCCCTCCGGCACGGTCAGTACCAGTTTCCGGCCGCCTGTCTTTGGCACGGTCACGATCTCCCCGGCGGATTTCAGCTCCAGGGTACCGTCTTTTACAGAACAGCGGATGGAACCGCAGTTCTCCCCGCTGAGATGAATGCCGTCCGTCCCTTCCAGAATAGAAAGTTCATATGTGCCCACATCCACCTTCAGCTTTTTCAGTTCTCCAACAAACGCCACATCCTGATCCAAATCCCCGCTCGGGTTTTTCTCCTGCGTCTGTCTCTGTTCCGGACGGGACAGCCCGCCGGCGATCACCCCGGCAAACGCCAGCGCGCCGCCTGCCACAAGACAGACGACCCCGACGACAAGCGCCGCTTTCTGTCCTTTTTTCATACCCGTCTCCCTTCCCCTCTATGGAAAAACGAACCGGCTGCCCCCACCAGTTTCCGGAACGCGGGCAAAATTACCCGCCCCGTCAGAACGGCCAGCGCCACTGTAAGCAAAATACCGAGCCCTATCAGCATCAGACTCAGCCCGCCCGCTACCATCGCTCCCGCAGGCGATACGGCAAACTCGCCAAAGGAGGAAAAGAGGGCGAGGACGCCCAGAACAACACAGACGATGCCGAGGGCAAGAAAGCCTACCGTCAGGGCAATGGCCACCGACACCAGCACCACCCCGGCAGTCAGGACGGCCATCACCACCGGCAGAAGAAACGGCAGCAGCAACAGCCCCAAAAGCACCCAGAGCAGCACCGAACTACCGCTGCGCCGCGCTTTCCGCCCGGCCGGTTCCTCTACTTTTTGTTTCCCGGCGTCCTGTCCCTGGCTACGCAGCGTCATTTCATTCTCCGCCCGCTTCTCTGTTTCCCGAAAGCCGTGCTCCGAAAACTCTCCCTTCCGGCCCTCCGGATCGTTTAACCCCTCCCGGATGGAAGCGGCCAGCGCTTCCGGCGTACCCAGTACCTCCAGCACTTCTCCCTGTTCCTCCACGCCGGCGTCGTTGAGATAATCTTCGTAATACTGAAGCGCTTCCCTGCGTTCCGCCTCCGGCAAATCGGAAAGCAGCGCCGAAAGCCGCTTCAGAAACTCCTCTCTTTTCATACGTCTCTCCCTCCCTCGAACATACCCGAAATCTTTTCCGAGTAGCGCTCCCACTCTGCCCGATAGAGCTTCAGCTGCGCGTCCCCCCTGGGCGTCAGCCTGTAATACCGACGGTTCCTGCCGCCAAACTCCCTGTCGTAGACCTCCAGGCAATCGTCCCGCTGCAGCCGCCGCAGTACCGGATAAAGCGTGGATTCCGAAAGGTCGATAACCTGCCGCACTTCCTGCGTGATCCGGTAGCCATAAGTCCCTTCCGGTTCTCTGGATACGACGGCGAGTACAATGGCGTCCAACAGCGCCGCCCCCGTATTAAATACCATGCGTCCGCCCTCCTCCCCGTTCCGGCATTTCCTTCTTTTTTAATGCTATCAGATATAATATTATATGACGTATAATATTATGTTTGAATATAATATATGCCATACCTAAGGTTTTGTCAACAGGAAAAGATAAAAAAGCCGGGCGATCCCAGAATCACCCGGCCAGAAAGCTCCTTATTTCTCTTGTTCTGCCCCTGCAGGCGGCAGGTCCGGCCGTCAGGACCGGTTTTTTCCCTTAGAGCCGGGGGCAAATCCCATTCTCCCAAACACCCCGGTGCGTTCGAACATCCGCAGCAAAAAATACAGAATCACGCTGTCTATGGGCCACATAATCAGATTGCTCACAAAGCGATCCGGCAGCCGCAGGAAAAATCCCCAGCCGTAAAACTGAGACAGCCAGTAAGTCCCCAGCACCACATTGATCCCCATCCCGACCAGGAATTTCGCCAGCAGGATCCGCCAGAAACGAATGGGACGGCGGTATAAAAACGTCCCGTAGACCAGGCCCGCCAGAAAGGCGTTTAAGGTCAGCCCGGGGATAAAACCGCCGGTGGGCTTGAGCAAAAACTTCAGCACGTCCAGCGCCGCCGCAAAGACGCACCCCACCGCCGGGCCAAACAGATAGTCCACAAATTCATTGGGCAGTCCGGAAAAACCGATCCGGATGTGCTGGCTCACCTGAATGGACGCCACATAACTTAAAATCACCGCCAGGGCCGCAAAAACGCCGCACAGGCATATTGTGCGCACATTTTTGAATTCCCGCGCGGAAGCTGTGAACAGGGCAGCGATGTTTCTCATAAAAAAACCTCCTTCCACAGACATCCGCTGCAAAAGGAGATCCCAAAAAACCTCTTTCCTTGCAGCGAGATGCGGTCCGTATACCGCAAGCGCGGGCCGCCCGGCAGATAAAAAACCCATAAAACCCGGACGCCTCCCGGCGCTTTTCGTCCTACCGGCAACTCCCTGTCCGGCAGGCACTTAACGCATAGGGACCTACTCTGCAATTCCCGATTTCCTACAAAAAGTATTCTAACACATCCCGCCGGAAACGCAATCAGAATTTTCCCAATCCCTTTCCCAAAAGTACCAAAACGGCATAAAGGATCGGCTGATGGATCAGATAAACCAAAAGCGAATGCCGCCCCAGCCATTCCAGGCCCGGCACCCTGGGGCGTTCCAGATACCGCAGGCCGTCCCTGTCACTTAAGACGCGGTTGAAAAAATACCCGGATAAAAACAGGAAAAACCAGGGGATCAGGGAAAAATAATCCACCGAATAAAATGTCGGATCGGGGAAACCCAGCCAGGTTAAGAAAAGCCCGTGATACAGTCCCTCCGGCAGACGAAGCAGACGAATGCCCTCAAAGCCCAGACTGCCCTGGTTCACATTCCGAAACAGCAGAAACAAAGAAAAGAAGACCCCCAGCCCTGCCGCCGCTGGCAGACGGCGAAGCATTTTCTCCAGCAGATTCCAGAGGATCATACTGGAACCGATCAGCGTCAGCACGCCAAACAGCACCCGGTTTTCCGGCAGAAACAGTATCGTCACCGCCGAAAGCAGTACGCCGCCGCCAAATACCTGCAGCGTCCGTCTCCACCGCCGTTTCCCGAAGGGCTGGCAGAAACCGGAAAGCAGGATAAACGTCCAGCAGATACTCTGCTGCCAGACATAGGCCGCCCGGGTATGATACCAGGGCAGACTGACCCCGAACAGCCAGACCAGATCCCACGCACCGTGATAGAGAATCATGCTGATCAGCGTAATGCCCCGGAGCGAGTCCAGGGCACAATACCTTTTCTTCATAAAATACCGCTTCTTTCCCGCAGTCAGGCGATGGTGGACTTTCCCTTTGCGGCTTCAAACTCCTGCAGTACCTCGCTGCACGGCTCTTTGGTCAGCAGACTGACCGCCACCATAACCAACAGGCCGATCAGGAAAGCCGGCAGCAGCTCATAAATGGCAAAGACACCGCCCAGGGGCGCAACCAGATATTTCCAGACAAACACCGAAACCCCGCCTGCCACCATACCAGCCAATGCGCCGGGGAAGGTGGTGCGCTTCCAGAACAGCGCGCACAGCACCAGCGGGCCGAAGCTGGCCCCGAAGCCCGCCCAGGCAAAGGATACGATTCCAAAAATGGAGCTGTTGGGATCCCGGGCAATGAACACGCCCAGAACCGCAATCACCACCACTGTCAGTCTGGCCGCCAGCATACCGGCGCGCGGCGACAGCTTCAGACGGAACGCTTCCTGTAAAATATTCTGGGACACGCTGGAGGACGCCGCCAGAAGCTGGGAATCGGCAGTGGACATGGTACTGGCCAGAATCCCCGCCATTACCAGCCCCGCTATCAGAGCCGGAACGATCCCATAAGAGGACAGCAGATCCGCAATGCGCACGATAATCGTCTCCGTGTCGGAGCCGGAAAGGGATACAATCAGACCGCCCGCGCTCATGCTCCGTCCCACGATCCCGATCAGAACCGCCACCGACATGGCGATGACCACCCAGATGGACGCCACGCGGCGGGAGAGCTTCAGCTTTTCTTCATTCTCAATCGCCATGAACCGCAGCAAAATATGGGGCATTCCAAAATAGCCGAGTCCCCAGGCACAGGTGGACACGATTTTCAAAAGACCGTAAGGGCTGGCGGATCCGGTAGCCTCTGCGTAGGTGCTGGTCAGGGACAGATACCCGGGCAGCGCCCTGGCATTCTCCAGCACCGCGCCCAGTCCCCCGGCCGAAACCGTGGAAAAGATCAGCACAAAGAGGATGGCCGCCGTCATGATAATGCTCTGGATAAAGTCCGTAACGGACGCCGCCAGAAAACCGCCCGCCGCCGTATATCCCACAATGACCAGCGCCGAAAGGATCATGGCCGTCATATAATCCATGCCAAACAGTGTGGAAAACAGCTTGCCGCAGGCCGAAAAGCCGGACGCCGTATAGGGGACGAAAAAGATAATGATAATCAGCGCCGAAATAGCCGCCAGCAGGTTCTTTTCATCCCGGAACCGCCGGGAAAAGAACTGGGGCAGCGTAAAGGAACCGGTGATATGGGTATAGCGGCGCAGTCTTCTGGCCGTCAGAAGCCAGTTGACGTAAGTGCCTGCCGCCAGTCCGATCACGGTCCAGCCCACATCGGCCACACCGGACAGATAGGCCAGTCCCGGCAGTCCCATCAGCAGATAGCTGGACATATCGGAAGCCTCTGCGCTCATGGCCGTCACCAGAGGCCCCAGTCTGCGTCCGCCTAAATAGAAATCCGACGTGGACTCATTCTTATTGGCGAACCGGAACCCCACCGCCAGCACCAGCGCCAGATAAACGAAAATTGCGATCAGAATACAGATAGATGCTGTGCTCATATGCTTTCTCCTTTGCCGGAAGAAAGGACTGCCGCCGCTGCCTTACATTTGGCCGCGGTTCTTTCTTCCTTTACTCTGGTAAAGCATTATAACACAGAATCGCCGGATTGCAAATAGAATTTTATCAATTTCCGGCTCTGTCGGCGCGAATCAGCTCCCGCAGCGCTTCCACGCCCGTCCGGACAGCGCTGTCCGTGTCGTGTACCACCGGATTGGAAAGCCCGGCCTTTTCCCTTTCCTGGTTCGCCACGGTCAGAAAAACAGAGCCGCAGCGCACCCGCAGATAACTGGCCACGATAAACAGCGCCGCCGATTCCATTTCCGAAGCCTTACAGCCCAGGCGAAGCCAGGCGCCCCACTTCTGCTTCAGATCGTAATCCACCGGCATACTGTCCGGCTCGTGCTGGCCGTAGAAGGAATCCTTGCACTGTACGACGCCCACGTGAAAAGGAAGGGCAAGCCTGTCCGCCGCCCTGCGCAGCGCCCACACCACATCCGGATCCGCCACCGCCGGAAATTCAATGGGCGCATACTCCCGGCTGGTGCCCTCCGCCCGGATCGCGCCGGTGGCGATGACCAGATCGCCGCTTTTGACCGCAGGGTCCATTCCGCCGCAGGTGCCCACCCGGATAAAGGTATGGGCTCCCGCCTTCACCAGTTCCTCCATGGCGATGGCGGCGGAAGGGCCGCCGATGCCGGTAGAAGTCACCGTGACCTGCTGCCCGTCCAAAAACCCGTTATAGGTGACAAATTCCCGGCTGTCCGCCACCAGAACCGGATCGTCGAAATAGGCCGCGATTTTGGCGCACCGCTTGGGATCGCCGGGCAGAATCACATAGCCGCCCACTTCCCCGTTTCGGATCTGCAGATGATACTGCATTCCCTCCTGTGCATATTTCATGTTTCCCTCCCTGCCGCAAAACGCGGACCAAAAAGCTGTCGGAGTTCTCCCTTAAAAATGCAGATGGATCGCCCGCTCGTAGACGGAAACCTCCATGCCGCCCTCTTTTCTGCAGGGGACAAGGCACTTCCCATGTCCGCTCCCCAGCAGGGCGCAGCTTTCACTCAGTTCCCTTCCCTCCGCGTTCCCGCCAAGAAGCTGCGGATGGCTGTATGTATAGTAAGGGACGCTCAGTCCGTCGGCCATCTCCACGATGCCCTCCTCCCCGGCGTAGTTGGAGGTGGAATAGATGGCGCCGATCCGTTCCCGGGAAAGATGGTGCAGCGCCAGCGTACCGAACACAAACCGCTCCAGATCCGCCCGGGGCTTTCCTGCCCGGCAGACCACGCCAATCGCCAGATTCCGGGGAAACATCCGGCATTCCCGCTCAAAGTGCGGCGCTTCCCAGTCGTCCGTGACGGAGATGCCGCAGGCCGGCTTTTGCGCCGGTTCCTTTGGCACAGCGTCGTCCGGGACGTCCTGGAAAAACGGCCTGTCCTGCCCGCCCATGATCGTACCCACGCCGACCATTCCCTCGGGCAGCACGCCTTCTATGGGATAATCGCTGTAGACTCCCACCGGCTCCCCTTCCGAAAGCGCCTGCGCCAGCGTCTGGATCCGGAACATATCCTGAATATGCAGGTTGTTTTTCCTGGCAAAGGCATCCACCGCGAACCGCCGGGAAGCCTCCGTCCGGCCCGTGAGCACCGCCGTCGCGCCGATGGCCTGCGCAAACTGGGCGCACCACCCGTTCAGCCCTGCCATCCGGCCCTTCGCAAAGGGAATGACAAAACGCCCTTCCTCGTCTACCAGCACAGCCGCCGGCCCCTCTCCCTTTTCTTTTCCAAACGGGATAAAAGCGCCCGCCGCCTTGTCCATTTCCCCCAGAAACAAAAGCACGTCCTGACTGTCCCAGAGATCCTGAAACAAAAGCCGCAGCGACTGAAAGGGAATCAGCCTGCGCCCGGTGAATTTATGCCAGCTGAAGCTGGCCGCCTGATGATTCTTTTCCTGCAAAAGGGCGGTCAGCTCCAGATTTTTCTCCGCGCCGGCTCTCGTAAAAGAAATCACGCCGATCTTCATGCCAAGCCTGTCCTTCCTGTCTGCCGTTACTGACAGCTGTCCAGCGCCGCAATAAGCTCCTCTTTGCTCTGTACGCCTACCAGACGCTTTGCCTCCTGTCCGTCCTTAAAGACAATGAGGGTGGGAATATTCATTACCTGATACCGGGCCGCCAGAGACGACTGCGCATCCACATCCACCTTGCCTACCTGATATCCTTCATCCGCCAGCTGATCCACCGCGGGCGCCTGCATCCGGCAGGGCATACACCAGGACGCCCAGAAATCCACCAGAACGGGCCCTTTTGCCTCCAGCACCTGCGTTTCAAAATTCTCGCTCGTAAACTCTTTTGCCATAGCGGTTCTCCTTCCGTTTTCTAAAGAAAGACGGCTTCTTTTACGCGTCCTTCATAAAGATAAGTATATCCGTTTTTTCTTCTGAAATCTATGGAAAAATGATATTTTCTTCTTTTTTCCCGTCCTCTTTTTTCGCGGCGTCCCAATCTGCCTGCGCAGCAGCCACAGACAGAGCAGATTCGGCAGCGCCATGCAGGCGTTTGCCAGATCCGAAAGATTCCAGACCAGTTCCAAGGACAGTACGGAGCCCAGGTAAACGAAAACGATATAGGCGATTTCAAATCGTTTCGCGCCCTTTTCTCCCCACAGGTAGCGGGCCGCGCACTCCCCGTAAAAGCTCCATCCGATGATAGTAGCGAAGGAAAACAACACCAGACAGGCGGACAAAAGCTGCTCCCCCGCAAAGGGAAGCCCGCCAAAGGCGACAAAGCAGAGCCGATCCTCTGCAGCGCCCCGGTAAAGATCGGGATTTCTCACCATCCCGCTCAGAATTGTCAGTCCCGTGATCGCACACATGACCAGCGTATCCCAAAAGATCCCGGTCATGGAAATCAATCCCTGATCGTGGGGCGAAGTGCCCTCCACCGCAGCGGCGGTCATCGGCATGGAACCCATTCCGGCTTCATTGGTAAACAGCCCTTTTGCCGTCCCCACCCGCAGGCCGGTCATCACGGCGGTTCCCGCAAAGCCGCCGATAACGGCCCGGGAAGAAAATGCGGCCCGCACCACAGCGGATATGGCCTGCGGCAGCCAGGCCGCGTTCTGACAAAGCACATACAGACAGCCGGACAGATAAATAAGGCTCATGACCGGCACCAGACAGGTACAGACCCGGGCGGTCTTTTTGGCGCCGCCCACCAGCACACTGCCCGCCAGCAGCGCCGCCGCCATCCCCACCAGATGAGGGGAAACGGGGATCTGCCCGGTCAGGGCCGCCGTCAGGGAATGGGCCTGCACGCCGCTGCCCACACAGAGGGCCGCCAGTACGGCAAAAAAGGAAAAGATCACGGCCAGCGCCTTCTTATGCAGCACCCGTTCCATCACATACATGGGGCCGCCGTGGCAGCTTCCGTCTGCGGCGCGCATCCGGTATTTGGCGGACAGGAAGCATTCCGCATAACAGGTGGCCATCCCCAGAAACCCGCTGGCCAGGCACCAGAACAGCGCGCCCGGCCCGCCCAGCGCAATGGCGGTGGAAATGCCGATGATATTCCCCGTCCCGATGGTGGCCGCCAGCGCGGTAGAAAGCGCCTCATAGGCGGAAACACTGCTGCCGCCCCTGTTCTTTTTAGAAAAACTCATCCGGATCCCGGCCGGCACCTTTTTCTGGATCAGACCGAGCTTACAGGTAAAATAAAGGTGCGTCCCTAAAAGCAGCACCAGCATGGGAAAATTCCACAGAAAACCGCAGAGCGTTTTTACAAGTTCATTGACAAGCGCCATATTCCGGCCCGCTTTTGCCTTCTTCTGTAAAAGATATGGCAAAGCCCGCCCAAATAAAACCGCTTTCTAAAAACCGCCGTCACCGGATCCAGGCAGCATGGCCAGCACCCGCGCCAGATCCTCCTTATGCAGCGCGCCCTCCGGTTCTGACTGCCGGCAGCAGACCGCGCACCGGTAGTTTCCGTCTATCTCATACTCCCGGAAAAACACGGGCTGGCGGATCCCATCCCGGGTCGTT
Organism: uncultured Eisenbergiella sp.; assembly: GCA_947630215.1. Lineage (GTDB taxonomy): Bacteria > Bacillota > Clostridia > Lachnospirales > Lachnospiraceae > Gallintestinimicrobium. Next base: position 12,400 of record CANRGX010000021.1, on the reverse strand, counting down.
ACGACGCAGTTCTCCTTCGGATCCACGGTAAACTCGGAAAGCCCCAGGCGCATGCCCAGTCCCGTCAGCTTCATATAGCTTTCCTTCAGCGCCCAGATCCGGAAAAACAGCTCCCGCTGCTCCTGCCTATCCCCGCAGGCCATAAGCAGTTCCCGCTCACGGGGCGCGAAAAACCGTTCGGCTATCCCCGGCCGAATCGCTGTGATCCTCTGAATGTCACAGCCCACCTCCCAGGGCGATATGGCGCAAAGGACACAGCTTCCGGAATGGGACAGGTTAAAGCATACGCCCTCCGGCCTGCGCAGAAACGGCTTCCCGTTTTCTCCCAGGCCGTAGGTCATGTTTTTTGTATCCAGCCCCAGATCCAGCAGACCCTTTCGCAGCAACAGCTCCACGCCCAAGGACAGCCGCCTGTCCCGCGCGCTGCGCAGCCGCAGCGTTTTTTCCCGCCGCTGATCCGAAGCCGCCAGAAACGCCGCCGCATACAGCTTTTCGTCCGCCAGCGCATCCACGTTGGCCGCATATACGATTGTCCCCAACGGTTCCGCCATTTTTCTCCTTTTTTGCAAAAATCCGGTTCACAGATAGCGGAGCAATTCTTCCCTGACGCCGTCCATGCGGCTGTCCGAAATGCCGAAATCCATTTCCTTATAGCTCCAGGCCGCTCTGGAAATACCGTACTTTTCAAATACGCTGTGGATCACCTGAAACCATTTCAGCGCATCCTCCGGCGATGCCTTATCGATCACGCCGTATTCGCCGCAGTAGAGACAAGTGCCGTTGTCCGCGGCCTTCTGCAGGGCTTCTGCAAAGAGCTTTTCAAAATATGCGGGCGTAATGTCCATCTGCGCAAAGGAAAATCTCTTGTCCGTCAGTTCCTTGACCCAGTACGCGCCCTGATGGGTAAATTCCAGCGGCGCATAACAATGGAAATTATAAATCACCTTATCGTCGAACGGAGCGGCCAGATCCTTCACCGCTTCCGCGCTGTTATTCCAGTAACTGCCCAGCAGGATCAGCGTGTCGGGCGCATACTGACGGATCCGGGCGATGCACTTGCCGGAAATGCGGTTCCACGTCTCACAGAACCGCTGTTCCGTCACCTCGTTCAAAAGTTCAAACGCCACATGGGCGGGATCCCCGCCGAAGTGCTTCGCCAGCTCCTCCCACAGGGCGCAGAACCGTTCCTGATACTTTTCACTGTCAAAGAAACCGCTTTCCTCCTCTCCTTCGTCAAAGGAAAAGCCCGCCGTCTTATGCAGATCGAGAATGGCGTTGAGCCCGTATTTCCTGGCCAGTCCGAGGGCCGCGGCAATCCGGTCAAATCCGCTCTTATCGTATCCGCCCTCCTCTTTCTCCAAAATGTTGTAATCGACCGGAATCCTCACATGATCAAGCCCCCAGGAAGCGATCTTTTCAAAATCCGCTTCCGTGATGAAATGATCCAGCCGATCCTGGCTATAATCGCACTGGGAGAACCATCCCCCCAGATTGACGCCCCGGTAAAACCCCTTTTCCTGCATGATATTGCCCATCTTTGTCCTCCTTCTGTCCCTGAGACATTTTTATTCTTTATGATTCTTTGTGGAACTGCCAGCTTTCCAGCTCATAGCCTTCGCCGGAAAAGACCAGACACAGATCGTGAACCCCCGTCACGGCCCGATCCAGAGAAACCGTATATTCGGTAAACTCCTCTGCCGGATCCGCCACGGGCAGATATCCCAGAACCGTACCGTCCGGCCCGTCGGCGCAGATCCGGATCACCCCTTCTTCTCCTTTGGGATTTCTCACGGACGCGCTCCATTTTACCGGCGCTTCTTCTCCGAAATCCACTCCCTTTACGACAACAAAATCTCCCGTGTCAATTTCCCCCAGGGCCATATTCCCGGAACCGTACTGTTTTGCCCCGTCGTCGGAAGCGACACAGGCAATGCCGCCCATGACCGCAAAATTGGCCGCCCGGTTTTGCGTATAGGGATCCACATAGGACAACTGCCGCCTGCCCTGCAGCGTCTGGGGAATCTTCCCAATCGTCCCGTCCTCCCCCATGGTAAATTCATCCACATGGGTACAGCGGTAGCCCAGCTCCACTCCCATGGCCTGTTCCAGCACCCGGGTATGGTATGTGATATACCAGTTATCCCGGAAGGAAAAGACACAGTGATGATTATTTCCGTACAGGCCGAAATAGCGGCCCGGATTTTCCAGAATCGTCTCCTTTAATGTAAACGGCCCCATGGGACTGTCGCTCTCCATGCTGACGATTTCCCCGTTGACGAACCCGTAACGGGCGGTTCCCTCCGGATCCACCTGCCAGTTGGAACAATAGGTATAATAATATTTCCCGCCGACCTTGTGAATCCCGGAATCCTCAAACACATAAGGGGCGTCAATCCGCACCGGATCGCCTGCAAGGCTGATCATATCGTCCCCCAGCTGCACGACCCGGGCCGTCCCCGGATCGGCCGCCCTGCCCTCCGGAACGCCGCCGCCAAAATACAGATACGCCTTTCCGTCGTCGTCCACCAGCACAGCGGGGTCAAACAGCCATAACACATCGGCACAGTTGGGCGTCTGCCGGGTGATCAGTCCCTCGCCCAGCGGATCCGTAAAGGGCCCGGTGGGGCTGTCCGAAACCAGCACGCCGATTCCGCCGCCGGCATCCGCAAAATACAGGAAAAAGCGGGGTTTCCCATCTATTTCCTTCCAGGCTGCGGCGGGCGCCCAGGAATTTCTCGCCCACACCGCTGCGCCGTCTTTCCCTGCCACCCGGATAGAACCGTGATCCGTAAAATTGATCATATCCGAAGTGGAAATCACATTGATGCTGCGGATCCGGCTATATGTATTCTCCCCGAGTTTCCCAGCCGCCCCGTCATATTCAAACGCGTCGGCAGTCATATAAAAATACACCCGGTCCCCATAAACCATGGCGTACGGATCCGCGCCGAAGCGCTGCGTCATCAAAGGGTTGGTGTCGTCAAGCCCTTTGTAGCTTTCCGTCAGCGTAATCTTCTCAAACAGCGCGTCATAATCTGCGCTGTCATTCGTACCGTCCTCCGTTGTCAACTGCGTTTCCTCCTGCACTTTGCTTTCTCCTTCCTCTGCCTGTTCCCAATTCGTTTCCTGCTCTGTCCGGCCGGCGTCCTTCTGCCCGGCGCACCCGCCAAGACAGACAGAGCCCAGCAAAATGCCCGCAAATACCGTAGCGGCGCGTTGGTTTCTCATTCTTCCAATCTTCCTTTCTGCGTCCTCTTACCCGGCTCCCGTATCCCGTCAGGAAACCGGCCCATCAACCGGCGCTTTTTATTCTGTAAGCTCCAACCCGGTTGCCTTCGAGAACGCATCCGCCCAATCCTTTTCCCGGTAAAAAACAAAGATTTCCTGATATCCGTCTCCGGCGAAAAACAACTGCTTCTCCTTTCCGTGTTCCCGGATGATCTGATTTAACTGATATGCCACATCCATGTCAAACCAGTCGGTGTTCTCTTCCGTCTCTAACGTAAACGGCTCGTTCTCCCACAAAAAAGTGACCGTCCGTTTCCCTGTCCCTTCTTCCCAGTTCACCTGACTGGTATCTTCCTGTATTTCCTGAAAGTCAAGTTCTTCTCTATCCAGAGCCGAAACGCCGTTCAGAAAATCCGTATACATTTTACCGACATCAAACACTTCCAAATCGAAAGCGTACACCCCGTTTTCATAAGGCGCCCACGTCATATCCTCATAATCATAGTCTCCCCTGCCCAGTACCGTTAAGAGCTGAGCGGCTTTGTCCAGTTCTATTTCCGGCGGCCGTATCTGATCAGCCTGTTCCAATTCCTCTATTATCTGCGGCGTAGTCCCCGATATCCCGTATTTTTCAAAGATTTCCGCCAGTTCTGCATAAGTCATTTCCTTTTCCCTCTCCGACGCGCCGCCCGCTAAGCCACATCCGCCCAGGCAGAGCAAAACGGGCAAAATCCAAGCCAAAATTTTTTTCATCGCAACCGTTATTCCTTTCCCGTTTCCAATCATGTGGTTTCATTATACTTCATTCCCAGAAAGAAGGGAAGGAATTTTTCCTTCCAAAGCGACGGGGCGTTTTCCTGCAAAAAGAAGGCACGGCCTTACAGAGATTCATACATAAAACCGCTCTCCCGTCTCCAGGCAGAAACACGCCAGCCTGCCGTCCGCAAAACCGCATCCGCAGTCCATCATATAGACATTCCCTGCGGCATTGCGCCACACGCAAGGGCGCTCCGCGTCACAATATGCGCCCGGATAAGACGCAAAGCCGCCCGTGTGCTGATGGCCGCAGAAGGAAAGAAATCCTGCGGTTCCCTTCAAAAGAAAACTGTCATAGTTGTCTTCCCTGCCCATCAGATAATACGTATCCGTTTCCTCTGTTGTCGGCGGTGACGTCATGGCGTGCGCGAAAAGATACCGCTGCCCGCCCAGCGTAAGCTGTGCCTGCAGCGGCATACTCCGAAGAATCCACTCTGCCAGTTCCAGCAGATCCACATCTGTCAATCTCTCCCGCAGCAGTGCATAAGACTCATAGGGATAGGGCGGATGACGCTTTTTGGCCCGCGCCGGCAGCAAACCGTATGCACGAATATAGGCGGCCAGCCAGCGCTCATGATTGCCCTCCACCACGGTACAGGAATCTCCCAGCCCCAGTACCGTAAAATAGACGCCTACCGGGTCGGCCGCCGCGCCGCCCCGGTCAAACAGATCTCCCAGCAGATACAGATGATCCGCGTCCGCGCCGCTTTTTTTAAAACCGATACGGTCAAGCATCCGGTTGAATCTTTCGGCATCGTTATGAATGTCACCGATTACGTAGTGCATACTTTTCCGTTCTCCTCCTCATAGGGCAGGATGGGCCAGTCGCCGGTCTCCGTCACTCTGTAGTAGCGATCCGTATCCGTATCCACCTTCAGCACGGGGATCCTGCCGCTGTCCAAAACCGAGCCGTCTATGTAATAGTGGCTTGCCCCGTCATAATAGATGTCATGATAGCAGGGATCTCCCGAGATCTCGGCGGTGCCCACATGCCCTGCTACCACCTTCATTTCAAGGCCCTGAATCCACCCTGTCTCCGCAGGATATTTTCCGGTAAATGTCTCATCCTCCGTGAGCCACTCCCACAGGTCGCCGGCCTCCTCGTCGATGCCCGCATGGACGAAGATGGTATTGCCCTCCGTATCATAACGGGGCAGCTTTTCCATCCAGCGGATGTATTTGTCGTCTTCTCCATCGTCGTCCCCGTCGTTACAATTCTTCCCGATCATCTTAATCAAGTGGTCGATATCCGAATCACCTTGAAGTACAAATTCCTCATGGTTTCCCAGAAGTGCCACGACCTTATCTTTACCGTACCGATGCTGGAGCGCCATGACCCTGTCCAGCACACCCCTGTTGTCTGCGCCGCCGTGGATATAATCGCCGAGAAGGATCAGCTTCACATCATCTTCCTCCAGATGCCGCTCTGCCAGTGATAACGCCTCCTCAAATTCCGCAAGGCAGCCGTGGATATCCGACATACAATATAATTTCATGCTTCACACCAAGTCACCTTTCTCCGTATCTTCCTTCCGGGATGTCCGATGTCAACGTGTAACTGTCGTAATGACCGCCCCTGAAACAGACCGATATCCGGGCAGAGCGGGACAGATACGGTTTCAGATTTTGGCATCAATGCCACAATCTTTTTCATTCCTGCCGCTTTAGGCATCACGTAGAGGATCCCCCCGAAGCCGCCTTCCTCACATTTCAATCACCGTTCCTTCTGCTATATATTCCACCAGCCAGTCCAGTTCTTCCTGCGGTATGCGGATACATCCGGAGGTGTGGGCATCCTGTGCTGATATAGGCTTCATCTGCCGAAACGTATCGCCCGTGGCATCCGGCAAATACATATCGCTATGGATAAAATAATCCTCAAACACCTCCAGATAGCCGAAAAACTTCACCTGGTCGTATTGCGGGTGATAGCAACTGACATATTCCTCATGCGGCTTCGATATATGTTCGATGCGGAAAATTCCGGAAGGCGTGCGCGTTTTTCCTTCTCCGCCGAAAATGCAGGGGATCGATTTTTTCAACGTAAACAACACATAATCGGAAGTATCGAAATTCTCCCGCAGGGGGTAAAGCTCCCGTAAGGTGTTGCTGTCCGCCTGTTCGTAGACCTCCAAAGCCTGCGCGATGCGGTTCAGCTTCAGATAATATTGGTTGGAGCAGACGGAGGATAGAAGGGATTTATGGGCTATGTATGTGTTTTTCATATTCTATTTTCCTTCTCATCCCTCACTTTTTCATAAAAATCACAAAATTTCTCGACCACTTCTTCCGCTTTTTTTCGCACTTATTGATTTCCCAAATATTTCCAACATCTTTCGGATTGTAAATACATACTTGATCTTCTCCGTCCAATCGAATCATTTTTTCAGACTGGCCTATGTATGATTTTGGATAACGAATGATATCTTTTTCCGTATTTGCAGTATTTACGCGTTGAACTTTATTTTTTGTTGTATCAAATTGTATTTCTCCAAACCTGCAATTTACCTTCCTTTCCTTATCAATATACCATCTCATAAAATTGATCGTATAATAACGCTGACCATCATAGAGCAAAATATGCTTGTAAAAAGCATTGCAGATTCCACGTTCCTTGTATTCTGGCGGATATTGAGTTGGGCTTAAACTACCTTTCTTACCTTCCCCTTCATCTATCTTTAAATCAGATAATCTGCGTTCATTCTCAATAATTTCATTCTCAATAATTTTAATTAATTCTTTTCGTACATCTCCTACCTCGTTTAAATAGCCCTCTAACGCATCTTTTACATCTTTTGCATCTTCTAAATCCAAGTCTGGCAACAAATGAAAATTGGCCGAATTACAGTCATACAGGCAGATATTATTTTCAAATGTTTTACCGTTAATCCACACGATTCCGGGTTTCAAACCTGTTCTTTCTTCTATTTTGCTTTCTTTTATGTCGCTTTTTTCCGTTATCCATTCACTCATATTTTTTCCCTTTCTAATTTCACTCCCAACACATTTTTGCACGCCGTATGTCAGAATATTTTCCCGTACCTCTACACGTCCCCCTTCCTTTTCTTCCTTCTCCAATACATCCCCACAAGCGCCGACCCGAACACCGCGATCCCCACGCATGAGAGTACAAAACTGATGATCATTTCTACCCTGCCTGACGATAAGTAATCCACCGTCTGCAGGATCGCCCCCACAATGGAAATCAAGCCGAATACGGCGATGATCATACCAATGCTGCTTTCCCTTCGGGCGTCCAGGCGCTCCTGTTCTTCGTTGAGCAGCCCAATCTTTTCCTTGATCTCGCCGATGCTCTCCTCCACGCCGTTCATGCGGATCAGCAGTCGGTACATCTCGCATACGTTGTTCCAGCGCGAAATCTGGGACGGTTCCAACGTACCGTAGGCGATGAATTCCAGTGCCTCCCATTTCAGCTGCTGAATACTTTTCTGAAAACCGATTTTTTCTCTCTCCAGCATATGCCGCTGATGAATTTCTTCGTTCAGCATCAGACAGGAATATTTCTGATACACCGCAAGCATCGTCAGCAGCAGATCATCCTCTGCCCGGGCGGCCAGCGGGATTTTGCCCTGCGCATAGACGAGTGAGATCTCCTGCGAGGTCACGCAGCAGCCCCAGCCATAATCTTCGGAAAGCACATCCTTCGCGCCCGTGACATAAGCCACATCCTCCTCCGACAGATCCTCAAAATCGCGGGACAGCTCGATGATCCGATGTTCATTGTAGGTGATCCTGCTCAGGATCTCCGTATTGGCAAACCGTTTCGGCGCGTATGCCGCGTTGAGACGGTAGGCCTCCTTTAAAACGACGCTGCCGGCTCCGTCCTCCGCCATGAACCAACGAAACTGCGGACTGCTCTGCAGCAGGATCTTCTCCTCAAGTTCTTTCAGAAAGGCATATTGTTTTGCCTTTACTTCCTCCGTTTCGCTCAAATAACCCGGATAGATAAACTCATATACAGAACCCACATCTTGATTGCGGTATGACAGGTAGACCGTCAGGAACGCCACGCCATTGTAAAATACAAAAAGCTGCAGATCCGTAATCGGAATATCTGCCTTCATACGGATCGGCGTCAAGTTCACATTCAACCGAAAACGTCGTACGAAATCCCCATCCGCCCGGCACTTACGGTTCATCAGCTCAATGAAATCGCCGGAGACAAAAGGGATCTCCTCTCCGACAACAGATATATGCCGGAACCCCGCCGTTTCCTCATAACGAAGCGGCAGGATGAGAAACATACCCCGCTCCAAATTATCTGTATTTTCTGTCTGTTCCCAATAGTCTCTCATACACTTTTGTCTCCTGTATCCGCCGGTGCATACTTGATCGCTCTCGCCTGCTCAGTGGAAAAACCGTACGTATTTTTCGTTCATAAGAGATAAATATGGCCCGCCATGACTGTCTTCGGTGTTTGAAAAGAAAGACAGATCAAGGATCCTTTTATATGCATCACTCGTCTGTCCTCATGGCGATCAGTTTCAACTCGGGCTTGCTGTAACAAAAATATCCATTTGATTCCACAAGCGCATACCGTTCGTCGAATGTACGGGAATTTTGGATACCATAAAAGCAGTCCTCATACCACTGTTTGAAATCTGGCCCATACGGGTGTTTTACGCATTCCAGTACAGGGACGAACTTACCTTCTTCGATCCTTGCCAACTCTATGTCGGACAGCCGCATGCTAATGACTCTCATCTCACAGCACCCCTTTCTTCTTTTTTCCTTTCCGATGATTCTCAATTATTTCATCCTTAATCTTTCTAAAAGTTCTTCCCGCTTGCGCCTTTTCACTTTGTAAAACGTCTGCTCCGCGACCACATCGCGTCCTGCCTGCAGTCTGGCGACGCTATCCTCGGGCAGCATATATTATTTTCCCTTTCACTGAACCGTCAGATGCCTTCCTCTGCACATAATTCTTCAAACGTATATCAGGAAACCGTTCGATGTACGGCCCCGTAAGCTTATGGGTTTACGTATACTACTCTGTGTATGAAAACTTCTTTTCTATATGCTTATCTGCGAAAAGCTTCAGAATGTCCTTATTCGTTACCTCCATATCTTCCAGCGTTTTTTCATCCTTACTATTTTTGCAGTTTTCCTGCTATCTTCATTCTACCACATCTCTCTCTTTCCACACAATGCCGTCTGTTTCCCGGCAGGAATAAATCTGGAGCCTCCAAAGAAAGCTTTCTCGAATCGGTAACGGGAATCGCCCATACCGGAATCCGTGAACCGGCCTGCGGCATCCCACGTTGATATAAATATTTCTCCCCTCATCGCATCCGCCGTTCCCACGGAGTAGGAAACGGGATACGGAAACGTCCTGCGGCGTCAAGCTCCGCCATCTGTTCCGCCGGAAGGGCGTCCGCCAGTTCGAACACAGGCTCAAAATAACTCAGGCGCGGGTTCAGCCGGATCCAACGGTCAGGCACGCCGGGAAGCTCATAGTTCTTCACAAAATCCCCCACGTCCCGGACTATCCTCAACAAGAATCTCCTGCCTTCGTCATCGCCCGTTTCCCCTGCTTTTTGGCATATGGACTTGACTATAGCGCCAAAATATTCCTCAGCGCCTTCCAGCTCACCTGTGTCAGACCGCCGGTTATAGCAGTCCGTGGCAGCATAGAGACCTAGAAGCTCCCAGAGCCGCACAAACACTGTTTCCCCGATACGCCGATCCCCCTCGGGCCAGACGGTAAAACGGGTGCCCAGCAGACTCAGGGCCTCTCCCGGATCCACAGATACTGCCGCCCGGGCGTCCGTCCGGGAGACTGTCATCTCCAGAAAAGCGCTTTCATTCCCTTCCAGCACCCTGCCGTAGGCGCGAACGATAGCGATATCGCAAGGAAAATTGGCACCGCGTGTTGTCCGCTTGCGCAGGTGGTTCTCCACGGTGGATAACGACACCTTGCCCGCCTCGGCCAGCCGTTCCTTCATTTTATCCCGGCCTTCCTGCGTTGCGGCCCGTTCCGCGCTCTCACGGAACTGCTGCCAGAGGAACCGGTAGACCCGTCCTGCCTTGTCCGCGTAAAACCGCATATCCATGTCATATCCCCCTTCGCGTCATATGCTTTTTCTCTTTGTTTCATATTATAAACCGGGCCGCATGAAAGGGCAATGTTGTCCGCTCAACAGCAATTTCGCATTTCCCGTCTGAGTCAAACGCTCAGAATGCTCTTTTTGTCTTGCAGGCAATTAACTACAAAGAAAGAGCTGTCAGAGAGTCCTTAATCTCCGGCATCCCTTGATTTTAAGCCATTCTGCCGTTTCGACAACGGCATTTATTTGTATCAATTCCTGGGTTTACATTTCGGAATACTCCCCGGCAATCTCAAATTCCTGAAATTCTGCGTACTTGCGCAACCTATCTTTCTGCGCGTCCAGACTGTAGCCGTCCACCTATATGGAGGCGGAGACACGGGTATAAATATAACATCTTTTCTTTGGTTTCATTTTGCTCCTCCAGTCTAATCATTTATCTTCCAATGCCCGTATCTCTTTCCACCGACCCGCTCAATAAGGCCGTCAACAACCAACCTGTTCATTGTTCTTTTTATTGTGCTGCGCGATAATTCTAATTCTACTGCGAGTTCATCATAAGTCGTACGCGGATTATCCCTAAGCAGTCGAATAATTTTTTCGCTCAAAAGCTTCTCTTTAGGTTCAGCCAAAGGTTCACTTTGACCCTTTTGGACCTTTGGGTAATCTATAAGGGCTCTTTCTAACGCCTTGAAATGAATTCTCAGGTCATTCCCGCGCAATTCATACACCGGTAAATCCGCTCCGATTTCTTTACATGTATCGCAAATTTTCTGGATTCCCTGTCCCCAGTTTTCAATAAACCCGGCACGATAAAAAACATTGGCAATGTCCGGATTATAGGGTTTTGAGTCATGCGGTTCCATAAGGGTTTCCACTGTCCAACCATCAGGCAAAATACAACTGTTACTTATAGTAATAGAATCATCTGCAATCCTTATCTGAATTGGAGCGCCATACATATAACAGTTGTGGGCAATCGCATTGTAGATTGCTTCACGAATGGCCTCCCGGGCAAAGGGATATTCCTCGACACGCCGATCATGTTCATAGCTGATTTTTGCTTTCAGGTACATCAGATAAATCAAGTCAATCACTTTACTGGCATTTACCAGAAGCGATTCCTCAAGGTCATGATGATAGGTGACTCTCCCCTTTTCGTCAAACTTTCCGATTTTTATAAAGCTTCCATTTTGTACGATACTTGGGTCATTGTAAAACAAGAGAACCGCAGACCTTTTCAGTTTCCCGTCCTTTATCAGATGCAGCTTCTGAAGCAGCTCCGCATTTGAAATGTTCAGTTCTGCCTCAGTCATTCGTTTTTTTCTCAACGCTTCGCGCCGGAAGATTTTGAAACTTTCATCATCTAAATCATCTACAGTAATATCCTCAACTGTAACATCTTCCCAGCGAACACCGGTTTTCTGCATAATAAACTCCGACAGCGCAATCCCTGTAAGCTGTTGTTTCGTGCTGCCGCTTCTATAATGAAACTGCCCATGATAGCTGACGGGAAAAGAACTGGGTTTTATCTTGATTTCCAGATAACCCACCCCGTCCTTTGTCAGCTGATTGACGTCAGCAATAATGCCAAGTCCCGACTGAATCTTGTTGGGAATATCCTCCATCAGTTTCTTTATATCCTTCACTCCGACCACTTTGCCGTTATCATCAACGCCAATATAAATAGTTCCACCCTGCGCATTGGCAAAACCGCATACCCATTTCAGATATTCATCGCGCCAGGATTCTTTATATTCGATGTTTTGACTTTCTGCCATAAGCAGCCTCCTTTTTGAACCGTACCACGCTTCATCGCTTTTCCATCAGGTATTTGTCCCAACCATATTGTAACGGAGACAAGTACAACCTTCAATATGCAAAGAGGATACTTCCCCTACATCCTCTTAAAATACCCCAGCGCCGCCCTTTTCACCACCTCTTTCTCTGACGGCACGCTTAGAATGACGCTGGACACATGGGACTGCCTGGCCTTCTCTGATTTCAGCTTATGATAACTCTCCCGCTTAATCATCCCACACTTCCACTTTCCTATATTACCCAACATCCAGTCTTTCCAAAAGACACACCACCTCGACATGTTCATCATTGTCCAAACTCAACTCCATATCCCCCTCAATAATGGGGAGCTTGAATTTCATGGATTTGAGCCATTGGCCGTTAGGCTGCCTGTCTTCAAAAATCTGTATTTCTGAAATCAGCGATTCCATAAGCTGCCGCTTCTCTACATCATTCATCACTTTGTAGAGCTTGTCAAAATAAATCAG
>CANRGX010000020.1 GCA_947630215.1 uncultured Eisenbergiella sp. | reverse complement strand
AGCCTTTCGAGAAACGGCTGCTGGATGTCTTACACAGTTAGGTCCCCTCTGGTTTTTGCAGTTTGCGGAAACTCAAGTTTTGTTTGACTTGCAATATTTTTCATTTGCAATTATAATTTATTGTGACAAGTTCTAATGTTTGACAGCGACAGGAGGGAGACAGCGATGAGTGTTCTGGACAAGAAGGAAGAACTGATTGCCGCCGGGATAGACGTGGACAGTGTGCTCCAGCGTTTTATGGGCAGCGAAAAGCTGATGGAGAAATTTTTGAAGCGGTTTTTGGACGACGTTACGTTCGGACAGCTTTGCGACAGCATCGCGGCGAACGACTGCGACGGAGCTTTCCGCGCTGCGCACACTTTAAAGGGCGTGGCGGGGAATCTGGGTATGACGGAGCTGTTTGACTGCGTTTCCGCCATGACCGAGAAATTCCGCGCGCAGGATATGAGCAGTGCGGCTTCGGATTTGGAGGGCTTGAGGACAGTTTACGAAAAGGTCCTGGAAGCGGTGAAGAAATTATCCTGACAGACACAAAGGAAAGGGGAATCCGGGATTGAGACATACAATTTTAGTGGTTGACGACATGGAAGTGAACCGGGAGATCCTGCATACGATCTTTGAACAGGAGTATGAGGTCTGTCTGGCGGAGGACGGGAAAGAAGCGATTGCCCTCATCGAGGAGAAGGGAGAGGATCTCTCGGCGATCCTTCTGGATATCGTGATGCCCAATGTGGACGGCTTTGGTGTGCTGGAATTTATGAGGGAGCACAATTATATGTCGTCCATTCCGGTGCTGTTCATCACCAGCGACACCTCCTATGAGTCCAAGCGGCGCGGCTATGAAATGGGCGTGTCCGATTTTATCAGCAAGCCGTTCGAGCCGGGCATTGTCACCCGCCGTGTGCGCAATCTGGTGGAGCTGTACCGGCACAAGAACAACCTGGAAGAAATCGTGGAGCTGCAGACCAAGGAGATCCGGGAGAAAAACGACAAGCTGGCGGCGATGAACGAACGCATCATCAATACGCTGGGCACCATCGTGGAATTTCGGAGCATGGAGTCGGGAAATCATATTTTCCGCGTCCGCGCCTTTACGGAAATCCTGCTGAAATATCTGATGTGGGATTATCCGGAATACGGCGTGACGGAGGAGCAGGCTTCCACCATTTCCTTTGCGTCCGTGCTGCACGACGTGGGGAAAATTTCCATTCCGGACAGCGTGCTCATGAAGCCGGGAAAACTGACTAACGAAGAATTTGAACTGATGAAGACCCATACGCTGCGGGGCGCGGAGGTCATCGAGCGGGTGTTTACGGATGACGATCCGGAATTTCAGAAGTATTGCCTTGAGATTGCGCTGAGCCACCATGAAAAATTCGACGGCCGCGGCTATCCCAACCGGCTGGCGGGGGACGAGATCCCGATCAGCGCCCAGGTGGTTTCCATTGCGGACGTGTATGACGCGCTTACCAGCGAGCGGGTGTATAAGCCGCCGTTTCCTTATGAAAAAGCCTATGAGATGATTCTGGGAGGCGAATGCGGCCAGTTTAACCCGAAGCTGATGGAGTGCTTCAAAAAGGCCAGAGCCGAATTCGAGCGCAAGGCGGAAGAACTGAAATAAAACGGCGGAGGATAAGATGCGCAGGATATTGTTAAAGCTGAGCGGGGAAGCGCTGGCAGGAGAAAAGAAATTCGGGTTCGACGAGCCCACGGTGCGCGCCGTGGCCCTTCAGGTGAAGCAGCTTACGGACGACGGGATCCAGGTGGGCATTGTGATTGGCGGCGGCAATTTCTGGAGGGGCCGCACCAGTGAGAACATGGACAGGACAAAGGCCGATCAGATCGGGATGCTGGCCACGGTGATGAACTGCATTTACGTTTCCGAGATTTTCCGTTCCGTTGGCATGCAGACGGCCATCCTGACGCCTTTTGAATGCGGATCCTTTACGAAACTTTTTTCCAAGGATCGGGCGAACCGATACCTGGAAAAGGGAAAGGTGGTCTTTTTTGCGGGCGGCACGGGACACCCTTATTTTTCCACGGATACGGGCGTGGTGCTGCGGGCGGTCGAGGTGGATGCGGACGTGATTTTGCTGGCCAAGGCCATTGACGGCGTATATGACGACGATCCGAAGAAGAATCCGGCGGCCCGGCGCTATGACCAGGTCAGCATCGACGAGGTCATCGAGAAAAACCTGCAGGTGGTGGATATGACGGCCTCCATCCTGGCCAGGGAGAACCGGATGCCCATGTGGGTATTTTCCCTCAACGAGCCAGACAGCATTGTGAACGCGGCGCACGGCAGATTCAACGGGACGAGGGTGACCGTATCAACAGGCGGAAACGGATAAACGGACGGCGCAAAGAGGCCGGAACCGGACATCAAAAAGGGAGGTATTGCAATGGACGAGAGACTGCAGCAGTTTGAAAACAAGATGCAGAAGGCGCTGTCTTTTCTGGAGGCAGACTATCAGACGATCCGCGCGGGGAGGGCCAACCCCCACGTGCTGGACAAAATCCGGGTGGATTATTACGGCACGCCTACCCCGCTGCAGCAGGTGGGCAATATCACGGTGCCGGAGGCACGCGTGCTTCAGATCGCGCCCTGGGAGAAATCTCTGATCAAGGCGATAGAAAAGGCGATTCTGGCATCCGACGTGGGCATTACTCCGTCCAATGACGGAAGCGTGATCCGGCTCATCTTTCCGGAGGTCACGGAGGAAAGGCGTAAAGCCCTGGTAAAGGAAATCAAGAAAAAGGGGGAGGAAGCCAAGGTCGCTGTGCGCAATATCCGCCGGGACGGCAACGACTTCTTAAAGAAGCTGGGCAAAGGCGACGTATCCGAGGACGAGATCAAGGATCTGGAGGATAAGCTGCAGAAGATGACCGACAAATATGTAAAAGAAGTGGACAAAATGGCGGACGTAAAGTCCAGGGAGATCATGACGGTATAACCGGCGGATACTGCCTGGACAGGCCGTCTTTACAAAAAAAGGGGGCAGGCGGGGCCTGCCTCTTTTTGCAGGAGGGAAAAATGAACGTTCCGAACCATGTTGCCATCATTCTGGACGGCAACGGCAGATGGGCGAAGGCAAAGGGAATGCCGCGCAATTACGGGCACGTGCAGGGGGCCAAGACGGTGGAGACAATCTGCGAGGAAGCTTGGAGGATGGGGATCCATTATCTGACGGTCTATGCGTTTTCCACGGAGAACTGGAACCGGCCCGAGGAGGAAGTGAACGCGCTGATGTCGCTTCTGCGCAATTATCTGAAAACGTGTCTGAAGACGGCGGCCAAGAACAAAATGTGCGTCCGCGTCATCGGGGATAAGACCCGTCTGGACGAGGATATCCGCAGCCGGATCGACGAACTGGAAAAGGCCACGGTAAACAACACCGGGCTGCATTTTCAGATTGCCTTAAACTACGGCGGCCGGGATGAGATTTGCCGCGCGGTCTGCAAAATCGTGCAGAAGGTGAAACAGGGAGAGCTTTCCGGCGATCAGATTACAGAGGATGTGATAGAAGCGAATCTGGATACGGCCGGACTGCCCGCCCCGGATCTTTTGATCCGCACCTGCAATGAGCAGCGCATTTCCAATTTCCTGCTCTGGCAGCTGGCCTACACGGAATTTTATTTTACCCCCGTGCCCTGGCCCGACTTTTCCAAGGAAGAATTGATCAAAGCCGTGGAGGCATATAATCATAGGGATCGCAGATACGGCCTGGTAAAGGAGGGCTGACTATGTTTGGCGTAAGACTGATGAGCAGCGCCGTGCTGGTGGTGCTGGCGCTGGTCTTTTTGTTGAGCGGGGGGCCTCTGCTGGGGGCAGGTATGCTGGCGCTTTCCCTGATCGCCTGCCGGGAACTGATGCGGGCCTGCCAGGTGGAAGAAAACGGGATGTTCGGCGCGTTGGAGGGAATCTGCGACGTCGGTATCGTTCTGTATTATCCGGTCATGATCCTGACAGGGGATTTCCGGCTGGGTATGGGCTGTCTGGTATTGACGCTTCTGGCCCTTCTGGCTCTCTATGTATTTCGGTTCCCGCACTATTGCGCAGGGCAGGTGATGACTGCCTTCTTCTGTGCCTTTTATCCTTCCGTTCTTTTTTGCTATCTCTATCTGACCCGGGAGCTTGCGCACGGGATCTATCTGGTATGGCTGATCTTCATCAGCTCCTGGATCTGCGATACCTGCGCTTATCTGGCGGGAATGGCGTTTGGCAGGCATAAGCTGGCCCCGGTTTTGAGCCCGAAAAAATCGGTGGAGGGGGCCGTCGGCGGCGTGGTTGGTTCAGCGGTGGTGGGCGCTCTGTTTTCCGCCTTCCTGCTGGCGCCCGCGTCGGGGCGCACGGACGTGATCCTGCCGGTGGCGCTCATCAGCGCGGCCGGCGCGGTCATTTCCCAGGTGGGGGATCTGGCCGCTTCCGCCATTAAGAGAAATCATGAGATCAAGGATTACGGAAAACTCATTCCCGGCCACGGCGGCGTCATGGATCGGTTTGACAGCGTGCTTTTTACAGCGCCGGTGATCTACTACCTTTCCCTCTTACTGCTGTGAGCGCAGGAGGGGCCGGAAGAAAGCGGGAGGAAGACGATGAAGAAAATAACGGTTCTGGGTTCCACCGGTTCCATCGGGACGCAGACGCTGGATATCATACGGGAGAACCCGGATCTGGAAGCAGTGGCTCTGGCGGCGGGGCAGAATGTGGATCTGATGGAACAGCAGATTCGGGAATTTCGGCCCCGGATCGCCTGTATGTGGAGCGAGGAAGCGGCTGCGGATCTGCGGATCCGGGTGGCGGATCTGCCGGTCAGGATAGTCAGCGGGATGGAGGGGCTTCTGGAGACCGCCGCCTGCGAACAGGGGCAGATCGTCGTGACGGCCGTAGTGGGCATGATTGGGATCCGTCCCACCATCGCCGCCATCGAGAGCGGCAAGACCATTGCGCTGGCCAATAAGGAAACGCTGGTCACGGCAGGGCATCTTATCCTGCCGCTGGCGAGGGAAAAGAACGTTCCCATTCTGCCGGTGGACAGCGAACATTCCGCCATTTTCCAGTCGCTGCAGGGGAGGGGAGACAATCCCATCCACAAAATCCTGCTGACCGCTTCCGGGGGCCCGTTCCGGGGAAAGAGCCGGGAAGAACTGGAGCGGGTGACGCTGGAGGACGCGCTGCACCATCCCAACTGGTCCATGGGGAAAAAGGTGACCGTCGATTCCGCCACTCTGGTCAACAAGGCGCTGGAGGTCATGGAGGCCAGATGGCTGTTTGACGTGGAGCTGGATCGGATTCAGGTGGTGGTGCATCCCCAGAGCATTGTGCACTCGGCAGTGGAATATGAGGACGGGGCGGTGATTGCCCAGATGGGACTGCCGGACATGAAGCTGCCGATCCAGTATGCGATCCTGTATCCGGAAAGAAGGGCCATGCGGGCCAGGCGGATGGATCTGTTTGAAATTGCCAGTCTGACTTTTGAAAAACCGGATACCGGGACTTTTCCTGGGCTTGTTTTGGGCTATGAGGCGGCCCGCCGCGGCGGCAGCATGCCGACGGTGTTTAACGCCGCCAATGAGATGGCGGTCAGACTGTTTTTGGAGCGCAGAATCCGGTTCGTCCAGATTCCGCAGATCATTGAAGCGGCCATGAAGCGCCATCGGGTGCTGGAGAATCCCAATGTGCAGGAGATTCTGGACACGGAGGGAGAAACCTATGAGTTTATCAGTCGGGAGATGAGAATTTGATAGTGACCATTCTGATTTTTTTCCTGTTGTTTTTCGTGATTGTCATGGGACATGAGTTCGGGCATTTCCTTCTGGCAAAGGTCAACGGCATCCGGGTCAACGAGTTTTCCGTCGGGATGGGGCCGAAGCTTGCCCATTTCCGGAAGGGGGAAACGGAGTACGCGCTGCGGCTTTTGCCCATTGGAGGCGCCTGCGTATTCGAGGGAGAGGACGGTCTGCAGAGCGCCGGAGGAAAGGCGGATCCCGGCAATTTTCAGAATGCGCCGGTGTGGGCCAGAATTTCCACCGTGGCGGCGGGCCCGATTTTCAATTTCCTGCTGGCCTTTGTCTTTTCGATTGCCGTAGCCGGTTACGCGGGAGCGGATATCCCGGTGCTGGGAGATGTCCTGGAAGGGTCGGCGGCGCAGGAGGCCGGGATGCAGGCCGGCGATAAGATCCTGCGGTTTGACGGCCGGATTTATCTGGCGCGGGAAATACAGCTGGTAATGGCGTTAAATCGCAGCGGGGAACCCGTAGAGGTGGAATATGAACGGGACGGAGAGCGCCATACCACGACGCTGACGCCCCGGTATGACGAGACGGAGGGCCGGTATCTGGTGGGCTTTTCCAATTACAGCCAGTACCAGGAGGCCAAAGGCTTAAAGCTGTTTTCCTTCGGCTGGTATCAGCTCAGGTTCAGCGTGCGCAACACGCTCATGAGCCTTTTCGCGCTGGTGCAGGGCAAGCTGGGAAAGGATGATGTGGCGGGGCCGGTGGGCATGGCGCAGATCGTCGGCGAGGTGGTGGAGGAAACCGCTCCCGGCGGGCCGCTGCTGGTCTTTATGAATATGCTCAATCTGGCGATGCTGCTCTCGGTCAGTTTAGGGGTCATGAACCTTCTGCCGCTGCCGGCTCTGGACGGCGGGCGGCTGGTATTCCTCCTTTTGGAGGTGATCCGGGGGAAACCCATTCCGCCGGAAAAGGAAGGGCTGATCCACATGGCGGGCTTTATCGCGCTGATGATTTTGATGGTGTTTGTGATGTTCAACGATATCCGGAGATTGATCCGGTAACAGTCGGCGGCCGGCCCGGTATTTTTTCCTTGACCGGGCCGCGGCCGGAGACTATAATAAAAACACAAGATATCTGACGGATTCTGTACCGGCATCATGCCGGAGCTGCAGGGGTTCTTCCTGCAGGATTTCCCGTGAGACGGCGGTTCGCTGTGGGGATGGCGTGCCCGCCCGGTAAGAGCATTTTGCCCGACGGCCCCCGGAAGGGGCGGGAGGGTGTATGACGCATAGGACGGCCTGGTATTGGGATAAGGGGAATTTCCGGGAAAACAACGAAGACTCCTTTTCCCTGCAAAGGGTACTGTTGAGAAGGAAAAGCTTTTGGGAGAGCAGAAAAGAGGGCGGCGTGCCGGCGGCCCTGCTTTTGGTGTGCGACGGCATAGGCGCGCTCCCGGAGGGAGAAACGGCCAGCGGCGCTGTAGCGGAGCGCCTGACGGAATGGTTTTACCGGGAAGGAGCCGGCCGGATGCGGGCGGTTTTCTGGAGGAGGAAAACGGCCCGAAGCGCCCTGCAGGCGTTTGCCCGGGTGCAGGATGAAATGGAACGTTTTGAGCGCCGGGAAGGGTTCTGCTTTGGCACCACCTGTACCATGGCCCTGGTGAAGGGGCCGCGCTTTCTGCTGCTGCATATCGGAGACAGCCGCGCCTATCTGATTGGAAAGCGGGAAAGACGGCTGACGGCGGATCACTGCCGGGAAGGCATTTTGCGCCGTTGTCTGGGGGCCTTTTCCTATCAGCCGCCGGACGTGATCCGGGGGCGCATGAAAAGGGGCGAGATCCTGCTGCTGTGTACGGACGGTTTCTACAGGCTGTTTCCCGGCGGTTTTTTAAAGGGGTGCTTCTACGGCAGCGGAAAGGAGAAGAAAAACGACTATAAAAGTTTAAAGGGAGCGGCGGGCTTTGGAAAGGCGCAGGGAGAAAAGGACAATCAGACGGCGCTGCTTCTGGCGGTGGAAGGAGGACGCCATCATGGATGAAAAGAGAAGGGTGATCGGGGGAAAGTATGAGATAGAGTGCGTACTGGGAAAGGGCGGCGGCGGACAGGTCTTTCGCGCCCGGGATCTGAGACTGGGAAAGCAGTGGGGGATCAAAAGGGTCAGCCGGGACTGTCAGGGAATGGAGGAACGGGTGCTGTCAAAGGTGGACGGACGGCTCTGTCCCCGCATTGCGGATGTGGTGGAGGAGGGAAAGTGGCGGTATCTGGTGATGGACTGGATTGACGGGGAAAGCCTGGAGGAGCATCTGCGCAAGGAAGGGCCCTTTGAGGTGCGGGAGGCGGTCCGGATCGGGATTTCCCTCTGTGACGCGATCCTTTCGCTGCATGGGATGCAGCCGCCGGTTCTGTATCTGGACTGCAAGCCTTCCAACCTTATGCGGGACAGGGAAGGGAAGCTGTGGCTGATTGACTTCGGAAGCGCGGTGGAGCAGAACGGGCAGCAGGCGGTTCCCATTTCCGCAAGTCCCGGCTATGCCGCTCCCGAACAGAGGATCCGGGACGCCAGACTGCGCTGCGCAGATGTGAGAAGCGATGTGTTTGGAATCGGGCGGACGCTGTATGCCATTCTGGGAGGCATGGATCCGTCCCGGCCGCCCTACGGGGCCTGCAGTCTGACAGACTGTGGGCCAGGGGTGCCGAAGGAACTGGCACGGATTGTGGACAGATGTGTGCGGGAACGCCCGGAGGAACGCTATCAGACGGTGGGCGCGCTGAAAGCCGCGCTGTGCGGGTTTACCCAGAGAACAGGACGGCAAAAATTTTTTTCTTTTCTGCTTTCGGCGGGCGTCTGGTGTCTGTCGGCCCTGACGCTTTGGCAGGGGATCGGGTTTTACGGTATGGTGCCAATCCCCGGATTGCTGCGTTGGGAAGCGCTCAGAAAGCTGGGTGGGACGCTTCTGTCCGCGGCGGGCGCGCTGATCTGTCAGAAATGGACGGCAGGGCGGCAGAGCGGCCCCGGCGGGTACGAGCCGCTGCAAAATGTGCTTCGGACCGAGAAAAAGGCGGAACGGTGGCCGCTTCTGCTTTTGACCCTGTTTCTGTTTGCGGCCCTGCCTTCCCGGGCGGCGGATGCTTTGGACAGCGGTGGGGAAACGCTGCCTTCCCCCGTCGTCTTGCGGGACGCCCGGATGCGCAAGCTGCTGGTAAAGGAAGGCAGTGTGCTCTGTACCGGAGAAAAGGTCTACCTGGAGCTGTCGCCGGACGCCTTCCGGCAGCAGGAGGAACTGGAAATCTGCGTGACCGCCGCCGGGCAGGAGAGCGGGCGGCAGTACGGGTATACGCTGCGCTACTGTCCGCAAAAGGAAGGAGGGGACGGAGACAAATTTCCGGCTTCTTTTTCCGGGGCGGGTGTGCTATACTGATACCGGCAGGCTTGCTGGAGAACAACGCAGAACGCAGGAATGCGGCAGGGAGGAAAAGATGGATAGAAAACACACCAGAGTGGTCAGAATCGGGAACCGGGTCATTGGCGGGGGCAATCCGATCCTGATCCAGTCCATGACCAATACGCCCACGGAGGATGTGGAGGCGACCGTGGCGCAGATTCACCGTCTGGAAGCTGTGGGCTGCGAGATCGTGCGCTGTACGGTTCCCAACAGAGAGGCCGCCGCGGCAATCGCCCGGATCAAAAAGCAAATTTCCATTCCGCTGGTGGCGGACATACACTTCGATTATAAAATGGCTATCGCAGCCATAGAAAACGGCGCGGATAAAATCCGCATCAATCCGGGCAATATCGGCGGGCCCGACAAGGTGGCCGCCGTGGTCGCCGCAGCCAAAGAGCGGGATATCCCCATCCGGGTGGGCGTAAACAGCGGATCGCTGGAACGGGAGCTGGTGGAAAAGTACGGCGGCGTGACGGCGGAGGGGCTTGTGGAGAGCGCTCTGGACAAAGTGCATATGATAGAGGATCTGGATTACCGCAACCTTGTCATCAGCATCAAATCTTCGGACGTGATGATGTGTGTGCGCGCCCATGAGCTGCTGGCGCCCAGGACAGAATACCCTCTGCACGTGGGCATCACGGAAGCCGGGACGCTGCTTTCCGGCAATATCAAATCCGCCGTGGGCCTGGGTCTGATTTTGCATCAGGGCATCGGAGATACCATCCGGGTTTCCCTCACCGGCGATGTGACGGAGGAGGTGAAGTCCGCCCGGCTCATTCTGCGCACCCTGGGGCTCAGAAAAGAAGGAATTGAGGTGGTGAGCTGTCCGACCTGCGGCAGAACCAGGATCGACCTGATCGGCCTGGCGAACCAGGTGGAAGCGCTGACGGCCCAGTTCCCTCATCTGTCCATCAAGGTGGCGGTGATGGGATGCGCGGTCAATGGCCCGGGAGAGGCGAAGGAAGCGGATCTGGGCATTGCCGGCGGCGTCGGAGAGGGTCTGCTGATCAAAAAGGGGCAGATCATACGGAAGGTGCCGGAGGCAGAGTTTCTTTCCACCCTGCGGTATGAATTGGAAAACTGGACGTAAGAAGAAAAGGAACGGACATGGCGAAGCGTTTTGGAGAGGTATTTCCCGGATTACAATTAAGTGACAGCGTGCGGGAGTTGTTCGATAAGGCGACGGTGGAGCGGGTGACCGCCAGCCGCCGGCGGGATTTTGTGCGCGTCTATCTGGAATGCGACCGGCTGATTGGAAAAGAAATGATCTTTGATATGGAACAAGAGATCCGAAAACAGCTCTTTCCCAATCACGAAATCACGGTGAAAATACAGGAAAAATTTCATCTTTCGGCGCAGTATGACTTAAAAAAGCTGATGGAGATTTACCGGGACAGCATTCTGTTGGAATTAAAGGAATGCAGTCCGGTGGAGTACAGCATATTCAAGAACGCGCAGATCTCCTTCCCGGAGCCGGATCGGATGAAGCTGTCATTAGCCGACACGGTTCTGTCAAGGGAACGCTGTCCGGAACTGGTGCGTATTCTGGAAAAAATCTGCTGTGAACGCTGCGGCCTTTCCATGGGCGTGGAGACAGAATTTGTCAAGCCCGTGGAGAATAAGCGGCGCCAGGAGGAGGAACTTACTTTTGCGCGGAAAGTGGCGCAGATTGCGGCGCGGGCAGGCGCGCGGCCGGCGGACGTTGATTCTGGGTCTGCAGACGGGGCAGATGCCGGGTATGAGGCGTACCTGGCGGGCATCGGCGCGGGGGAGCCGGGGACGGACGAAGTGCCGTTTGTGGAAGATGTGCCGGCCGGGGCAGCACCGGGCCGGGAAAAGCACAGCGCAAAAGCGGGAAGCAGAGGCAGAAACGCCAGAGGAGAGAGCCGGGGAGAGTACCGGCGCAGTGTCAGAAAGAGCGAGAATCCCGAGGTGATTTACGGACGGGATTTTGAGGAAGAAGCGATTCCCATTGAGGAGATCATCGGGGAAATGGGAGAGGTGGTCATCCGCGGGAAAATTCTGACTCTGGAGCAGCGCCAGATCCGCGGGGAGCGCACCATCCTGATTTTCGATGTGACGGATTTTACCGATACCATGACCATTAAGGTTTTCGTCCTGAACGAACAGGCCCCGGAGCTGGCGGCATCGCTTGCCCCCGGCGCGTTTGTGAAAATAAAGGGACTGACCGTCGTGGATAAATTTGACGGGGAACTGACCATCGGTTCCCTTGCAGGGATAAAGAAAATCCCGGATTTTACCAATCTGCGCATGGATCATGCGGCGCGCAAGCGGGTGGAACTGCACTGTCATACGAAGATGAGCGATATGGACGGCGTATCGGAGGTGACGGACATCGTAAAGCGGGCCTATCAGTGGGGACACCCGGCTATCGCCATCACCGATCACGGCGTGGTACAGGCCTTCCCGGACGCGAACCATCTGGTGGAGGATCTGTGGAAGAAGGAGAAGGAAAAGCGGAAGGCGGCGGGGGAGGAAAACCCGGACCGAAACGACTTTTTCAAGGTCATTTACGGATGTGAAGCCTATCTGGTGGACGATCTGCGCGAGCTGGTCACCGGGGATCGCCGGCAGCCCATGGAAAATTCCTATGTGGTGTTCGATATTGAAACCACCGGGTTTTCCCCGGTCAAAAACCGGATTATCGAGATCGGTGCGGTGAAAATGCAGGCGGGACAGATTGTGGATCGCTTTTCCAGTTTTGTCAATCCCAGGACGCCGATCCCGTTTCGGATCGAGCAGCTGACGGGCATTCAGGATGACATGGTGCTTTCCGCGCCGGAAATCGAACAGGTGCTGCCGGAATTTCTGCGTTTTTGCCAGGGCTCGGTTTTTGTGGCCCACAACGCGAGCTTCGACATGAGCTTTCTTTTGGAGAATGCGAAGCGCCAGGGAATCCAGCTGGATCCGACCTATGTGGATACGGTGGGGATCGCCCGCGTGCTTTTGCCCCATCAGGCGAAGCATACGCTGGACGCCGTGGCAAAGGCCATGGACGTTTCTTTGGAAAACCATCACCGGGCGGTGGACGACGCGGAGGCGACGGCGGAGATCTTTGGAAAGTTCCTTGTGCTTTTGCGGGAGAAAGGCTGTGTTACGCTGGAGGATGTGAGCCGGCTGGGGGAGACCAGCCCCGATATTATCCGGCGGCTCCCTTCCTATCACTGTATCCTGCTGGCCAAAAACGATATCGGGCGGGTGAATCTCTATACGCTGGTGTCCCGGTCCCATCAGGAATATTTTCATAAGGTGCCCAGGGTGCCCAAAAGCCTGCTGGCAAAACACCGGGAGGGGCTGCTCGTGGGCAGCGCCTGCGAAGCGGGGGAACTCTACCGGGCGCTGCTGGACGAACAGTCCGATGCCCAGATCGCCAGAATTGTGAATTTTTATGATTATCTGGAGATACAGCCCACGGGCAACAACCGGTTTATGATCGCCTCCGACAGGATAGAAAATGTCAACTCAGAGGAAGATATCCGGAACCTGAACCGCCGGATCGTGCATTTGGGCGAACAGTTCAACAAGCCGGTGGTGGCTACCTGCGACGTGCATTTTCTGGATCCGGCGGACGAGGTATACCGGCGCATCATCATGACGGGGAAGGGCTTTAAGGACGCTGACGAGCAGGCCCCCCTGTTTTTGCGCACGACGGAGGAAATGCTGGAGGAATTTTCCTATCTGGGCAGCGAAAAGGCGGAGGAGGTGGTCATCACCAACCCCAATTTTATTGCGGATCAGGTGGAGTCCATTTCGCCGGTGCGTCCCGACAAATGTCCTCCCGTTATCCCGGACAGCGACAGGACGCTGACGGAAATCTGTTACCGCAGGGCGCACGAGCTTTACGGGGAAAATCTGCCCAAAATTGTGGTGGATCGACTGGAAAAGGAACTGCATTCCATCATCTCCAACGGGTTTGCCGTCATGTATATCATTGCCCAGAAGCTGGTCTGGAAATCGGTGGAGGACGGGTATCTGGTGGGATCGAGAGGTTCCGTGGGTTCCTCTTTAGTGGCGTTTATGGCGGGGATTACGGAGGTCAATTCCCTCAGCCCCCATTACCGCTGTCCCAAATGCCATTACTGCGATTTTGACTCCGACGAGGTGAAGGCCTACGCCGGCAACAGCGGCTGCGATATGCCGGATAAAGCCTGTCCGGTCTGTGGAGAACCGCTGATCAAGGACGGATTTGATATTCCCTTTGAGACGTTTTTGGGATTTAAGGGCGACAAGGAGCCGGATATCGATCTGAATTTCTCCGGCGAATACCAGAGCAAGGCCCATAAATATACGGAGGTTATTTTCGGGGCGGGGCAGACTTACCGGGCCGGCACCATCGGTACGCTGGCGGATAAAACCGCTTTCGGCTATGTGAAAAATTATTTCGAGGAGCACGGGACAAAAAAGAGGAACTGCGAGATCAACCGGATCGTGCAGGGCTGCACCGGCGTCCGGCGCAGCACCGGACAGCATCCCGGCGGCATTGTGGTGCTTCCCGTAGGGGAGGATATCAATTCCTTTACGCCCACCCAGCATCCGGCCAACGATATGACGACGGATATCGTCACCACCCATTTTGATTATCACTCCATCGATCACAATCTGCTCAAGCTGGATATTCTGGGTCATGATGATCCCACTATGATCCGGATGCTGCAGGATCTGACGGGAATCGACCCGACGAAGATCCCGCTGGACGATCCGCAGGTGATGAGTCTGTTTCAGTCGCCGGCCGCTCTGGGCCTGACGCCGGAGGATATCGACGGCTGTCCGGTGGGTTCTCTGGGGATTCCGGAATTTGGCACGGAGTTTGTGATTCAGATGCTGTTGGATACCAAGCCCAAATGTTTTTCGGATCTGATCCGGATCGCCGGGCTGGGACACGGGACTGATGTATGGCTGGGCAACGCCCAGAAGCTGATACAGGACGGGGACGCTACCATTTCCACGGCCATCTGCTGCCGCGACGACATCATGCTTTATCTGATCGGAAAGGGCATGGATCCCAGCCTTTCCTTTTCCACCATGGAGAGCGTGCGGAAAGGGAAGGGCTTAAAGCCGGAGATGGAAGAAGCGATGAAAAAGGTGGGGGTGCCGGACTGGTACATCTGGTCCTGCAAAAAGATCAAATATATGTTCCCCAAGGCCCATGCGGCGGCCTATGTCATGATGGCGTGGCGCATCGCCTACTGCAAGGTAAACTATCCTTTGGCGTATTACGCGGCATTCTTTTCCATCCGCGCCTCGGCCTTTTCCTATGAGATCATGTGCCAGGGCCGGGCCCATCTGGAGGAGGCTATCGCGGACTATAAGAGACGGGGGGATTCGCTGACCCAGAAGGAGCAGGCGGCCCTGCGGGATATGAAGATCGTACAGGAGATGTATGCCCGTGGCTTTGAATTTCTGCCGCTGGATATTTTCAAGGCCCATCCCCGCAATTTCCAGATCATGGACGGGAAGATTATGCCTTCCTTAAACAGCATCGACGGGCTCGGGGAAAAGGCGGCGGACGCCATCGCGGAGGCGGCCAAGGGAGGCCCGTTTTTGAGCAGGGACGATTTCCGGGAACGGTCCAAGGCCAGCAAGAGTATCACGGATCTGCTGGATTCGCTGGGGATCCTGGGGGATTTGCCGGAGTCCAACCAGATCAGCCTGTTCGATTTTCTGGCGGGCTGAGGGGCGGCATGACAAGATGCAAAAAGGCACACGGGCATAGTAAGGCACGGAAAATAAAAAAGCCCGAAATCCATCTCAAACATGGTCTTTCGGACGTGAGAAAACAGCCAGTAGGGGAATCGAACCCCTGTTTTCGCCGTGAGAGGGCGACGTCTTAACCGCTTGACCAACTGGCCGTATTGCATATGCCGAACCGGTCGGCACTCGTTTAATATACTATACATTCTGCCAGAATGCAAGTACTTTTTTTCTTTTTTGGAAATCGGACGGAAAAGGAAAAATATCCCTTGCATTTTGCGGAAAGATATGATAAAGTAAATCCGATGATAAGGTGTTACTGTTGTAAGAGTGGGTTGCAAAACCCACTCTTATTTCATGGAGCGTCCTGTAAAAGGGAGACGGTCAGCAAAAAACGGGCGGCGCCTTGTCCGGAACAACTGAATAAGGAAGGTGAAGGAATGTCGAAAAGAGAGACATACGAAAAACGGACGGAGGAGCTCCTTGCCCCCATTGCCGCAGCGCAGGGCGTGGAGATCTATGACGTGGAGTATGTGAAGGAGGGCAGCGACTGGTATCTGCGCGCCTACATTGATAAGCCGGAAGGCGTGAACATAGGGGACTGCGAGGCGGTGAGCCGCGCGTTGTCCGACGCGCTGGACGCGGAGGATTTTATAGAGGGTGCCTATACGCTGGAGGTGAGTTCCCCGGGTCTGGGCAGGGCGCTCAAGAAGGATCGGCATCTGGAAAAGAGCATCGGCCGACAGGTGGAGCTGCGTCTGTATCAGCCGGTGGAAAAATGCAGAGAGTTTTCCGGGGTGCTGAAGGGGTATACCGCACAGGAGATTGTGATCGAAACGGCACAAGAGGAGATGACATTCGCCAGAAAGGACATCGCATTGATCCGCCTGGCGTTGGATTTTTAAAGAAGTTTGGCGGACGGTACGCGTCTGCGAAACCTGAGGGTTTGGGAAAATACCGCCGCAGGGCGGCAGAATGGAGGATGAAATGAACAAGGAATTGATGGATGCACTGGATATTCTGGAGAAGGAGAAAGAGATCAGCAAGGAAACTCTGTTCGAAGCGATTGAAAATTCTCTGATCACAGCCTGCAAACAGCATTTCGGCAAAGCGGACAACGTCAGGGTCGAAATCGACCGTGAGACCGGCGACTTTTTGTGCTACGCGGAAAAGGAAGTGGTGGCTTCCCCCGAGGATGTGGAGGACAGTGTGCTTCAGATTCCGCTGGAGCAGGCGCGGGAGATCTTTCAGGAAGCGGAAGTGGGGCAGACGGTCCATGTGGAAATCAAGTCCAAGGAATTTGGGCGCATCGCCACGCAGAACGCAAAAAACGTGATTCTGCAGAAGATAAGAGAAGAAGAAAGAAGCGTGGTCTATAACCAGTATTATGAAAAGGAAAAGGATATCATGACCGGCGTGGTGCAGCGGTACCTGGGCCGCAACATCAGCATCAACCTGGGCAAGGCGGACGCGATCTTAAACGAGAACGAGCAGGTCCGGGGAGAGAACTTCAAGCCTACGGAGCGCATTAAGGTTTATATCCTGGAAGTGAAAAAGACGCCCAAGGGCCCGCGCATTCTGGTGAGCCGGACGCATCCGGAGCTGGTCAAGCGGCTGTTTGAGGCGGAAGTGACCGAGATCCGGGACGGAACGGTGGAAATCAAGAGCATTGCGCGGGAGGCCGGCAGCAGAACCAAGATTGCGGTCTGGTCCAACAATCCCAACGTGGATGCGGTGGGCGCCTGCGTCGGCGTGAACGGTTCCCGTGTGAACGCGATTGTGGATGAGCTGAGAGGGGAGAAGATCGATATCGTGAGCTGGGACGAAAATCCCGGGAATCTGATTCAGAACGCCCTGTCCCCGGCCAAGATCGTGGCGGTGTTCGCGGATCCCGAGGAGCGCACCGCAAAGGTTGTGGTGCCGGATTACCAGCTTTCCCTGGCCATCGGAAAGGAAGGTCAGAACGCAAGGCTGGCGGCGCGCCTGACCGGTTACAAAATTGATATCAAGAGCGAGACTCAGGCCAAGGATACTCCCGGTTTCCGTTATGAGGATTATATCGACGAGTATGAGGACGAGGATTACGACGGCGAGTATGACGGCGAAGATTACGAAGACGGCGAATACGAGGGAGAGTACGAAGAAGGCTATGACGGCGATCCGGACGGCGCCTCCGATTTGCCGCAGGAATAAAGGACTTTGGATGGCAAAAGGCCGGTAGGCGGCCCGGAGCATGGAGGAAAAGATGAATAAGAAAATCCCCATGAGACAGTGCGTGGGCTGCGGTGAAATGAAGGGCAAGCGGGAGATGATGCGCGTGCTCAAAACGCCGGAGGAAGCCATTGTCCTGGACGTGACAGGAAGAAAAAACGGCAGGGGAGCTTATCTTTGCAAGAGTCTGGACTGCTTGAAAAAGGCCAGAAAAAACAAAGGACTGGAGCGTTCCCTGAAAATCCATATTCCGGATGAGGTTTATGACAGCCTGGAAAAGGAGTTTGATGCGGATGAGACCGAATAAAGTGTATTCTCTGCTGGGGCTGGCGACGAAAGCGGGGAAGATGACAGGCGGAGAGTTCATGACGGAAAGGGCCGTCAAGGACGGCAGCGCGTGTCTGGTGATCCTGGGTGGCGACGCTTCGGCGAATACAAAGAAAAGATTCCGCGATATGTGTGAGTATTACCGGGTCCCCTGTTTTGAATATGGGACGAAAGAGGAGCTGGGACACGCGGTGGGAAAAGAAATGCGGGCTTCTCTGGCGGTAACGGACAGCGGCTTTGCCAAGAGCCTGAGGAAGCATCTGGAAGAATCTGTGAATGAGACGGAGGGAGCAGTATGGCAAAAGTAAAAGTGCATGAGCTCGCAAAAGAGCTGGAAATAAAGAGCAAAGATGTGCTGGATTTCCTGCAGGAAAAGGGAATGGCGGTCAAGGCGGCCACCAGTTCCCTCGAGGAGGATATGGTGGAGCTGGTGAAGAAGAAATTCAGTCGGTCCGGCGGCGAAACGCAGACGCAGAGCGGACAGACGGAGGAAAAAAAGGCAGCTCCCGCGGCGGAAGAACCCAAGGATCGTCCTGCGGAAAAACCCAAGGATCGTCCGGCGGAGGAAGTCAGGGAAGAACGGCCGCAGGAGAAAAAAGAACGGCCCATCCAGGCGGACGCCCAGGGCAGAGAGGAACGCGCAGGCCGGCCGGCACGGGACGGACAGGGGAAACCGCATAAGAAACCCAAAACCATCATTGTGCTGAACAATCCCCAGAACAGCCGCATGAAAGGCGCTGTCGGAGGGAACAATGACAGGAGAGGCGCGGTAGGCGCGTCCGGCAGAGGAGAGACGCACAGCGCCGGACAGAGAACCGGCGACGGCAGAATCGACAGAAACGGCGGCCGGCAGAACGCCTATCAGGCCGGCGGACGAAACAGCGGCGGGATGCGGATGGAGAACCGGCCTCTGATCCGGCCTCTGACCAAACCTTCCCAGCCGGTGATGCCGGATGAAAAGCTGCTGAGCAGAGAGCGCGCGCAGAAGGAAGCGGCGGAAAGGGCGGCAGCCCAGCAGCGCGCCGCCAGGGAAGCGGAGATAGAGACACAGAAGAAAGAAGAAAACAGCGAACGGCTGGAGCGCACAGAGCGCGTGGAGCGCCCTGCCAGGCCGGTTCCCGATCAGAACCGGACAGAGCGGCCGGCTTCCCAGGGCCGGGAGGGCGGAAATTTCCAGGCCAGAGGCGACCGCAACCGGGAAACAGGCAGATCCGACCAGCGTAGCGCCGGCTCCAGATTGGAACAGGGCCGGACCGACAGAGGACAGCGCTTTGACAGGGGCGACCGGAACGACAGAGGGACCGGGAGACCGGGTCAGGAAAGGACGCAGGGCAATGGAGCAAGAAGGGAGCAGAACCGTACAGGTTTTAACGGCGGTGCAAGGGATAGTCAGGGCAATTATCGCAATGCAGGCGGTGCGCGCCCTGGTACGGGCAGCGGGCGCCCTGGTTCAAATAGCGGACGCCCTCAGTCAGGCGATGGAAGGCAGGACAATCGATTCCGAAAGCCGGCAGCGTCTAAAGGATTTGCGCCGGAGGCTCCGGCGAAGGATACGGAAAAGCGCCGGGACGACCGCCGCTTAAGCCAGCAGGAGCGCGACCGGAAGTCCAGACGCGACGCCATCTATGAGGACGACAACGCGGCCAAGGGCAAGGGAAGAAATGCCAATAAGGCCGGCCGCTTTATCAGGCCGGAGCCCAAGGCGGCGGAGCCGGAGGAGACCATCAAGGTCATCACCCTGCCGGAGACGATCACCATTAAGGAACTGGCGGAGAAAATGCACCTGCAGCCTGCGGGGATTATCAAGAAGCTGTTTTTGCAGGGGAAGATTGTGACCGTGAATCAGGAGCTCTCCTACGAAGACGCCGAGAATATCGCCATCGACTATGACATCATCTGTGAAAAAGAGGAAAAGGTGGATGTCATAGAGGAGCTTTTGAAGGAAGCGGACGAAAACGAGGAGGATATGGTTTCCCGTCCGCCCGTCATCTGTGTCATGGGACACGTGGATCACGGCAAAACCTCTCTGCTGGACGCCATCCGCAAAACGAATGTGACCGACAGGGAAGCGGGGGGCATTACCCAGCATATCGGCGCCTATACGGTACAGATCAACGGACAGAAGATTACCTTCCTGGATACGCCCGGACACGAGGCGTTTACGGCCATGCGTATGCGCGGCGCCAACGCGACGGATATCGCGGTGCTGGTGGTGGCGGCGGACGACGGGGTCATGCCCCAGACCGTGGAGGCCATCAACCATGCGAAGGCGGCCGGGACGGAAATCATCGTGGCCATCAACAAAATCGATAAGCCGGGAGCCAATGTGGATCGCGTGAAGCAGGAGCTGACGGAATACGGCCTGGTGGCGGAGGACTGGGGCGGCAGCACGGTCTTTGCCCCCGTATCGGCCAAGACGGGAGAAGGTCTGCAGAATCTGCTGGAGATGATCCTGCTGACGGCGGAGGTGCTGGAACTGAAGGCCAACCCCAACCGTATGGCCCGCGGTATCGTTCTGGAAGCGGAGCTGGATAAGGGGCGCGGCCCTGTGGCCAGGGTGCTGGTGCAAAAGGGAACGCTGCACGTGGGAGATTTCATTTCCGCAGGTTCCTCCAGCGGCAAGGTACGCGCCATGATAGACGATAAGGGCAGGCGGGTCAAGGAGGCGGCGCCCTCCACGCCTGTGGAAATTCTGGGCCTTTCCGACGTGCCGGAGGCAGGCGACGTCTTTCTGGCCCATGAGAGCGATAAGGAAGCCAAGACCTATGCGACGGCCTTCATCGAGCAGAACAAGGAAAAGAAGCTGGAGGAAACCAAGTCCAGAATGTCTCTGGAGGATCTGTTCAGCCAGATAAAGGAAGGAAATCTGAAGGAACTGAACCTGATCGTGAAGGCGGATGTGCAGGGCAGCGTGGAAGCGGTGAAGCAGAGCCTGCTGAAGCTCTCCAACGACGAAGTGGTGGTCAAGTGTATCCACGGCGGCGTGGGAGCCATCAACGAATCCGACGTTTCCCTGGCGGGCGCGTCCAACGCCATCATCATCGGCTTCAACGTGCGCCCCGACGCGACGGCCAAGGCTACGGCGGAACAGGAAAATGTGGATATCCGTCTGTATAAGGTCATCTATCAGGCAATCGAGGACATCGAGGCGGCCATGAAGGGAATGCTGGATCCGGTTTATGAGGAAAAGGTGATCGGCCATGCCGAGGTGCGTCAGATTTTCCGGGCGTCCGCCATCGGCAATATCGCCGGCGCGTACGTGCTGGACGGCGTGTTCCAGCGCGGCTGTAAAATCCGGATCACCAGGGAAGGCGAACAGATTTACGAGGGCAGCCTGGCATCCTTAAAGCGCTTTAAGGACGATGTGAAGGAAGTCCGCGCCGGTTTCGAGTGCGGTCTGGTATTTGAAGGCTTCGACAAGATGCAGGAGCTGGATATCGTAGAAGCCTATATTATGGTAGAAGTGCCGCGCTGATTCCGAATTTTGCAGGGATCGCGCCGGCACGGCAGAAAGGCATATGCAGATATGAAAAAAAACAGCGTGAAGAACAGCAGGATCAACGGAGAGGTGCAGCGCGTCCTGGCGGAGGTGATTCGGGGCGAGATCAAGGATCCCAGAATCGCCCCCATGACCAGCGTGGTTTCGGTGGAAGTGGCGCCGGATTTAAAGACCTGTAAGGCGTATATCAGCGTGTTGGGAGACGAAGACGCGCAAAAGAGCACGCTGGAAGGGCTCAACAGCGCGCTGGGCTTTATCCGCACGCAGATCGCGCGCCGGGTGAACCTGCGCATAACGCCCGAAATCCGTTTCCTGCCGGATCGCTCCATCGCCTACGGCGTGGATATGTCCCATAAAATCGATCAGGTCATGGCGCAGCAGCGGGCGAAAAGTCAGGACAGGGAGGAAGATGATGAAGAAGATCCTGGAAGAACTTAACCGGACGGATCGCATTGCCGTCACCGGGCACGAGAGGCCCGACGGGGACTGCGTAGGTTCTGTCATGGCCCTGTATCTGTACCTCAAAAAGATGCTGCCGGAGGCGGTCGTGGATGCCTATCTGGAAAAACCGTCGCTCGTATTTGACTGCATCGACGGCATAGAAGAACTGAAGACGGACTGCCCGGAGGACATCTGCTACGATGTCTGTATTGTAATCGACACTTCGGCGGATCGGATCGGGGCCGCAAAAAAATATTTTGACACGGCCAGAAAGACCATCAATATCGACCATCATATCACCAACGCGGACGGATGCGGGACGGTAAATTACATAAAGCCGGACGCCAGCTCCGCCAGCGAACTGGTCTATGAACTGTTGGAGGAAAAGGATTTGGATGCGTCCATCGCCAAGGCGATTTACATCGGCATCGCCCACGATACCGGCGTGTTCCAGTATTCCAACACCACGCCCCACACCATGGAAGTGGCGGCAAAGCTGATCGGATACGGGTTTGATTTTCCCCGGATCATCGATCAGACATTCTATGAAAAGACCTATTGGCAGACCCAGATACTGGGACGGGCGCTTTTGGAAAGCATCCGCTTTATGGACGGCAGATGCGTGGTGAGCATGGTGGATCGCAAAACCATGGCGTTTTATCAGGTGACGCCGCAGGATTTGGACGGAATTGTCAGCCAGCTTCGTTCGATCAAAGGGGTGGAATGCGCGATCTTTTTGTATGAATTAGAACAGCAGACCTATAAGGTGAGCATGCGATCCAACGGAAAGGTGGACGTGGCAAAGGTGGCGGCTTATTTTGGCGGCGGCGGCCATGTGCGCGCGGCGGGCTGCACGATGCGCGGCACCTATTACGACTGCATCAACAACCTGTCTTTGCACATTGCAAGACAGCTGAAAGAGGCAAAAGCATGAACGGGATTCTGAATGTCTGCAAGGAACCGGGCTTTACTTCTCACGATGTGGTAGCAAAACTGAGAGGAATTTGCAGACAGAAAAAGATAGGCCATACTGGTACCCTGGACCCGGAAGCGTCCGGGGTACTTCCCGTTTGTCTGGGAAACGCCACCAGGCTGTGCGATATGCTGACGGACAAGACCAAGGAATATCGGGCCGTGATGCTGCTGGGGTGCGAAACGGACACCCAGGATACCACGGGACAGATCCTGGCCCAAAGGCCGGTGGAGGCAGAACCGGAGCAGATCCGGCAGGCCGTGCTTTCCTTTGTGGGTGAATATGACCAGATCCCGCCCATGTATTCCGCGCTCAAGGTCAACGGGAAAAAGCTGTGCGATCTGGCGAGGGCCGGTAAGGTGGTGGAGCGGGAAAGCCGCCGCGTCACCATCCATTCCATTGAGATCCATGGGATTTGCCTGCCCCGCGTGTCGATGACCGTGTCCTGTTCCAAGGGCACTTATATCCGGACGCTGTGTCACGATATCGGCCGGAAGCTGGGATGCGGGGCGGCGATGGAAAGTCTGGTGCGCACCAGGAGCGGATCGTTTCTGTTACAGGACGCCCATACCCTGTCCGAAATCGAAACCCTTGCAGGGCAGGGACGGCTGGAGAGCATCCTAATCCCGACGGACAGGATTTTTTTGCATCTGCCCGCCGGGAGGATTTTGGAGGAAGGCCGCAAGCTGGCCCAAAACGGCAATCCGCTGCCGGAGGAAGTGCTGGAATTTCCTAAGAAGTTGTGGGAAGACGGGACGGGCAGAGAAGCAGAAGCGCCCACAGAGCGGCAGATCCGGGTCTATGATGCGGACGGCTTCTTTTACGGCGTCTATGGCTGGCAGGCGGATCTGCGCCGCTTTCGGCCGGTGAAACTGTTTTTGGGAAAGGATACGTAAAGAGGGATGCAGATCGTTTCGGGAACGGAAAAATTTTGTCTGGACGGGAAAAGCGCGGTGGTCATCGGAAAGTTTGACGGCCTGCACCGGGGACACCGGCTGCTGCTGTCCCGGATTCTGGAGGCAAAAAAGGAAGGGCTGCTGGCGGTTGTGTTTACGTTCGATCCCTCTCCCGCGGCGTTTTTTTCACCCCAGGGCAGCAGGGAGCTGACGACCAGGGAGGAAAAGAGACACTTTTTCGGACAGCTGGGGGTGGACGTGCTGGTGGAGTTCCCGCTGAACCGCCGGAGCGCCGCCATGCCGCCGGAGCTGTTTATCCGGGAGGTTCTCTGTGACAGTATGCACGCCGCTTTCGTGGCGGCGGGAGAGGATCTGTCCTTCGGACAGGGCGGCCGGGGGGACTGCCGTTTGCTGCGGGCCTTTCAGGAACAGGGCGGTTACCGGGTAGAGATCGTGGAAAAGGTAATGGACGGCGGCGCGCCCATCAGTTCTACCCGGGTACGGGACGCCGTGCAGAACGGCAGGATGGAGGAAGCAAGCCGTCTGCTGGGCGCGCCCTACGCGATCATGGGAAAGGTGGTGCGGGGCCGGCAGCTGGGCCGGACGCTGGGGTTTCCCACGGTCAATCAGGTGCCGCCGGAAAGCAAGCTGCTGCCTCCCTATGGGGTCTACCGGTCGGAGGTGGAATGCGCAGGAGGGATTTTTCGGGGGCTGACCAATATCGGCGTCCGTCCCACGGTGGCGCAAACGGAAGAAAAAACGGTGGGCGTGGAAACCTATCTGTACGATTTCAAAGGGGATATGTACGATTCCTTCCTCACGGTGCGCCTGTTGTCCTTCTGCCGCCCGGAACAGAAATTCGACAGTCTGGCGGCGCTGCGGGAGCAGCTGGCAAAAGATATTGCCGCGGGGCGGGAAAGAAAAATCTTGTAAGTTTTTCGATTATAAAGTAGAATAAGATCGGAATGCGCTTACAGGGAGGACAAGATGGAGATTGGTGGAATGCTCCTGTCGCTTGCCGGAGGGCTCGGCCTGTTTTTGCTGGGCATGAACATGATGAGCGACAGCATCGAGAAGGCGGCGGGTGCGCGGCTGAGAGGGATTCTGGAGATGTTTACGAAGAACCGCTTTCTCGGCATGGTCGTAGGCGTGATTTTTACCGCGATTATCCAATCCTCCTCCGCCTGTACGGTGATGGTGGTCAGCTTTGTCAACTCGGGACTGATGAACCTGTATCAGGCGGCGGGCGTGATCCTGGGCGCCAACATCGGTACCACGGTCACTTCCCAGCTGGTGTCCTTCAATCTTTCCAAAGCGGCCCCGGCCTTTTTACTGGCAGGCGTCATCGGGGTCATGTTCTGCAAGAAGCAGAATATCGTAAAGATTTCCAACATTGTGCTGGGCTTCGGCGTCCTGTTTATGGGGCTTTCCGGCATGTCCTCCGCCATGGCGGGGATGCGGGACATGGAATCGCTGGTACAGCTTTTGCACTCGCTGCGCAATCCTTTCCTGGCGGTTGTGACAGGGACGCTGCTCACCGCCGTCATCCAGAGCTCCTCCGTGACGGTCAGTATCGTCCTGCTCATGGCAAACCAGGGGCTTTTGGAACTGCCGATCTGTCTTTATATTATTCTGGGCTGTAATATTGGCGCCTGTACTTCGGCGCTGCTGGCGTCCATGGCGGGCAAAAAGGACGCCAAGCGCGCGGCGCTGATTCACTTTCTGTTCAACGTCTTCGGCACGGTTTTAATGTTCGTGATCCTGCAGGTGGGAATGGATTTTGTCATGGGTCTTCTGCAGCGGATCTCAAAGGATCCGGGACGCCTTGTGGCCAATGCCCATACCTCCTTCAAAATTTTCCAGGTGATTGTCCTGTTTCCCTTTTCCGGTCTGCTGGTGCGTCTTACCTATCTGCTGGTGCCGGGGGACGATAAGAAGATCAACTACAGGGATAACTTTACCCTCAAATATATCGGAGACAGAGTGGTATTCAATCCGGCCACGGCGGTGGTGGAGGTCATCAACGAACTGGATCGCATGGCGTCTCTGGCCAGCGAGAACTTAAACCGCGCCATGAACGCGCTGATTACATTGGATGCGGAGGATATTGAGGAAGTCTATACGGTGGAGGAAAACATCAATTTCCTCAATCACGCCATCACCAATTATCTGGTGAAGATCAACCAGACCACGCTGCCCATTGAGGATTTGAAAAGCCTGGGCGCGCTGTTCCATGTGGTGAACGATATCGAGCGCATCGGCGATCACGCGGAAAACGTGGCCGACGCCGCCAGAAGACGGAAGGAGACGGGACTGGTCTTTTCACGGGAAGCCCAGCGGGAACTGGGAGAGCTTCTGGATATGGTAAACGATATCATCCGTTATGCGGTGGAGATCTTTACCACCGGCTCGGAGACCCATATGGATGACGTGATGCGTCTGGAGGACGCCATCGACGAGAAGGAAAGGCAGCTCCAGGAGCGCCATATT
Organism: uncultured Eisenbergiella sp.; assembly: GCA_947630215.1. Lineage (GTDB taxonomy): Bacteria > Bacillota > Clostridia > Lachnospirales > Lachnospiraceae > Gallintestinimicrobium. The sequence continues at coordinate 12,824 of CANRGX010000020.1, read as the reverse complement.
GAGCGCTTAAAGAACAACGCCTGCACGCCGGAAGCGGGTATGGTCTATTCCGATCTGATTTCGGGACTGGAACGTGTGGCGGATCACGCCACCAATATTGCATTTGCCATGCGGGACAGCGAATGAGGAAAGCGGCAGGGCGTCTGCACAGGTTTTCCTGCCGCGTTTCCTGGAAATGACATTGACAAGCGGCCCCGCTTTTTTTATAATAAAATTGTTACACAAATATTACATACTGAGACGCAAATGTTACATACAGGGGAATGCGAATGGACAGCATCAGAAAAATTTGTCTGATCGGCGCGCTCTGGGCGGTGTGGTTCTTCTGCCTGCCGGTACGCGCATCAGCCGGGAGCGGCACGGTGCATGACGCCGTGCGTTCGGCGGGGATCGGCGCCATTCTGGACGATACGCTGGACAGCAGCGCGTATCTGGAAGCGGCGGAGTCGGCAAAGCAGGAACGGAAAAAAATATACGGTTATGAGAACTTAGGGATCGCCAATGTCAACGATTACTTAAACGTGCGCAAGTCGCCCGACGAGAAGGGCGAGCTGGTGGGCAAGATGCCCAAGAACGCCGGAGCGGATGTGCTGGACGAGGAGAACGGCTGGTATCTGATCCAGTCCGGCAAGGTGAAGGGCTATGTCAGCGCGGAATATATGCTCACCGGGGCCGAGGCGAGAGAACTGGCGGATGAGAAGGCGACGGAGATGGCGGTCTGCAACTCCGGCGGCCTGCGCGTGCGGGAGGAACCGAGCCTGGACGCCCCGGTCATTACGCTGGTGGCCGAAGGGGAAGAACTGGAAGTGGTCGAGGTACTGGATCAATGGGTCGAGATCATGCTGGATGATGAAAAGGCATTTGTCTTTGGCGAGTACGTGGACGTTGCCAAGAAGCTGGAAAAGGCGGTCAGCATGACGGAGCTCAAATACGGGCAGGGCGTGTCCGACGTGCGCGTGGATCTGGTCAATTACGCCAAGCAGTTTTTGGGCAATCCTTATGTCTGGGGCGGTACGAGCCTGACCAAGGGGGCGGACTGTTCCGGCTTTGTGATGAGCGTGTTCAAGAAGTTTGGCGTGAGCCTGCCGCACTATTCCGTCAGCCAGTCCCAAATGGGCAGCAAGATTTCCCTGTCCCAGGCCAAGCCGGGCGATCTGGTCTTTTACGCGAAAAACGGAACCGTCAACCATGTGGCGATCTATATCGGGAACGGCCAGGTGATCCACGCCAGCAGCCCGCGCACCGGAATCAAAATTTCCAACGCCACCTACCGCACGCCCTATTGCGTCAGACGGATCCTGTCCTAGGAACGGAAGAAAAAAACAGGTTGAATTGTTTCCATCTTTTAGTTTACAGAATCCGGTTTCTATGCTATACTGTACCAGTGTGAGTTTAGCCGGCGCTCAGGTACGGGACACTCCGACCCGGTCTTAGTGCCAGGCAGTCAGGCGGCAGACGGCGCAGCGCGCCGTGGCTGAACGCCAGGAGAAAAGGAGGAGTTTTTATGATTTCCAAGGAAAAGAAAACCGCGATCATTCAGGAGTATGCGCGCACGGAAGGCGACACCGGTTCACCGGAGGTTCAGGTTGCCGTACTGACCGCCAGGATCCAGGAGCTGACGGAGCATCTGAAGCAGAATCCCAAGGATCACCATTCCAGAAGGGGCCTTCTGCAGATGGTAGGCCAGAGGAGAGGACTGTTAGATTACCTCAAGAAGAAGGACATCGAGCGGTACCGTTCCCTGATTGAAAGACTTGGTATCAGAAAGTAACAGACAGAAATAAGGCGGATGAACGACCGGCATATGCCGGTCTCTCCGCCTTTCTTCTGAAAAATGTGACAAGACGGCCAGAAGAATGCTTCCGAGACCACTGATAAGCGCATCCTTTTGGTGCTTTTATCAGTAGTTTCGGCGTCTTCTGTCCGTTTTTCACCGGTAACGATTTCAGAAAAAGGAGAGGAGCAATGTATAAGACATTTTCAATGGAAATTGGCGGCCGGACGCTGAGCGTCGATGTCGGCCGCGTGGCCGCCCAGGCAAACGGCGCGGCGTTTATGCACTACGGAGATACCACCGTGCTGTCCACGGCGACGGCCAGCGAGAAGCCCAGGGAGGGCATCGATTTCTTCCCGCTTTCCGTAGAGTTCGAGGAGAAGCTGTATTCGGTGGGCAAGATCCCCGGCGGCTTCAATAAGAGAGAGGGCAAGGCCAGTGAAAATTCCGTGCTTACCGCGCGCGTTATCGACCGGCCCATGCGTCCCCTGTTCCCCAAGGATTACCGCAACGATGTGACCCTGGACAATCTGGTGCTTTCCGTGGATCCCGCGTGCCGTCCCGAGCTGGTGGCCATGCTGGGCTCCGCAATCGCGACCTGCATTTCCGATATTCCCTTTGACGGCCCCTGCGCCATGACGCAGATGGGACTGGTGGACGGCGAGTTCGTGGTCAATCCCAGCCAGGAGCAGTGGAAAAAAGGTGACTTACAGCTGACGGTTGCTTCTACCGCCGAAAAGGTCATCATGATCGAGGCCGGCGCCAACGAGGTGCCCGAGGATAAGATGATCGAGGCCATCTATAAGGCCCACGACATCAACCAGGAGATCATCGCGTTTATCAATCAGATTGTGGCGGAAGTCGGGAAGCCCAAACATACGTATACCAGCTGCGCGGTTCCGGAAGAGCTGTTTGCCGCGATCCGCGAGATCGTTCCTCCCACAGAGATGGAGGAAGCCGTTTTCACCGACGAGAAGCAGGTGAGAGAGGAAAACATCCGCAAGATCACCGAGAGACTGGAGGAAGCGTTTGCGGATAACGAGGAGTGGCTGGCCGTTCTTGGCGACGCGGTCTATCAGTATCAGAAGAAGACCGTCCGGAAGATGATTTTAAGGGATCACAAGCGGCCGGACGGGCGCGCCATCAACCAGATCCGTCCGCTGGCGGCGGAGATCGATCTGATTCCCCGCGTGCACGGATCCGCCATGTTCACCCGCGGCCAGACGCAGATCTGCAATGTCTGCACGCTGGCGCCTCTGTCCGAGATGCAGCGCATCGACGGACTGGATGAGAACGAAGTGAACAAAAGATATATGCACCACTATAATTTCCCGTCCTATTCCGTAGGCGAGACCAAGCCCCCCAGGGGGCCGGGACGCCGGGAGATCGGTCACGGCGCGCTGGCGGAAAAGGCTCTGATGCCCGTACTGCCCTCCGAGGACGAGTTCCCTTATGCGATCCGCACCGTGTCCGAGACCTTTGAGTCCAACGGCTCTACCTCCCAGGCTTCCGTGTGCGCCTCCACCCTTTCCCTGATGGCGGCGGGCGTACCGATTAAGAAGCACGTGGCGGGAATTTCCTGCGGACTGGTGACCGGCGACACGGACGACGACTACATCGTGCTGACCGATATCCAGGGGCTGGAGGATTTCTTCGGCGACATGGATTTCAAGGTGGCGGGCACCCATGACGGCATCACTGCCATTCAGATGGATATTAAGATTCACGGACTGACCAGACAGATCGTGGAGGAGGCCATTGCCAGGACCAAGGAGGCGCGGGAGTACATCATCAACGAGATCCTGGCGCCCTGTATCGCGGCGCCCAGGCCGGAGGTCGGCCCCTATGCGCCCAAGATCATATCCCTTCAGATCGATCCGGAGAAGATCGGCGAGGTGGTTGGTCAGAGAGGCAAGACCATCAATGAGATCATTGCCCGTACCGGCGTGAAGATCGATATTACCGACGACGGAAAGGTTTCCGTATGCGGCACCGATCCGGAGATGATGAAGAAGGCGGTAGAGATGATTCAGATCATCGTCACCGATTTTGAGGCGGGCCAGATCTTTAAGGGCGTGGTCGTAAGCATTAAAGAGTTCGGCGCGTTCGTGGAATTTGCGCCCGGCAAGGAGGGCATGGTTCACATTTCCAAGATCGCCAAGCACCGGATCAACCGTGTGGAAGACGTGCTGACGTTGGGAGACAAAGTCACCGTGGTCTGCCTGGGCAAGGACAAGATGGGCAGGATGAGCTTCTCCATGAAGGATGTGGCGCAGGTCTGATTGGCGGACAGTGCCCCAGTTTACGCGGTTTCGCGGATATGGCGGCATAAAAAAAGAAGGATAAAACGGCAGGCGGCTGTTGTGCGGAGAAAACGCAGGACAGCCGCTTTTTTTACAAACAAAATTTGTCATTTGTTTTACATATTGTATCTAATTTAGTGCAAAACTTTTGATGTGTGCTAATATAAACTCAGAGGACGTATCAGAAAACGTAATACAGGCAACAACGACGGAATTATCGACCCAAGAGAAGGTGTTACAGTACAGACAGGGGAGAGTATCATGAAAAAAATCGCAATTTGTGACAGCAGTTGCGACACATTGGAAGCAATGCGAAGGATACTGGCTGCACAGTACGGAAAGGAGTTACAGATTGCCGCTTATCCGTCAGGCAGGGAATTGTTGCGCGCATGGCAGAGAGATGAACGTAAAAAAGCCGACATCATGATTATGGATGTCAGGCAGGAGGAAGAAAATGGGATTAGCGTGGCGAAGCAGGTGCAGGAGATCTTCGGCAACGTGAAGACCATTTTTGCAACGGGAGCACTGGAATGCGCGGAAGATATTTTTGAGGCCAATCCGGTCTATCTTCTGGCAAAGCCAATCAAGCAGGAAAAGCTGCTGGAGGCGGTGGAACGGGCAATAGACCAGATCGAAGAAGGAGAGGCCGCGTCCGTGACACTGATCTCCAAGAGCTTTATCGCGCGGGTGAAGGCGGAGGATATCTGGTACGTGGAGAGCGAAAGGCGTGTCCTCACGGTGCACACCCGGGAGGAGGATATCCGGGTGAATATGAAGCTGGGCGATCTGGAGGAGCGGCTGCCGGAGTATTTTGTGCGGGTACACCAGAGTTATCTGGTCAACATGAAGCAGATCCGCGTCTTTTCCGCAAAAGGGGCGGAGCTGACGGACGGCAGGGTGATTCCGGTCAGCAGGCCCAGATATGCGAAAGCCAAGGACGTTTTTCTGCAGTTCCTTGGAGAAAAGGTGGAATGAAAAAGCGCTGTGCCAAAACCAGATACGGCGGAAGGCACAGGAAGAAAGAACAGCAAAAAGGACGTCCGGGACAAGCCCGGGCGTCTTTTTTCCCGCAGAGCCGGTATCCGGAGGACACTGTTTTTTGAAACGGAGATTTGGGAGAAGGGATTGACGATACCAAAGAACGTGCCTATACTGTTATTGATAATCCGGAAAGGAGGTCGAAGAATGAAAAATTTGTTTCGTACACCCAAGAGAGCGGCTGTTTCGGCCGCCTGTCTTACCGTCATTGTTCTGGCGGTTCTCGCCGCCGCGGTTATCGTTGTGTCCGGACGGGGGATCGGGAAATCCGCCGCTGCGGCCGTGGCGCTGGCGGATGCGGGACTGAAGGAATCGGAGGTGACGGCGCTGCGCAGCCGGCTGGAGTTTGACGACGGCCGTTTTTTGTATGAGGTGGATTTCTACAGCGGCGGTGCGGAATATGAATACGTGATCCAGGCCAGGGACGGGGCCGTCCTTGTAAGGGATATCGAGGGGCAAAGAAGCGGGGCCGGACAGCGCGCGCAGGCCCAGCCCGCTGCACAGCCCACCGCCCAGCCCGCCGCCCAGCCCGCCACGCCGGAGGAAACCTCGGTTCCGCCTCAGGACATGGCGTCCGGTGAGACCGGCGCTGCAGGAAAGACGGATGGCGGCACGAATCAGGTGAAAAATGAGGAAATCGGGGCCGAGAGGGCGAAGGAAATTGCTCTGGATCATGCGAAGCTGACCGAATCCGAGGTGCAGTTTCTCAGGACAGAGAAGGACTACGACGACGGAAGGCTGGAATACGAGGTCGAGTTTTATCAGGGCAGGACAGAGTACAGTTACACCATTGACGCGGTTTCGGGAGAAATTCTGGAATATGACGTCGATCTGGACTAAAAGCAGGGACAAAAAACGGTCGGAATAAAAACGGACTGATTTTCCCATACTATGTGGGAATGGAAAAACAGCGGCTGCAGGACATCCGCTTTGCCGCAAAAGATATGGTATGGAGGAATCAGTATGGAAAATCAGGAAATTCCGAAGGAACAGGGCGATAAGGCGATGTTTGCCTGCGGCGGACAGAGCGTGAAATTTCCCGTGCCCGTTTTCATCCGCGCCAGCGCATCTGTAGTGGGAAAAAAGGAAGGGCAGGGGCCGCTTTCGGATCTGTTTGACCGGATAGGAGAGGACGATCTGTTCGGATGCAGCACCTGGGAGGAAGCGGAGAGCAGCCTGCAGCAGGACGCGCTGCATCTGGCCCTCGCTAAGGCGAATCTGCATTCCACGGATCTTAGGTATCTGTTTGCCGGCGATTTGCTGGGGCAGAGCATTGCCACCAGCTTCGGACTGGCCCAGTATGAACGGCCGCTGTTCGGTCTCTACGGGGCCTGTTCTACCTGCGGCCTTTCCCTGAGTCTGGGCGCCATGGCCATTGCCGGGGGCTTTGCGGAGTATGTGGGCTGCGTCACCAGCAGTCATTTTGCCAGCGCGGAAAAGGAATTCCGCTTCCCGCTGGGGTACGGAAACCAGCGCCCGCTGTCCGCCACCTGGACCGTTACGGGCAGCGGCGCGTTTATTTTGAGCAATGGCAGGGGCGACCGGGCCCGGGCCGTGATCACGGGCATCACGCCGGGGCGCATTGTGGATTTTGGCGTCAAGGACAGCTTGAACATGGGCGTCTGCATGGCTCCCGCCGCGGCGGATACCATCCGGCAGAATCTGCAGGATTTTGGCCGCAGCCCGGAGGACTATGACCGGATCATCACGGGCGATCTGGGAACGGTGGGACAGCGGGCCCTGCTGGATCTGCTGCTGGAGCAGGGGATCGATATTGCCGCGCAGCATACGGACTGCGGCATTGAAATTTACGACGCCCAAAAACAGGATACCCATGCGGGCGGCTCCGGATGCGGCTGTTCCGCCGCCGTGCTGTCGGCCTATATTTTAAAACAGCTGGAGGAAGGCGTCTGGAAACGGGTGCTCTTTGTCCCCACGGGCGCCCTGCTCTCCAAAACCAGCTTCAATGAGGGGCAGGCGGTGCCGGGCATTGCGCACGGCGTGGTGCTGGAGCACGTGGCGTAACACGATCCATAACACGAACCAAAGCAGTTCTTTATGAGGGAGGCGGTGCCCATTCCGCTTCCCTTTCTTTTTTCGGGATCCGGCTCCATCCGCCGCCGGGGGAGACTTGACAAGCGCCGGGGGATTGTTTATGATCCAACTGTATCTTCCGGATGAGACGGGACGGTGTGCCTGCGGAAAGGAGAGGGAGAAGACGGGATGGAAAAGAACAGGAAATATCAGCTGGATACGGCGGAAAACAAAGCGTTTTTAAAGGAACTGAGAGAAGAACTGCTGGCGTTTGGAAAACAGTTTCCTTCTCCGGGCGGATCCTCCTATTATCTGGGGGACGACGGCACGCCCTGGACGGATCGTCCCAGGGAAACCTGGATCACCTCCCGGATGACCCACGTCTACAGCATCGGGCAGATGCTGGGATATGAAGGATGCGGGCAACTGGCCGACGCCGGACTGAAAGGGCTGGCGGGAGAACTGCGCGACCGGGTCAACGGCGGATGGTTCGCCGGACTTGGCGCGGATGGGAAAGCGCTTCCCACCAAGCAGTGTTATGCCCATGCGTTTGTGATTTTGGCGGCTTCCTCCGCCCTGCTGGCCGGCCGGGCCGGGGCAAAGGAGTTGCTGGAGGACGCCTGCCGGCTGTATGACGAGAAATTCTGGAATGAAAAAGAAGGGCTGTCCTGCGACACCTGGAACACGGAATTTACCGTGCTGGACGATTACCGGGGGCTCAACGCCAATATGCACACGGTGGAAGCGTTTCTGGCGGTGGCGGATGCCCTTTCGGATGAAACATACCGCGCCCGCGCGGGCCGGATCATCGCCCATGTGCTGGAGTGGGGCAGCCAGAACGAATGGCGCCTGCCGGAGCATTTTACCAAGGACTGGAAAGCGGACCTGGAGTGCAACAGGGAAAGACCGGACGATCCTTTTAAACCCTACGGGGCCACGCCGGGCCACGGCATAGAGTGGGCCAGGCTGATTACCCAGTGGGCCCTGTCCGTCTACGGACAGGGGACGAAAGAGAGCAAACCCTATCTGGAAGCGGCAGAAAAGCTGTACCGCCGGGCCGTTTCCGATGCCTGGAACTGCGACGGCGCGCCGGGGATCGTCTACACCACGGACTGGAACGGAAAACCGGTGGTGCACGACCGGATGCACTGGACGCTGGCGGAAGCCATCAACACCTCCGCCGTTTTGTCCCGGGTCAGCGGCCGGGAGGCCTACGCGCAGGACTATGCCGTCTTCATGGAGTATCTGGATACCGTGGTGCACGACCGGGTAAACGGTTCCTGGTTTCACCAGCTGGATGAAAAGAACGCGCTCATGGGCACGGTCTGGCCGGGCAAGTCGGATTTGTACCATGCCTTCCAGGCGACGCTGATTCCTTATAACGAACAGGCAGGGCTGTCCATCGCGGCGGCCTGCGCCGGACAGTGGACTTTTTAAGAATAAGCTGATAAAATAAAAAGAAACAGGGGTTTTGCAGGAAAGGGGAAAGCCAGAATATGGAAATGACATTGCGGTGGTACGGGAGTAAATTCGATACGGTGACGCTCAGACAGATTCGTCAGATTCCGGGCGTGACGGGCGTGATCACCACGCTTTACGACGTGCCGGCGGGGGAGGTCTGGAGCCGCCAGCGCATTCGGGCACTGAAGGAGGAAGTGGAGGCGGCCGGTATGCACATCGCCGGCATCGAAAGCGTCAACATCCACGACGCCATCAAGATTGGCGCGCCGGAAAGAGAGCAGTATATCGACAATTACATAGAAACGCTGGAAAATCTGGGGAAAGAGGACATCCATCTGGTCTGTTATAACTTTATGCCGGTATTCGACTGGACCAGAACCGAGCTGGCCCGGGTGCGGCCCGACGGTTCCACGGTGTTGGCCTATACCCAGGAAGCGGTGGACGCCCTGGATCCGGAAAAAATGTTTGCCTCCATTGCCGGGGATACCAACGGCACCGTCATGCCGGGCTGGGAACCGGAGCGCATGGCCCATGTGAAGGAGTTGTTTGCGCTCTATAAGGACGTGGACGAGGAAAAACTGTTCGATAACTTAAAGTATTTTCTGGAGCGGATCATGCCTGTCTGCAACCGGTATGATATTAAGATGGCCATTCATCCGGACGATCCCGCCTGGAGCGTATTCGGCCTGCCGCGTATCATCATCAACAAGGCGAATATCCTGCGGATGATGAAGATGGTGGACGACCCCCACAACGGCGTGACGTTCTGCTCCGGATCCTACGGGACAAACCTGGAAAACGATCTTCCCGATATGATCCGTTCCCTGAAGGGCAGGATCCACTTTGCCCATGTGCGGAACCTGAAATTCCTCTCGCCCACCAATTTTGAGGAATCGGCCCATCTGTCCTCCGACGGTACTTTTGATATGTATGAGATTATGAAGGCGCTGTACGAGATCGGGTTTGACGGGCCCATCCGCCCCGATCACGGGCGCATGATCTGGGACGAAGTGGCCATGCCGGGGTACGGGCTGTACGACCGTGCGCTGGGCGCGGCGTACTTAAACGGGCTTTGGGAAGCCATTGAGAAAGCGGAGAGGGGTAAGAAAAAACAATGAAGCTTGACAGAGAAGGGATCAGAGACAGAAAGCAGTGGGAAGCGGCCGGTTACCGGCTGCCGCAGTACGACCGGGAGAAGGTAGGACAGGCGACCCGGGAGAATCCGTTTTGGATCCATTTTGGCGCGGGGAATATTTTCCGGGCTTTTCAGGCAAACGCGGTACAGAACCTCTTAAACGACGGGACGCTGGATCGGGGACTGATCGCGGCGGAGGGCTTTGATTACGAGCTCATAGAAAAAATGTACCATCCGCACGACAATCTGTCCGTCCTGGTGACGTTAAAGGCGGACGGAAACGTGGAAAAAACGGTGGTCGGCAGCGTTATGGAATCCTGTATCCTGGATTCCGAAAATGCAGAACAGTATGGGAGACTGGCCGAAATTTTCCGGAAGGATTCCCTCCAGATCGCTTCCTTTACCATTACGGAGAAGGGATACAGCCTGGGCAGCGGATCCGGGGAGCTGCTCGCTTCCGTCAGGGCGGATCTGGAAAACGGGCCCCAAAAGCCGGCCAGCTATATGGGAAAGGTGGCCGCGCTGCTGTACTGCCGGTATCAGGCGGGGAAAAAACCCATTGCCATGGTCAGTATGGATAACTGCTCCCATAACGGGGATCGGCTGCGGGACGCCATTTGCACCTTTGCGCAGGCATGGGTGGAAAACAAAACGGCGGACGCCGGATTTTGGGACTATGTGACCGATAAAAGCGCCGTTTCCTTCCCGTGGACGATGATCGATAAGATCACGCCGCGCCCCGACGCTTCCGTGCTGGAAATGCTCAAGGCAGACGGGCTGGAGGACGCCGATCCGGCCGTTACGGCAAGGGGCACCTATGCGGCCCCCTTCGTCAATGCGGAGGAGTGCGAGTATCTGGTGATAGAGGACGATTTTCCGGGCGGCCGTCCCGCGCTGGAAAAGTGCGGATTTTTATTTACGGACCGCGAGACGGTGGACAAAGTGGAGCGGATGAAGGTCTGTACCTGCTTAAATCCGCTGCATACGGCGCTGGCGGTATTCGGCTGCCTGCTGGGCTATCGGAAAATTTCCGACGAAATGCAGGATCCGCAGCTGGCGCGGCTGGTGCGCACCATCGGCTATCAGGAGGGCCTGCCTGTGGTGACCGATCCCGGCGTGCTGGATCCGAAGGAATTTCTGGATACGGTGCTGAACGTGCGCATTCCCAATCCATTCATGCCGGACACGCCGCAGCGGATTGCCACCGATACCTCGCAGAAGCTGCCGATCCGGTTCGGGGAAACAATCAAGGCCTACGCCGCAGACAAGACGCTGGACGTGGCGGACTTAAAGCTCATTCCGCTGGTATTTGCGGGCTGGCTGCGCTACCTGATGGCAGTGGACGATGAGGGCAGACCCTTTGAATTGAGTTCCGATCCGCTGCTGGATACGGTTTGCCCGTATGTGGCGGGCTTTGCGCTGGGGAAGGAAGCAGATACGGCGGTTTTGGAACCGCTTCTGAAAAAAGCGAAGATTTTTGGCGTGGATCTGTACGAGGCCGGTCTGGCGGATCGGGTGTGCAGCTATTTGAAAGAACTGGTGGCCGGGCCCGGCGCGGTTCGCGCGACGCTGGTAAAATATACCGGGTAAGCGGCGGATAGCCCGCCGGCAGAAGAAAAGAAAATAGGAAAAGGGCCGGAAACCCGTACCAACAGGTTTCCGGCCCTGATTTTTATGGAAGATTTCTCTTGAAAGAACCCAGGTAAACCGGGGCTATCGTAAGAAAGTTTTATCAAGTTTTGCAGGGACGGCATGATTTCGGTCATGCCGTTTCCTGCTTTTCCTGTTCCATCAGCTTATCCAACGGGATGTAGCCCACAAGGTCATACTCAATGCGAATTTCCTGCCGCCGCTTGCCGCTGGACTTGTCCGGCGCCCCAATATAAATTGCTTTCACAAGCTCCCGCAGGGCGTATGGCGTCAGTTCCCTTAGATCAGCGTACTTGCGTACCCGCTTGATAAACTGTTCCAAATCTTGAATCTGTCGTTCCTGTACTTCAATTTCCTGCTGTAATGTCTGCACTTCGGCCTTGAGCTGTTCCTGCTCATCTTCGTAGTTCCTGCTCATCATGGCGAACCGTTCATCGCTCACCCGTCCAGCTACGTTATCCTCATAGATACGGATAAAAAGCCGGTCAAGTTCAGCAATGCGCTTTTCATCCTGCGCCAGCTTTTTTCTGTGCATACGGATCGTTTCCTGACTTTGCAGCGGAAGCCTTTGTTCCATCTGTTTGCGGAAGTAAGCCTCATGGCGGGACACATACGCTATCACAGCCTCCATGTGCATCCAGACCATTTGCTCCAGCACCACCGCCCGGATGTAGTGTATCGTACAGCTTCCGGCAGTATCGCGATAGCGGGAGCAGACGAAGTGATCCTGCCGTTTCTCATACTTGTTGCTGGTGCAATAGTACATCTTCGCCCCACAGTCTGCACAGTAGATAAGGCCGGAAAACATACTGCTCTTGCCTGTCCTTGTCCTGCGGTGACGCTGCCGGCGGATTTCCTGAACTTTTTCCCACACTTCCGGCTCAATGATGGCCGGATGGGTACCTTCAAAAATAGCCCAGTTTTCTTCCGGATTGTCCCGTTTCTTCTTATCCCAGATTGAGTTAGTGTAGGTCTTGAAATTCACCGTACAGCCGGTGTACTCCCTGCGTTCCAGAATGTTGGCAACGACAGTCGGATTCCAACCATATTGGTCAGCACTTTCCATGCCGGGAACATTCAACCCTTCCTTACGTCTGTAGGCATTTGGAGCCAGAATTTTCTCCTCTTTCAGCACCTGTGCGATCTGTTTCGATCCCCGCACCTCCATGCAGAGGTTGAAAATGCGTTTCACCACCTGTGCCGCTTCCTCGTCCACAAGCCAGTTCGTCCTATCCTCCGGGTTTTTGACGTAACCGTAGGGGATGTTGGTGGTTAGAGGGATGCCTCGCTCACCCTTGGACTTGTTTACCGCCCGTATCTTCCGGCTGGTATCGCGTGCGTAAAACTCGTTGTGGATCTATACTAAATAAGTAGACACGATCATGCACTACCTGTTACAATAAATCAGACACTAAAAAGGAGGCACTCT
>CANRGX010000019.1 GCA_947630215.1 uncultured Eisenbergiella sp. | reverse complement strand
AAATTTAGGGAGATATGAGATCCGGCTGGTTCTCATATCTCCCTGTCTTAGGGCTGGTTATTTCCCGACAGCCCCTTTTTCTTAGGGATTTTTTATCCCATCACAACCTTTACATCGTAGTGGGTCGTGCCTTCTTCAAAAGGAATGAGACAGCCGTCCACCGCTTTTCCGTTCACGGTCATGGAAGCGACGCCTTTTTCCACCTGATTGGGGTTCTCCACGTGAATGTCATACTCCGCTCCGCGGAACGTCCGGTGGATATCGAAAGCGCCCAGATCCGCCGGTACGCAAGGGTCTACCTTCAGGCCCTTCCAGTCGGGCATAATGCCCAGAATGTACTGGGAAACATTGACAAAGGTCCAGGCGGCGGTTCCGGTCAGCCAGCTGTTCTTGGCTTCGCCGTGGTGCACCGCGTCCGCGCCGGCCACCATCTGGGAGTACACATAGGGCTCCGTGCGATGGATTTCGCTGATGTCCTGCAGGAAGGCGGGACAGGTTTTTTTGTAGACCTCGAAGGCCCTTTCCCCTCTGCCGATCACGGTTTCCGCAATGGAGATCCAGGGATTGTTATGGCAGAAGATACCGGCATTTTCCTTGTAGCCGGGCGGATAGGAGCTGACCTCGCCCAGTTCCACATGATACTTGGTGTAGGCGGGCTGCAGCAGCATGACGCCATATTTGGTATCCAGCTTTTCTTTGACGGAATCCAGCGCCTTCTTTGCCAGGCCCTCTTTCACGCCGACGCCGGCCAGGACACAGAAGCCCTGGGGCTCAATGAAGATCTGGCCTTCTTCACATTCGCGGGAGCCGACTTTCTGGCCGTATGCGTCATAGGCGCGGACGAACCAATCTCCGTCCCAGCCCGCATCCAGCAGGGCGTCATAGACCTTGGCCACTTCTGCCCTGGCCGCCGCCGCTTCTTCGTTCCGGCCCAGATTTTCCAGAATCTGCGCGTATTCTTCACCGTATTTGACAAACATACCGCCGATAAAGACGGATTCCGCCACGGGGCCCTCGCTGGGGCCGAAGGTCTGGAAGGATTCGCCGGGTTCTTCGGAGAAGCAGTTCAGATTCAGGCAGTCGTTCCAGTCCGCGCGTCCGATCAGGGGCAGACCGTGGGGACCTTTATGGGTAACGGTAAAGGTAAAGGAGCGTTTCAGATGCTCTAAAAGGGGCTGTTCCGTGCCGGGTACGCTGTTGAAGCGAACCGGCTCGTCCAGAATGCTCATATCGCCGGTCTCGCGGATGTAAGCGCCGGTGCCCGCGATGAGCCAGAGCGGATCGTCGTTGAAGCCGCTGCCGATGTCCGCGTTGCCCTGTTTGGTGAGGGGCTGGTACTGATGGTAGGCGCTGCCGTCCTCAAACTGCGTGGCGGCGATATCCAGAATACGCTCTCTGGCCCGGTCGGGAATCAGATGCACAAAGCCCAGCAGATCCTGGCAGGAATCCCTGAAGCCCATGCCGCGGCCGATACCGGATTCATAATAGGAAGCGCTGCGGGACATGTTGAAGGTCACCATGCACTGATACTGGTTCCAGGTGTTCACCATCCGGTTGAGCTCCTCGGAGGAGGACTGCAGGCTGTAACGGGTCAGAAGCTGTTTCCAGTAAGCGTTCAGTTCGGCAAAGGCGGCGGCCACGGAAGCGTCGTCGCAATAGCGCGCCAGAAGCGCATTGGCGGGCGCCTTGTTGATGATGCCGGGCGCTTCCCACTTTTCTTCCCTGGGCAGCTCTATGTAGGCGGTCACAAAGATGAAGCTGCGGGATTCGCCGGGCTGTAAGGACAGGTTGATCTGATGGGCGGCCACCGGCGACCAGCCGCTGGCGATGGAGTTGGAAAGCTGTCCCTTTTCCACCGCTTCCGGATTCTGGTTGCTGCGGTACGCGCCCAGGAAGGAATCCCGATCCGTTTCAAAGGCGTCGATAGGGACGTTTACGGAAAAGAGCGCATAGTGGTTGCGGCGCTCCCGGTATTCTGTCTTATGGTACAGGGTGGAGCCGACCACTTCCACTTCGCCGGTGCTGAAGTTACGCTGGAAATTCTTCATATCGTCGTCCGCGTTCCAAAGACACCACTCAATGTAGGAGAACAGCTTGATCTCCTTTGCCTGGGCGCTTTCGTTGGTCAGCGTCAACTGGTTGATTTCGCAGGTATCGTTGAGCGGGACAAAAGAAAGCTGGGAGGCTTTCAGGCCGTTTTTGGAAGAAGTGAAACGGCTGTAACCCAGTCCGTGGCGGCACTCATAGGAATCCAGATCCGTCTGTGTGGGCTGCCAGCCGGGATTCCAGACCGTAGTTCCTTCTTTAATATAGAAATACCGTCCGTTGGTGTCCAGGGGCACGTTGTTGTAGCGGTAACGGGTCAGCCGCAGCAGCTTTGCATCCTTATAAAAAGAATACCCGCCGCAGGTGTTGGAAATCAGGCTGAAAAAGTCCTTGCATCCCAGATAGTTGATCCAGGGCAGGGGCGTGCGGGGTGTGGTGATGACATATTCCTGTGCGTTGTCATCAAAATGTCCGAATCTCATAAAAACCTCCTTCATAGAATGAAATATAATTTGCATCGGGCAGACGGGAAAAATCCCATATCCCGAAAACAGTGCGCAGATAGAAAACGGCGGCAGAAGCGTCGTTACGACTCAATGGAAAAAGCGTAAAAGTCGCCGGGCTGTACCAAAACCTGTCCCACCAGTTCTTCTTCCTTCCAGCCCTGGTGACGGCAGATCCTGGGCGTCAGCAAAACTTCCCGGTCGGTATTCAGATAGCACAGCCGCGCGGCCTTGCGCAGAAGGTGGACGGAGACGGTCTGGGGACGGCTGTCCTTTCCGGCATAGCAGTACAGCACGAAGATATCGTTGTCATACTGGAACAGGGAAACGTTCTGGCCGCTGATGTAGACGTCCTTTGCAGCGAAGGCCCGGCGGATCGGATCCATCACGGGAACAGGCAGGGAAGAAAAGGCGGCGAACATGTCCGGAACGGCCAGTGTAAACAGCTTCCCTTTCCCGTAGGTGTCCAGAAGCAGAAGGGAACTGTGAGAGTCGCCGGATCCCGCGTTGATACAGGACCAGGACGCATTGTTCCCAAACTGCAGTTCCGGGAAAGTGATGGCAGAGGCTTGCCGGTAATAGCCGGCGGGATCCTCCGTGACCTGATAGCGGTCCGCGGACAGCTTCCGGCCCGTCAGACGCGCGGTGGAAAATTTTTCCCAGCCCTCCGGAGAAACGGCGCCCACAAAGCCCGTGGTCACAATGGCCGTGCCGCCCGCCAGCAGAAACGCCTCCAGCTTCTGCAGGATTCCTTCGTCCGACGCGGCCGCTTCCGTCAGGAACAGCATGTCCCCATTTTCCGGAAATTCGGGAGACGGCTCCAGCGCGATCCCCTGCATTCCCAGATGATCCTCCAGGTGATTTTCCCCGCAGGAAGCGAAGGGAATATAAGTGGGAACGCCCACCGGCTGTCCGGCCCGTTCCAGGATCCAGTCGATCTTGGCCAGCTGGATGCCCAGCGGCGTCACCAGTTTATTTGCGAACAGATCGCCCCACTGAAACAGCGTGATTTCCTGGGGGCGCGAGAACGCGGTCAGATATCCCTGCTCCAGATAGCAGTCGATGGGCCAGCACTCATAGGTGTCGAACCACCCGCCCCTGTTGCGGCCCGGCGCGGCATTTTCCATGTAGCGCATCAGGGAATAGCTCAGATAGTGCGGCAGATGCTGATCCGTGTGCTCCGTATTGCGGGTTTCCGTGCCGGTATAGATATAATCAAACAGCTCCCGCTGGCGCATGGGAATGTAGCCGGTTTCATGGTAAGATTCCCGCCAGTTGGGATATTTAACAGTCACCTTCACACTGGGGTTGACCTTCCGGGCCGGCTCCAGAATGAGATTCCGGGAAACCTCCTCCATTTTAGCGGCGCGGAACGCCTTCCAGGTGCGGCCGCCCTTTTCCCGGATGCAGTCCTCGCAGCGGCAGGAGGTAAAAAAGAAGTCGTCCAAAATAAATTCGTCAAACAGACTGGCGGTATATTCGGAGATTTGCTTCAGATGATCCCGCATGGCGGGGTTGGAATAGCAATAGGTACCGAAAAGCCGCTGCCGTTTTTTGTCCCCGTCGGACAGATCGGGGACCACCGTGGTGATGCCGCCCGCAGTTTCCACGCCGTGCCTGTGGAAGAAATCCAGGAACATCCGCATACGCTGGGCGTCCACCGTTGTGCCGCCCCGGTACGTTTCCAGATAGACCTTGTCGATGCCTACGTATTTTTCCAGATATGCCCATTCCTGCTCCAGCCTTTTTTCATCCAGACGGCTGAGCGTCTGGGCCGTGCAGTAAACCCCCATTTTAAAATGATGAAAATGCCCCATAAACCCTCCCTTTTCGATACGGAATCCGCCGTATTTCGCGAAAATTTCCCACTTTTTATCCGGCTTTTGCAGCAGGCCCAACCCCTCTGTTTTTACTATAATTCTTTTGCAGAACGGTTGCAAGGGATTTTTGCAGAACGGGGACATTCTTTTTTGCGGCGCTCTGAACCGCGTCGAAATGTTTCGGAAAATACGAAAATAGTTTCGGTAAAAAATGAAATTTAAGTCAAAATAAAACTAATTTATGAATATCGGTGGGAAAAACAGGAAAGGCGCTCTCCAAAGCATAGGAAAAATAAACAAAAATAACAAAAAAATATGTGGAAAAGGGACAAAATGATACGAAAATAACGAAAGAAGTTGCGAAAACACGGATAGGAGGGTAAGATTTTAATTAGTGAAAACGTTTAAGTGAGTAATTTTGATTCGGGGCGGATGAATGGTATCGATCAAAGACATTTCTGTGGTTTGCGGAGTGTCCGTTGCGACAGTGAGCAAGGCGCTGAACAATTATAAGGATGTGGGGGAAGAAACAAAAGCGCGTATCTGCCAGACGGCCAGGGAAATGGGTTACGTCCCGAATTTTGCATCCAAGGTGCTCAAAACCAACCGGACTTACAATCTGGGCGTTCTGTTTAAGGACGAATCGCAGAACTATCTGATGAACGATTATTTTTCCAGTGTCCTCGACAGCTTCAGGGAGGCCGCGGAAGATAAAGGATACGACATCACCTTTATTAACGGCAGGGTGACCGGAACCAACCGGATGCGTTACCTGGAACACTGCAAATACCGCAGATTTGACGGTGTGGTGATGGCGTGTGCCGATTTCTACGATCAGGAGATTCTGGAACTGGTGCGCAGCGATATTCCGCTGGTTACCATCGATCACGTCTACAACAACCGCAGCACGGTCATATCGGACAATGTAAAGGGAATGCGGGACCTGGTGGAGTATATTTACCGGATGGGACACCGCAGGATCGCTTACATACATGGAACGGATTCCGACGTTACCCAGAGACGGCTTTCTTCTTTTTATAAAACCTGTGAGGACCTGGGGGTCAAGGTACCGGCCGAGTATGTGCGCGAGGCCGCGTACCGCGATACGACGAAAGCCTGGATCCGGACGATGGAGCTGCTCAGACTCAAAGAGCGGCCCACCTGCATTATATATCCGGATGATTTTGCCTATATCGGCGGGCTGAACGCCATTACGGAGTCCGGCCTGAAAGTGCCGGACGACATTTCGACGGCAGGATACGACGGCATTGCGTTGGGGAAATATCTTGCCCCGCCGCTGACCACGCTGGAGCAGGATACCCGGAGGCTGGGACTGGAAGCCGCCAATATGCTGATCAGCATCATTGAGCATCCCAGGACGACCCTGGCGGATCAGGTTCTGGTGGAGGGCAAGCTGTTTGAAGGCGGCAGCGTAAAGCGGCTGCAGGGGGCGGATGATGAGAGGCAGGTTATGGCATAACGGCCATTTCTGATAGGAAAAGGAGGGTTATTTATGAAAGACTTTTTGAGGAACACGTGGAAACACAGGGCGCACGTGGTGATGGCGCTGCCTGCCTTCTTGGTTCTGTTCTTCATCATGTACGTGCCGATGGCAGGTCTTGTGATGGCGTTCAAGAACTTTGACTTCTCCAAGGGCATCTGGGGCAGCCCGTGGGCAGGACTGGGCAACTTCAAGTTCCTGCTGGCATCCAAAGCTACGTTTATCAATATGACGAAGAATACGCTGATGTACTACGTAATTTTCACAGCGCTGGGCACGTTTTTGAATGTGGTGCTGGCCATTGCCATCGACCAGTTCGTATTCAAAAAAGCGGCCAAGGTCATGCAGACCCTGATGATCATTCCGGTGTTCATCTCCTACGCGGCGGTACAGTTCATCGTATACGCGTTCATCAGCACCGATACCGGTATTCTGAACAATGCCCTGGGAATGACCACACGGTTTTATTCCACGCCCTCCATGTGGCCGGCGATTCTGACCATCGTCAAAATCTGGAACAGCGTCGGCTACGGTTCCGTTCTGTATATGTCCGTTCTGGCGGGCATCGATACGGAGCTGTATGAGGCGGCCCAGATTGACGGCGCCAACAAATGGCAGCAGATCTGGCACATTACGCTGCCGGCTCTGATTCCGATGATCACCGTCATGCTGCTGCTCTCCGTAGGTAATATCATGAGGTCCGATACCGGTCTGTTCTATCAGGTCACCCGTAACAGCGGCGTGCTCTATCCGACCACACAGGTTATCGATTCCTATGTTTTGAACGCTATCTTCAAGAGTTCCAACTTCGGTTTTACAGCCGCGACCAGCTTTTTCCAGTCTGTCGTAGGACTTTTGATGATGTTGTTTGCCAATGGTCTGGTGCGTAAGATCTCGCCTGAAGACGCGCTGTTCTGAGCAGAGAGGAGAGGATAAAGATGAGTAAAAGAAAAGGGAATGCGGCCGACCTGGCTCCGTCCAAAATGGAAAAGAAGGGTCCGGGACAGTATGTCTTAGGTTTCTTCCTTCTGCTATACACCCTGTTCTGCGCACTGCCGGTGCTGCTGGTTTTCATCGCGGCGTTCACGGATGAAAAAGCCATCACCCAGAACGGATTCAGTTTCTTTCCGGAGAAATGGTCCTTAAACGGTGTCAACGCGGTGCTGCGCTACGGCAAACAGCTTTTGACCTCCTACGGGATTACGATTTTCATCACGGTGGCGGGCACGGCGCTGGGCCTGCTGATTATGAGTATGTTCGCATACTCCATCAGTCGCAGGGACTTCCGCCTGTCCAAGTTCTTATCCATTTATCTGCTGATCCCCATGCTGTTTAACGGCGGACAGCTTTCCGGTTACATTATCTTCACATCCTATTACGGATTGAAGGACAGCCTGTGGCTTCTGATTCTGCCGCTGTGTGTGACCACAATGAACGTCATTATCCTGCGTACATACATAGCCAACAGTATTCCGAATGAGTTGATGGAGGCGGCCAAGATCGACGGAGCCGGTGAGTACCGTACCTTCTTCCAGATTACGCTGCCGCTGTTAAAGCCTTCTCTGGCGGCCGTCGGTTTCATGATGGCGACGGCATACTGGAACGACTGGCAGAACGCCCTGCTCTATATCACCACCGACGCCAAGAAGCCGCTGCAGCTTCTGCTGGTGAACATCCAGAAAAGCATCGAGTTTCTGCTGAATAACTCCAACGTCCCCGCGTCCGCGAGGGCGGCCATGGGCGGCAATATTCCGCAGTATTCTTCTACCATGGCGACCGTGCTGGTAGTTATCGGGCCCATTATGGTGGCGTACCCGTTCTTCCAGAAATACTTTGTCAAGGGCCTGACCGTAGGTTCCGTCAAAGGTTAACTTCGGTTTCGATCCAATGCAATAGTGCGGCGGATTAGAAATAAATTTTATAAAAGGGAGGATTTTTTGAAATGAAAATCAAAAAACTCTTGGCTCTGGCGCTGGCCGGTGCGATGACAGCTACCATGCTTGTCGGCTGCGGCGGCGGAAGCTCCGAGCCTGCGGGCGATGCGCCTGCAGCGGACACCGGTTCTGCTGATACCGGTTCCGCAGACACCGGCTCCGCCGATACCGGCGCTGCTTCCGGTGATGCTGTCACCATCAACGTGACGAGAGCCAGCTTCAACGTTGCGACTCCGGATTCTGCTCAGGTGCAGAAGGTTCAGGACGCCATCAACGACTACATCAAGGACAAGATCAACGTTCAGATTGTTCTGACCGATATCGGTTCCGGTGAGTATGCGGATAAGGCGAACCTGGCTCTGGCCAACAACGAGATCAACCTGTTGTGGACCGCTTCCTGGCAGGGCACCGTCGGAACCAACGATCTGGTTCCCAACAATGCGGTGTATGACATCACCGACCTGCTTCCCGGCACTCCTCTGTACGATTCCATGGACGCCGGCCAGTGGGAAGCGACCAAGTACAACGGCCGCAACTACTTTGTCCCGGTTTACAAGGACAACGTAGAAGGTTACGACATCATGGCCCGTAAAGAGCTGGCAGACAAGTATGGCTGGGATCTTTCCTCCGTCAAGACGCTGGCTGATCTGGAGCCCATGCTGGAAGACTGCAGGAACGAAGGACTGAAATATCCTTTCCTGACCCAGAAGACCGCTATGTTCTATAGATGGTACATCGACAGCTTCGATTTCTTCACTGCTGACAGCACCTCCAACTGGGTTGCCGTTGACAGAGCGAGCGATACCGTTGTAGACACCATCCTGACCGATGAGTACAAGGAGTTCTGCACGCTGATGGCTAAGTGGGCGGCTTCCGGCTACATCTCCGAGGATGAAGTAACCAAGACCACCACCGATACCACCACGCAGACCCAGGATTGGGGCTTCTCCTGGTGGACGGATATCCCGGTTAACGACGAGGCGAATTCCCGTTATGGCCAGGATGTTGTGATGACCCCTTACACCAAGAGGTGGGCACACTCCACTTCCGCTCTGGGTTCCTGCTATGCGATTACCGCCAACAGCACCCCTGAGCAGGCTCAGGCTTGTATCGATTTCTTAGGGCTTCTTTACACCGACAGCAAGCTGGCTGATATCTACACCTTCGGTATTGAAGGCGAAGACTTCAACTACGATGCGAACGGCCATGTAGAGCAGACCGATGCCGGCAAGTACAACCACAGCATGTGGGAGTCCGCTTCCGCTACCATTGTTACCCCTCTGTACAACGAGCCCGACAACAAGGCTGACCTGTACATTGATTTCAATGGCGGTGCTGAGACCTCCTGCGCGGCTGGTTTCCGTTTCGACAAGACCCCTGTAGCGGCTCAGTTCTCCGCTTGCCAGGCTGTGTTCGAGCAGTACGGATTCCCGCTGGAGAATGGCGGTATTGCTGAGGCTGATGTAGAATCCACCATCGAGGCTTATCAGGCAGCTCTGGACGAGGCTGGCTACCAGGATATCCTGGCTGAGTTCACCTCTCAGTACGATGCTTGGAAGGCTTCCAAATAATTGGAGACTGCAAGTCTAAACAGCTAGTGTATGAAACACTGTGCGGGAGACCGGCTTTGCCGGTTCTCCCGCATATTTTTTGCCCCCAAACCGATGTGTAATGGATTGACTTCCCCGACGGCCCGGATTATAATGAGTCTTTGCGTGGAAGAATGTCTGAGCCGCCACGCAGAGCAAAGGAGTTTTTATGTTCGGTCATCACCAGGGGGGAATCCCCCGCCATCCTTTCCATCAAAATACCGCCTCTCTGACACAGGGGTCTGTCGCCAGGGGAATTGTCGGCTTTGCCGTGCCGCTTCTTTTGGGACAGCTTTTACAGCAGTTATATAATCTGGCGGACGCCTGGGTCATTGGCAATTTTGCCGATAACGATTCTTTCGCGGCAGTCAGTTCCGGCGGCAGCCTGACTTTTTTGATCATTGGGTTTTTTAACGGAATTGCGGTTGGCGGCAGCGTGATTATTTCCCGGTATTACGGTGCCCGGGACACGGAAAATGTGGAAAAGGCCATTCATTCCAATTTTCTGTTCGGTGTGCTTTCCTCGTTTTTTTCTACCGTGATAGGGCTTTTGCTGGCGCCGCTGATCTTAGGGCTGATGCGCACGCCGGATTCCGTCATGCCCTACGCGCTGACTTATTTCCGCATTTATTTCGGCGGCGTTTCCACGATTATCCTTTACAACATCTGCATGGCGATCATGCGCGCCCTGGGAGACAGCATTCACCCGCTGTACTATCTGATGATATCCTCCCTGACCAATGTGGGACTGGATCTTTTGTTTGTGGCCGGGTTTCACTGGGGCGTAGGCGGCGCGGCCTTTGCCACCGTGCTGTCGCAGGGGCTGAGCGCTGTGCTGTGTCTGGTGCGTATGTGCAGGCTTCCGGATTACACCCGTCTGGATTTTAAGAAGCTGAAATGGCACCCTTCCATGATCCGTGAGATCCTGGCGCAGGGGCTGCCCACCGGCATCCAAAATTCGGTCATCAGCATCGGCAATCTCACGATTCAGTCCAATATCAACTCCTTCGGCCCTTTTGCCATGTCCGGGCACGGCGCCTATTCCAAGATCGAAGGGTTTGTTTTTCTGCCCATCACCTGTATGTCTATGTCGCTTCCTACTTTTATCGGACAGAACCTGGGAGCGAAGGAATATGATCGGGCGAAGCGCGGCGCGCGCTTTGGCATCCTTTCCGGTATGCTGACGGCGGAGCTGATCGGGCTGCTGCTGCTTTTGGGAGCGCCCTATGCGATCCGGTTTTTCGTAAATGTGGAGGAAGCGGTCGCATACGGGCTGATCGACATTCACACGATTGCGCCGTTTTATTTCCTGCTGGCGTTTTCCCATTGCAGCGCCGGCGTCATGCGCGGCTGCGGAAAGGCCATGGTGCCCATGGTGACGATGCTGACCTTCTGGTGCGGCGTCCGCATTTTTTATGTCACGCTGGCAATCCATGTTTTCCCTGTGTTTCGCACCATCTCCTGGGCCTATCCGCTGACCTGGAGCTGCAGTTCTGTCATATTCCTGCTGTTTCTTTTAAAATCGGACTGGGTGCACGCTTTTGAAAAAAGGGAAGGGTAATTTTTGTATCATTTTGTGAAAAGGGATTGTCATTTCCGGGCGCATAAAACGTAATAAAAATGTGATTTTACAACACAAAAATCCATATAATAGTGTGAGGGAGCCCATGAAGTGGATTTCCTGATCCAGCGTGAAAATGATATTTTCCCGGTGGAATTCAAAAGGGTGACATCATATCAGTCACCCTGTCAGTGTTTTATTCTTCACAATAAATGCGTATTTCCTGTGCATAATTTACACTTATGACCGGTTCCCCGGAGCCGGACTCAAGGCCGTCCTTTTTCAGAATATCGTCTGGCTCTTGTATGGTACCACCCTCGGTTAAGTTTAAGTCCATCTTTACATTGTCGGGAAATTTATCAAAATAAAGGAAAACGCTTCTGAAAGATTCACATGGGAATCGTTTGCATGGATCAACACATCGGAATGGATGGTATCTAAGGAAACTTGTCTGAAATTGCCGGCGATTTCGATCTGATCAAATTCTTTTTGCGGTATGGAAATCATAGGGGAGCCGAGAACATCATTGTCATTTTCCGGATTTTCCATCATGAGTTCTATGTTGAGCGTTTCTCCGTCCTTATCACAGCCAACAGTATATGTATGAGCCGGATTCAAATCTCCGTTATAAAATTCCAGGTTTTCGCTGTCACTGCGCCGGATAACAAGAGACGAAGCGCTGCCGCTTATATGAATCTGCCTGAAATCTTTAACCGCAACATCCTCATACATTTTTTCCGGTCTATCCGGGGCTGATGTGTCGGAGAGATTAAGGTTATCCATTGCACAGGCCGACAACCCAAGCATGCTCATAAGAATAGCAGACAGAAGGATTGCTCTTTTCATAAAAGTATTTCCTCCAAACGCGAACTTACCGGCTATCCTTTTTTGACGCATCCCCGGCATCCACCGGCGCAGCAGGCGTTTGTATCCCCGGCGTGTTCCTTCATGGAGCAGTCGGGGGTTTTGCCTTCCTTTTCCATGAGGGAGCTGCCCCATGCGTACATGGCATTCAGAATGGGGAACAGGCTTTGTCCCAGTTCTGTCAGAGAATATTCCACCCGGGGCGGCACCACTGGATAGACTGTGCGCAGGATTAGCCCGTCCTCCTCCAGCTCCCGAAGCTGCTGCGTCAGCATCTTGGGCGTCGCTTCGGGCACCAGCTTCTGCAGGCGGTTGAAACGAAGCGTCTGTCCGGTCAGGTGCCAGAGCAGAAGCGCTTTGTATTTGCCCCCGATGAGACGGATAGTGGCGGAGACAGGGCAGTTTTCATTCAAGGTGAGAGCATTTTTTTTATGTTCCTGTTTCATGAGAGGGCTTCCTTTCCTATCCTTTATTTGTTTTGAAGAAGTTCTTTCCAGTTTTGCGGAAAGCCCATGGTATGAATTTGCACGCATTCGTACTTATCAAAAAGCATTTCAATTTTATCTGCAAATTGATTCCAGTGTGTATCGTGGTTCAGTAAATGCTTGATACACAACAATACCCCGAAAATCCTGTTATTTCCTATACCGGCTTGCGTATATTCTTTATATAGGATAGGTGTTTTGGATAACTTCGCATTATATAGGCGGCCATAATGTGCGCATATATTCCGGACATAGGAAATGCTTTCCAGCCAGCTTTCCATATAGGTGTAACCGATGCCGAAGGATTTTGCTACGGCCCTTTTATCGTTATTATGCATATTTTTATAGAATTTTGATAGTGTGCCAAAGCTGAAAATTTCCACTAACGCATAAATTGGCAGGGTCCCACCTTCATAATTTTCAAGGAAATTACGAACAAATGGAGCGCGAGAGTTTCGCCTGATTTCTTCCCTGATATCCGCCAAAAATTCTGTGTGATATTCTTTCCTGACAAAATTATTGGCATTCAAATATCCCAATACGCCATATTGCTGTCCAAAATAGTTTGCAACCCGGCATCTCACATTTACCTCTATTTTTTCTATTTCCGGGAAAATGATCTGTCTGAAATTGGCGTTGAACAGGTATAGATCTACGAGTTGTTCAAAGGTGGTCTGGGCAATATAGTTTCCATTCTTAGGCTTTAGGTTGATGCTGTATGCTTTGACCAGTCTGAAATAAGAAATATCATTGAGAATTTTCTTTGCAAAATTTTCGTCGGATACAGTCAATCCGAGTGATTTCAGATTTTCGATCTGTTCCTCAATTGTCATAGGAGGCTGATGCTTTTTGAGATCTCCCATACAATATTCTCCTTACGTTAAAAGACCCAACGTGGTCCGCATCGTTGAGAGGCGTGTTGGGTTCTGTTGCTATTCATTATATGCAAATTATCGGGAAAAATCAATAAGAATTTTGTTTTTTCTACTGTAACCGAACGCTATCCTTTTAGGTACTATCTAACAAAATAGTGCATTCTTGTATTTTGGATAATATATGGGTATCATAACATCAGAACCGCTTTTGTGCAAGAACTGCAGCGGCCTGGGGAGGTACAACTTGAAAAAAGAAACGTTTGATATTACGGGGATGTCCTGTGCGGCGTGTGCGGCGCGGATAGAAAAGGGCGTTTCGTCCATGGAAGGAATGAAACAGGTCAGTGTGAATCTGCTGAAAAACAGTATGACCGTATCCTATGACGAAGCGGTTCTGTCCCCGGACGGAATCATAAAAAAGGTGACAGAAATTGGGTATGGGGCGGCGCTTCATGCGACGGGCGGCCATGTGCAAAAAACGGGGCAGACCTCGCGGCAGTCCGGCCCGGATCCGGCTCAGCAGGCTATGGAGGGCATGAAGCAGCGTCTCCTGGTTTCCCTGATCTTTACAATACCGCTGTTCTATATTTCGATGGGCCATATGGCGGGTTGGCCGCTGCCGGGCTTTCTGCTGGGGATGGAGAACGCCATGATCTTTGCGTTCACCCAGTTTTTGCTTTTGCTTCCCGTGCTGGCGGCTGGCGGACACTATTTCCGGAACGGATACCGGAATTTACTGCATCGTTCCCCCAATATGGACTCTCTGATCGCGCTGGGGTCCGGCGCGGCGTTTTTGTACGGGATTTATGCAATCTACAAGATTGCCTGGGGAATGGGACACGGAGACATGGAACTGGTACACCGGTTTTCCATGGATCTTTACTTTGAGTCCTCCGGCATGATCCTGACGCTGATCACGCTGGGAAAATTCATGGAGGCCCGGGCGAAGGCCAGAACCTCGGAAGCCATTGAAAAGCTGATGGATCTGGCGCCCAAAACCGCCATTGTGCTGCGGGACGGACAGGAGGAGGAGATTCCGCTGGATATGGTGGCGGCCGGGGATGTGCTGATTGTGCGGGAAGGCGCCACCGTTCCGGTAGACGGTAAAATTCTGGACGGCAACGCTTCTCTGGACGAGTCCGCCATTACCGGAGAAAGCCTGCCGGTGGAACGGCAGGCGGGGGATGCAGTGATTGGCGGCACCTTGAACAAAGCCGGTTATTTCAGAATGGAAGCGACCGCGGTAGGGGAAAATACCACGCTGGCCCGGATTATTGCGCTGGTGGATGAGGCCACTTCCTCCAAAGCGCCCATTGCAAAACTGGCGGATAAGGTCAGCGGTGTGTTTGTGCCTGTGGTAATTGGGATCGCGCTTTTGGCGGCGGCCGTCTGGCTGCTTTCCGGGCAGTCCGTGGAATTTGCGCTTTCCGTGGGTATCTCGGTGCTGGTGATTTCCTGTCCCTGCGCGCTGGGGCTGGCCACGCCTACCGCTATCATGGTGGGGACGGGCCGGGGAGCGGCCAACGGGATTTTGATCAAATCCGCGGAAGCGCTGGAAATCGTTCACAGCGTGGATACGGTGGTGCTGGATAAGACCGGAACCGTGACGGAAGGGAAACCGAAGGTGACCGATGTGATCCCTGCCGAGGGGATTTCGGCGCGGGAGCTGTTGACCACGGCGGCTTCGCTGGAAGCGTTGTCCAGTCACCCGCTGGCGGAGCCGATCCTGCAAAGGGCCAGGGAAGAAGGCATGGAACCGATGCCGGTATCCGATTACCGGATGCTGCCCGGCCAGGGGCTGACGGGAACGCTGGAAAGCGACAGGTGCTTTGGCGGGAACCGGAAGCTGATGGAAAGCGCAGGCGTTGCCATGGCGGAATTTGAGACGGCGGAAAAACGGCTGGCGGACGAAGGAAAGACCCCGTTGTTTTTTGCCAGGGGGGACCGTTTCCTGGGCATGATCGCGGCGGCGGATGTGATCAAACCCACCAGTTCGGCCGCCATCGCCCGGATGCGGGAGATGGGAATGGAGGTCGTGATGCTCACCGGGGACAACATCCGCACAGCGGAAGCGATCAAAAAGCAGGTGGGCCTTCAGACAGTGGTAGCGGAAGTGCTGCCCCAGGACAAGGAGGAAAAGATCCGCGCGCTGCAGGGACAGGGGAAAAAAGTGGCCATGGTGGGCGACGGGATCAACGACGCGCCTGCTCTGGCGCGGGCCGATGTGGGTATCGCCATCGGCGCGGGTACGGATGTGGCCATCGAATCGGCGGATATTGTTCTGATGAAAAGCGATCTGATGGATGTGCCGGCGGCGGTGAGCCTGGGGCGCGCCGTCATGCGCAACATCCGGCAGAACCTGTTCTGGGCGTTTTTCTATAACGCTGTGGGGATTCCCGTGGCGGCGGGCGTGCTGTACCCCGCTTTCCACATTCTTTTAAATCCCATGATCGCCGCGGCGGCCATGAGCTTTTCTTCCGTCTCGGTGGTCAGCAATGCCCTGCGTCTGCGGTTTTTTAAGCCGGAGGGCAACGAGAAAAACAAAAAGGCGAATCCCGCTGTCTCACAGGCGGCGGAGAGCATAAAAGAAGAAAAAGGAGAACAGACCATGAAGAAAACGGTGAAGATCGAAGGGATGATGTGCATGCACTGTGTCAAGGCGGTAGAGAAAGCGCTGAGCGCGGTGGACGGCGTGACGGCGGTGAACGTCAGCCTGGAGGAAAAGCAGGCGGTGGTAGAGGGCAACGTCTCCGAGGAAGCACTGAAAGCGGCGGTAGCAGAAGCCGGTTACGAGGTGACGGCGGTGGCATAAAGGCCGTAGGGACGGGTAAGAGAATTTGCGCAAAAAAGCAGGGACGCGGAATACCGTGCCCCTGTTTTTACGTGGATCTTTCGGAAAGAAAAAACCGGAAACATAACGCATTTCCGGTAATTTATTCTCAATGAAACATATTTTATTTTTCTCATAACTACATATTGCATCGTAACATATTTGAAAAATAAAGTCTAGCATTTTTTTCATTTTCCGATACAATGATAGTACGGTTCGGCCGGCCGGAATGCAAAAGGGAAGGAGATACGGGAATGGGAGCGGATACGGGGGAAAAGAAAGGGCGCCACGGAATGTCCAGACAGGCGGAACAGCGCCATCTGGCGGATACGCTGGCGGTGGTCCGGGACAATGTGAAAAACTACACCGTCCAGGTGGCGCAGATGCGCGCCGACATCGATGAAATGCTGGAGCATTACCACGACAACGATGTGGAGGAGATTACCACATTAAACAACACGCTCACTTTGCACGACCATATGAAGCGCGCCCTGGAACGCAATGAGAAGGCGCTTTCCAAGCCTTATTTCGGCAGGATCGATTTTTACGATGAGACGTATCAAAAAGAAGAATCTCTCTATATCGGCAGGGGCGGCATTGCCCGGGATACCACGCATTGGGTGGTGGTGGACTGGCGGGCGCCGGTGGCCAATGCCTATTATGAAAACGGACTGGGACAGTGTAGTTACGCTTCGCCCGACGGCGGCCGGGTGGATATCGATCTGCAGTTGAAGCGCACCTATGAGATTGAGGATGGGCGGCTGCTGGATTACTTTGACAGCGAGGTGATCGCCAATGACGATCTGCTGACCAAATATCTGGCGAAAAACAAACAGGAGGTACTGGGGGAGATCGTCGCCACCATCCAGAAGGAGCAGAATGAAATCATCAGAAAATCTCCCTATCATAACCTGATCGTGCAGGGCGTGGCGGGATCCGGGAAAACGACGGTGGCGATGCACCGGATTTCCTTTATTCTGTATAATTATGAAGAACGGTTCCGGCCGGAGGACTTTTATATTGTGGGCAGCAACCGCATTCTGTTGAACTATATCACCGGGGTGCTTCCCGATCTGGACGTGTACGGCGTGCGGCAGATGACCATGGAGCAGCTTTTCGTCCGGCTTTTGTATGAGGACTGGGACGAAAAGAAATACCGGATCCGGATGGGCGGCGGCACAGAGAATGCAGAAAGCGTCAAGGGAAAGCTGGCCTGGTTTTTGGATTTGAAACACTACTGCGACGAGCTGGAATGGCAGATCATTCCGCGGGAATCCGTCTGTTTGAATCCCAGACAGTTTGTGGAAGGGTACCGGGACGGTAAAATCGGCGTATTCGATGAGACCGGAGGAAAACCGGCCGCCAGGGGGGAGCGGATTGTGCTGATGGAAAAGGACAGCGTGGAGCGCTATATCCGGCAGAATCCGCGGGTGTCCGTTCAGAGCAAGATCAACATGCTCAACGAGCGGCTGCAAAACAGGATAAAAGAGGAGTTTTTGGGAAAGGGCGTCAAATATACGGACACCGAAAAAAAGGCGATTTTAAAGGCCTACCGGGGAAGGTTCGGCGGCAGGCGCCAGAAGCGCTCCCTCTATGAGCGGTATAGGGATTTTCTGGCCAAACAGATAGGAAACGGCTATGATGTGGAAATCCCCCGGGATACCTTTGACGTCTACGATCTGGCCGCGCTGGCCTATCTGTATAAGCGGCTGGAGGAAACGGAGGTTATCAGCGAAGCGCACCATGTGGTCATCGACGAGGCACAGGATTTCGGCATGATGGCCTATGCGTCCCTGAAATTCTGTATGCACCGGTGCACCTATACGATTATGGGAGATGTGTCCCAGAATATCCGCTTCGGATGCGGGCTGGACGACTGGGAGGAACTGAGAGAGCTGTTTTTGACGGACGAGGCGGACAGCTTTGGGATCCTGAAAAAAAGCTACCGCAATACGGCAGAGATCGCCGGATTTGCCGCCCAAATCCTGCAGCACGGGCACTTCTGCGTATATCCCGCCGAGCCGATCCTGCGGCACGGGGAACCGGTTCGCCTGCAAAAGGTAAGGGAAGGAGATACGCTGGCCCAGGATGCGGCAAAAATCTGTGGGGAATGGAAGAAAAAAGGATTCGACACCATCGCGGTGATCTGCCGGGATCAGAAGCAGGCCGGGCAGATGGCCGCAGAGCTGGGGAAGTATCTGCCTGTAAAGGACAGCGATCCGGAACGGATGGATTTTGGCAGCGGAATTATGGTGCTGCCGGTGGAATATACCAAGGGACTGGAGTTTGACGCGGTTTTATTGCTGGATCCGGATCGGCAAAGTTATCCGGCCGACGACGGGCACGCGAAGCTGCTCTATGTGGCGGCCACCCGCGCGCTCCATGCGCTCTGCGTGCTGTACCGGGGGGAGCTTTCCGGTCTGCTTACCGATCCGGTTCCCCAACGGCCCGAATCCGGCAGAGACCGGACGGTTTCCCAAATGCGTGACCCGGAGGAAAAGCGGACGATAAAGACGGGCACAGAGCCTGCAGCAGAGACAGACAGCAGAGATGCGGCAGGGACCGCCGGAACGGCCGGAACCGGCACGGGGAGGGTCAGGCCCCGCGCCCGGATTTCCCTGGCCGGGATACAGGCGGGATCGTATGCAAAAGGGCAGCAAACGTCTGAAACGTCTGTTTTGCCAAAGCCGCCGAAGCCGCCTTTGGAGGCTCCCCCGGAGAAAAAGGGGCCGTCGTTTGGCGATATGCCCACCACGGAAAGGCTGCGTCCCATGGGACACGCCAGGATTGATCTGGGGATCCGCTGGATCGCAAAGGAGACGGACGGCCTTTTCCTGCAGAGTCGTTACGGCGTGCTCCGCCTGTGTCCGGCGGGGAGCAGGATTGTCCGCGTCACCTTTGCGAAGGGATCCCGGATTGCGCCGGGGGCTTCCCCGGCGGTGGCGGTACGGCAGGCCGAGGGGGACTGGAGGTATCAGACCGCGGGAAATTATACCGAGTTTTCCATGGACGGGCTTTGCCTGAGGGTGAATCAGGTCACCGGCGCCATTCATTATATGACGGCGGAAAGAAAGCTGCTGCTGGCCGAGCGGGATCGGGAATGCCGCCTGCTGGAAACCGGACCAGATGGGATTCTGAAAAGCTGGCTGTATCTGGAATGGACAAAAGCAGAGAAGCTGTACGGGCTGGGCCCGGGCGGGACGCCGGGCATGCCGCTGCGCAGGACGGCCCGTTATCTTTCCGGTTCTGACGGTGCGAATCTGCCGCTGATCTTTTCCGACCGGGGGTATGCCATTGTGCCGGCCGGGCCGGGGCCGGTCTTTTGCTGCGATATTCCCGCATACGGCTCCTGCCTGTGCGCTATGGGCGGGGAGCAGATGGATTTTTATTTCCTCGCGGGCAGTACGCCGGAGGCGCTTTTTGACGCCTATGCCCGTCTGTGCGGAAAATGAATTGCGGTTTACAGACAATTCCGCTATGATAAAACCAGGAGGGAAGGATGGAGACAAAACAGATATTTGCAGTGCTGGGGATCCCGGAGACCCGGGAGGAGGAGCGGATTCGGAACGCCTACCTTGGCAGGCTTGTGGGAGTGAACCCGGAGGACAATCCGGAGGGCTTCCGGCGGCTGCGGGAGGCCTATGAAGCGGCGCTTTCCTATGCCCGGCAGCGGGAGGACGCAGACGCTGCCCCCAAGGACGATCCGATTTCCCTGTTTCTTGGACGGGCGGAGGAAATTTACCGCAGTCTGCCGCGCCGGCTGGATCCGAAAGAGTGGGAAGCGCTGGCCAGGGCGGAGATTCTGGATGATCTGGATCTGGGCGAGCAGGCAAAGTGGGAGCTGTTTTCCTTTCTGAGCGATTCCTGGCGGCTGCCTGCCATCGTCTGGAGAACGCTGGACAAATCCTTTGGCATATGTGAAAATCCCGGGGAGTTTAAGGAACATCTGCCGGAAAATTTCGTGGATCATATGCTCTATAAATGCTCCGCGGAAGGAGAGGACGGGGAGTTTCCCTACCGCAGCCTGACCGGAGACAAAGAAGCGGATTACGACGGGTTTTTACAGCAGTACGATGAACTGGTCTCCCTGATGAGAAGGGAGGACGGCCAGCCGCAGGAGGACTGGCAGCGGGCGCTGGAACAAAAGGTCGCTTTCCTGGACACCTTCGGGATCGGGCATCCCTGGTACGATCTGGAAAAAGCCAGGTGCAGTCTGCTGTGCGGCCGAAAAGAGGAGGCGCTGGAGCGGATTTCCTGCCTTTGGGAAAGCGACAGGGCAGATAACCGGATCCGCGTGGAAGGGGCACGGATTTTGCTGGACTGCGGTAGGGAGGAGGAGGCCGCGCAGATCTGGGAGCCGCTTTTGGAACGCAAAGATCTGTCTTCCTCAGAGCGGTATTGGGCCTCTCTGGGACTGGCCAGGATCCGGGAGCGCAATGGGGCGTTCTGGGAGGCGAGACGGTATGCCCTGCAGGCGGTGAAACTGTATGATACGGAAGAAGCCCACGAACTGCTGGTGCGCATCGATACAAAGCTGATCGATATCTATACGAAGGAGGACGCGCCGGCCCTTTCCCGGGAAGAGGTGATCCTGCTGGCCTGGTGCTTCAATCAGACCAAGCGGGACGAGGAAGGCTGGGTATTTTTTGAAGAAAACGGGCTTTTGGACGGGGAGGAAAAGGAATGCTGCCGGGCGAAGGCGGTACTGGCGGCCAACGCGGGCCGGGGCAGGCAGGCCGTGGAGGAAGCGCGCCGGTGGCGCGCGGGAATTCTGCGGGAGGAAGAAGCAGGAAAAGAAAGGGAGAATGCGATTGCCCAGAGTTTCTATCTGGAGGGCAGGGGATATATTCTGCTGAACCGGGAGCAGGAGGAGACGGATTCCCAAAAAGCACAGGAGATGGCCCAAAGGGCGCTGGACGCGTTGGAGGAGGCGGTCCGGCGCGCGCCGGAGAAAAGGGAGGTTCTCATGTCCGAAATGCTGTTTTATAGGACACTGGAACGCTATGAGGACATGGCACAGCTCTGCGGACGGCTCCGGGAGATGGATCCTTCGGATTACTGGGCGTATTTCTATGGGCAGGAGGCCTATGAAAAGCTGGGACGGGCGCAGGAGGTGGTGGACAGCTATTTCGAGGCCAGAAAAATTTACGCGGGCCACGCCGAGATCTATGAACGCGCCGTCAAGGTGTTTTTGCACTACCGGCAGTATGGAGACGCGCAGGACATTCTGGATCAGGCGCAGGAGGCAGGCGTTTCCTCTTTTTTACTGACGGCCAGAAGGGCGGAGCTTCTGCAGAAGACCGCCCGGGATGAGGCAGCGGTAAAAGAAGCCGATGCTTTCCTGGAAAAGGCCATGGCGGAATTTGAAGAAAAAGAGGCGCCGGACGATCTCAAAGCGGAATTGTATCTGCGCCGGGCCCTGCTGCACAGCGAAACGGAGGAAAAGACCGTTTCTGAGGACAGCATATGCGAATGGTTCACCCGTTCGGTGCAGTTAAAGGACAGCGCCCTTGCCCGATATTATCTGGGCCGCTATTATGTGGAAGACCGGAATGACCGCAAAACGGCCTATGAACATCTGAAAGCGGCCGAGGCGCAGGGCATGACCTTTTCCTGGCTTTTCTACTATATCGCCCGCTGTGAGGAAGCGTTTGCGCACTGGGACGACGCCATTGCATATTATAAAAAGGCGGCCCGGGAGGATCCGGACGAAGCGGATTTCCCCTGGCGCATAAGCTGGCTTTACCGGAACAAGTTCAGGAGGACGGGACAGCCGGAATATTACCGGGAAGCGGAAGAATGGCTGAATCTCCAGGAGGAGAAGTTCGGGCTTACCGGTATGAACCTGTGGCAGCGTTCGCTGCTTTCCTGCCGCGCCATGCGCTATGAGGAGGCGCTGGAGCAGATCGATGGGGCGCTGGAGGAATACCATCCCGACTATGTGTGGGGGGACAGAGGGTTGATCCTGGATCTGCTGGACAGGCCGGAGGAAGCGTTTAAAAGCTATGAAAAGGGCATTGCCCAGGCCCTTCGGGAGGGGGAGGATTACGGGTACGGATACGACCGGATCCGGCGCTTCTTCTTCCAAAAGAAAGATTATGAAGGCGGGCTGCGGTGGTTTATGGAGCGCCAGCCGCTGTTAAAAACCAAAGAGCAGCGCCGGAGCAATCTGGATCATATCCGGAAATTTTATCTGCGGCTGGGCGATCTGGGAAAAGCGCTGGCAGCAGTGGAGGAAAGCTACGGCAGCGCGGATCTTTCGGCCCATGCCTGTGCTTCCTGGAAGGAGGAGGGAGGGCGGATCGAGGATATTCTGGACAGTTACGAGGAGTGTGCGACTTTAGAGGAACTGGCGGCGCAGACCGTCCGGGCCGAGGCGCTGATGGAAGGGCCCGGGGCGGACGCTCTGGCGGATTTAGAATGCCGGGGGCGGGCCTGGGGAGAGATTGCCTTTGTCTACACCAATTTTCTGATGGACGATGAGAAGGGATTCTGCTGCCTGCAAAAAGCGCTGGAATATGCCGTAAAGGAGGGCGACGCCGAGTTTGCCCGGCAAAAGCTGGACCATCTGATCCGGTGCTCGTGGAGACGGGGTGATCAGGAGCAGGCTGCCGCTTATGCAAAACAGTGGTGGGAAAATATGGAGGAAAAATATGAGGAATGCGCGGCGCTGGGCCGCACCGTCCGGCAGCTGCACGCCGCCGGGAACTGTCCGCGCCGGAATCTTTACGATTTTTTCTGGCTGCACTTTTTTACGGGGGACTACGACGGCGCCCGGGACTATCTGCAGCAGATGGAAAACGCGCCCTGGTGCTGGGACTGCGAAAGGAAAGACTGCACGGAGCTGTGGGAGTGCAAGGGGTATTTGTTCTTACGGGAAGGGGATCGGCAGCAGGCCAGGGAGGCTTTTTTGCGTGCGCAGGAGGTCTCTTTGTATGGAAATACCGACGCGCAGCGGGAACTGCGGCGCCTGGATCCTGCCGCTTTAGAGAAAAATTGAACGGAAGTTGTCGGATAGTTCGGCTATTTTACCGAAAATATAACGCCATGATAAAATAAAGTTTGAAAAAAAGTTATATAAAAGTTTGAAAAAAAGTTATATAAGATATTTTCATCTTCGCAAGAATGTGTTATACTGAACAAATAGTGGGAGGGTATTGCAATGCGATGGATGAAGATGTTTTCGCGTAAGACGTACCTGCATTTCGGAATGGTGTTGGCGGGTGCGCTGGCGATTATCATAGCGGCGTCGGTCGGTTATTATTTTAAAATACAGAACAAAGAGTATCTCCTTCAGGTGGAATCGCTGAAAGATTTTTCTTCCCAGGGCAGCGCCCTTGTGGAACGGAAGCTGAGCGAATATCTGAGTGTACTGTCGGCGGCGTCGGAGTTTATGGATACGAAGGATGTGCTGTCCGATGCGAACCTGGATCATCTGCGCAGTCTGACCGCAAAGGAGGACACCGATTTTGTGCGGATGGGTCTGATTGACACGGAAGGCAACAGCCTGGTGACAAACGGCGGCACCCTGCAGGCTGCGGAGACCGATTATTTTCAAAAGGCGATGCAGGGAGTG
This sequence comes from uncultured Eisenbergiella sp., assembly GCA_947630215.1. Taxonomy (GTDB): domain Bacteria; phylum Bacillota; class Clostridia; order Lachnospirales; family Lachnospiraceae; genus Gallintestinimicrobium. Next base: position 19,873 of record CANRGX010000019.1, on the reverse strand, counting down.
AGCAATATTTCTGAGAACCGGGAGCCCATTGAAGGCGAACAGCCGGTTTTCCTGGTGACCATTCCTTTGTGGAATGAGGCGGGGAGCATCTGCGGCGCGCTCTACGGCGTGGTGGAGACGGATTCCTTCTGGGTCTACGCCAATATTGTGGAAGGCTCTACTTCCCGTTATTTCCGGGTGGTGGATCAAAACGGCGAATATATCCTGCGCGACGATTCGGTGGAGAATCCCGTTCTGCAGGAAGGGAACCTTTTTGACGGGCTGCGCGGTCTCAAGACGGATGTCCCCTATTGGGACGTGCAGGACCGGATGGGGAAAAGTCAGGAATTTCAGGTAGAGGTCTCCAAAAAGAACGAGCAGTATATCGCCTGGTTCAGTCCTCTGGATATGGCGGACTGGTATGTGGTGACGGTGATGAACCGTGACGATATTAAAAACAGCGTGAATTTCCTGCTGGGCAAGGATGTCTATTTCCTGATCCTTGAGATCATGATTGCGGTGGGGATTCTGGGCTTTGCGGTGCTCAGTCATCTGCAGAAGGAACGGGAGCAGGTGACCGAAATGTACGAGCAGGTGAAGGTGAACGACGAACTGCTGCGGGCGGCGGTGGAAAGCAGCAAGGACCTTATCATGATCTATACGCCGGCCACGGATCGGCTCCGGATTCTCAATCCCTGGAACCGTCTGATCAAGCTCCCTTCCATGGTGGAAAACGCTTCCGAAAATATGTGCACCTATCTGCCTGCCGAAGGGGATACGACGGATCAGCTGGACAGGATTTTCAAAAACCTGCATTCCAGCGACGAGGATACGGTCATGGATTTCACGCTCTGGCTGTATAACCGGCTCAGGAGCTACAAGATGCACATCCGGAAGGTAAAGGATTCCGACGGGAAGGTGAAGGAGTGCATGGGCGTCCTGGTGGATGTTACGGAACAGCGGAGCCTGCAGGTGCGGGCGGAACGGGATGCCCTGACCGGGCTCTACAACCGGCAGAAGGCTTCGGATCTGATTGAGAATTATCTGCAGGATCAGAGGGGGCACGATACGCAGAACGCCTTCCTGATCATGGATCTGGATTTCTTTAAAGAAATTAACGATACGCTGGGGCATCAGACCGGCGATCTGGCGCTGCAGGATGTGGCGGAAACCTTGACGCACCACTTCCGCGCGGAGGATGTCCTCTGCCGTCTGGGCGGGGATGAATTTGTGGCATTTGTGAAAAATATTACGAGGGAGACAATGGAGCGCAACGCCGCTTCGCTTTTGAAGAAGCTGACGCGCACCTACGAGGGCAGCGGAGAGTCTGTCAACGTCACGGCGTCCATCGGGATCGCCATGTCGCCGGAGGATGGGGAGAATTTCCTCAAGCTGTACCGCAAGGCCGACCGGGCCCTGTACCAGGTGAAGGAATCCGGGAAAAACGCATATCGCTTCTATCTGGAAGAAGGCGAAACGGAAAGGAAATAAGGAATGAGCAAAGGAAAGTATTATATTACCACGGCGATTGCCTATGCGTCGGGTAAGCCGCATATCGGGAACACTTATGAGGCGGTGCTGGCGGACAGCATCGCCCGCTTTAAAAGAAAAGACGGTTACGAGGTATTTTTCCAGACCGGCACGGACGAGCACGGCCAGAAGATTGAACTGAAAGCGGCGGAGGCCGGTGTGTCGCCCAGAGAGTACGTGGATCAGGTGTCGGCCCAGATCCGGCGGATCTGGGATCTGATGGGCACCTCCTACGACAAATTTATCCGCACCACGGATCCGGATCATGAGAGACAGGTACAGAAGATTTTCAGAAAGCTGTATGAACAGGGGGATATTTATAAGGGGGCATATGAAGGGCTCTACTGTACTCCCTGTGAATCCTTCTGGACGCAGTCCCAGCTCAAGGACGGCAAATGCCCCGACTGCGGCCGCGAGGTAAAGCCTGCCAAGGAGGAAGCCTATTTTTTCCGGATGAGCAAATACGCACAGCGTCTGATCGATCATATCAACAGCCATCCGGAATTTATTCAGCCCGTTTCTCGCAGGAATGAGATGATGAACAATTTCCTGCTGCCCGGCCTGCAGGATCTGTGTGTTTCCAGGACCTCCTTTCAGTGGGGCATTCCGGTGGATTTTGACGACAAGCACGTGGTTTATGTCTGGCTGGACGCGCTGACCAATTACATCACGGGCATCGGCTATGACGCGGACGGCTGTGGCAGCGAGCAGTATCGGAAGCTCTGGCCGGCGGATCTGCATCTGATCGGGAAGGACATCATCCGGTTCCATACGATTTACTGGCCCATTTTCCTGATGGCGCTGGGCGAACCACTGCCGAAGCAGGTATTCGGGCATCCCTGGCTGCTGCAGGGCGACGGCAAGATGAGCAAGTCCAAGGGCGACGTGATCTATGCGGACGATTTGGTAGATTTCTTCGGCGTGGATGCGGTGCGCTATTTTGTGCTGCATGAAATGCCCTTTGAGAATGACGGTGTGATCAGCTGGGATCTGATGGTGGAACGGCTCAATGCCGATCTGGCCAATACGCTGGGCAATCTGGTGAACCGCACCGTTTCCATGAGCAATAAGTATTTCGGCGGCGTCGTGGCGGATAAGGGCGTCACAGAGGCGGTGGACGCCGACTTAAAAGAACTGGTGACCGGCGCCTATGATCGAATCGCGCAGAAGATGGAGACGCTCCGGGTGGCGGACGCGATTTCAGAAATTTTTGCGCTGTTTAAGCGCTGCAACAAATATATCGACGAGACGGAGCCCTGGCTTTTGGCCAAGGATCCGCAGAAGGCGGACCGTCTTTCCACCGTGCTTTACAATCTGGTGGAGAGCATCGTGATTGGCGCGTCCCTGCTGGAGCCCTTTATGCCCGGTACCGCAGCTTCCATTGCGGCGCAGATGCAGACAGAACTGCGCAGCTTTGAGGAGTGCACAAAGTTTGGCCTGTATCCCTCCGGGGGCCGGGTGACGCAAAAGCCGGAAATTCTGTTTGCCAGACTGGACAGAAACGAGGTCACACAAAAGGTGGAGGCCATGTTTGCGGCCCGCCGGGCGGCTGTCGGACAGACCGCAGAACCGGAGGAAACAAGCGGGCAGGCGGAAGAAGTCCCGGATATGGAGGCCAAGCCGGAAATCAGCTATGAGGATTTTGACAGGCTGCAGTTTCAGGTGGGAGAGATCATAAGCTGCGAGGAGGTGCCCAAGTCCAGGAAACTCCTCTGTTCCCAGGTGAAGATAGGAAATCAGGTAAAACAGATTGTTTCCGGAATTAAACAGCACTACAGCGCACAGGAAATGGTGGGCAAAAAGGTCATGGTTTTAGTGAATCTGAAGCCCGCGAAGCTGGCCGGCGTGCTTTCCGAAGGGATGCTTTTGTGCGCGGAGGACGCGCAGGGGAATCTGGCCTTGGTGACACCGGAGAAGGATATGCCGGCAGGCGCGGAAATCTGCTGAGAAAAAGGCGGCACCGGATGAAAAAAGAAGAATTTTATTTTGATTCCAGAGACGGCGTGACACAGATACACGCCGTCAAATGGATCCCGGACAGGGATCCGATCTGTATCGTGCAGATCGTACATGGGATGGCGGAGTATGTGCAGCGGTACGAACGGCTGGCGCAGGAACTGGTACAGGAAGGCATTCTGGTAACGGGCGAAGACCATCTCGGCCACGGGCTGAGCGTGCGCAAAAAGAACGGGGAAGAAGGACACCCCTACGGATATTTCTGCGCCCACGATCCGGCCACTGTGGCGGTGCGGGACGTGCACCGGCTGAAGAAAATCGTGCAGGAGCAGTACCCCGGTGTGCCGTATCTGATTCTGGGGCACAGCATGGGCTCTTTTATTCTGCGCAATTACCTGTGCCGCTACGGCACCGGGATCGACGCGGCCCTGATCATGGGCACTGGAATGCCGGCGCGGCCCGTCGTCCGGCTGGCGAAGGGCATTTCCCGGCTGTTCCTTTTGCTGGGAGGTTCCAAAAAGAAAAACCGTCTGCTCCACGCCATGGCCTTTGGCAGCTACAACAAGAGGATAGAAAATCCCAAAACCCCGGTGGACTGGCTGTCTACGGACGAGGCGGAGGTGGCAAAGTATGCAGCCGATCCGCTGTGCGGGTTTGTTTTTACCGCCAATGGGTTCTGGACGCTTTTTGAACTGTTGGATCGGTTGAATGACAGAAAATACCTGGAACAGATGCCGAAGGATCTGCCGGTGCTCTTTCTTTCGGGAGAGGAGGATCCGGTGGGCGATTACGGCGCGGCGGTACACAGGGTCGCGGAGGATTTCCGGGGGCTGGGGATGTATCGGACGCAGATCAAGCTCTATCCCGGTATGCGGCACGAACTGGTCAACGAAACCGGCAGGGAGGAAGTGCTGCGGGATATTCTTGCCTGGGCCGTCTCCTACGCAAAGGATCCGGCAAAAGACTGAAAGCTGCAGGATGGGGAGAAGATGAAGAAGCGAAGATGGAAGAAAGCGCTGGCGCTGGCAGTGGCGGCAGCGCTGTTTTTACAGGGCGTCCCCGTGCAGTTTTCCGGCACGGCGCGCGCGCAGGAGTCTGGCGAAGAAAACGGCGCAGGCACACTGGATGAGGATGTGGAACGGCTCCTGGATTTTGTAAAGGAGAAGTGGGACGCCGGAGAATTTTCCGACGGCGACGGCATAGAGGATGTCCTTGCGCAGGGAGAGGCGCAGTTCGGCGTGACGCTGGGGGAGGAAACCAGGGAACAGCTGGCGGATGCGCTGGAAAAGCTGGACAGCCTGGGGCTGTCCCATGAAACCGCCATTGAGACTGCAAAAAAGCTGTATCGGGCGCACGGGGCACAGATCGCCCAGTCCCTGCAGGACTTTTGTGACCGGTACGGGGAGGAACTGACCGGCAACGCGGAGGCCTTTGTCAGAGAACAACTGACCGGGCCGCTGCAGGAGGCGGTAAAAGAGCAGCTGGTGGAACCGGCCAAGGACGCGGTGAAGGCCGCCGTGAAGGAAACGGCCAGTGATTTCTGGCGCGATCTGAAGGAAAGCGTGCGTTCCTTTTTCCGGGACCTGTTTTCCTGACGGACAAAATTTCACAGAAAGAAAGAGGAGCTTATTATGAAGATTTTCAACCTGGACAGCCCGTTTATGATGTTTCTGACGAAGGTGGCGAATCTGATGATTCTGACCGTGCTGACGCTGCTTTGCTTTATCCCCGTTATCACGGGAGGAGCCGCGGTGACGGCGCTCTACTATGTGTCGCTCAAGCTGGCCCGGGGAGAGGATCCCTATATTGTGAAAAGTTATTTTAAGTCGTTCAAAGAGAATTTCCTGCAGGCTACCATTCTCTGGATTCTCATGCTGGCCGTGGCCGGGCTTATCGCGGTGGACTGGAGCATTATCATTCATACCATGGTGGGCCAGAGCGCCAGGATCATGTCGATTGTAATGCTGGTGATCTCCGCACTTTTGCTGATGGCCGCGCTGTACGTATTTCCGATGCTGTCCCGGTTTGAAAACACCGTATGGCGCACCATTAAGAATGCATTTTTGATGAGCATTATGAATTTCCCAAAAAGCATTCTGATCCTGGTCATTCATCTGATTCCCATTGCGGTGCTGCTGATCAGCCAGGCCCTGGTTCCGGTGGTGTTCTTTATGGGGCTGGGCGTCATTTCCTATCTCTGCAGTCTGTTGTTCGTGAAAATGTTCAAGCCCTTTGAACCGGAGCAGGAGGAGAACACGGAAAATCCGGACGAACTGGCGCCGCTTTCCTTCCTTATGGAGGAGGAAGAAAAAGAAAAGCAGGAGAGCGCTCCGGTGCAGGAGGATGCCGCAAAAGCGGCGGAGGAACCGGAGCAGGGAGAGTGAGACATATTGCACAGCCCGGTTTTAAAAAATTGGGCAATCTGCCGGAGCGGATTCGGAGGAAAAATTTTTTTAAGCATTTTTTACACCCGTCTCAAAAAAGTTTGTGGAATACTGGTATAGCCAAAAATGGGGACGTCATGTATACTAGATGTAGTTGAGCGGGGATTGACCCGGCACAAAAAAAAAGTGGGAGGAAAAAATCCAATGGCAAGTTTATCTTTAAAGAACATCTGCAAGGTATATCCCAACGGTTTTGAAGCGGTAAAGAACTTCAATCTTGAGATTGCCGATAAGGAGTTCATCATTTTCGTAGGCCCTTCCGGATGCGGTAAGTCTACTACCCTTCGTATGATTGCAGGTCTGGAAGATATTTCTTCCGGCGAGCTCAAGATTGGCGACAGGATCGTGAACGATGTTGAGCCCAAGGACAGGGATATCGCCATGGTATTCCAGAACTACGCTCTGTATCCGCATATGACCGTTTATGATAACATGGCTTTCGGCCTGAAACTGAGAAAGGTTCCGAAGGACGAGATCGACAAGATGGTGAAAGAAGCCGCGAAGATCCTTGACCTGACCCAGCTGCTTGACCGGAAACCCAAGGCTCTGTCCGGTGGTCAGAGACAGCGTGTTGCCATGGGCCGTGCTATCGTGCGTAACCCCAAGGTGTTCCTGATGGATGAGCCGCTGTCCAACCTGGACGCGAAGCTGCGTGTGCAGATGCGTATTGAGATTGCGAAGCTGCATCAGAGACTGGGCACCACGATCATCTACGTTACCCATGACCAGACAGAGGCTATGACCCTGGGCACCAGAATCGTCGTGATGAAGGACGGCGTTGTGCAGCAGGTAGATACTCCTCAGAACCTGTATGAGAAGCCCGGCAATCTGTTCGTGGCAGGATTCATGGGTTCTCCGCAGATGAACTTCCTGGATGCGGTTGTGAAGGTGAACGGCAGCAATGTCGCTCTGGAAGTTGCCGGACAGAACATTCCGCTGCCCGCTTCCAAGGCCGCGAAGCTGACCGCCTACGATGGCAAGACCGTTACCATGGGTATCCGTCCTGAGGATGTTTACGATGATGAGCAGAGCCTGGCGGACGCGAAGGTTGTGTTTACCTCCACCATTAGGGTATACGAGCTGCTCGGTGCAGAAGTGTTCCTGTACTTCGATCTTGGCGAGTTCCCGATCACGGCGAGAGTGGATCCCCGTACCACCGCAAGACCTGGCGATACGGTTAAGTTCACCTTCGATGTTGAAAAGATCCATGTATTCGACAAAGAGACGGAGCAGACCATCACCAACTAAACCGATTTTTGCAGAGGGCGTTCCACAGCCGCACCGCGGCCGGAGGGACGCCCTCTTTTTGGCTGAAGGCAACTTTTTATGTTGCATGATCAGAGGAATGTTTTGTATAATAGAGACATCGGATAACCTGTCCGAAAGGATGGCAGGGTTGAGGAATATATATGTAAGGAGGAGAAGGGTATGGATTTGAAATTGAGGCCCGCAAGCGAGTGCAAGTATGATGCGGTATCTTTGGGGGAAGTGATGCTCCGGCTCGATCCGGGAGAGGGAAGGATCCGCACGGCCAGAAGTTTCCGCGCGTGGGAAGGCGGTGGGGAGTACAATGTAATCCGCGGCCTGCGCAAGTGCTTTAAGCTCAATACCGCTGTGATTACCGCGTTTGCGGACAATGAAGTGGGTATGCTGATGGAGGACTTCATCATGCAGGGCGGCGTGGATACCTCCCTGATCAAATGGATGAAGACGGACGGTATCGGCAGGACCTGCCGGAACGGCTTGAACTTCACGGAACGGGGCTTTGGCATCCGCGGTGCGGTGGGCTGTTCGGATCGCGCGAATACCGCGATTTCCAAGGCGACACCGGAGGACTTTGACTTCGATTACATTTTCGGCACGCTGGGCGTGAGATGGCTGCATACCGGCGGGATTTACGCGGCGCTTTCCGAGCAGTCCTGTGAAACGATCCTGGCGGCGATCAAGACCGCAAAGAAATACGGGACGGTCGTTTCCTACGATCTGAACTACCGTCCTTCCATGTGGAGCGCCATCGGCGGCATTGAGAAGGCGCAGGAAGTGAACAAAGAGATTGCCAAATACGTGGACGTCATGATCGGCAACGAGGAAGATTTCACGGCCTGTCTGGGCTTTGCCATCGAGGGCAATGACGAGAACTTAAAGCAGCTCAATATCGAAGGCTATAAGAAGATGATCAACGAAGCCGTTAAGACCTATCCCAACTTCAAAGCGGTCGCCACCACGCTGCGCGAGGTGAAGACGGCTACGGTGAACGACTGGAGCGCGCTGTGCTGGGCCGGCGGCGAAATCTACAAGGCAAAGGATTATAAGGGCCTGGAGATCATGGATCGTGTGGGCGGAGGCGATTCGTTCGCTTCCGGGTTGATTTACGGACTGATGACCACGGGAGACGCGGAGATTGCCGTGAATTACGGCGCGGCTCACGGCGCCCTGGCAATGACGACGCCGGGCGACACCACCATGGCCAGCAAGAAAGAAGTGGAAGCGATTATGGGCGGCGCGGGCGCGAGAGTGCAGAGATAAGCCGCTGTAAAAAAGAAAGGGGAAAAGGCGTACGGCCTTTTCCCCTTTTTCCGTTTTGCGTAACAGGCCCGGCATGGCGCGGCGGCTATCGGGACGGTGTGTACCAATGTTCCAGATGGTCTGTCAGATGCAGTCCCCATTCCCCGGCAAGGCGGAAGGCTTCTTCCATGGCGCCATCCCATATGAGAGACGGACTGTGGCAGTCGGAACCCACCAGGACAGGCAGACCGGCCCGTGCGGCTTCCTGCCAGAAGAGAGGATAGGGGTAAGGATAGCGGAGCCCGTCGGAATAGGCCTTTTGGCCCCTGCGGATGCCGTTGGCGTTCAGCTCCAGAAGGACGCCGGTTTCCCCGGCCGTGTAAAGAATCCGGCGGCAGGCTTCCCGGCAGTTTTCATCCCAGACAAGATCGTTGAGAAAGGGCAGATCCGGGTGCGCCAGAATCGAGAAAAAGCCGGTACGCATACCATCGCAGACCGTTTTGGCATAGTCCAGAAGGAGGGTTGTATCGGAGGGCATATCAAAGGAATTGATAAAGGCCCCCGAAGAACTGTAAAAGCCGTGCTGCCCCAGGAGCAGATAGTCCAGATGCCGCTGTTGAAACAGGCTTTCGTAGTAGCTGTCCATGTCATAGCAGTACTCTATTTCCAATCCGGCCAGTATATCCATTTCCATCAGAAAGCGGGCCTGCAGCTCCCGGACGCGCCGCAGATGGCCGTCCAGCTCCCCGTACTGCATCCGCACGTTGAAGCGGTTGTCCGGATAGGGCCCGTGATCGCTGAAGCCCAGCGTCTGAAGCCCCGCCTGTTTTGCGGCCAGCACATAGTCGGCTTCCATGCCCTCGGCGTGCCGGCAGAGGGCGGTATGGGTGTGAAAGTTTACTTTTTTTAACATTGTTCAAAAGCGCTTTCCGACGGCAGATACGGGCTTGTGCCGTCCATTTGTTTCTTCCCTTATTATAGCGGGTTTCCGGGCAAAAAACATCTTGCATAATGAATAGGCATGCTTTATTATTATTACATAGTTTTGTTTATTTTGCCAGATATCAGAGAATGTGAGGAGAAAAAATGATTTCTAATCAGGTGATCCAAACGAGTATCGACGAGCTGAAGGCGATTACCAAGGTGGATATTTACATTTTTGATCAGGACGGGGGGAAGGTCGCTTCCACGGCGGAGGAGATGACGATTTCCCGGGACATCATTGTGAATTTTGCCGGATCGCCGGCCGACAGCCAGGTGGTCGGCGGCTATCATTTTTTGAAAATACTGGATGACGGAGAGGTGGCCTATGTGCTGGCGGCGCGCAGCGCCAACGACGACGCCTATATGGTGGCCAAGATCGCGGTAAGCCAGCTTCAAAACCTGATTATCGCATACAAGGAGCGGTTTGACCGCAACAATTTCTTTCAGAATCTGATCCTGGACAATCTGCTTTTGGTGGATATTTATAACCGGGCGCAGAAGCTGCACATCGAGGTGGAGTGCCCGCGTATTGTCTATGTAATCGAAACGAAGATGGAAAAGGACAACAGCGCCATGGAGATGCTCAAGGGGCTGTTTTCCAGTCAGAACGGCGATTTCCTTACCGCAGTGGACGAGAAGAACATCATCCTGATCAAGTCGGTGGAGCGGGACGAATCCCCGGCGGCGCTGGAGCAGACCGCGCATATGATCGTGGATATGATGAACAGCGAAGCGCTTCTCAACGTCCGCGTGGCCTACGGCACGGTGGTGCGCGAACTGCGAGAGGTTTCCAAGTCCTACAAAGAGGCGATCATGGCGCTGGACGTGGGGCGGATTTTCTATGCGGAAAAGAACGTGACCGCGTATTCCGCACTGGGAATCGGCCGTCTGATCTACCAGCTTCCGGTCAACCTCTGCCGGATCTTTATTGAAGAAATTTTTAACGGCAATCAGGTCTATGATATCGACGATGAGACGCTGACTACCATCAATAAGTTTTTTGAGAACAATCTGAATGTGTCGGAAACCAGCCGCCAGCTTTTCATTCACCGCAATACGCTGGTGTACCGGATTGAGAAGCTGCAGAAGGCCACCGGGCTGGATATCCGTACCTTTGATGACGCGCTGACCTTTAAGATAGCCATGATGGTGGTCAGCTACATGAAGTTTCTGGATACCGTGGATTTTTAACCGCACGGACAGCCGGATCCGGACAGGCCGCAGGATGAGGGCGATCATCCTACGGCCTTTAAAATGCGCATACCCGCTGTTATGCCCGAATAAAATAGGGGTAAAGGAGGGACGTGCATGACAGGCTATTTTAAGAAGGTTGCCTATCTGGATTATCTGGAAAACGGCATGAAGCTCAGAAATGCAGGGTTTTTGAAGCTGGAGAGAAGCAATGGACGGATCCGGCTGGAGGTGCGGGTGAAAAACGCGCCGGAACAGTTTTCCGGACAGTATGAAATCACCGCAGACTGCGGGGGGATTGCGGCGCGGATCAGCTTAAGCCATGGCAGCGGCGGCTGCTGTGCGGTTTGGGAAACAGGGAAGACCGTGCCGCAGGGCATGCGTTGGGAAAAGGTGAACAGCGTCTATATCCGGCTGCCGGAAAGACGGCTGATCCAGGCTGTGTGGGACGAACCGCTGGAAATGCTGCTGGCAGGGGAACGGGTAGAAAAGACGCCGGAAACACCGGCAGAGACGTTGCCGGAGACACCGCCGGAAACGCAGTCGGAGACACCGCTTGAGACACCACCGGAGACGCCGCCGGTGACGTCGCTTGAGACACCGCCGGAGACACCGCTCGAAATGCCGCCGGAAACACCGCCGGAAACACCGCCGGAAGCACCGCTGGAAGCGGGAGAGCTGCAGACGGAGGAGCGCAAGGAGGAGGAACCGGTCTGTTACAGCGATAAATGGACGCAGCTTTGCCATATGTATCCGATTCTGCATCCTTTCCGGGACGACAGAGAATATCTTTCCATCGCGCCGAAGGATTTTGTGGTGCTGCGTCAGGAGTACCAGAAACTGGTGCACAATAGTTTTTTGCTGCACGGCTATTATAATTACAGGCATTTGATCTTGGGAAGGATCCTGACGCCGGACAGGAGGGGCTTTCAGATTTGGCTCGGCGTTCCCGGCAATTTTTACGACAGGGAAAAAATGGTAGCGGAGATGTTTGGTTTTGAAGGCTTTGAGGGTACGGACGGGCAGGAGAAGCCCGGTGATTTCGGATATTTTTTAAAACGGGTGGAGATATAGGCATACGGGACGGAGGAAGAAATGGCCAGGATCCGGACACAGGAAGAAAAAGATGCCGCCAGGCAGGAGACGAAGGAAAGGCAAAAGCAGGACTGGACGGCAGGACAGGAGCAAAAGCGAAGCGTCCATGAACGTTTCATGAAAGAGGCGGTGAAGCAGGCGAAAAAGGCGGCGGCCCTTGGGGAAGTCCCTATCGGCTGCGTCATCGTGCATGAAGGAAGGATCATCGGCCGCGGCTATAACCGCCGCAATACGGATAAGAGCACGCTGGCCCACGCTGAGATCACAGCGATCCGAAAGGCGGGCAGAGTGATCGGAGACTGGCGGCTGGAGGGATGCAGTCTGTATGTGACGCTGGAACCCTGTCAGATGTGCGCCGGAGCCATTGTGCAGGCCAGAATACCGGAGGTGTTCATCGGATGCAGGAATCCCAAGGCCGGATGCGCCGGTTCCATTTACAATCTGCTGGAGGAGCCAGCCTTTAATCATCAGGCCTGCGTATACCGGGGGCTTTTGGAGGAGGAATGCAGTCTGCTGATGCAGGATTTTTTCAAGGGACTGCGCAGGAAACTGCGGGTTCGTGAACCCCAGGCGGCGGAAACGGAATCTTGACAAAGAACGGATTATTGGGTATACTGAGGACACCGTGCAGCCGGGAGATCAGCGGCCTCCTGTACCTGCAATCCGCTATAGCAGGGGTGATGGCATGCTGAGGGTTTGAGCTGATATTGCTGCCCTTTATAAGTGGCGTTGAAGTTTGGGTCTTACGCAACGGATGTCTGTGAACCGTGTCAGGTTGGGAACAAAGCAGCACTAAGCAGAATTTTCCGTGTGCCGTGAGGGTGCCTGGCGGAGTTAACTGTAGAGGTAACGGATGTGGGCGAGGATTCGAGGCGTGCCGCACGGTTTTAAAAAAGCCATACGGCAGAGTATGCCGTTTCGGAGAGAAGAAAATGGGAGCAATTACGCAGGATCCGCTGGCGGACTGCACGCTCTGTCCGCGGGAGTGCCATGTGAACCGCCTGGCCGGACAGCGCGGCCGGTGCGGTCAGACGGCGGAGATTATGGCGGCCCGGGCCGCTTTGCATCACTGGGAGGAACCGTGCATTTCCGGCAGAACCGGATCGGGCGCGGTTTTTTTTAGCGGCTGTCCGCTGCGCTGCGTCTACTGCCAGAACCGGGAGATTGCTGCCGGCAGGGCAGGCAGGGGGATTGACGGGGACAGGCTGGCAGAGATTTTTCTGCGGCTGCAGGAACAGGGAGCCCATAATATCAACCTGGTGACGGCCACGCACTTCGTTCCGGTGCTGGCGCCCGCGCTTACTACGGCAAAGAACCGGGGACTGACGATTCCGGTGGTCTACAATACGTCCTCCTATGAGAAGGTGAGTACCCTGCAGATGCTGGACGGGCTGGTGGATATTTATCTTCCGGATTTGAAATATGTGTCCCGTTGGCTTTCCGGCCTGCTGTCCCATGCGCCCGACTATTTCGAGACCGCGCAGGCGGCCATCCGGGAGATGGTGCGCCAGGTGGGGGAGCCTGTTTTTCTGTCTCCGGACGGGAAACGGCTGGACGCAAAACAGATGAACGAAGCCTGCTGTTCCCCACAGGAGCAACAGGGGCAGGATCCGGTCGGTCAGGAAGCCGACACACCGGAGGACGCGGACTTTCTGATGCAGAAAGGCGTGATTGTGCGTCACCTGGCACTGCCGGGACAGGGCCGGGATTCCCGGCGGGTGTTGCGCTATCTGCATCAAACGTATGGGAACCGCATTTACATCAGTCTGATGAACCAGTATACGCCCATGCCCGGCGCGTCGGAAACCCTGCCGGAACTGGGCAGGCGTCTGACACAGGAGGAATATGACGCGCTGGTAGAATATGCCCTTGATCTGGGAGTGGAGAACGGCTTTTTGCAGGAGGGGGATACCGCCCGGGAGAGTTTCATTCCGGCTTTCGACGGGGAGGGCCTATGAGGGGTAGGCAGGACAGAAATTTCCAATATTGTGTCCAAAGCCCCTTGAACGTGATACGGCAGATTTGGTATAATAAAAACGAAGAAAAGGACTCCTGGCGGCCATGTTTTAAGCGGCGGCTTTGTAGAGGGCTTTTTCCATCCGCGTTTTGTACCGCGGGCGTCACAAAACGCAGGATCGCAGCACAAAATCTGAATGGGGCGCATCGGAGGAAGACAGGATGCGCCGAATCTGAAATGGACGTGCGCAGCGGCTCACGTACGCTCGCGGCAAGGAGGAAAGCATGAACGACGTATTACAGAGAATTTATGAGATCGGCATTGTCCCTGTGATTGCCATCGATGACGCCGACAAAGCGGTCCCGCTGGCAAAAGCGCTGGTGCGGGGAGGACTTCCCGCGGCGGAGGTGACGTTCCGCACCGCGGCGGCGGAGGAAGCGATCCGCCGGATTGTGGCAGAAGTGCCCGAGATGCTGGTGGGCGCAGGCACGGTACTGACGAAGGAGCAGGCGGATCGCGCGATTGCGGCGGGCGTGAAGTTTATCGTCAGCCCCGGTTTTAATCCCGAAATCACCAAATATGTCATTGAGAAGGGAATGCTGATGATGCCCGGCACCGCCACGCCCGGGGAAATGGAACAGGCCATGGCCATGGGACTGTCTGTGGTGAAGTTCTTCCCGGCGGAGCAAAACGGCGGCGTCGCAAAGCTGAAAGCGGTAGCGGGCCCTTACGGGAATCTGCGCTGGATGCCTACCGGCGGCATCAACGAGAAGAATTTGATGGATTATCTTTCCTTTAACAAGATCATCGCCTGCGGCGGTACCTGGATGGTGAAAAAGGATCTGATTGCGGCGGAGAACTGGGAGGAAATCGAGAGACTGACCAGACAGGCTGTACAGACCATGCTGGGCTTTCAGATGCTTCATGTGGGCATCAATACCGGGAATGAAGAGGAAGCAAGAGCGGCGGCGGCCCTGTTTGGAGAGATGTTCGGATTTTCGGCCAAGGAAGGCAATTCCAGTATCTTTATGGGAAATCGCGAGATCGAGATCATGAAGAAGATGTATTTGGGCAAAAACGGCCACATCGCCATTGCGACCAACACCCTTCCCCGCGCCATTGCGTACTTCAGGGCGCGCGGCTATCGGTTCATCGAGGAGACGGTCACCGAGAAGGCGGCATATTTTGAGCAGGAGATCGCGGGATTTGCCGTGCATCTGGTTCAGAAATAACCGCATACGATACCCACGGTTTGATAAAGAAGGCAAAGATCAGGGCCGGATGGAAGCTGTTTTCCATCCGGCCCTGCGTCGGACAGGGTTTTATTCTGATATGTTTATTTCGCCGTTTCTATCAAAATAGGAAAAGCACATGGGATATGTCATTCTGCCCGATTTCAATTCCTCCGCAAGCAAGAGCAGATTGACCGTATTTATCGCAGCTCCTCTTACCCCTGTTCTCTCGTAAATGTTATTCAGCCTGTCCTTAAATCCCCCGGTAAACTCTCCTGACACGAATGCAAAGTTAAAATGACTTACGGTATCTCCAAATATTTTCCACCATTGATTCGGATTGATTGACGATTGTCTTGTCTTATTTTCATCAATATACCGCACCATTTCGTCCGCCTGGTTCATCGGCAGGGAGTATCCCTTAGAATAGGCTTTATTATCCATAATAAGCCCATGATTCCCATAATAAACACATACATCAGGCTTCCTCGTATCGCCCAGCCTGGCGCCCTTAAAATGCAACTCGGCGGTCAACAGTTCGGCTGTCTGTATCTCGTAATCTCTATTTGCATCGCTGTCAAAGCCTAAATCGATCAGCAAAAGATATTTATGATTTACATACTGTAATTTTCTTCTGACGGTATCCTTCAGAATGGAAAAATCCGATTTTGCAATATTCTGTTTCTGCAGTTCCGACGGAATTTCCAATCCGACAATCGTATCTGTCACCCTGTAGCAGTTCTGCTTTACTGCAACAGACAGACCTATATTGCCAAAGCTGCTTATATCATCCTCGATTGTGCTTTCTGTCTCGGTGATGCCCCTTTCCGCCAGGTATTTCTTCAAATACTCCAAACTTCTGAAATCGGCAAGTAAGGCATTCAGCAAATGCGTTCTTCTGTTTCTCAAATAATCTCTGTCAATCGCTTTCGTCGCCAACATATCCCACATGACGCGTTTGGGTATTTTGGAGAATTTTGAAGTCCCTTTGATATGTTTTATGATTTTTAGCCCTTTCAGTGTAATCTGATATGCCTGGGCAATCGTATCTGTATATGTTTCTCCGGCAATCACCGCTGTCATCGTTTTATTGACCTGTGTTACCCAGCCCAATTGCTTGAGCCAGCTGCATATTGTCCGTGCATATTTATCGCTCGTCCCCTCTGTATCGGACAATAATTTGTTGCGCTCTTTTGTATCATCCATCTCTGCCAGTCCCTGCAGAATCAGATGTTGCGGAATCGATGTAAAACCGGCTTCGCCAATAAAGCCTAATTTTTCGCCCATCTCAAATTTTGTCAGGGGTTCTTTCTTTTCCAATAAAAGCAGGATCCTACATACGGGCGGATAGGATAGAAAAGCATTCTTCAAAATATCTTCTTCCTCGCTGCTTCCATCCTCTGAATTTGCATATTGTTCACCTAATGCAGAAAGGCTGCACTCGTCCGACTGCCGATCATAATGAAGCAGTCCGATACTCACACCCCATCTCAAAAAGGAATCGGCAGGCCAGTCACTTTGATATTCTTTTCTCTGCCCCGGCAAAGCCGCCTGCACAATGCCGGAACACGGTGCATTGCTTCTCGTATATCCTTTTGGCGTGCCCTTGCCCTTCAAATGCTGATACGGAATATGTATCCTTTCTTCCGATAATTCCTTTATGAAAGCCTCCCGGCCATATTCCTCTGCAATCAGCCGGGGGATTTTGTCCAATCGCAATTCCCTGTTTACATCCGAATCCGGCAAAAACAATTTTATGACTCTTTTCAGACTGCTGATTTTATAGGCCTCTTGTACCCATCCAAAGGTTCTTTCTGCCATATGCAACCCCCATCAGTAATTTGTAACCAAAACTTCCTGTGTAAGGTTTCTGCTGTTTTGCGTTTGATAATTACAATTATTATAATTAAAATTTATCCTGTGCATATGATATTTATGTTCTTTCCGCCAATCAAGCAGGATGCGGTTTACGGTTCCTTTGTGATGGGAAACATTGGATAAGGCAAATTTTATTTCCCTTTCATCCAGGTCATCCAGGATATCATACAACGCTCTCTCGTCTTCCTCGCTCCACCCCTTAAACCCTCTTTTCCCGTCGTTGTAACTGCCACAGGTTATCAGATATGGCGGATCGGCATATAAAAAATCCCCCTTTTTCATCAAACGATAGTCAAACTCCCGAAAATCACACGAAGTATATTCCACCTGTTCAATAATGCCCTGCAATTTACTCAGGTTATTTCTCATCACCTCATTGAAAGAACTTCTATCCTTGCCGAAAGGATTGTTGTATTCATGGGATGAATTAAATCGAAACTGGTAGTTAAAACTGAAGCACATCAGTACATACAAATCCAATGGCTCTTTTGTAGAATTGTAATGCTTTCTAAAACGTTCGTACGCCTCCTTATCCGTTTTTGTCAGCTTCCATTCTCGAATGATGTCATCCATTCTCCGGATGGCTTCTTCAACCCCCAAACGCTGAATTTCTTTATAAATTTCTATGACAAAAAAATTCAAATCATTTGCGATATGCCTATTGGCGCTCGTATTAAAGGTCACATCGCATCCGCCGCAAAAAATATCAACCATAAGATCGATATTCTTTGGGAACCATTTCTGTATTTGCCCAATAATCCGGTATTTGTTTCCTATGTAATTCATAGGAGCCTTTATGTAGTCCATCAGTTTCTCCTTAAAAAGTAAAGCTGCTCTTTTAACCCCGCTTTATTATTCGGAATTTTGTTTTTATATCTTCTATAGTCCATTTCCACAAGGCGAAAGGAATCGCCAACCGCATACTCCCGGCACAATTCGGATAAATCTTCTGTGCCAATCAATCCCTCATTATTATAACTAATCAGCAAATAACGGCTCTGACAATCTTTGATCAGTGTTTCAAACGCACTGTGTACCGTATTTTTCCTGCAAAATACACTTTTTTGGTTTTCATACGGCCGCATTCCCGTCACGCCCTGCAGCTGCGGATAATCATATTTGGCTATGGTTTCCAAAATGTGATAATTGGGCAGGTACTCTCTTGAATTGTACGGCGGATCAGCATACAGTAAATCATATTTTTCTGTAAGGAGCTGTTTGTAATCCACATTCCGGCACAATATTTGCTTATCAGTCGTTATAATAGAGGGCTTTTCCAATTTCAGGGGATGATAGGTGCGTTTATCCCAAAATTTCAGATAGGCTCCAAAAACGCCTGTGATATTTGCCACATAGGGGACTGCATTTATCAAGGCCGCCAGCAAATAAAAATATTCATCCTCTGTAAGAAGTCCGGCATTCTTCCAATCCTCTATCTGTAATCGAATCAAGTCAATTTTTATGGCATTTTCGTTTTGAAAATACATTCTGTTACAATTTTCATTGGGGGAGTAATTGTTATATATGAAACATTGGTCAATCGTATGTTCCGTATCCTGCAGGGTAAGATGGTTCAAATAATCAAGAACATCAAAATGAAAATTTGCAAATGACGGTTCGGTACTTATCCCGACCGTTCCCCGCGCAATCACATAGCTAAAGTAAAGGAAATCATTCGATAAAACACGGTATCCCTTTGCTTTTAAGGCGTTCCCTACCACGCCGGAACCCGAAAATATGTCAATCACAGTATGCACATTTTCTGTTTCTGAATTTATGGTTTCTATAATAGCATCAAGCAGCAGTGCCTTTCCACCGATATATCGCACGATTGGTCCTCGCTTTCTAATGTTTAAACTCCATGACATCGCCTATACTGCACCCCAGCGCCGTACATATTTTATCCATACTTTCCATGGATACGGGTTCTTCCTTTCCCATCCTGGCAAGGACATTAAAGCTGATTCCGGACAGTTCTTTTAGCTCTGTGCGATTCAGCTTCTTATCGATAAGCATTTTCCATAATTTGTCGTAACTTACTGCCATACCAGCCTCCTTGTTTCCCCGTGGGATCAATTACAGTATAAGCCACTCTTTCTATACTTGCAAGATTTTCTCACAATATGGTGAGTATCTGTTATGAGCGATAGGAAAAGGGAAGGGTTTGCTGTTTTTAGGGAAACGTATACCGTCATCCTGATTTTCTATCTCTTTACGGGGATAAAAATTCGTGATACGATTGATTCAACTAAGGATTTCCAAAGGAGTAGCATATGAAAAAGCAGAAAATTATTCTAACAGCACTGATCCTTCTGACACTTTTAAGCGGCTGTGGCAAAGCCCAGCCTGTCAGCGAGACAGAAACAACGACAGAAATTGAAGAAACCGTCAGCGTAGAGACAGAAGAAAGCACCATCGAAACAGAGACGGCGGCAGAAACACAGAGCATAGAGGCTGAGACAGAACCTGCTGCAATAGAGGAAGAAACAGAATCAGAAACAGAGACGATATTGCCGGAATCCGAAACGGTTACGGTGGAAGAAATGGCAATTTCTGAAATGGACGCGATGATGTACGCCCAGGACAACGTGAATATAAGGGCGAGTTATTCTGCGGATTCTGAAAAGCTTGGTGCTTTACAGAAAGGGACTAGGATAAAGGTAACTGGCGTCACGGCAGATAAGAACTGGTACAGAGTGGAGTATAAAGAAGCAGAAGCGTTTATTGCAGCTTCGTATTTAGGTTTAGAGAAGCCTGCTGAAGAAGCTTCGGCTCCGGCTGTTGAAACTCCGGCTCCTACGGTAGAAACTACTGCACCTGCTGAAACTCAGCAGACTCCTGCTCCTGACGCTCAGTCTTCTAATCCTATACCGTCTGACATTGGTAATGGCAGGGCACTCACTAATGAAGATTGGAACCGTATGTTTGAGGATCCAAACTTTGGAAGAAATTACGTAGATAATAGCATTGATGATCCGAGTTTGCTGGATATAGAAGGCATTTACTGATAAGTATAGGTTTTTATTAAGGGACTCCCATTAAAGGTGTGAACCGCTCCCCGTCAAGTAGACAATCAAAAAAATAAAAATTTTCTGCCATCAGATTTCGGTCTGGTGGCAGTT
>CANRGX010000018.1 GCA_947630215.1 uncultured Eisenbergiella sp. | reverse complement strand
TTCCTCCTTAGCTCAGTCGGTAGAGCATGCGGCTGTTAACCGCAGTGTCGTTGGTTCGAGTCCAACAGGGGGAGCGAAAGCGTCAAAGAGAAGACGCTAAAAAACCCGTAAACAATACTGTTTACGGGTTTTTTGTGTTTGAGGGAAATTTTTAAGTAGTTATAAGTAGAATTATATTGCTTTCGGCCTATAAATGATTGACAAGCGGTTGGTTCCGCTTTTTGTTTTCTGACGATCTGGGCGGAAGATGAAGGGGAAAATACAGCAAATTGACGGTGAGAGAATATGGTGGTTAGAAGTATTTTCAGTGCCATTTTCAATGCCATTACAGTGCCATTTTTGATGACTTTTATTAAAAAGTGTGATACATTTTTGGATGTGCGGAAATTTATGAATTTAGGAAAAGAGTCAGAAATACTTGCATTAAAAAAACAATTGGCGAAATGAAGGAGGCGATTATAAGTTACAAACGGGACTCTCTGTTTGCTATTCACCAATGATGTTTTAAAGCATATTAACAAATCACGTTTGCTTGCTATAATCACATTTCCGTGATATATTAATAAAAGTAGTATGGAGGTATGATAATGGCTATCAGTTATAAAAAACTATTTCATTTGATGATTGAGAAGAATATATCCAATATTGATTTACAAAAACAAGCAAGTTTTTCGGCAAACATCATAACACGGATGAAAAGAGGACAATATATATCACTGGAAAGTATTGAAAGAATATGTTGTGTTATGAATTGTGGTGTGGATGATATTTTAGAATTTACTGAAAATAGTAATGGCTCCATTTGAGAATGATTTTAACCTAGTTACATAAAATAAACAAGGCATTACAGAGGGAGGAAAACTGTGTAGATTTTTAATAATACTACTAAAGTGATCAAAGATGATGTTGAAAAAACAACACAGCAAGGATGCGTATTTCGGTTATGACTTCCACAGGCGACGATGACCTTATCAATCAGGAAGAAAAAGGCACTTTCTCTCTTGACGAGATATGGGATATTTTCGTAGAGCAGATTACTCTTTATGAGGAACGAGCTGAAAAGATGAACTCCTTTTCTTTGGACGAACGCCTTTCTTTACAAGAGCAAATACTGAAACTGAAAAAAATGATAGAAAAGGCCGAGGCTGCCGCCCGGAGGGAACAGCAGCCCAAGAAGAAATTTGAAATTTATACACGTTTACGTGAAAAAAATGGAAGATTTAAAGAGTGGCAAAAACACTCCACAGCGTGGAGCGAATTGAAAGGATGTTTTCATGAGTGAAATTATAAAAAAAGATAATTTGCCAAGTGATACGCAATCAGAGGATATGTATCTTTCCATTCGAGGCTATATCATTGATGCACAGCGGCAGGTGTATTCTGCTGTCAATGCTGCGATGGTAACTGCATATTGGAATATCGGCAAAATAATCTATGAGATTTGCGGAGAAAATGAACGCGCAGCCTACGGGAAACAGGTTTTGAAATATATCTCAGAACGTTTGACAAAGGAGTTTGGAAAAGGCTTCAGTATTCGGAATCTGCGGAATATGCGGCGTTTTTATCTTGCGTTTCCAATTCGGCAGACACTGTCTGCCGAATTGAGCTGGTCCCATTATTTGCTTTTGATGCAAGTAGAAAATGAAACAGAACGCAAATTCTACTTTGACGAAACGGTAAAATCGAGCTGGAGCGTCAGACAGCTGCAACGTCAGATTAATACCATGTTCTATCAGCGTATCCTTGCAAGCAGGGATAAAGAGAGTGTTGCTACCGAAATTCAGACTACGGAGCCAAAACCGGAATATGAAAAGATTATCAAAGACCCTTATGTGCTGGAATTTCTTGATCTGCCAGAAAATGAACATTATTATGAGTCCACTCTGGAACAGGCACTCATTGATCATTTGCAGAAATTTCTGCTGGAACTGGGACGGGGTTTTTCTTTTGTCGCCAGGCAGAAGCATTTCAATATAGACGGCAGACATTTTTATATCGATCTTGTCTTTTACAATTATATTCTGAAATGCTTTGTGCTGATTGATCTGAAAACAAGCGACCTGGCACATCAAGATATCGGTCAGATGCAGATGTATGTTAATTATTATACAAGATATATGATGAACGAGGGCGATAATCCTCCGGTAGGCATTCTTCTGTGCGCTCAAAAAAGCAATACTTTGATGCAGCTGACTCTGCCGGAGAACAACACACAGATTTATGCGGCAAAGTATATGCCCTATATGCCGACCGAGGAAGAATTGAAGCGGGAATTGAATTTAGATGAATTTGAGAAGTTGGAGAAGGAATAAATGAGCAAAACATATTATGATATCTGCTATAATATTCTATCGCATTATTTGCATTTTCCTAATGTGGCAGATACATATAAAAGTATTAACAATGGATTGAATTATCTGCGGAATTTTCCTCAAAATGAATGGGACTTTTTGGCAAAGAAAGAAAAGATTGTTTCTTACATTGAGAAGGTGCGGATAAACAATATTATTGATACTTACCTGAATCCATCAAATACGCTCCTGCTTGTACCGATTCCATCAAGTAGGCCACTTTCTGATGCAAATCCACAGGAGCTTTATAATAATTTGGCCGGAGAAATTCCACGGCTTATTTTAAAAGGGATACATCAGATAGTAAAGCACTTAAATGAAAATTTAGATGATAATCAATTAACTGCAGAATTGCTTCAGCAGGATATAAGAGTTTTAGAAAAATACGCATTACAAGGTACAGAGGAGGCTTACTATCATGGACAAGCTTAAAATGCACACACCGGATTTGACAGAGGAAAATTTTAAAAAACTTGCCATGATGTTCCCAAACGCCGTCACGGAAACAATAAACGAGGATGGTAAAGTCGTCCGCGCCATTGATGCTGATGTTTTGCGTCAGGAAATATCATCCGAAGTTGTGGAAGGCGCACAGGAACGCTACCAATTCACATGGGCAGATAAGAAGAAATCCGTTGTGCTGGCGAATCAGCCTATTGCTAAGACACTGCGCCTTGACAGGGAGAAGTCTGTGGGTACAAAACAATTTGTGATATTGGCGAGGAACGTATCCGTCGTGTAGGGAAGAAAATTAAAGAAGAATTCCCCTTGACAACAGTTGATCTTGATATTGGTTTCCATGTTTTTCGCGTAGATACCACAAATATGGAGAAAGTTTACTATCGCCCGGCAGATTATAACCAAGGACAGATGCGGCTCTTTGCCAGCAATATCAAAGCGAACAGAATGCCGGAAGACCTGCTTTTTCAGGTGATGCTTGATCTCGGTATTCTTTTGTCCTCTGATATTGAAAAAACAGAAATCGCAGGAAAGAAGGTGTTCTCCGTTGCGGAAGGTTACCTGATTGCCTGCTTCGATTCTAATGTCACAGAGAAAACAGTGACAGAAATTGCTAAGCGCAAGCCGATTTATGCCGTGTTCCGTGACAGCGGCATGGCAAATGACAGTGTCATGACGAATTTTGAACAGATTTTTGAGACCTACAGTCCGAAAACACAAAGGAAGGTATTGTAATGGCTGATATGAAATTCAAATTTACCATACAGCCGTATCAGACCGAGGCTATAGAAAGCGTTGTAGGTGTGTTTGCCGGCCAGCCGTTTAATGACCGCTTTACTTATCGCAGAGATATCAATGTTGTGCGAGATGTGACAAACTGGATGCTCTCTGATGATGAACTGTACATGGGTTTTGCAAATGCCAGAATGCTGCTTGACTTTGGTCAGCTTCTTGAAAATATCCGTAGGGTTCAGACACGCAACAACATTAAGCTGTCCGATGCACTAATGACAGACGGGTTGGATGCATTAATCCATTATTGTAAGGAAATTGAGCCTGTTGGTGCTTTGTTACTATCAGGCGAGTGGGGATGTGGAAAAACATATATGGTGAACATGAATTAAAAGAGGCTCTAAGGGATAGCGCAACTATGATTCGTGCTTCCCTGTTTTGGAATGGTGAAATACATGCGGCTGTAAAAACTGCTTATGCCAGAGGAAATAATCGCAATAAACATGATTATGTGGTGGATTTCAATAGGATGTGGAAATTTAATAAAATATCCCCCGATATGAAAAAAGAAAAATGCATCCAGGGACTTTGTAAGTTGCGTGATATGTTGAGGGCACAATTATCAGAATTAGAATTTGAAAAAAATAGTCATGCGGCATACAACTGATTTTATTAAAAATGTGAATGAAATAATTGAAATATTGCAAAAATAAGGCTACAAACCCCGTCAGAAATAAATTAAGCAAAAGTAAAGGTTCATTTCTTCACGGCTCCGCCATCCCTACCGTATATCTGCCTTCCTCCCCCCGCGTGATAAGAAGGGGGATAAGGGCATACTCTGTGACTTCGCATCCGTTTGGCGTCAGCGAGACAGTGAATCGGGCCATGCCGCCCTTGGTGCAGACCTTTTCCGGCTGTGCGCTGACATAATTGCCCAAGGAATAGTAGACCAGCATCCGGTGCCCGTCGCTGCCCGTCAGCATTTCACAGGGCTGCAACGTGTGGGGGTGGGTTCCGATGACCACATCGGCGTGGCTTTCCAGGAAAATGTCTGTCCATTTTTCCTGAAACGCGTCCGGCTGGGCGGCATTTTCTGTGCCCCAGTGCACAAAGACGATTACGAAATCCGTTTCCTTCCGTGCCAGCGCGATATCTTCCCGCACCCGGGCTTCGTCGTCCAGCGTGTGAATCATGCAGGAGCGGCCGGCAGGAACCGTCAGGCCGTTGGTGCCGTAGGTGTAGGCAAGCAATGCGAACCGCAGGCCGCCCCGCGCGATGACCTCATAGGGGCGGTAGCCGGTTTCCGCCTTTGTCTGTGTGCCGACACACACCAGGCCCCGGGACTGAAAAAAGGTTCTTGTAAAATCGATGCCGTCCACGCCCTGATCCACGGCATGATTGGTGGCGCAGGTGACCACGTGAAATCCGGCCCGGACAAGGGCCTCTCCCACCTCTGCAGGGGTGCCGAACCGGGGATAGCCGCTGTAGCAGGACGGGTCTGTTGTCAGGGGCGTTTCCTGATTGATAACCGCGACGTCCGCCTTTGCGATGGTATCCTTCAGATCGTCATAAAGAAAATCAAAGCCCTGTTGATTGGTTAGACCGTATCGAAAAATCGGTTCATGGATCAGATTGTCGCCGAACGCAGCGAAGGTAATGTCCGTATCTTCTTTGGAAAATCCCCAGGAATTCCATACCCAACTGCTCGAGGTCCCGTCGGGGGCGGTCAGAAGAAGGCGCTGTCGCAGATCCGGTCTGACCTGTGTCCGACTTCCCAAAGCGGCCGGGTTTTCTCTGTCAAAGTCGGATTGGCTTCTGCGCCGGGACGCCGTCATAGAGACCGCTTTTGTCCCGATATCGGAAGCCATCCACTTTGGCGTGATCTGCCCGTTGTCCAGACGGTACACAAAAATATGCTGCGACCATTTTTTCTCGTCCTGCTTCACCCAGAAGGGCCTGGCGGATCCAAAGCGGCCTATTCTCCAACACAACAGCACCAGCTCGTCCTGACCGTCCCCGTCCGTATCGCAGCTTAACGCATCCTGCACCTTTATGCCGCGCTCCGTTTCCCATATAACCTGGCCGTCGAAAACGGCCGTTGCGTTTCTGTCCGCCACGAGGACGGTATATTGGCCGGACGCGTCCGTAAAGCTGCCTTCTTTCCAGACAATCCACCGGGGCAGGAAAGTCCCGTCCCGCCAGAAAAAGAACAGCGCAAATCCGGCGATGCCCAGCAGGAACGTCAGGAAAAGAAAGCGGCGCAGGCCCCGGCGTCCTTTAGGATTCCCATTCATATCTGTAACGGTAGCCGTCCGTCCATTCGGGCTGCCGGATGGAGTCGTCCCGGCCGAAATTGCCGTCTTCGCCCTGCTGGATGCCCAGCATACGGCGCCATTTGGTGTCTGTCAGCCGGTCGTCTATGGGCCAGGGGAACTGATAGAAGGTATACACGCTGCCCCGCGCCAGCTTGACTTTGCCGTCAACAAAAACCACCGTAAGGATCGAGGAAGGGTTCCCAGTACCCGTTTCCAGCACGGATCCGTTGGGATCGGTGGCGATGTCCGTGATGATCGCCGCCGGACTTTCCCGTGTGTCTATATAATCGCCGCCATTGAGCTCTTTGACGCTTTCCAGCCAGAAATGTTCGATATTGCCGCCGTAGCTGCGGATAAAGTCAAATTCTTCGTCCGTGGGCAGTTCGTTTTGCAGCTCCTTTTTGGAAATGGCAAGCAGCGTGTCCGCAATCTGCGTCAGGCGATCCAGATTTTCCTGGTCGGCATCCGAAAGAAGCCCATACTGGGAAAGGCCCAGCGCCGTCCGCTCGGACAATTCGGCAAATTTGGCATACACGAGAGGTTCCGGTTCCACATAGCCTCTGTCGTCCGGAATCCGTTCGTCTCCGGGGCCGCCCATTTCCGCCATGGCCTGTTTGGCATACAGGACCGTGTCGTGCTTGAGCTCTGCAAAGCTGCCGGCGAAGCACTCCAGATCTTTTTTGGTCCATTCTTCGTTTTGCATAAAGAGCGGATATCCCTCTCCCTTGGGGGTCAGCAGCGGACGCAGCGTATCCAGCCAGCCGGAAGAAAGACTGGCCGACCAGAGGGATTGGTTTTCCTGCGACAGGGCTGCGCGCAGAAGCGTCATCTGCTCGGGATAGCCTGCATAGTCCGTTGCGCCCAAATCCTCCAGGATCTGTAAGGCGGTATCACTGCCAAGGGCGGCGGGGATGTCCAGCACATCGGGCAAAAGACGTTTCTCCCCGGTGGGATTTTCCTCTACATTCTGATAGATCAAACGCTGCAGAATGGCGGCGTCGATGGAAAAGCGCTGTCCCATAAAACGGAAGCCCAAAATGACGTTATCTTCTCCTTCCCGAATCGGCTGAGAGTTGATGGCCGGTGCAGGAAGCGTGGCGATTTTTTCGCGAAAGAGCGGGAAGGCATCCGTATTGTAGACCAGATCGTCCACGGCGATAGTCTCTCCGTAGGTCTCCTGCAGGATCGGCAGATATTCGTCAACGCCCGGATCGTCGCTGGAGCCCGCAAAGAAAGAGGTCACTTCATAGACGGATTTCCAGAGGTCATGGGCCTGGGCGTCCTCCGAAAGCAGCCAGGTGATCAGAAGGGCGCAGCGCGTTGCTTCCTCCGATTTCTGTGCAAAATGGATCCGGCCGTACCACATCATAGCCCGGAAGTAGCGTTCCAGCAGTTCGTCGCCCTCATAATAGCCCCGGGGAGCATATTGGGTGTAGTCCTCATATTCTCCCGTGACAGAACAGGTTTCGATCCCTTCGGCGGTCATAATGCGATCCAGTTCACGCGCCACGGCGGCCTCAGCCGCTTCGTCCGTTTCCACCTGTGCGTCCAGCAGTCTGGCCCCCACGTTGAAAAAGGTCAGGGTGCGCAGCGCGGCGTCTTCCCACGGGCTTCCCTTTAACTGTGTATACAGGGCGCGGCTGTCCGCAAGCAGCAGGCTGCTTATCTGTGCAAGACGGTCGGCCAGATAATCTTTTTCCAGATTTTTCATCAGATACGAAAAATACAGGTGGTAGGTGTGCATCAGGGAATCCACCGTTACAAAACTGGCGATCTGGGAGTACCGGTTGGTTTCGTATATCTCGTAAAACTCACAGCCCGCGTCGCTGGTGATGACAAAGCCGTTTTGGGCCAGCTTGTCCCGCATTTCTTCGATTTCAAGATAAAACTGCCATGCATTGTCCACATTGCTCAGATCCGGTTCTATGGTATAGGGTGCCGCACAGGGGGTCACTTCGGCGTCCCGGGCCGTCACCTCTATCTTGCCGGAGTCGTCTTCTCCGGTTTCCTGGGGCAGGGTTTCCTGCAATGTGGTTTCTTCCTCTGATGTTTCAGCCGACTGGGAATCGGTCTCTGGTGTGGAGGAAAAAGACGGCTGCACAGTTTCGGGTTCTCCCCCGGATCCGGCGCAGGCGCACAGTGAAGCGGCCAGCAGAGACGCGGCCATTAACATGGAAATTCCCCTCTTTTTCATTCCTACCTCCGTTTTGACATACCGGGCTTTTGACAGCCGGGCGTTTTTTGGATCTGTCCTGGGATACAGGGCCGTCCGGCCTTATTGTATCATATTCCTGTGGGTTTGGAAACCGTTCGTTTCCGATCCTGGCTGCAGACGGCAGGGAGGGCGGTGGTACCCAACATTGTAAATCCTTTAGCAGCATGATATAATGGCACAATAATAAGAGGAACAGACAAAAAACGATGGAAAAAGGAGCGAAAGATGCAGCATCCATTTTCAAGGACGGAATTGCTTTTGGGAAAAGAAGCCATGGAAATTTTGGCGGCTTCCCGGGTGGCGGTGTTTGGGATCGGCGGCGTGGGCGGATATGTCTGCGAGGCGCTCTGCCGCAGCGGCATCGGGGCGTTCGATCTGATCGATGACGACCGGGTCTGTCTGACCAATCTGAACCGGCAGATTATTGCCACCCAAAAAACGCTCGGACGGCACAAGACGGAAGTAATGCGGGAGCGGATCCTGGAGATCAACCCCCAGGCGGACGTCCGGGTGCATACCTGTTTTTTCCTTCCGGAGAACGCCGCAGAATTTGAGTTTGCGGCATATGATTATGTGGTGGACGCTGTTGATACGGTTTCGGCCAAACTGGAACTGGCGGTGCGGTGCAAAGAGACGGATACGCCCATTATCAGCTGCATGGGCGCCGGGAACAAGCTGGATCCCACAGCCTTCCGGGTAGCGGACATCTATGAGACTTGCGTGGATCCGCTGGCCAGGGTGATGCGGAGGGAACTGAAAAAACGGGGGATCGAAAAACTGAAGGTTGTGTATTCACAGGAACAGCCGATCCATCCCCCAGAGGAACCGTTGCTTTGCGACGGGACTTTTACCGGCGGCCCGTCTGACAAAACGGGTCATGATACCGTCCGCAGAAGCATTCCGGGCAGCACGGCTTTTGTACCGTCTGTGGCAGGGCTGATTCTGGCGGGCGAGGTGATTCGGGATTTGACGGCGAAAGCAGGAAGCCGCTAGATCGAAGCTACGAACGCATTTATCAGCTTCCTGCTGTTTTCATCAACCTCGTATGAAAATTCAGGATGCCATTGAACGCCAACTATAAACTTATGGGACGGCATATATATCCCTTCAACCAGGCCATCTTCCGAAACGGCCATTTCCTGAAAAGCGGGCGACAGCCTTTTGATCGCTTGGTGGTGATAGCTGTTTACTCCCATTTGCTTCTTGCCCAAAATATCATAAAGCGGCGTATCGTTTCGTATCGTGACTTGATGTGCCGCCCTGTTATACGGCGGTTTCATGTGATGGTCGATACTGCTGCTATGCTCAACTGCCAGATCTTGATACAAAGTCCCGTCATAACAGGCATTCATAAACTGAATGCCCCGGCAGATGCCTAAAACAGGTTTATCCATCGCTACGGCGTTCTTTAGGATATATCGCTCCATTTCATCTCGTAATTCGCAGCAGGGGCCGCACCACGGTTTCCTTTTGGCATGATAAACCGACGGAGACACATCCTGTCCGCCGGGCAGCAGAAATCCGCCGCATATCTCAAGAAAATATTCCAGTTCCCCGGTATTGGAGGTTAGAGGAAGCATCAGGGGTATCGCATTTTCTTTCTCCAGCATTTTCATATATCCCGGCAGCATCCAGTAGCTTTCTTTTTCATCGTCATAGAGCGGCATAATGCCAATTATTTTTCTCATAGTCCTTCTCCCCTCTAACGAAGCAGATACCGCAAAGCCGCACTTTTTGGGTTTCCCCGGCTTTCCGTCAAACCCTGCAAGAGGATTTTATTGTGTGAGAAAATCGTTTGCAACGGCCTGTTTTATTGCAACAGCGGTAAACTCACCCGGCAGCTTTTCGTTTTCCCAGGACGGATGCTCGTCAAAACGTTTTAAGCAAAAGCCATTTTGGATAATGGAATTGATAATCTCACTGATGGTGTATTTCCTGTAACTGCATTTAGGCATTTGACTCCGAATCTCTTTATCATAAAAGCGGGCGTGAGCCATTTCTCCCTCAAAAATTTCTGTTGAAAAATAACTCATTGTGGGTTGTTCCAGTTTTAAAGTGTCCACTATTTTGGTAAACGGATGAAAATCGCTGCATATCATTTTCCCTCCCGATTTCAGGAGCGAATACATGATTTTCATAAATTCATCTATATCGTGAAAATAATGAAGAATGCCGCCTTCCATAAATACAACATCGAAATAGCCTCCATATTTCGCCATGTCGATTTCAAGTATATCGCAAACTTCAAAATTGATGTTGACATGTGCCGCCTCTGCCACTTCTAAGGCATATCTTTTGTTCTCCTCAGAGATATCAAATATTGTGACTTCTGCGCCAAGCAAGGCCAATGGGATCGCTTTCTTTCCGCAGGATCCGCAAATATTGGCAACTTTTACGTGATCAAAACGATCAAAATAATTGGCATGCCACTTCAGCATCCTTATTGGGTTTTCCAAATTCTTTTTTGCGCGATCTGAAGGCTTTCCCGCTGTCTTTGTCCAAAACTCATAAGCGTTATATTCCCATGCTTTTTTGTTCTGCCTGCTATAATCTTTCATACCAAATAACCTCCTTTTCATCGACCGCAATCCAGGACATACCGTCACGATCTATGTAAAATGCTAAATCTATAGCAAGGGAGCTTGCTCTTATGCTTTCCCTCGTATATATGGCAGGAACTCTCATAAGGGCAAAATAAGGGAAGGAAAACCCTGCAGCAAATTATAACACAGAATAGACTTGGCAGGAAGAAAAAAGAATAAGGGACTTGCTATTTTTTTACTGCCGGATATACAATGATAGAGAAGGACGCAGGACGGTTCCTGTTTTGATTGGAAAGGGGATATGGACATGAGAAAGAAACTGAATATTACCGAGGGCATTTTCCCGATGCCGGTGCTGATGGTCGCCACCTACAACGAGGACGGCAGCGTGAACGTCATGAACGCCGCCTGGGGAACGATGCAGGAACGGGACAGAGTGGCGCTCAATCTGACCGAAAGCCATAAAACGGTCAAAAACATCAAAGAAAGGGGCGCGTTTACGGTCAGTATCGCCGACGCCGCCCATGTGACAGAGGCGGATTTCTTTGGTATCGCCTCCGGCAATAGTCTGACGAACAAGCTGGAAAAAGCCGGTCTGACCGCTGTGAAGGCGGAGTGCGTTGACGCGCCTGTGATCCGGGAGTTTCCGCTCTGCCTGGAATGCGAGTATCTGGAATACCAGGAAAACGAATACGGCTGCGGGGTTATCGGAAAGGTGGTAAATGTCACGGCGGACGAGCGCGTGATGCCCGACGGAAAGCTGGATATGTCCCTGGTGAACGCCATCGCGTTCGATCCGTATACGCACGGATATTATAAGGTGACCGAACGGGTCGGCGAAGCGTTCCGGGACGGAAAGAAGCTGTTCTGACCCTTCCGGCCGGCGGATGCCGCCAAAAAGGTTGACAGGAAAAAGAAGAACGGTTATAATAACGCATGCCCTATAAACCCACTAAAAATGTGGGGTTAAAGGACATTGTTCCAGAATGGGAAGAAAAGGGTAAGAAAGGATTGGAAAAATGAAAAGGAAGCGGACAAAATCTGTTTTGACAGCGGTTGTCCTGGCGGCAGCGCTGGCGGTTGGCGGATGCGGGCAGAGCGCGAAAAACGCTGCCGGGACGGCGGAATCGTCCCAGGATCTGCTGGCGCAGATACAGGAGAGGGGAAAGTTGGTTATCGCGATGGAAGGCACCTGGGCGCCCTGGACGTATCATGACGAGGCGGGCGATCTGGTCGGCTTTGATACGGAAGTGGGACAGCTGATCGCGCGGGAACTGGGCGTGGAAGCGGAGTTCGTGGAAGGCGAATGGGACGGCCTGTTTGCGGGGCTGGACGGCGGCCGCTACGATCTGGTGATCAACGGCGTGGAAATCACGGAGGAGCGCGCGCAAAAGTACGACTTCGCGGAGCCCTACGGCTATATCCATACCGCGCTGATCGTAGGAAGCGACAATACCGATATCCGAACCTTTGAAGATCTGAAAGGAAAGACGACGGCGAACAGTTTAAACAGTACCTATCAGTACCTGGCGCAGGACTACGGCGCCACGGTGAGCAACGTGGACTCCCTGGGAGAGACGCTGGAGATGGTTCTGGCGGGCCGCGTGGACGCGACGCTGAACGCGGACGTTTCCTTTTATGAATACCTGGGCGAGCATCCGGACGCGCCGTTGAAGGTGGTGGCGCTGACAGAGGAGGCATCCAAGGTTGCCATTCCGGTCAGAAAAGGAGAAGAAACCAAAAGCCTGCTGGAGGCGCTCAACCAGGCGATCCAAAATCTGAAGGACTCCGGTGAGCTTGCGGCGGTTTCCGAGAAGTATTTCGGCAGCGATATTACAAGCGAGGACGGGAGCGGATCGGAACACTGAAAGGGGAACGGTCATGACAGAACGGCTTGCCAATATTTTAATCACCTCCTTTACCAAGATCCTGATGCCGGGAATCCGGGTGACGATCCCGCTGACAGTCTGCTCCTTTGCCTTCAGCATGGTGCTGGCTCTGTTTCTGGCCATCGTCCAGGTGGCCAATATCCGGGGACTCAAGCAGCTTTCCCAGCTCTATATCTGGATTTTCAGGGGGACGCCCCTTTTGGTACAGCTGTTTATCATCTATTTCGGACTGCCCTCCGTGGGCGTCATGCTGGACGCCTTTCCGGCGGCAGTCATTGCGTTTGGAATGAATCTGGCGGCCTATAACGCGGAGGTGATCCGGGCGGCGATCCTGGCGGTGCCGGAGGGGCAGACGGAGGCGGCGTATCTGATCGGCCTGACCTATCCGCAGCTGATGGTGCGGGTGGTGCTGCCGCAGGCGTTTCCCATTGCCTTCCCGTCTCTTTTCAACAACCTGATTTCCCTTTTGAAGGATACTTCGCTGGCCTCCAGCATCACGATTGTGGAGCTGTTTACCACGGCGCAGCAGATCGCGGCGCGAACCTTTGAGCCGCTGGCCATGTACTGCGAGGCTGCCGTGATTTACCTGATCTTTTGTACCGTTTTGACCTGGGTGCAGGGATATGTGGAAAAACGGCTGGTATGGGAGCATAAGGAGGGGGACAGAAAGGGCTTGAGAGGATTGAAAACGGGGGTCTGATCCATGTTAGAGGTAAAGGGACTGCACAAGGCTTTCGGTGGGAACGAGGTTTTAAAAGGACTGGATTTTAAAGTGGAAAAAGGCGAGGTGGTGGCGGTTTTGGGCCCCAGCGGTTCCGGCAAAACCACGCTGCTGCGCTGCATCAGCTTTCTGGAGCGGGTTGACCGGGGAGAAATCCTGTTTGGCGATCTGCGCCACGATATGGTGCACATCAGCAAGAAAAAGATCCGGGAATTTCGGATGCAGATGGGATTTGTATTCCAGAGCTTCAACCTTTTCCGCAATATGACGGCGCTGCATAACGTGATGGAGGGCCTGACGGTGGCCCGGCAGGTTCCCCGGCAGGAGGCGGAGCGGATCGCATGGGAAATGCTCCGGAAGGTGGGCCTGGAGGATCGCGCCCTCTATTATCCCGACCAGCTGTCGGGCGGACAACAGCAGCGCGTGGCGATTGCCCGTGCCATTGCGGCAAACCCGCAGGTCATCCTTTTTGACGAGCCCACCTCCGCGCTGGATCCGGAGCTGACGGGCGAGGTGCTGGAGGTCATGCGCAAACTGGCCGAGGAGGGTACGACGATGGTGGTGGTCACCCATGAAATGGCGTTCGCCAGAGACGTGGCGGATCGGGTCGTGTTCATGGAGGACGGCGGGATCGTGGAAGAAGGGCCGGCAGAAGAATTTTTCCGGCATCCGAAGGAAGAAAGAACCGCGCAGTTTCTGCGCCGCGTTCTTGGCGATTTGGAATCAGACAGATAGGGGAACTGTCCGCCGCACGGCGGGCAGTTTTTTGTCCGACGGACAAAAAAGAAACGGGAAAGGAAAAAGAAAATGCTGACTGCAAGGAAACCCAAAAGCCGCGCCATCACCGGGGCCGTGCGGCACAATGACAGGCTGTACCTTTCTTCCGAGGCCGGGACGCACCGGCTGGAACCCAAAAATGACAGGATTATCCGGATAACCTACACGGAAAAGGAGGCTTTTTCGGAAGCAGAAAAGCCGGGCGTGACAGAAAAGGGCGTGTACGCAAACTGGACGTTTGAGGAAACGCCGGAGGAAGTGATTCTGCGGCTGGCCCATGTGGAGCTGGTCGTCTGCAAAGAAACCGCTTCCTATCGGTATTACGACCAAAACGGGACGCTGCTTTTGCGGGAGCGGGAGAAGGACAGCAAGGAGCTGGAGGAGTTTCCCGTCTCCCGGATTTCGGACGGGGTGCGGTATCATACGAGACTGCATCTGGTGTGGGGAGACGAGGCGCTGTACGGCCTGGGGCAGCAGGAGGAAGGACTGGGATCCTTACGCAGGCAGACGGTCTATGTGCATCAGGCCAACCGGAAGATCGCGGTGCCCATGCTGGTATCGACGAAGGGCTATGGGATTTTGACGGACACCTACAGCCCTCTGATCTTTTCGGATACGGTTTACGGTTCCTACCTTTATACGGAAGCCGACCGGGAGATGGATTTTTACTTTATCAACGGAGGGAGCATGGACGGCGTGATCGCCGGATACCGGAAGCTGACCGGAAAGGCGGCGCTCCTTCCCCGGTGGGCGTATGGCTACTGGCAGTCGCAGGAGCGCTATGAGACCCAGGAGGAAATACTGGAAACGGCGCTTGCCTATAGAAAGCGCGGGATTGGCCTGGACTGCATCGTCCTGGACTGGTGTTCCTGGGAGGACGGCAAATGGGGGCAGAAGAACTTCGATCCCACGCGCTTTCCCGATCCGGCGGCAATGATCGCATCCCTGCATGAAAACCATGTGCATTTCATGCTTTCCATATGGCCCAATATGGAGGAATCTACGGAAAATTACCGGGAATTTCGGGAAAAGGGCCTGCTTCTTCCGGGGCAGACCGTCTATGATCCGTTCCGGGAGGAGGCGCGGGCCCTCTACTGGAAGCAGACAGAGAGGGGACTGGCGCGGTACGGCGTGGACGCCTGGTGGTGTGACAACAGCGAGCCGTTTACCCCGGAATGGAATCACCGGACGCGGCCGGAGGCCTCTCGGATGTATGAGGAATACTGTCAGACGGCGGGGCAGGCAATGCCGGCAGAGCAGATGGACGCTTTCGGCCTGTACCATGCCCGCACCCTCTATGAAGGACAGAGGGCCTGTTATGGGAGGCGGGTATGCAATCTGACCAGAAGCGGCACCACCGGGCAGCAGCGGTATGGCGTAGTGCTCTGGTCGGGAGATGTGGAGGCTTCCTGGGAGACGCTGCGGCGTCAGATCGCGGCGGGGCTGCATTTTTGCGCCAGCGGACTCCCTTACTGGACGGTGGATATCGGGGGCTTTTTTGTAAAGAACGGGGATTACTGGTACTGGAAGGGCGAGTATCCGGATACCACTGCGGACTTAGGCTACCGGGAGCTGTTTGTCAGATGGTATCAGTGGGCGGCGTTTCTCCCCGTTTTCCGGGGGCATGGGACAGACTGCCACAGGGAGCTGTGGCAGTTTGCCAACAAAGAACAGCCCTTTTACGACGCGCTTTTGGCGGCGAATGCGCTCCGTTACCGGCTGCTTCCCTATCTGTATTCACTGGCGGGTCTGTGTTATCTGCAGGATCGTTCGCTCATCCGCTTTCTTGCCTTTGCCTTTCCGGAGGATCGGGAGGTGTGGGAGATCCGGGATCAGTATCTGTTCGGCCCGGACCTGATGGTCTGTCCGGTGACGGAGCCGTTCTGGTACGGGGCAAATTCCGTCCGGCTGGACAAGGGCCCGGCCCACAGGCGCGTCTACCTGCCGGCAGGGTGTAAGTGGTACGACTTTTGGACGGACGCCTGCTATGAAGGCGGACAGTGGATCGATGCGGACGCGCCGCTTACGCGGATCCCTCTGTTTGTAAAGGCGGGGACAATTTTGCTTTTGGCCAGACCGGCCCTCTCTTCGGAGGAACAAAAACCGGGGCTGCAGGCCAGGGTCTTTTCGGGCGCGGACGCGGAGCTGCTTTTCTATGAAGACGCAGGTGACGGATACGGGTACGAATCGGGAGAATACCGTCTGACGGCCTTACGCTGGAAGGAAGCAGAGCAAGCGTTTCAAACCGGGGAAATCCGGCCCATGGAGAAGGAAAACAAGGATTTTGAGATCGAAGAATGGGTCGTGGTAAGGCCGTAGGGCGAAAGGAAAAGTTTGGGGAAGGAAAGATGGAAAAACAACGGAAACTATGCTATGATAGCGGTGAAAAATACGGGGCCGTCTTCCGGGAAGGGCGGCAGAAAGGAAAAAAGAATGGGCGCGTTTGAAACGGGGAGCTACCGGAATTTTTTTGCGGAGATCGGGAAAAGCGAAGCGGAAATACAGGACAGGATCGCGGCGGCCGTGCAGACCTTTTTTTACGGCAGCCCTGAGGAGCGGATTTATCATGAGGCCGGGGCGGATATGGGCTATCTGGAGGACACCGGCAACCATGACGCCCGGACAGAGGGAATGTCCTACGGAATGATGCTGTGCGTGCAGCTGGATCGCAAGGCAGAGTTTGACCGCATCTGGAAATGGGCGAAGACCTATATGTATATGGAAGAAGGAGAAAACGAGGGATACTTCGCCTGGTCCTGTACACCGGATGGAAAGAAGAATTCCTACGGGCCGGCTCCGGACGGCGAAGAATTTTTTGCGATGGCGCTGTTTTTCGCTTCCCACAGGTGGGGGGACGGCGAGGGCATCTTCAACTATTCCGGCGAGGCCCGACAGATTCTGCGCGCCTGCCTGCACAAGGGGGAAAACGGCAGAAGCGGCCAGCCCATGTGGAATCGGGAGAACAAGCTGATTTTGTTCACGCCCGGCAGTCCGTTTACCGATCCGTCCTACCATCTGCCGCACTTCTACGAACTGTTCTCCCTCTGGGCGGATGAAAAGGACAGGCCCTTCTGGAAGGAGGCGGCACGGGCCAGCAGGAAATATCTGGCCAGGGCGTGTCATCCCGTCACGGGGCTGAACCCGGAGTACGGGGAGTTTGACGGATCGCCCGTGCGCAGGGCCATGCCCTGGGGAGAAATCCACGATAAGTTTTACAGCGACGCCTATCGCACGGCAGCAAACATCGGGCTGGACTGGCTCTGGTTTGGCATAGACGAAGGACAGAAGGGCGCGCCCCTGCGGCAGATGCGGTTTCTGGGTACGGATCTGGAAGCGGCCAGATGCGTGTTTGAGACGGACGGGACGCCTACCGGGCAGACGGTTCTGCATCCGCTGGGCCTTTTAGCGACGACGGCCCAGGGAGCGTTGACGACCGAACCGGAGGATGGCAGCGATTACGCGACGGCGGCCGGCTGGGTGGAATGGTTCTGGAATCAGCCGCTTCGCAGGGGCGGGAGAAGGTACTATGACAACTGCCTGTATCTGTTTGCCCTGCTGGCGCTGAGCGGAAATTACCGGATCTGGTGATCCGGACGGGAAGAAAGGATAACAAAAATGGATAAAAATCAGTTTGCGCCCACCCCGCCCATGGGCTGGAACAGCTATGATTATTATGACACCACGGTGACGGAGGAACAGGTGAAGGCCAATGCGGATTACATGGCGGCCCATCTGAAGGAATACGGCTGGGAGTATGTGGTGGTGGATATCCAGTGGTACGCCAACGACGCGGGCACCCGCAGGAATGAGTACCAGTATATTCCCTTTGGGGATCAGGAAATGGACGTCTATGGCCGGTTCCTGCCCAGTCCCCGGCGCTTCCCCTCCTCGGCGGGAGGCAGGGGTTTTGGCCCGCTGGCGGAGTATATCCACAGCCTGGGGCTGAAATTCGGCATCCATATCATGCGCGGCATTCCCCGCAGGGCGGCCCATCTGCACTGTCCCATAGAAGGGTATGACGCCACGGCGGACCAGGCGGCCGATCCTTCCTCCATCTGCGGCTGGAACCCCGATATGTACGGCGTAAGGGCTGTGCCGGCCGGACAGGCCTATTATGATTCCCTGTTCCGTCTGTACGCGGACTGGGGGGTGGACTTTATCAAGTGCGACGACATCTGCGACAGCTGGATGTACCGCCAGGTTCCCTTTTCCGGCTGGGAGGAGACGCGGATGATCCAGCGGGCCATCCAAAAGGCGGGGCGTCCCATCGTCCTGAGCCTGTCGCCCGGCCCCGCGCAGATCCAGCGCGCCTGGGAATACGGCAAATATGCGAATATGTGGCGGATCACGGACGATTTCTGGGACAACTGGGATCTGCTCAAGGCCATGTTCGCCCGCTGTGAGCTGTGGCAGGATCACGGAAAGCAGGGCTGCTATCCGGACTGCGATATGCTTCCGCTGGGCCGGATCGGCAAGGGCTTTGGCACGGAGAGAAACACCCGGTTTACGCCGGATGAACAGAAAACCATGCTGAGTCTCTGGTGTATGTTCGGTTCCCCGCTGATGCTGGGAGCGGAACTGACACTGCTGGATAACTGGACGCTTTCCCTGCTGCAAAACCGCGATATTCTGGCGCTTCTGGGAGAAAACAGACGCCGGAGCCAGATCCGGCGAAACGACGGGTGTGCCGTGTGGAAAAACCGGGACGAAAAGACCAAAGAGGTGTGCGTGGCCCTGTTTAATCTGGAGGACAGGGCGCAGACGGTTTCGGTGGACGTGGGGGAACTGGAGGAAGGATATGAAGACGACCGGATACTTGTGCTGACGGAGCTTTGGGAGAAGCAGGAAAGCCGGCAGCAGGGGCATATCGCGGCAGAAGTGCCGGCCCACGGAGCGAAGGTATTCCGGATCCGCGCATAGGCTCACGTCACCTGATCTATGATGGCGGCGGCCTGTTGGGCGCGCCGGATGAGGTAGGCCGTGCGTTCGGAGAGCTGCACGTTTTCATCCAGATGAAATTCGGAATTGTCCAGATAGGAAACGGACAACAGATAAAGATACGTTTCATCGCCGGGCGTTTCCTCTGCAAAGGAGACGCCCAGCGTGCGCATATCCTTGGTATCCCGGTCCCTGCCCAGCGTCATGTGGGACAGCGTTTCCAGAAGGATCCGGAAATGTTCCTCATCCCAGGCGGACAGATACATACATTTGCATACGCCTTTGCAAAAAAACGGCTTATCGGAAAAACAGTCCAGAAAATCCTGAAAACGGGTTCTGTGGGCATCGTTCTCAAACAGACCGGCCCGCGTCAGGGCGTTCAGACAGGTTTCGTTCCAGCTCATGGAGACACCTTCCTTTTTCCTTTCCGGTTGGGGAAAGGGAGCGTTTGATAAGATTTTAAGGGAGAGGGGTCCGTCTGTCAAGACAAGAGCGCGTCAAAGACAGAAGAACTTGTATTTTTTTGCGGTAAAAATTAACGGGTAAATGCCATAAAATTCATATTTTGTTCAAAGCTTTCCGGTTGCAAGGGGAACGGGTTATGGTGTATAATGGCGGAAGTGAGTAACCGAAATTGACCGACAATCCATTCGGATATGCGCGAAATAACGTTATTCATGCAAAACGAAATGGAGGAAAAGAGATGACGAAAGCACAGATTTTAAAAAAGGAAATTTTGAGCCAGTACAGGAGCGTGAGACAGTTTGCGCTGGAAATGCAGATCCCTTACAGTACCCTGGTGACGGCTCTGGAACGCGGCATCGACGGGATGGCCTATGGAACGGTCATCAAGATGTGCAATAAACTGAATCTGAATCCGGTGGATTTCAGTTCCCTGGAACGGGATACCACCATCAGCGAACAGCTGCTGGAAAACCGTGTGATGCAGTACTATGTCAAGCTCAATCAGGAGGGGCGCGACAAGGTACTGGAGCTGATGGACGATTTCGTGCAGATCAAGAAATATCGCGCAAAATAAAAAACAAGCGCCGGACGGCTGCGGAAAGTGACCGGCCGGCGGAAGGTAGGGAAAAAGATGCACTATGATTATCTGATCGCCGGGACAGGCCTGTTCGCCGCGGTTTTCGCACACGAGATGCGCGCGCGGGGACGCAGGGTGCTGCTGGTGGAAAGACGGGATCATATCGCGGGCAACATTTATACCGAAAAGGTGATGGGGATTTCCGTACACCGGTACGGCGCGCATATTTTTCATACTTCCGATCGGGAGGTTTGGAATTATGTAAACCAAATTGTGCCGTTTCATCCCTTTATCAATTCTCCGGTGGCGGTGTATGGGGACGAGCTTTACAACCTGCCCTTCAATATGAATACCTTCAGCAAAATGTGGAACGTCCGGACGCCGGCGCAGGCGAAGGCCGTAATTGCGTCGCAGATCGAAAAGCTGCACATTCGGGAACCGAAAAATCTGGAGGAGCAGGCCCTTTCTTTAGTGGGGACGGACGTCTATGAAAAGCTGGTGAAGGGGTATACCGAAAAGCAGTGGGGCAGGGACTGCCGGGAGCTGCCGGCCTTTATCATAAAGAGGCTTCCGCTGCGCTTCACCTACGACAACAACTATTTTAACGATCCTTTTCAGGGGATTCCGGACGGCGGCTACACGCAGATCGTAGAAAAACTGCTGGAGGGCTGCGAGGTGCGCACGGGACTTTCCTACCGGGCGTTCCTGAAGGAAAATGAAAAACGGCCCGCATCTGACCGGGACACCTGGGAGAAGCTCCTTTATACGGGAATGATCGACGAGTATTACGGATACCGGTACGGCGCGCTGGAGTACCGCTCCTTACGCTTTGAGACGGAGGTCCTGCCGGAGGAGGACAACTATCAGGGAAACGCCGTGGTCAACTACACCAGCCGCGACGTCCCCTACACGAGGGTCATTGAGCATAAGCATTTTGAGCCCGGCGTGGGGAAGGGAACCGTGATCACCCGGGAGTACCCGGCCGAGTGGCGCCAGGGCGACGAGCCCTATTACCCCATCAACGACGAAAAGAACGGCGCCCTCTACGACAAATACGCGGCGCTGGCCGCCCGGGAGAAGAACGTTTTCTTCGGCGGCCGTCTGGGCCAGTATCAATATTACGATATGGACAAGGTCATCCGCAGCGCGCTGGACATGGCGCGCGCACAGGCCGGAGACTGACAGGAAAAGCGGCGGGCGAGCATTCTCAACTTTTTTCCATAAAATGAGTTGACGAATGCGCGCTCTTATGCTATAGTCGAATAGCAAGATGGATTTTAGGTCTTTTTTTTATGCTCTGAATCACGAAGGCGCCGGCCTGCGCAGGGCATTCCCACAAGGAAAAGGCCGGTACCGTTACAGGATTTGGGTATATACGGAGGTAGAAGAAATGCGTACCAGAATCACGTTGGCATGTACGGAGTGCAAGCAGCGCAATTACAACACGACAAAGGACAAGAAGGCGCATCCCGACAGGATGGAGACCATGAAATACTGCAGATTCTGCAGAAAGCACACGACGCATAAGGAAACGAAATAAGCCCTGGGGGCGTCGGGAAAGGGGTTTCGTATGCCGAACAAGGAAAAGGCGTCTGTCAAAAAGTTCTTTGACGGCGTGAAAGCCGAATTTAAAAAAATCATTTGGCCGGATCAGAATACTCTTTTGAAACAGTCCATCGCAGTGGTGGGCGTTTCCATCGTGATCGGCGCGCTCATTGCGCTGATTGATACCGTCGTGCAGTTCGGCGTCAATTTCTTGACGATGTGACAGTGAGGAGATTCTTATGGCAGAAGCGAAGTGGTATGTGGCCCATACCTATTCCGGATATGAGAATAAGGTAAAGGCCGACCTCGAAAAGACCATCGAGAACAGGCATCTGCAGGATGAGATCCTGGAAGTCCGCGTTCCCATGCAGGACGTCGTGGAAATGAAGAACGGCGCGAAGCGGACGGTTCAGAAGAAGCTCTTTCCCGGCTATGTGCTGGTCAATATGGTCATGAATGACGATACCTGGTATGTGGTTCGCAATACCAGAGGTGTGACCGGCTTTGTGGGGCCCGGCAGCAAGCCCGTCCCGTTAAGCGAAGCGGAAGTAAAGCCTCTGGGGATCCGGACGGAGAACGTCACCATCGATTTTACGGAGAACGACGCCATCGTCGTGGTCTCCGGCGCCTGGAAGGATACCGTGGGCGTCGTCCAGAAGATAGATTACGGCAAACAGACCGTTACCATTACGGTGGAGCTGTTCGGCAGGGAGACGCCTGTGGAGATCAGCTTCGCGGAGGTAAGAAAGCTGCAGTAATAGAAAGTTCGCTGGGACGTGCCTGGCGCGTCGTCAGTTGAGCCGTGGAAGCAGCGCCCCGTAAGGCCGGGGAGCACGCTGCGCCATACCACAATAGATTAGGAGGTGCCTAAAATGGCAAAGAAAGTTACCGGTTACATTAAGTTACAGATTCCTGCCGGCAAGGCGACACCGGCTCCCCCGGTGGGACCCGCCCTGGGCCAGCATGGCGTCAACATCGTCGAGTTTACCAAGCAGTTCAATGCCAGAACCGCTGACAAGGGCGATGTCATTATCCCCGTGGTCATCACGGTATATGCAGACAGAAGCTTCAGTTTCATCACCAAGACTCCGCCTGCTGCAGTACTGCTGAAGAAGGCCTGCAATCTCAAGAGCGGCTCCGCCGTTCCCAACAAGACCAAAGTTGCGACGATCTCCAAGGATAAGGTCCGTGAGATCGCGGAAATGAAGATGCCCGATCTGAACGCGGCGAGCATCGAAGCGGCCATGAGCATGATCGCAGGCACGGCCAGAAGCATGGGTATTGTAGTAGAAGACTGATGTGAGAGAATGGGAGTGACGGCGCAAAGAACCGTTACGTTAGCAACCAATGGAGGAAACGGAAATGAAACATGGAAAGAAATATCGCGAAGCCGCCAAACTGGTGGATCGCAGCGTACAGTATGAACCCGCCGACGCCATCGCACTGGTGAAAAAGACCGCGGGCGCGAAATTTGACGAGACCATCGAGGCCCATATCAGAACCGGATGTGACGGCCGTCATGCGGAACAGCAGATCCGCGGCGCGGTAGTGCTGCCCAACGGAACCGGTAAGACGGTGCGGGTATTGGTATTTGCCAAGGGCGCGAAGCTGGATGAGGCGCAGGCGGCAGGCGCGGATTTTGTCGGCGGCGAGGATCTGATCCCCAAGATCCAGCATGAAGGCTGGCTGGATTTCGATGTGGTCGTTGCGACACCCGACATGATGGGCGTGGTTGGCCGACTGGGCAGAATCCTGGGCCCCAAGGGCCTGATGCCCAACCCCAAGGCCGGGACGGTTACCATGGATGTGACCAAGGCCATCGCCGATATCAAAGCCGGTAAGATCGAGTACAGACTGGATAAGTCCAACATCATCCACGTACCGGTGGGGAAGGCTTCCTTTACCGAAGAAGCCCTGCTGGAGAACTACCAGGCCCTGATCGACGCGATCATCAAGGCACGTCCCAGCGTTTTAAAGGGACAGTTTTTAAAGAGCATCACGCTGGCCAGCACCATGGGCCCCGGCGTGAAGGTTTCCACTGCGAAATACGTCTGAGCCGTTTTGCGAGAAACGGGCGAATCGGGCGGATTTCCCGTCAGACAGTAAAAAACGGTGTCCCCGGCGTACGTCCGGGGACATTTTTGTCCGCAGAAAGGCGCCTGCAGGGAGGGGCACGCGATGGCAGGGAAAAAGAAGAAAAAGAAAAAACTTCATAACGGCCATATTTTTTTGCTGACGTTGACGTTGACCATCGCAGTCGGAAGCGCGGCCCTGTTCGGATTCTGGGCGTTTTTCGGGGCCGGACGACATTCACGGAAAATCATGGATACAGAGAAAGCGCAGACCGTGTCCGCCCCGGCGGCAGAAACGGCGGCGGACGCTGCGGCAGCAGGCGGTGCGGATACGGCCCCGGAGACGGACAGCGGACAGGTGAGCGAGACGGACGGCAGCGGGGAAAGCACCAGCCGCTACGGAGAGCTTCTGGCGGATGAAGAACGGTGCCGCCGCGAGAATGTTTTTGCGAAGGAGACCAAAAATCCCGACGAGATCAGCCTGGTCTTTGCAGGGGATATCCTCTTTGACGACACCTATGCGCCCATGGCGATGATGCGGCAGCGGGGACGCGGCATTGAGGGAGGCATTGCCACAGAGCTTCTGGACGAGATGAGAGACGCGGACATCTGTATGGTAAACAATGAGTTCCCCTATACGGACAGAGGGGAGCCGCTGCCGGACAAGACGTTTACGTTCCGCGCCAGACCGGAATACGCAAATTATCTGACGGACATGGGAGTGGATATCGTTTCTCTGGCAAATAACCACGCCAGCGATTACGGAGAGGTTTCCCTGACGGATACGCTGGATATTCTGGACGGCATGGATATGCGCCATGTGGGGGCGGGACGGAATCTGGCGGAAGCCTCCCGGCCGG
Organism: uncultured Eisenbergiella sp.; assembly: GCA_947630215.1. Classification (GTDB taxonomy): domain Bacteria; phylum Bacillota; class Clostridia; order Lachnospirales; family Lachnospiraceae; genus Gallintestinimicrobium. The sequence goes on along the minus strand of CANRGX010000018.1, from coordinate 19,898 downwards.
TCTACTTTATCGCCAACGACAAAAAGATAGCCATCGTGGCCGCCACGCAGATCGAGCGGATGGACAATCCCAGCACCCGGGGCGCAACAGAGGCGACCGCCGGCGTTTTCCGCTGCCGGGATGTGGGAATGCTTCTGCAGGCCGTGCGGGAGGCCAGGGAAAACAGCGATTTTGTCATTGTATTTGTGCACTGGGGAACGGAGAGCACCAATGAGATCGACTGGCTGCAGAAGGAGCAGGCCCCCCAAATCGCGGAGGCAGGCGCGGATCTGATCATCGGTTCCCATCCCCATGTGTTGCAGCCGGTGGGCTATTGCGGCGATGTGCCCGTAGTCTACAGCCTTGGAAATTTCCTCTTTAATTCCAAACCGCTGGATTCCTGCCTGGTGAAGGCAGTTCTGGACGACAACGGCCTAAAGAGCCTGCAGTTCATTCCGGCGCGGCAGGAAAACTGCACTGTATCCTTGAGTACGGGAACAGAACGCGAACGGATCCTTTCCTATATGAGAGAAATTTCCCCGGAGGCGGTTCTGGACGAGAACGGTTTTCTGTCCCGGGCAGGGTAAACGGTATGCCGGAGGGCAGGAAACGGGATCCGGAAACGGGAAAATCTGTCCGCCAAAAAACGCTTGACAGGCCCGGATGGATATGGTATTGTAGTAGCGGTCGAAAGACCGTGCCGAAGACAGCAGGTACCGGAGAACCGGTGTAAGAAGAAGCGCCTGCCGAGGAAAAAGAGCGTGATGTAGTCTTTTTATACCTCTCTGTTTTCGGACAGGGAGGTTTTTAACGCATAAAAGCGCGTCCCGGTGCAGACACAGGGACACGGATATCCGCAAAATCCTCTTTTTCGGCAAAATCTATAAGGAGGTAAAAAAATGGCAAAGGTTGAACTCAAACAGCCCGTTGTGGCGGAAATCACGGACGCCATCAAGGACGCTCAGTCCGTTGTCCTGGTGGACTACCGTGGTCTGACCGTGGAGCAGGATACCGCTCTGCGCAAGAAGCTGCGGGAAGCCGGCGTGACCTACAAGGTGTATAAGAACACCATGATGAATTTCGCGTTTAAGGGAACGGACTTTGAAGCGCTGGCTCCTTATCTCAACGGCCCCTCCGCAGTCGCCATTTCCACGACCGATGCGACCGCACCGGCAAGGGAACTGGCAGATTTCGCGAAGACCGCGGAGAAGCTGGAAATTAAGGGCGGCGTGGTGGAAGGCAACGCCTATGATGCGGCAGGCATTCTGGAGATTGCCAAGATTCCCGGCAGAGAAACCCTTATTTCCAAGCTGCTGGGCAGCCTGCAGTCCCCGGTTTCCAATCTGGCCCGCGTGCTGAACCAGATCGCGGAAAAGGGCGGCGAGGCCGCTCCCGCACAGGCTGCGGCGGAATAAGGACCGGCCTGTATGGCAGAGCCCGCCGGCATATGGCCCATGGGGCGGCGGGAAGCAGAACATATGCGAACCTGTATCGAGAGAGAATCGCCGTATAGAGACGGCGAAGAAACCCTTTATCAAACCAAATGGAGGTTAAGAAAAATGGCTAAGTTCACAACTCAGGAATTTATCGATGCGATCAAAGAGATGACGGTTTTGGAGTTAAACGAGCTGGTGAAGGCTTGCGAAGAAGAATTCGGCGTATCCGCTGCTGCGGGCGTTGTGGTTGCGGCGGCAGGCGCTCCCGCGGAGGCTGCTGAGGAGAAGACCGAGTTCAACGTTGAGCTGACCGAGATCGGCCCTAACAAGGTTAAGGTTATCAAGGTTGTCCGCGAAGTGACCGGACTGGGCTTAAAGGAAGCCAAGGACGTTGTCGACAACGCTCCCAAGCTCGTCAAGGAAGGTGCGACCAAGGAAGAAGCCGAAGACATCCAGAAGAAGCTGGAAGCCGAAGGCGCCAAGGTTACCCTCAAATAAATCAGACCTTTGCCGACAGGCGTCCGCGTATGCGGGCGCCTGTTTTTTGATCCGGAAAGCATATGCAGACGGGGAGATTTTATGCAAAATTTATGATTTTATTTGTTGACTTTCCATTGCGGATGTGTTAAATTGTAATGTGCATTACTGTGTTGAGGTAGGCTCTTTTTTTCGTGGAATACCGAACAGTTTTTGTCAATGAAATCAGTATAAGAACGGGGTGAAGTGTCAATGGAAAAAAACAGGATACGGCCGATTGCCTCTGGCAAGAACTTACGTATGAGTTATGCACGGCGGAATGAAGTATTGGAAATGCCCAATCTGATAGAGGTTCAGAAGAAATCCTATCAGTGGTTCCTTGACGAGGGGCTGAGGGAGGTTTTTGACGATATTTCCCCGATATCCGACTACAGCGGCCATCTGAGTCTGGAATTTGTGGACTTTGAACTGTGCGAAGATGACGTGAAGTATTCGATTGAGAAATGCAAGGAGAGGGACGCGACCTACGCCGCTCCTCTGAAGGTGAAAGTGCGCCTTTATAATAAGGAAAAGGAAGAAATCAACGAGCATGAGATTTTCATGGGCGATCTTCCTCTGATGACGGAGACCGGTACTTTCGTCATCAATGGCGCAGAGCGTGTCATTGTCAGCCAGTTGGTGCGTTCCCCCGGCATCTATTACGGAATCGGCCATGACAAGATCGGCAAGCGGCTTTTTTCCTGCACGGTAATCCCCAACCGCGGCGCATGGCTGGAATACGAGACGGATTCCAACGATGTGTTTTATGTGCGCGTGGATCGGACAAGGAAGGTACCGATCACGGTTTTGCTGCGCGCGCTGGGCGTGGGCACCAATGAGGAGATCCGCGAGCTGTTCGGCGACGAACCCAAAATCGAAGCCAGCTTTTCCAAGGACACCGCCGAGAACTATCAGGAGGGTCTGCTGGAGCTGTATAAGAAGATCCGCCCCGGCGAGCCGCTGAGCGTGGAGAGCGCGGAGAGCCTGATCAACGCCATGTTCTTCGACCCCAGAAGATATGATCTGGCCAAAGTGGGCCGCTATAAGTTCAACAAGAAGCTGATGCTGCGCAACCGGATTGCCGGACACGTGCTGGCGGAGGATGTGGTGGACACCACGACCGGAGAGGTGCTGGCCGCGGCCGGGACGAAGGTGACCCGGGAACTGGCCGACGAGATCCAGAACTGCGCCGTGCCCTATGTCTATATCCAGACCGAGGAGAAGAAGGTCAAGGTGCTTTCTTCCATGATGGTGGATCTGACCCACTATGTGGACTGCAATCCCCGGGAGCTGGGTATTACGGAGTTGGTGTACTATCCGGTGCTTGCCCAGATTCTGGAGCAGTACTCGGACGACCCGGAGGCTCTGGCGGAGGCCATCCACAAGAATGTGCATGAGCTGATCCCTAAGCATATCACGAAGGAAGATATCATTGCTTCCATTAACTATAACATTCACCTGGAGTACGGAATCGGCAAGGACGACGATATCGATCATCTGGGCAACCGCCGTATCCGTGCGGTGGGTGAGCTTTTGCAGAACCAGTACCGCATCGGCCTTTCCCGTCTGGAGAGGGTGGTGCGAGAGCGCATGACTACGCACGACGCGGAGGAAATTACGCCCCAGGTGCTCATTAACATCAAGCCGGTGCAGGCGGCGGTGAAGGAGTTCTTCGGATCCTCCCAGCTGTCCCAGTTCATGGATCAGAACAACCCGCTGGGCGAGCTGACCCACAAGCGCCGTCTTTCCGCTCTGGGCCCCGGCGGTCTGTCCCGTGACCGCGCCGGGTTCGAGGTCCGCGACGTGCACTATTCCCATTATGGGAGAATGTGTCCCATCGAGACGCCTGAAGGCCCCAACATCGGTCTGATCAACTCTCTGGCCAGCTACGCCAAGATCAACGAGTACGGCTTCGTGGAGGCGCCTTACCGCAAGATCGACAAGTCCGATCCGGAGAATCCCCGCGTGACCAACGAGGTGGTCTATATGACGGCGGACGAGGAAGACAATTACCATGTGGCGCAGGCCAATGAGGAGCTGGACGAGGAAGGGCATTTTGTCAGGACCAGCGTGTCCGGCCGCTATCGTGACGAGACTTCCGAATATCCCAGGACGATGTTCGACTATATGGACGTTTCCCCGCAGATGGTATTCTCTGTGGCGACGGCCCTGATTCCGTTCCTGCAGAACGACGATGCCAACCGTGCGCTGATGGGCTCCAACATGCAGCGTCAGGCGGTGCCGCTTCTGACGACGGAAGCGCCTGTGGTGGGCACGGGCATGGAGGTGAAGGCGGCAGTGGACTCCGGCGTCTGCGTCGTGGCGAAGAAGGCCGGCGTGGTCACCTATGTTTCCTCGAAGGAAATCCGTATCACCTGCGACGACGGCGAGAAGATGGAGTACCATCTGACCAAGTTTTCCAGAAGCAACCAGTCCAACTGCTATAACCAGAGGCCCATTGTATTCAAGGGCAGCCGGGTGCAGGCGGGCGAGGTGATTGCCGACGGCCCTTCCACATCCAACGGCGAACTGGCGCTGGGCAAGAACCCGCTGATCGGGTTCATGACCTGGGAAGGATATAACTACGAGGACGCCGTCCTTTTGAGCGAAAGACTGGTTATGGACGACGTGTATACGTCGGTTCACATTGAAGAATATGAGGCGGAAGCCCGCGATACCAAGCTGGGGCCCGAGGAAATCACCCGGGACGTTCCCGGCGTGGGCGACGACGCCTTAAAGGATCTGGACGACAGAGGGATTATCCGTGTGGGCGCGGAGGTCCGCGCCGGCGATATTCTGGTGGGTAAGGTGACGCCCAAGGGCGAAACCGAACTGACGGCGGAGGAACGTCTGCTGCGTGCGATCTTCGGTGAGAAGGCCCGCGAGGTACGCGATACCTCCTTAAAGGTGCCGCACGGAGAGTACGGCATTGTGGTGGACGCCAAGGTGTTCACCCGGGAAAACGGCGACGAGCTGTCTCCGGGCGTCAACCAGGCGGTCTGCATCTATATTGCGCAGAAGCGGAAAATCTCCGTGGGCGACAAGATGGCCGGCCGTCACGGGAACAAGGGCGTGGTTTCCCGCGTGCTTCCCGTGGAGGATATGCCCTATCTGCCCAACGGCCGTCCGCTGGACATCGTTTTGAACCCGCTGGGCGTGCCTTCCCGTATGAATATCGGGCAGGTGCTGGAGATCCATCTTTCCCTGGCTGCCAAGGCGCTGGGTTTTCAGGTGGCGACTCCGATTTTCAACGGCGCCAACGAGAAGGATATCCAGGATACGCTGGAGCTGGCCAACGATTATGTGAACAGCGAATGGGAAGATTTTAAGGCGAAGTATGAAGATGTGCTGCTTCCCGAGGTCATGGAGTACCTGTATGAGAACCGGGATCACCGGGAGGTCTGGAAGGGCGTTCCCATTTCCCGCGACGGCAAGGTACAGCTGCGGGACGGCCGTACCGGCGAATACTTCGACAGTCCGGTTACCATCGGGCATATGCATTACCTGAAGCTGCATCATCTGGTGGACGACAAGATCCATGCCCGTTCCACCGGCCCGTATTCCCTTGTGACACAGCAGCCGCTGGGCGGCAAGGCCCAGTTTGGCGGACAGCGTTTCGGCGAGATGGAAGTGTGGGCGCTGGAAGCCTACGGCGCGTCCTACACGCTGCAGGAGATCCTGACGGTGAAGTCCGACGATGTGGTGGGCCGTGTGAAGACCTACGAGGCGATCATCAAGGGTGACAACATTCCGGAGCCGGGGATTCCCGAATCCTTCAAGGTGCTGCTGAAAGAACTGCAATCTCTGGGACTGGATGTCCGGGTGCTGCGCGACGACAACACCGAAGTGGAGATCATGGAGAGCGTGGATTACGGCGACGTGGATTACCGCTACGAGATGGAAGGGGATTCCAGAGGTTATAATTATAATGAAGAAAACAGCTTCGGCAGAATGGGGTATCAGAAGCAGGAGTTTGACGAAAACCGGGAAGAACTGGTTTCCGCCGAGGACGCCGAGGATGAAGAACCGGATTTTGAAGAAGCTGACCTGGAGTTTGAGGGTTCCTTTGACGAGATTTGACGCACTGAGCCTGTGAAGTGTGCGAGAAGGTGCGAGAACATTTAAAAAAGGAGTGCCAAAATGCCTGAATCAAGAAACGAAGCGTATCAGCCCATGACATTCGATGCCATCAAGATTGGCCTGGCATCGCCGGAGAAAATCCGCGAGTGGTCCCGCGGCGAGGTTTTAAAGCCGGAGACGATCAACTACAGAACCTTAAAGCCGGAGCGGGACGGCCTGTTCTGTGAGCGGATCTTTGGGCCCAGCAAGGACTGGGAGTGTCACTGCGGCAAATATAAGAAGATCAGATATAAGGGCGTGGTCTGCGACCGCTGCGGCGTGGAAGTGACCAAGGCCACCGTCCGCAGGGAGCGGATGGGGCATATTGAACTGGCGGCGCCGGTTTCCCATATCTGGTATTTTAAGGGGATTCCCAGCAGAATGGGGCTGATTCTGGATCTGTCTCCCAGAGTGCTGGAAAAGGTGTTGTATTTCGCTTCCTATATCGTATTGGATAAGGGAGAGACGAATCTGGAGCACAAGCAGATTCTTTCCGAAAAGGAATATCAGGACGCCAGGGAGGCGTGGGGCAACCGTTTCCGTGTCGGAATGGGCGCGGAAGCCATCAAGGAGCTGCTGCAGGCCATCGATCTGGAAACGGAGTCCAGGGAACTGAAAGAAGAACTGGAGAACGCCAATGGCCAGAAGCGGGCCAGGATCATCAAACGGCTGGAGGTAGTGGAAGCCTTCCGGGAGTCCGGCAACCGGCCCGAGTGGATGATCATGGACGCCATTCCGGTGATTCCGCCCGATCTGCGGCCTATGGTACAGCTGGACGGCGGCCGGTTCGCGACCTCCGACCTGAACGATCTTTACAGAAGGATCATCAACCGCAACAACCGGTTAAAGAGACTGCTGGAGCTGGGCGCGCCGGATATCATTGTACGCAATGAAAAGCGGATGCTGCAGGAGGCGGTGGACGCGCTGATCGATAACGGCAGAAGGGGCCGTCCCGTGACGGGGCCCGGCAACCGTGCGCTCAAGTCCCTTTCGGATATGCTCAAGGGCAAATCCGGGCGTTTCCGTCAGAACCTTCTGGGCAAGCGCGTGGACTATTCCGGTCGTTCCGTTATCGTGGTGGGCCCGGAGCTCAAGATCTATCAGTGCGGCCTGCCCAAGGAAATGGCCATCGAACTGTTTAAGCCCTTTGTGATGAAGGAGCTGGTTTCCCGCGGCGTTTCCCAGAACATCAAGAATGCAAAGAAGCTGGTGGAGAGACTGGATCCGCAGGTTTGGGATGTGTTGGAGGATGTGATCAAGGAGCATCCGGTTATGCTCAACCGCGCCCCTACTCTGCACAGACTGGGGATCCAGGCCTTTGAGCCGATCCTGGTAGAGGGCAAGGCGATCAAGCTGCATCCGCTGGTGTGTACGGCGTTCAACGCGGACTTCGACGGCGACCAGATGGCGGTACACCTCCCGCTGTCCCAGGAAGCGCAGGCGGAGTGCCGGTTTATGCTGCTTTCTCCCAACAACCTGCTCAAGCCCTCCGACGGCGGCCCGGTGGCCGTCCCGTCCCAGGATATGGTGCTGGGCATTTACTACCTGACGCAGGAGAGACCCGGCGTCAAGGGGGAGGGCAAGGCGTTCAAGAGCGTCAACGAAGCGATTCTTGCCTATGAGAACGGCGAGTGTACGCTGCATTCCCGTATCAAGGTGCGGATCTCCAAAACCGCGCCGGACGGCGAAGTGGTGACCGGCGTGGTAGAATCCACCCTGGGCCGTTTCATCTTCAATGAGATTCTGCCGCAGGATCTGGGCTATGTGGACAGAAGCGTGAAGGAAAACCTCCTTCTGCCCGAAGTCGATTTCCATGTGGGCAAGAAGCAGTTAAAGCAGATTCTGGAAAGAGTCATCAACACCCATGGCGCGTCCCGGACGGCGGAAGTGCTGGACGACGTAAAATCCATCGGGTACAAATACTCTACCAAAGCCGCCATGACGGTGTCCATTTCCGATATGACGGTGCCGGCGCAGAAGGCGGAAATGCTGGCGCAGGCGCAGAAGACCGTGGACACCATCAGCAAAAACTATCGCCGCGGCCTGATTACCGAAGAAGAACGCTACCGCGCCGTGGTGGAGACCTGGCAGGAGACGGATAAGGAACTGACCGACGTTCTGATCAACGGTCTGGATCAGTACAACAACATTTTCATGATGGCCGACTCCGGCGCCCGCGGTTCCAACCAGCAGATCAAACAGCTGGCCGGAATGCGCGGCCTGATGGCGGATACTACGGGACGTACCATCGAGCTGCCCATCAAGTCCAATTTCCGTGAGGGACTGGACGTGCTGGAATACTTCATGTCGGCGCACGGTGCCCGCAAGGGTATGTCCGATACCGCGCTGCGGACGGCGGACTCCGGTTATCTGACCCGCCGTATGGTGGACGTTTCCCAGGAGCTGATCATCCGTGAGATCGACTGCGCGGAAGGCAGGGATACGATCCCGGGCATGACCGTGAAGGCGTTCATGGACGGCAAGGAGACCATTGAAGGCTTAAAAGACAGGATCATGGGAAGATATTCCTGTGAGGACATTTACGATAAAAACGGCGATCTGATTGTGAAGGCCAACCACATGATCAACCCCAGCCGCGCCAAGCGGATTCTGGAGAGCGCCGTGAATGAAAAGGGCGAGCCGATGGATGCGGTCAAAATCCGTACCATCCTCACCTGCCGCTCCAAGAACGGGATCTGCGCCAAGTGCTACGGAGCCAACATGGCCACAGGCGAACCGGTGCAGGTCGGCGAGGCGGTGGGAATTATCGCCGCCCAGTCCATCGGAGAACCCGGCACGCAGCTTACCATGCGTACCTTCCACTCCGGCGGCGTAGCGGGCGACGATATCACCCAGGGTCTTCCCCGTGTGGAAGAACTGTTCGAGGCCAGAAAGCCCAAGGGACTTGCGATTATCGCGGAGTTCGGCGGCGTGGCCACCATCAAGGATACCAAGAAGAAGCGCGAAATCATCGTTTCCAATGAAGAAACCGGCGAGAGCAAGACCTACTTGATTCCTTACGGATCCCGTATCAAGGTCATGGACGGACAGGCGCTGGAGGCCGGCGACGAACTGACCGAAGGTTCCGTCAACCCCCACGACCTGCTCAAGATCAAGGGAATCCGGGCCGTGCAGGACTATATGCTGCGCGAGGTACAGCGCGTGTACCGGTTACAGGGCGTGGATATCGCGGATAAGCACATCGAGGTAATCGTGCGCCAGATGCTCAAGAAGGTACGCATCGAGAACAGCGGTGACGCGGACTTTTTGCCGGGTGTCATGGTAGACGTGCTGGATTTTGAGGATCTCAATGAAGAACTGATCGCCCAGGGCAAACGCCCGGCGGAGGGCAGACAGGTGATGCTGGGCATCACAAAGGCGGCGCTGGCCACCAATTCCTTCCTGTCCGCGGCCTCCTTCCAGGAGACCACGAAGGTTCTGACCGAGGCGGCCATTAAGGGCAAGATCGATCCGCTGATCGGCCTGAAGGAGAACGTCATCATCGGCAAGCTGATCCCGGCCGGAACCGGTATGAAGCGCTATCGCGACGTCAAGCTCAACACCGACGCTATCATCGCGGCGGAGGAAGCGGAGCGGGCGGCCAGAGCGGCGGAAGAAGCCAGGCTTGCGCTGGAGGCGGAACGCAGCGCGAGAAACGCACGGGAGCTGGACGAGGACGACGATCTGCTGGAGGAGTCCGACGAGGATTTTGAGGAGGACTTTGAGGAAAACGGCGACCTGATCGACGACTTAGACGACGGCGATCTGGCGGAAGATGCGGACGGGGAATTTGAGGACGCATACGAGCAGGCCGATTCCGAAACGGGCGTCTTAGACGACTGAAAATAGGCCCCGGCGCCGAAGAAACGTGGCAATTTGCACCAAAAAGTACTTGACAAGGCATCCGGAAGCACGTATACTATTCTAGCGTGCATCCGGATGCTTTTTTGTTCCGGCAGGGGCCCTTTCATCGAACAGGAGGCACGATCAGGCGCCCCCGCACAGAGGAAAAGACTGGCAGCAGGATGTATAAGGCTGGCATTTCAGTCAAGAATAAGTTTAAATGAAAAACACAGGAGGTGAAAACGAATGCCAACATTTAACCAGTTAGTCAGAAAAGGACGTCAGACGACTGCAAAGAAGTCCAATGCGCCCGCCCTTCAGAAAAGCTACAACTCTCTGCACAAGAGATACGACAACGATCCCGCGCCGCAGAAGAGGGGTGTGTGCACGGCTGTGAAGACAGCGACTCCTAAGAAGCCTAACTCCGCCCTCAGAAAGATCGCCAGGGTGCGCCTTTCCAACGGAATCGAAGTGACAAGCTACATTCCCGGCGAAGGACACAACCTGCAGGAGCACTCCGTTGTGCTGATCAGGGGCGGCCGTGTTAAGGACCTGCCCGGTACGAGATACCACATTATCAGAGGCACCCTCGATACCGCAGGCGTGGCGAACAGACGCCAGGCCAGATCCAAATACGGCGCAAAGAGGCCGAAGGCCGGCAAGAAATAAGCCGGGCCGGCAAGTACCACAATGAAAACTAATTGAGTGTTGGTATTCTGAAAAAGCGGGGCCTCCCCGTAGCCCGCTATAGGCGGACAGATAGACTAGCACGAACACATTAGGCGTCACATGTGAGTACCGATGAATTAATTTGGACCCGGCGGGCAGACCGCGGGGCCGCGCTCCGGGAGTTTTCCGGGGACGATTATGATTAAGGAGGGAAGAACCGTGCCACGTAGAGGACATATTCAGAAAAGAGATGTATTGGCAGATCCTTTATACAATGACAAGGTTGTGACGAAGCTCATCAATACCATCATGCTGGATGGCAAGAAGGGCGTCGCGCAGAAGATTGTATACGGTGCATTTGCGAGAGTGGAAGAAAAGGCAGGAAAGCCCGCGCTGGAAGTTTTTGAAGAAGCGATGAACAACATCATGCCCGTTCTGGAGGTCAAGGCAAGGCGTATCGGCGGCGCAACCTATCAGGTGCCCATCGAAGTGAGAGCCGACAGACGGCAGGCGCTCGGCCTGCGCTGGCTCACCATGTTTTCCCGCAAGAGAGGCGAGAAAACCATGGAGGAGCGGCTTGCGAACGAAATTCTGGACGCTGCCAACAACACGGGCGCAGCCGTGAAGCGGAAAGAAGACGTTCATAAGATGGCTGAAGCCAACAAGGCGTTTTCTCATTACAGATTCTGATAAAGAAGAAATGGGAAGACGGCCCTGGACAGGAATCTTTCAGTTTTGGCCGATTATTTTGAGGAGGAAAAACTTTTGGCTGGGAGAGAATATCCATTAGAGAGGACCAGAAACATTGGTATTATGGCCCACATCGATGCCGGGAAAACCACTCTGACAGAGCGTATTCTTTATTATACCGGTGTGAACTACAAAATCGGTGACACGCATGAGGGCACAGCTACCATGGACTGGATGGAGCAGGAGCAGGAGCGGGGCATTACGATCACTTCTGCGGCGACCACCTGTCACTGGACTCATGAAGAATTTACCCAAAAACAGCCAGGCGCACTGGAACACAGGATCAATATCATTGATACCCCCGGACACGTGGACTTCACGGTAGAGGTGGAGCGTTCTTTGCGCGTGCTGGACGGCGCCGTGGGCGTATTCTGTGCGAAGGGCGGCGTAGAGCCTCAGTCCGAAAACGTCTGGCGTCAGGCGGACACTTATAATGTCCCCCGTATGGCGTTCATCAATAAGATGGACATTATGGGCGCCAATTTCTATGGCGCCGTGGATCAGATCAGGACCCGGCTTGGGAAAAACGCCATTATCCTGCAGCTGCCTATCGGCAAGGAAGACAGCTTCAAGGGAATCGTGGATCTGTTCGAGATGAAGTCCTACATCTATAATGATGAAAAGGGCGAAGACATCACAGTCGGTGAAGTCCCCGAGGATATGAAGGAGGACGCCGAGCTCTACCGCACCGAGATGGTGGAGAAGATCTGCGAACTGGACGACGATCTGATGATGCAGTATCTGGAAGGGGAAGAACCTTCCGTAGAAGAAATGAAGGCGGTTCTGCGTAAGGCGACCTGTGAATGCAGTGCAGTTCCGGTCTGCTGCGGTTCCGCTTACAGAAATAAGGGTGTTCAGAAGCTGCTGGATGCGATTCTGGACTATATGCCCGCCCCCACCGATATCCCCGCCATCAAGGGCGTGGATCTGGAGGGCAATGAGGTGGAGAGACATTCCTCTGACGAGGAACCCTTCGCCGCGCTGGCGTTTAAGATCATGGCCGATCCCTTTGTGGGTAAGCTGGCCTATTTCCGCGTATACTCCGGCACGCTCAACTCCGGTTCCTACGTGCTCAACGCCACGAAGGATAAAAAGGAGCGCGTGGGCCGTGTGCTGCAGATGCACGCCAACAAGCGGATGGAGCTGGATAAGGTGTATGCCGGCGATATTGCGGCGGCGGTAGGCTTTAAGTTCACCACCACGGGCGATACGATCTGCGACGAGCAGCACCCCGTCATTCTGGAATCCATGGAGTTCCCTGAGCCGGTTATCGAGCTGGCCATCGAGCCCAAGACCAAGGCGGGACAGGATAAAATGGGCATCGCGCTGGCGAAGCTGGCGGAGGAGGATCCCACGTTCCGGGCGCACACCGATACCGAGACCGGACAGACCATCATCGCCGGCATGGGCGAGCTGCATCTGGAAATCATCGTGGATCGTCTGCTGCGCGAGTTTAAGGTGGAGGCGAACGTAGGCGCGCCCCAGGTGGCCTATAAAGAGACCTTTACCACGCCGGTGGACGTGGACAGCAAGTATGCGAGACAGTCCGGCGGACGCGGCCAGTACGGTCATTGTAAGGTGAAATTTGAGCCCATGGATCCCAACGGCGAAGAAACCTTTAAGTTCGAGTCCACGGTTGTGGGCGGCGCGATTCCGAAGGAATATATCCCCGCTGTGGGCGAAGGAATCGAAGAAGCCACCAAGGCCGGCGTGCTGGGCGGGTTCCCGGTGCTGGGTGTCTATGCCAACGTTTATGACGGCTCCTATCATGAGGTAGACTCCTCTGAAATGGCGTTCCATATCGCCGGTTCCATGGCGTTTAAGGACGCGATGAAGAAAGCCAACCCCGTACTGCTGGAGCCCATCATGAAGGTGGAAGTGACAATGCCCGAGGAGTATATGGGCGACGTCATCGGCGATATCAATTCCCGCCGCGGACGCATCGAGGGCATGGAGGACATCGGCGGAGGCAAGATGGTCAAGGCGTATGTGCCGCTTGCCGAGATGTTCGGCTATTCCACGGACCTGCGTTCCAAGACCCAGGGCCGCGGCAACTATTCCATGTTCTTTGAGCGCTACGAGCAGGTTCCGAAGAACGTACAGGAAAAGGTGCTCAACGCCAAGGGCAAATAAACGAAAGTCCGGACTGATTTTGCCGGGAAATCTTTTTCCCGATAAAATAGGACTTGAAAATACAGCTATTATCGAATATAATCATAAATAGCTGATTGAAAAATAACCAAATTTTTCTTGATTTAAGGAGGATTACACAAAATGGGAAAAGCAAAATTTGAAAGAACCAAGCCGCACTGCAACATCGGCACCATCGGCCATGTTGACCACGGCAAAACAACTCTGACCGCCGCTATCACCAAGACCCTGAATGCCAGACTGGGCACCGGCCAGGTGGTTGCCTTCGATCAGATCGACAAGGCTCCCGAAGAAAGAGAGCGTGGAATCACGATTTCCACCGCACACGTTGAGTATGAGACCGAGAACAGACACTATGCACACGTGGACTGCCCCGGACATGCTGACTACGTAAAGAACATGATCACCGGCGCGGCGCAGATGGACGGCGCTATCCTGGTGGTTGCCGCTACCGACGGCGTGATGGCTCAGACCAAGGAGCACATCCTGCTGTCCCGTCAGGTGGGCGTTCCCTATATCGTCGTTTTCCTGAACAAGTGCGACATGGTTGACGATGAGGAACTGCTGGAGCTGGTTGAGATGGAAGTTACCGAACAGCTCGAGGAGTACGGCTTTACCGATTGCCCGATCATCAGAGGTTCCGCTCTGAAGGCTCTGGAAGATCCCAACAGCGAGTGGGGCGACAAGGTTCTTGAGCTGATGAAGACGGTTGACGAGTATATCCCCAACCCTCAGCGCGATACCGACAAGCCTTTCCTTATGCCTGTTGAGGACGTGTTCACCATCACCGGCCGCGGCACCGTTGCTACCGGTAGAGTGGAGAGAGGTACGCTGCATCTGAACGAGGAAGTTGAGATTGTAGGTATCAAGGAAGAAACCAGAAAGACCGTTGTTACCGGTATCGAAATGTTCCGTAAGATGCTGGATGAGGCGCAGGCCGGCGATAACATCGGCGCGCTGCTGCGTGGCGTACAGAGAACCGAAATCGAAAGAGGACAGGTTCTGGCAAAGCCCGGCTCCGTGACCTGCCACCACAAATTCACCGCTCAGGTGTACGTTCTGACCAAGGACGAGGGTGGCCGTCATACGCCTTTCTTCAATAACTACAGACCGCAGTTCTACTTCCGTACCACCGACGTGACCGGCGTCTGCAATCTGCCTGCCGGCACCGAGATGTGTATGCCTGGCGATAACGTCGAGATGACCATCGAGTTGATTCATCCCGTGGCTATGGAGCAGGGGCTTACGTTCGCTATCCGTGAGGGTGGCAGAACGGTTGGATCCGGCAGGGTTGCGACGATCATTGAGTAACTTGCACGAAAGCCTTGAGCTAAGCGCATAAAAAGCGATAATAATAGGGACTCCAAGTTTACTTGGATGTCCCTATTTTATTGCTTTCACGGGCATTTAGCGAATGCCCGTGACCGAGGAAATGCGGAGCATTTTCGAGGTGCGCTTAGCGGACTTTGGGCGATTTGTTTGAAATCCTTTTTTTAATCTTTGAATTGTAATCTGAGATTCCATACCCAGTATCACGGATGATGCGTATCGGGTATCCTATCTTACAGAGAGAGAAGGGTATGGATTCTCCCCTACAAAATCTGAGACTGACTGGAAGAGTAGTCTCATTTTTTTCTATACTTTGACCACTGATGGCCGGAAAGGAACTGGGACGCGACAGGACTACCAGTATGAAGGAGATTAAAAAGTACTCTTACGATAAAAAAGTAGCCATCCCGGCGATCCTTGTAATTTCTGTAAGTTCCTGATGAGAAGAGCTGTTCCGTGAAGAATGTTTCTGAGGGTTGCCAATACATCGAGTTCGGTTATCCTTACGGATAACGGAATTGAATTTTCTAATCCCAAAGAGAACGAATACCGGAAGATGGCTCCATACTTGAGGACGCGGACTTTTTACTGTGATGCTGATTCGCTATATCAGAAAGGCTCCTGTGAGGTAAACCACGAACTGATACGCTGTGTACTGCCGAAAGGGAGCAGTTTTGATAACCTGACACAGAAAGACCTTTTTTTGATGATGGATCATATCAATTCCTACAACAGGAAAAAGCTGTACTACGGAGAAGATCTGTTTAGGAAACTGGGATGTTCGCCGGTAGCCGCCGAGAACAACATCTTAAAGCCGAAACTTCTCAAAAAGTAACAGAGAAATCTGCATAAGCTGCCAGAAAAAAACCACGCCAAATGGATGGATTCTCCGAATGCAAAAGTTTCGAGAGGGGATCGATCTCTGGTTTTTGTACGCAAATTTTCTGCGGAACGTATTATAACATGCCGGGCTGCAAAAGAAACCCTGGAATCTTGCTTACAAAACGGGAAAGTCTAAGTTACAAACGGGACTCTCAGTTTGCTATTTACCATAAAAATGAAATTGGGGCAGAAAATATCTGTCTCGTTTGTGGATTGTGCGCATCTTTAATAAAGATTAAAATGACAATTTGGCCATTTTGTAGTAAAATTAATTTGGGATTTTATGTAAGGAGGATGTCCAATGATTGACACCAAGAAGGAACAAGAGAGAGAAGAACTTCATCGTACCATATGGAATATGGCGAATGACCTTAGAGGAAGTGTAGATGGTTGGGACTTCAAACAGTATGTGTTAGGCATGCTGTTTTATAGATATATTTCTGAAAATTTTGCGAAATATGTAAATGCAGGCGAGATTGAGGCGGGGAATGCCGATTTTGATTATGCAAATCTTTCTGACAGTGATGCAGAGCCTGCAAGAGAAGAATTGGTTGATACAAAAGGTTATTTTATACTGCCGAGCGAATTGTTTTGTAATGTGAAGACAAAAGCGCCGCAGGACGAGAACTTGAATGAAACGCTTGAAAAAGTGTTCCGAAATATAGAAAGCTCTGCACAGGGGCATGACAGTGAAGATGATTTAAAAGGTCTGTTTGATGATCTGGATGTAAACAGTAACAAGCTTGGCGGAACAGTCGAAAAGAGGAATGCAAAGCTGGCAAAACTCCTGAATGGCGTTGGCGAAATGAAATTGGGCGATTATCAGGACAACACTATTGATGCATTTGGAGATGCGTATGAGTATTTAATGGGTATGTATGCCTCGAATGCCGGAAAGAGCGGCGGGGAGTATTATACACCGCAGGAAGTATCGGAACTTTTGACAAGAATTACAGTACTTGGAAAGAAAAACGTAAATAAGGTATATGATCCGGCGTGCGGCAGCGGTTCTCTGCTTCTTAAATTCGCGAAGGTTTTGGGAAAAGAGAATGTCAGACAGGGGTTTTTCGGACAGGAGATCAATATCACTACATATAATCTTTGCCGTATCAATATGTTTCTGCATGACATTGGCTATGAGAAGTTTAACATTGGTCATGGAGATACGTTGATAGAGCCCTTGCATTGGGACGATGAGCCTTTTGAGGCGATTGTGTCTAATCCACCGTATTCCATCAAGTGGGAGGGAGATGACAATCCTATCCTTATCAATGACGAAAGATTTGCTCCGGCGGGTGTGCTTGCGCCAAAGTCGAAAGCGGATCTTGCATTTATTATGCATTCTTTATCATGGCTTGCGACAAATGGCGTGGCAGCTATCGTATGTTTTCCGGGTGTCATGTACCGGGGCGGTGCAGAGCAGAAAATTCGTAAATATCTGATAGACAATAACTATGTGGAGTGCATTATCCAGTTGCCGGGTAATCTTTTCTTTGGCACGAGTATTGCCACTTGTATTATGGTGCTGAAAAAGAGCAAATCAGAGAACAGCACATTGTTCATTGACGCATCAAAAGAATGTGTAAAAGTGACGAACAATAATAAGCTTACAAGTGAGAATATAGAACATATTCTTGCGGCTTATGAGGCAAGGCAAGATAAAGAGTATTATGCAGCGGTTGTGGCAAATGACAAAATTGCTGAAAATGAGTATAATCTTTCAGTTTCCTCTTATGTGGAGCAGGAAGATACAAGAGAAAAAATTGATATTGTGAAATTAAACGCTGAAATCAAAGAGATTGTTGCAAGAGAAGAAGAACTTCGATCAGAAATTGATAAGATTATTGCGGAAATCGAAGGAGATGCGAAATGAATAATTTACCTGTTGCAACGAACAATATTCTTATGGAAAATTATAAGAATACAAACGATATTACAAATGATGTCGGGGAGATTATCCTTTCCGCACAACAGACCGCATATAAGGCAGTCGATGCAGTTCTGGTACAAAGGAACTGGTTGATTGGCAGGCGAATTGCTGAAGAAGAATTGGCGGGAAAAGACAGGGCGGATTATGGCGTAGAAGTGATAAAGAAACTGTCAAAAGAGCTTGGTCAACAGTTCGGAAAAGGTTTTGCCAAAACGAATCTTTATAGTTTTTATCTGTTTTACAAGACTTATCCGGAGATTTTCCACACGGTGTGTGGAAAATCTGAGTTATTGTCATGGTCACATTATCGTCTGCTTATTCATGTGGATGACAGTAAAGCGAGAGAGTGGTATCGGAAGGAGGCTTACGAGCAGACTTGGAGTTCCCGCACTCTGCAAAGAAATATCAATACCCAATATTATTACCGTTTGTTGCAGTCCCAAAATAAAAATGCCGTGGAAACAGAGATGAAAGAAAAGACTTTTAACTATCAAAATGATAAGCTGGAATTTGTAAAAAATCCGATCATTGCCGAATTTATGGGATTGTCTTCAAATACAGATATGACAGAAAGCGACTTGGAAACGGCTATTCTTAACAATCTTCAGAAATTTTTAATGGAGCTGGGGAAAGGCTATGCTTTTGTGGCAAGACAGCAGCATATCCATACGGAGAAGGAAGATTATTATATTGATTTGGTATTTTATAATTATATTTTGAAATGCTTTGTGCTGATTGATTTAAAGACAAATAAGATCACACATCAGGATGTAGGACAGATGGATATGTATGTCCGTATGTATGATGAATTGAAAAAAGGGGACGATGATAATCCGACAATCGGACTTGTACTTTGCGAAGAAACGGACGAGGATATTGCCAGATATTCCATTCTTCATGGAAATGAGCAGTTATTTGCCTCTAAATATAAGTTGTATCTGCCTGACGAGGAAGAACTGCGACGGGAGATCAGCAGACAGAAAGCGATTTTTCAGTTGCAGCAGCAGGAAAAGGCTGCTTTGGCGGAGGTAGAGACGGATGAGTAAGCTAGATGAGTTGATAAAGGAACATTGTCCGAATGGGGTGGAATATAAGGAAGTACAAGATATATGTGCTATTAGTCGTGGTAGGGTAATGTCAAAAGACTATATAAGCGAAAATGTAGGAAAATATCCTGTTTATTCTTCGCAAACGGAAAATGATGGTGTATTAGGTTGTATATCTACATATGACTATGAGGGTGAGTATTTGACTTGGACAACAGATGGAGCGAATGCAGGAACGGTTTTTTATAGGGTAGGTAGATTTAATATTACAAATGTTTGTGGATTATTGAAAGTGAAAATAGAACAAATAGATACTAGGTATTTATATTACATTTTAAATAAAAGCGCACCGAAGTATGTAAGTAGCGGTATGGGAAATCCAAAATTGATGAGTAATGTGATGGCGAGAATTAAAGTTCCTGTACCTCCGTTGGAGGTACAACGTGAAATAGTCCATATTTTGGACTCTTTCACGTTACTTACAGCCGAGCTTACAGCCGAACTTACAGCTCGGAAAAAACAGTATAACTATTATAGGGATACATTGCTTTCATTTGATAGTACAGTAAAAAAGGTAAAGTTGAAAGACATTGCTGTTGATATATATCGTGGATCAGGTATTAAAAGAGAAGAAGTGACGGAAACAGGTATACCTTGTGTTCGCTATGGAGAAATTTACACTACATATAATACATGGTTTGATACCTGTATATCGCATACCAGACTAGAGTATGTTTCAAGTCCTAAGTATTTTGAATATGGAGATATTCTATTTGCGATTACCGGAGAAAGCGTTGAGGATATTGCAAAGTCTGTGGCATATATAGGTGATGAAAAATGCCTTGCGGGTGGAGATATTGTCGTTTTAAAGCATAATCAAGAGCCTCGCTATCTGGCTCATGTTTTATCTACATATAAAGCAAGGCAGCAAAAAAGTAAAGGGAAAATTAAAAGTAAGGTGGTTCATTCAAGCGTACCTGCCATTGAAGACATAGAGATACCATTGCCATCTATGGAAGTGCAGAAAAGGTATGCAGATGTATTAGACAACTTTGAAAAAATTTGTAATGATTTGAATATTGGTCTTCCTTCAGAGATAGAAGCGAGAAAGAAACAGTATGAATATTATCGTGATATACTGTTGACATTCGCTGAATGTGGCGAGACAATCTTAACAGACAGACAGACAGACAGACAGACAGACAGACAGACAGACAGACAGACAGACAGACAGACAGACAGACAGAC
>CANRGX010000017.1 GCA_947630215.1 uncultured Eisenbergiella sp. | reverse complement strand
GATATGCCGTTGAACATCGGCGGGCGCACCAACGTGCTGTTCTGCTTTTTCTGGGGCCTGCTGGCGGTGGTATGGGTGAAAATCCTGTATCCGCCGCTGTGCGGTTTTATTGAAAAAATCCCGCCCCTGACCGGAAAGATTCTCACCTGGGCCGTCGTCCTGGTGATGGTCTGCAACGGCCTGCTCACTTCGGCTGCCATGCTGCGTTACCGCACCCGGGCGGAAAGGCCGGAAGCGGACGGCACCGTGGAAGCGTTTCTGGACGCGCAGTACGACGACGCCTATATGGAAGCGCGCTGGCCCAATATGATTGTGGCGGATGGGGAGACGGAACCGGAATAATCCGTTCATCCTTCCTGCCTGGAGGCCATTTCCTTCGCACTTTCTTTTATCTTGCAAAAGTCGTTGCCACCATAAGAACAAACGCAGCCACATAAACTGCATATGGCAGAAAGGTGGAATTGGGTTTGCAGGGTGCAGCAAATGACCAGCAAAACGGGATAATGCAAAATGTAGATTCCGCAACTTGATTTTGTCATATACCGGCTAAAGGCTGTTTCGTGGTTAAAATACCGCTTCCCGCACTAAGTATGGCAAGTACGACAATCCGGAGATAAAGATTTGTCAGGACACTTTGCAGGCAGGAAGGTGAAGTATAGTTGCTGCCGCCGTATTTCATACAGAACAGCGCCCACAGCGGTCAGGCACACCATCAGAATCCGATTTTTTTCCAGTATTGTTTGTGCTTCATCGCGGGACAAAATGTAATACCCAATCAAAAATGAAACAAGGTAAATACCAAAACGGTACATTGTCAAAACAGGCATATTTAAGATTTGCGCCGCCCCAAAAATCAGTGCAGAGAGAAGCAGTGAGTGTGACCGGGGCCGCAGGCTTTGAGTTTTCCTTTTTTGAGAGTTGATGTTGTTTCACTTCCCCAGCATCAACTGAAGGAAAACCGATGTTCTGAACGAAAAAAACATGAAAAATCACACTGATATGATATTCTGGAATTTGTGCCGGATAAAACGGAGGAATTTTAATGGATAAAAAAAGAGTTGGCTTGATCAAACAGCAGTTTGACCTTGTTATTCATAGCGAAGCATCCTCTGATATTGAATTTTGGTATGCTCGGGAGCTGATGCCACTGCTTGGCTATGAACGTTGGGAAAATTTTGATAAGGCAATTTCACGTGCGATTGAGTCCTGTGAAACAAGTGGGATTGAGGTATCCGACCATTTTCGTGAGGTCACGAAAATGGTTCCTCTGGGCAGCGGAGCGCAAAGACCCGTCAAAGATTATATGCTGACGCGATATGCCTGCTATCTCGTCGCTCAGAATGGTGATCCCAAAAAGGAAGAAATTGCATTTGCACAAAGCTATTTTGCCGTACAGACCAGAAAACAAGAACTGATAGAAGAACGTATTTCTTTGATAGAACGTACTGAGGCCCGTGGAAGATTACGGGAATCCGAGAAGCGCCTTTCTCAAAATATATATGAGCGTGGAGTTGATGACGAGGGTTTTGGTCGAATCCGCTCTAAAGGTGATCAGGCATTGTTCGGAGGACATACTACCCAGGAAATGAAGGAACGATTGGGTGTGAAAGATACTCGCCCTCTTGCGGATTTTTTACCTACAGTAACGATTGCGGCAAAGAACTTAGCAACAGAAATTACCAATTTCAATGTAGAAGAAAAGGACCTACAGGGAGAACAGGCGATTACTGGTGAACATGTGCAAAACAACCGTTCTGTTCGTGAACTGCTTGGTCAGCGAGGCATAAAGCCGGAGGAACTTCCTCCATCGGAAGATATCAAGAAATTGGAGCGGCGCGTGAAATCTCAAGAGAAAAAACTGGCGGCTCAGTCTGGAAAACTACCGGAGCAGGATGATAATACATAATTTGGTAGTTCACAAAAAGCGGCTAAATTTATTAACAAAAGGATGAGAAAAGCATACACTATAAATAGCTCATCTGCCATGCGTAGAAGGAGTCTTCGAGGACGTTTTGTTAATTCAAAGCGTCTTCTGCTATTTATAAGGGAAAATGCCATGTATGAGCGCAATGCTCTTGCATGGCATTTTTAATTGCTAAACCTACTTGAAAATTGTCAGCTTAAATTTACTTGTTTTCGCAAATCTTCTACATTGAACCCTCTGAGGACAGCCCCTTTTTGTTCTATTATCTTTTGTTTATCTTTTAATATCGTAATTCATATTCATCAGGTTGCGAATGGCGGCCGCGTCGTCCGTGATGTTGGCGTCGCCGTGAATGGTGTGCTTGATGGCGCTGCTGGCCACCGCAAAATTGATCAGATCCATGGGGCGGTAATGCTTTAACATGGCGTAGATCAGACCGGCCGCAAAGGCGTCGCCGCCGCCCACGCGATCCAGAATATTGAAGGTAAACAGGCGGCTCTCAAAGGTGTGGCCCTCGTACCACATGAAGGCCTTCAGACTGTTTTCGCTGCCGCTGTGGGCGTAGCGCACATGACGGGCGATACATTTGAGGTTGGGATAGCGCTCCACAAAGGCGCGGAAGATCTCGTCCTGCTGTTCATAGGAGGGCTGCAGCGGCACGCCGTCCTTGTAATCTCCCTTGCTGTGGTCGTTTTCGTCCTTCCAGAGATGGTACGGTTCGATGCCCAGCAGCACATCCACATAGGGCAGACACTGGGTACAGAAATCCCTGGCCTCATCCCAGCTCCAGAGGGCGCTGCGGAAGTTGCCGTCAAAGCTGACGGTCAGTCCTTTTTCCTTGGCCGTCTTCAGACAGTCCAGAATGAATTTGGCGCAGTTTTCCCCCAGCGCCGGCGTGATGCCGCTTAAATGCAGCCAGTCAAAGCCGTCCAGCAGGGCCGGCAGATCCACTTTGGAAAAATCGTATTCCGTGATGGCGCTGTGCTTGCGGTCGTAGATAACCTTGCTGGCGCGGATGCCGTATCCGGTTTCCAGATAGTAGGTGCCCAGCCGGTGGGAAGGCGTTTCCTCCGGCGTGGTTAAAATCATGGGCGTGCAGTGCACGTCGTTGCTGCGCAGCATCCGGATGGCGCTTTTGCCGATGCTGTTATTGGGCACCACGGAAAAGAAGGTGCTGTCCACTCCCAGATTGGCCAGCGCCAGCGCGATGTTGGCTTCGCTGCCGCCGTAGCTGGCTTCAAAGCTGCTGGCCATGCGGAGCTTTTCATAGTTGGGCGGCGTCAGCCGCAGCATGATTTCGCCGATGGCAAGAAATTTTTCCGAAGTGTCCGTCTGCTCCAGTAAAGGATTGTGATGTTCCATAATGTCCCCCCAATCTTGTTTTCGGATTCTTTGCTTCTTTTATTATAGCAGAAGCGGAATCTGAAAACAAGATTGGGGAAAGGACGGAGGCCATATTTGACATTTCTCTGTAAAAAAGAGGATATTTGTTGAAAAATGCAGGGGAAAAGTGTATGCTTATAAGTGGAAGCCACTTCCAAAAATAAGATAAGGGGGTTATGTAGGATGGATTACGTGGCGAACATTTTTCACAACGTGTATACGTCCGTTTCCAGCTTCCTGTGGGCCGTCATTTTGCTGATCATCGCTTTTGTCGTGGCAAAGATCGTAAAAGGGCTGGTGACGAAGCTGTTAAACGCCGTTCACGCGGAGAAGTACTTATCGAAGTTGGGCATTAAGGATGTGTCCACGGGCAGCGAGGTCGAATTTGTCGCGAAGCTGGCCTATTTTGTGACGTTCCTGCTGTTTTTACCCGCAGTTTTAGACAAGCTGGGGATGCAGAGCGTGTCCGCACCGATCACCGGCATGGTGAACCGGTTCCTGGGCTTTATCCCGAATCTGGTCGGCGCGGCGATCATCGTCGGACTGGGCGTCTTTCTGGCGAAGCTGGTACGGCAGCTTCTGCTTTCTGTCCTTCGGGCGGTGAAGGTGGATGAGCTGCAGAAAAAGTTTGGCATCGAGGCGACGGAAAAGACCGCTTTCTCCACGCTCATTGCCAACATTATCTATGCGCTGCTGCTGCTTGTGATCCTCACTTCCGCGCTGGATGAACTGGGTATTGCGGCGATTTCCAGCCCCGCCAAAGTCATTGTGGCGTCGATCTTCTCGATCTTCCCCAATGTTCTGGCTGCCATCGCCATTGTTGCGGTGGGCGTGTTTATTGCACAGCTTGTGGCAAAGCTGCTGGAATCCCTTCTGGCGGGCGTGGGCGCGGATGCGCTGCTGGATAAGATTTCGCCCAATTCCGGCAAGAAGATTGTACTTTCCAAGACCATCGGCACGGTGGTGAAGATTGTCCTGATCGTGATTTTCCTGGTGCAGGGGATCAACGTGCTGAACCTGGAAGTGCTTACGGTCATTGGCTCCGCTGTCATCGCGTATCTGCCCAAGGTACTGGCGGCGGTGATTATCCTGGCTATCGGCCTGTTTGCGGCGAATGCGGTGCAGGGTGCGCTGGAGAAGAAGTTCCCGGCGGCCAAGGGCGCGATTCTGGCGGCGAAGGTAGCGATTTACGTGCTGGTGGCGTTTATGTGTCTCAGCCAGCTGGGAATTGCCACGAAGATCGTGGAGACCGCTTTTGTGCTGTTCATTGCGGCGGCGTGCGTGGCCTTTGCTCTGGCCTTCGGCCTGGGCGGCAAGAAGTTCGCGGGACATGTGCTGACGGCGCTGGAGGAAAAGCATCTCAACGGCGCTCCGGCGGAGAAAGACGAAGAAGAATAAACAGATTTCATACGGCTTCGGCCGGGGGACGGGCTGCCATAGCTTCGGGTATGGCGGCCCGTTTTTTCGTGATTT
Organism: uncultured Eisenbergiella sp.; assembly: GCA_947630215.1. Taxonomy (GTDB): domain Bacteria; phylum Bacillota; class Clostridia; order Lachnospirales; family Lachnospiraceae; genus Gallintestinimicrobium. The sequence continues at coordinate 40,206 of CANRGX010000017.1, read as the reverse complement.
TCCATAAAAGAAGGAAACTATTTTTGTGAATCCGGTTTCTTGCCGTAGGCAAAAGAACATGGTACAATGATGGAAACTGAAAATCAAAAAACAGTTTCCACGGAAGGGAAAGGCAGGGAAGCGATGGCTCTGCGGGAAGAAATTTTGGAGGGCACGGTGCTGGCCTTCCGGAACAAAGGGTTGAAGTTCACGATGGACGATATCGCGTCGCTGCTTGGCATGAGCAAGAAGACCATTTATACGGTCTTCCATGACAAGGAGGAGCTGTTTTTGGCTATGGTGGACTATCTGTTCGACTCCATCAAGGAAAGCGAAAGACAGGTGGCGCAGGATCCCGGCCTGGATACGGTGGAGAAGATCCGCCGGATTCTGGGCGTGCTTCCGGAGAGCTACCGGGATGTGGATTTCAGCCGGCTCTATCCGTTAAGGGAGAAATATCCGGCGATTTACCGGCAGGTGGAACGGCGGCTGGAAACCGGCTGGGAGACCACCATCGCCCTGTTGGAGCAGGGGATGGCGGAGGGCGTGATCCGTCCGGTGAAGATTCCGATCCTGAAGCTGATGCTGGAAGCTTCGCTGGAGCAGTTTTTCCAGAGGGATGTGCTGGTGAAAAACGGGATCGCCTACCGGGAGGCGCTGGAAGAAGTGGTGGATATCCTGATGGAAGGGATACGGGCGCAGGGAACGCGCCGTATGGCGGCCGCATCGGCGGCGGAAAGTGAGGAGACATGAAACTGACGTTTAAGGAAAAGGCCTCCTATGGACTGGGGGCTGTGGGCAAGGATATGGTGTATATGCTGTCCGCCAGCTATATCCTTTACTATTACCAGGATATCCTGGGGGTCAGCGCCATTGCGATGGGCATGATCCTGATGGCGGCGCGGGTATTTGACGCCTTCAACGATCCGATCATGGGTGTGATTGTGGCTAAGACCCGCACGAAATGGGGCAAGTTCCGCCCCTGGCTGCTGATCGGTACGGTTCTGAACGCGATCATTTTGTATTTCATGTTTGCGGCGCCCCCGGCCTTAAACGGCGGCGGTCTGGTGGCCTATGCGGCCCTTACCTATGTGCTCTGGGGCGTGACCTATACGATGATGGACATTCCTTTCTGGTCCATGATCCCCGCCTTTACGGAAGGGGGAAAGGAAAGGGAAAACCTTTCCACGCTGGCCCGTTCCTGCGCGGGCGTGGGCTCTGCGCTGGTGACCATTATCACCATGTGGTGCGTCTATACGCTGGGGCAGGGGGATGAGCGCAGCGGATTTGCCCGCTTCGCCCTGATTCTGGCGCTGTTGTTTGTGGTCTTTATTCTGATTACCTGCGTGAGCATCCGGGAGAAATCCACGGTGGATGTGGAATCCCCTTCGGTGAAGCAGATGTTTACCTCCCTTTTGCAAAACGATCAGGCCATGACCGTGGTGATCAGCATCGTGCTCATCAACTGCTCCCTCTATATCACTTCCAATCTGGTGATTTATTTCTTCAAATATGATTTCGGCGGGGACACCTGGTATAACAGCTACACCCTGTTCAATACCTTCGGCGGCGGGATCCAGATTTTGTCCATGATGATCCTTTTCCCGCTGGTGCGCCGGTTCTTAAGCGCCATCCGGGTGTTCTATCTGAGCTTTGCCATGGCCATAGTGGGCTACGCTGTCCTGCTTCTCTTTATGCTGCTGAATGTGACCAGCATTTTCGCGCTGTTTGTGCCTGCGTTTTTCATCTTCGTGGCGTTCGGGATGCTGACCGTCCTGACCACGGTGTTTCTGGCCAATACGGTGGATTACGGACAGTGGAAGAACAACCGCCGGGACGAGAGCGTGATCTTTTCCATGCAGACCTTTGTGGTGAAGCTTGCTTCCGGCGTGGCGGCGCTGATCGCTTCCATCTGCCTGTCGGTCACCCATTTAAGCAGCGATACTTCGGAAACCTCCCAGGCGGTTCAGGCCGCGGCTTCCTCCGTTATGGGACTGAGACTGACCATGACCGTGCTGCCCATTCTCGGGCTGCTGATCGCCATTTTCTACTTCCATAAAAAATACATTCTGACGGAAGAAAAGGTGGAGGAGATCACGGAGGCCATCCGGCAGAACTGATCCGGGAGAGGAAAATCGGACGACCCCGTTTGGATTTCCGATTGGATAAGGTTGTTTTCATACCGGTATCATGATAAAATAGACCTGTTCCGGCAGGTCTATTTTTATGTGGCCGGCAGAAATTGGCAAGTGAGAAATGAAGGGAAAGATCCTTGATTCAGAACGAAAAAGCAGAACTGTTTGAACGGATGCCCATACCGAGGGCGGTGGCCAGGCTGACGGTGCCCACCATTTTAAGCTCCCTGGTCATGGTGCTCTACAATCTGGCGGACACCTATTTTGTGGGGATGTTAAACGATCCGGTGCAGAACGCGGCGGTGACGCTGGCTGCGCCGGTGCTGCTGGCCTTCAATGCGGTAAACAACCTGTTTGGCGTGGGCTCCTCCAGCATGATGAGCCGGGCCCTGGGCCGGAAGGATTATGACACGGTATACGAAAGCTCGGCCTTTGGTTTTTACTGCGCGCTGTTGAGCGGGCTTTTATTTTCCGGCGTCTGTATCGTGTGCAGGACGGGACTTTTACAGCTGCTGGGGGCGGACGTGCGGACGGCGGCGGCGACGGAAGGGTATCTGCTCTGGACGGTTTTCTGCGGCGCGGTACCGGCGATCCTGAATGTGGTGCTGGCCTATATGGTGCGTTCAGAAGGCGCTTCTTTACATGCCAGCATCGGTACCATGAGCGGGTGTTTTCTGAATATGGTGCTGGATCCGGTTTTCATTCTGCCCCAGGGCCTTGGCCTGGGCGCGGCGGGCGCGGGACTGGCGACGTTTCTGTCCAACTGCGCGGCCTGCCTGTATTTCTTTGTGCTTTTGTACCGAAAGAGAAAAACCACTTTCGTCTGTGTCAATCCGCGCAGACTGCACATCAGACGGTTCATTGTGCTGGGAGTCTGCGGGGTGGGTGTGCCGGCGTCCATACAGAATCTTTTGAATGTGACGGGTATGACGATCCTGAACAATTTTACGGCGGTCTATGGCGCGGACGCCGTGGCGGCCATGGGGATTTCCCAGAAGATCAACATGGTGCCCATGCAGATTGCGCTGGGGTTTTCCCAGGGGATCATGCCGCTGGTGAGCTACAACTTTTCCAGCGGGAACCGCAGACGCATGAAGGATACCGTCCTGTTTGCCATCCGGCTGATGCTGCCCCTTACCGTTTTGGTCAGCGCGGGCTATTTTGCCGGGGCGGAAGGGATCGTGCGGGCCTTTATGGAGAACGGGGAGATCGTGGCCTACGGCGCGCGGTTTCTGCGCGCCCTCTGTCTGGCACAGCCGCTTTTGTTTCTGGATTTTCTGGCGGTCGGGGTCTTTCAGGCGCTGGGCATGGGAAAATCCGCGCTCCTCTTTGCGATCCTGCGCAAGATCGTGCTGGAAATTCCGGCGCTTTTTCTGCTCAACCGGCTGTTTCCCCTGTACGGGTTGGCCTGGGCCCAGCCGCTGGCGGAACTGGTGCTGGCCGTGGCGGCCCTGTTTATGCTGAAGCGTATTTTTAACGGAAAGGCGGGAGGCGAGTGAAAGGAATCCTTGCGAAATATATCCGGCCCTATTTTGGGCAGATGGGATACGGATTCGTGATCAAGTTTACCGGGACGATCATGGATCTGTGTATTCCCTATATTCTGGCGCACATCATCGACGAGGTGATCCCCCAACAGGATCGGGCGTTGGTGCTCTGGTGGGGGGCCGGCATGATCCTGTGTTCTGTTCTGGCGGTCACCTTCAATGTCATTGCGAATCGGAAGGCCTCTCTGGTGGCCAGCCGGGTGACAAGGACGCTGCGCCACGATCTGTTTGAAAAGATCATGTATCTGTCCAACCGAAACATGGACGCGTTCACCAAGCCCTCGCTGATTTCCCGGATGACCTCCGACACCTATGACATACAGCAGACGGTGGCCAGGATTCAGCGTCTGGGCGTGCGTGCGCCGATCCTGCTGATTGGCGGTATCTTTGTGACGTTTACGCTGGACTGGGCCATGGCGCTGGTTTTGGTGGCGCTGCTGCCGCTTCTGGCGGCCCTGTCCGTGTTCGTTTCCAAAAAGGGGATCCCCATTTACGCCAAGCTCCAGGAAAAGACGGATCAGATGGTGCGGGCGGTCCGGGAGGACATTGCCGGTATCCGCGTCATCAAGGCGCTTTCCAAGACAGAGTATGAAAGGGAAAAATTCCGGCAGGTCAACGCAGCGGTGATAGAACGGGAGAAAAAGGCCGGTATGGTCATGGCGGTGATGAACCCGTCTCTGAATATCTTTCTGAATCTGGGCCTGGTCTGTGTCATTCTTGTGGGCGCCTTCCGGGTGAACGCAGGCGTGTCGGAGGTGGGAAAAATCCTGGCCTTTACTACATATTTTACCCTGATCCTAAACGCCATGATGTCCATTTCCAAGATGTTTTCCATGATTTCCAAGTCCATTGCTTCCGGCGGCCGTATCTGGCGGGTGCTGGACGCCGGGGAGGATATGGAGGTGCTGCCGGAGGAAGGGATATCGCAGGCGCAGGAAGGGCAGGACAAGGCGGAAGCCTCTGCCAGGATTGTCTTTGACCATGTGACATTCTCCTATTATAAAGGACAGATGCCCAGCGTGAAGGATCTGAGCTTTACGGTGCAAAAAGGGGAGACGCTGGGGATTATCGGGGAGATCGGCTCCGGCAAGTCCACGGTTCTGAATCTGCTGATGCGTATGTATGACACGGACCAGGGCAGGATTCTGGTGGACGGCCGGGATGTGCGCACCTATTCGCCAAAAGAACTGAAGGAAAAGTTCGGGGTGGTGTTTCAGAACGATATGATTTTTGAGGACACTATAGCGGAAAATGTGGCGCTGGGCCGCAGTCTGACCCAGGAACAGATACAGGAGGCGCTGCGCTATGCCCAGGCCAGCGAGTTTGTCAGTCAGCGCAGTCAGGAGGAGGACAATGCGCTGAACATTCGCGGCGCCAACTTGAGCGGCGGGCAGAAACAGCGGGTGCTGATTGCCCGGGCACTGGCCATGCGGCCGGAGATTCTGATTCTGGACGATTCGTCCAGCGCGCTGGACTATAAGACCGACGCGCTGCTGCGCAAGGGGATCCGGGAGCACTATAAGGATACCACGCTGGTGATTGTGGCCCAGCGGATCAGCTCTATCCGGCACGCGGAGCATATCCTGGTGCTGGAGGACGGCAATGTGATCGGGTACGGGAACCATGAGGAACTGATGAAAAGCTGTGAAACCTACCGGGAGATCAGCCATTCCCAGATGGGGGAAACGGAGGCAGCGTCATGAGCGCACAGCAGGAGAAAAAGCGGTATTCCCGGCGCACTCTGATCCGTCTGGGACAGTATCTGTTCCGGGAGAAATGGCTTCTGTCCCTGGCCATTTTCTGTACCTTCGGGAGCAACCTGTTCGCCCTGATCGGGCCCAGGCTCACGGGGTTTGCCATCGGCGCCATCGAGCCGGGGCCGGGCGCGGTGGATTTTTCCCGCGTGTTCTATTACGCGGGCTGGATGGCGGTCTTTTATTTGGTGTCGGCGATCATGTCCTATGGTCTGCAGGTGCTGATGATCACCATCAGCCGCCGGGTGGTGTACCGGATGCGGCAGGATCTTTTTGAAAAGCTGCTGTGTCTGCCGGTGGGGTATTTTGATATTCACCAGACCGGAGACATTATCAGCCGGATTTCCTATGATATTGACACGGTGAACGCTTCCCTGTCCAACGACCTGGTACAGCTTCTGACCACGGTGATCACGGTGGTGGGCTCGCTGTCCATGATGATCGCCATTTCCCCCAGGCTGGTGCTGGTGTTCGCGTTTACGGTGCCGCTCTCTGTCTGTCTGACCAAGTTTCTGACGGGAAAGACCAGACCGCTGTTCCGGGCCCGTTCGGTAAAGCTGGGAGAACTCAACGGCTTTGTGGAGGAGATGATCACGGGGCAGAAGACGCTGAAGGCCTACGGCCGGGAGGAATACGCCATCGGCCGCTGCGACATAAAGAACGACGAGGCGGCGCAGGCGTTTTACCGCGCAGAGTACTATGGCAGCATTGTGGGGCCCTGCGTCAACTTTGTCAACAACCTGTCCCTTTCCCTGACGGGGGTGTTCGGCGCGCTGCTCTATCTGGCCGGCAGCATGTCCATTGGGGATATTTCTTCTTTCGTGTTGTATTCGCGGAAATTTTCCGGCCCCATCAACGAAGCGGCCAACATTGTGAGCGAACTGCAGTCCGCTCTGGCCGCCGCGGAACGGGTCTTTACGCTGATGGATGAACAGGAAGAACCAAAAGACAGAGAAAATGCAATAAATCTTGCAAATGTAGAGGGGAAGGTAGAAGTTTCCCATGTGAAATTCGGGTATCTGCCCGATAAAACCATCATTCACGATCTGAGCTTTACGGCTCTGCCGGGGCGGATGATCGCCATTGTGGGGCATACGGGCGCGGGCAAAACGACGCTGATCAATCTGCTGATGCGTTTTTACGATGTGCAGGCGGGGCAGATCCGGGTGGATGAAAAGGACTGTATGGATTTGACCCGGGAGAGCCTGCGCAGGGCGTATGCCATGGTGCTGCAGGATACCTGGCTGTTTCACGGGACGGTCTATGAGAATCTGTCCTACGGCAAGGAGGGTGCCACAAAGGAGGAAGTGGAAAAGGCGGCCAGGGCCGCCCATATCCATTCCTTTATTATGCGTCTGCCCGACGGATACGATACCCTGCTGACGGACGAGGGCACCAATATTTCCAAGGGACAGAAGCAGTTGTTAACCATTGCGCGGGCCATGCTGCTGGACGCGCGGATGCTGATTCTGGACGAGGCCACCTCCAATGTGGACACCCGGACGGAAATCCGCATCCAAAGCGCCATGCGCAATCTGATGAAGGATAAGACCTGTTTTGTCATCGCCCACAGGCTTTCCACCATCCGCCACGCGGATCTGATCCTGGTGGTGGATGACGGAGAGGTGGTGGAGCAGGGGACGCACCGGGAGCTGATGCAGAAAAACGGCGCCTATCGGAAGCTGTATGAAGCGCAGTTTGAATGAACGTTCTCAGCCGGCGCAAAACGGCTTTACGCCTTCCACCGCGTCGGCGGCGGTGATGTGTTTATCCGCATGGTCGATATCGATCAGCACATATTTGTCGTTCCCCATGCCCAGCTCTTTCATATAGGTGAGCTGACGGTAGCCGTGACGGCTCCGGATGCGTTCCAGCAGATCGTGGTGATCCGCTTCGGACATGGCGTGGATCAGATCCACCGAGGCCTGGTCGACGGCCAGGATATCCACAGAGGCCAGAATCCCCACGTTGGGCGTGACCACGGGCGCGGCTTCCACGCCTTCGCAGTCGCAGGAGACGGACATATTGCGCAGGACGTTGACAAAGGCGGTGTGTTTGCCGAAGAAATCCAGAGAAGCCTTGGTGGATTCGGTAATCTTTTCCATCAGTTCTTCCTCTACCACGCCCCAGGCGTCCTTTTCGTTGCCGTGGATCATACCTTTGCCGATCCGGCCGTCCGCGCAGCCGATGCCGATGTTTTTGTTGGAGCCGCCGAAGCCGCCCATCACATGGCCTTTAAAGTGGGTCAGCGCCACCATGGAATCGTAAGTGAGAAGGGAAGCGCCCACGGACATTTCGGAAAACCATTTGCCGCCCTTGACCGGCAGCATGGCGGTGCCGTGTTCGTCTGTAATATCCACGGTGGTAAAGGAAGTCCAGCCGTTGATTTCCAGGGTCTTACGGTGCTGCTTCGTGGTGTAGCGATCCCCGTCATAGTAGGTGTTGGTTTCGATGATGGAGGCGTCGGGCAGCTCTTTTTCCATGAAAGTTTTCACCCAGGCGCTGGGGATGATATTGGGGCCGTGGGGTTCGCCGGTGTGCAGCTTGATGGCCACCCGGCCCGAGATGTTCCCCTTCACCCTTTCATAAATGCGTATCAGCCCTTCCGGCGAAAGGTCGCGGGTGAAGTAGACCAAAGATTCGTTGCCGGTGCGTTCCGCGTAGGGAACATAGCGGCGTCCGTCCGTTCCGGGTGTCTTGGGATCTGTCATTTTCGTTTCCTCCTTTTTACCTGATTGGATTTTGGGTTATCGCGCGGAGAGACCGCGGAGCATATGTTCCGTTGCCCGATCACTTTCCAGACGTTTCCAGATCACATGTCCCGCCTGCAGGGTGCGGGGCATATCGATGAGACGCTGGTTTTCGGATCCGCGGAAGGAGAGACTGATATTTTTCTGCTCCTGGATAAATTCCCCGTCCACCAGTACGTCCAGCAGGGAAAGCATTTCATCCGTACATTCGCAGCGCGCCCGGCTTTCGGAAAGCAGATCGCTCTCCAGCGTATAGCCGGTATAGGCCCAGATGTTTTTGGAGGGCAGTTCCCGGCGCACGCGGCGCAAAAGCGGCAGCAGGGCCCGCTGGTTGTCCGGCTCGAAGGGCTCGCCGCCCAGCAGCGTCAGGCCGTTGATAAAGTCCGGCGCAAGCTTTGCAAGCAGCTCCTCGATGGTGGCTTCCGTAAAGGGCTTTCCGTAAGAAAAGCTCCAGGTTTCCGGATTGAAGCAGCCCTTACAGTGATGGGTGCAGCCGGAGACGAAAAGCGTTACCCGCACGCCTTCTCCGTTGGCGATGTCGCAGTTTTTGATTTCTCCGTAGTTCATTGGTATGTCCTTCCGATAGAGGTGGAATCAGTAAGAGCCATCGGCCCGGCCGGTGGCTCTTTTGTTAGATTTCTGTGGAAAGCGGATACGGCCCCGCCGTCTTACAGGTGCATGACGCGCTCGCGGATTTCCTGTGTGCGCCCCTGATTCCAGAACTGGGTGCCGATATAGCCGCAGGTGCGCCGCGCCACGTTCATCTTGTCCTGGTCGCGGTTGCCGCACTTGGGGCATTCCCAGACGAGCTTGCCGTCCTCGTCCTCCACAATCTGAATTTCGCCGTCGTAGCCGCAGCACTGGCAGTAGTCGCTCTTGGTGTTGAGTTCCGCGTACATGATGTTGTCGTAGATGTAGCGGATGACCTGGAGCACCGCCGGGATATTGCCCTGCATATCCGGCACTTCCACGTAGCTGATGGCGCCGCCGGTGGAAAGGGACTGGAACTGGGACTCGAATTTCAGCTTGGAGAACGCGTCGATGGGTTCCGTCACGTGCACATGGTAGCTGTTGGTAATATAGCTTTTGTCCGTCACGCCTTCGATGACGCCGAAACGCTTCTGCAGGCATTTGGCAAATTTGTAGGTGGTGCTTTCAATGGGAGAACCGTAGATGGAAAACTTGATGTTTGTCTCCTCGGTCCACTTATCGCAGGCGGTGTTCATGTATTTCATCACGTCCAGGGCAAACGGCGTCGCCTCCGGATCGGTGTGGGATTTCCCGGTCATATACCGGACGCATTCGTAAAGTCCCGCGTATCCCAGAGAGAGTGTGGAGTACCCTCCAAAGAGCAGCTTGTCGATGACCTCGCCCTTTTTCAGACGGGCCAGCGCGCCGTACTGCCAGAGAATGGGCGCCGCGTCGGACAGCGTTCCCTTCAGTCTGCGGTGGCGCTCCATCAGCGCGCGGTAGCACAGATCCAGACGCTCATCGAAAATCTTCCAGAATTTTTCTTTATCGCCGCCCGAGGAAAGGGCCACGTCCACCAGGTTGAGGGTGACGACGCCCTGGTTGAAACGGCCGTAGAACTTATAGTTCCCGTTTTCATCCTTCCAGGGGTTTAGGCAGCTCCGGCATCCCATGACGGGGAAACAGTTGCCCTCCTTTAACTCCTTCATTTTCTTTTCGGAGATGTAGTCGGGTACCAGGCGCTTGGCGGTGCATTTGGCCGCCAGTTCGGTCAGGTAGAAATAAGGGGTTCCCTCGTCGATGTTGTCCTCCTCCAGCACGTAAATGAGCTTGGGGAAGGCGGGGGTGACCCATACGCCGGCCTCGTTCTTGACGCCCTGATAGCGCTGCTTTAAGGTTTCTTCAATGATCAGCGCCAGATCCTTTTTCTCCTGTTCGGACTTGGCTTCGTTTAAATACATGAAGACTGTCAGGAAGGGAGCCTGGCCGTTGGTGGTCATCAGCGTGATGATCTGATAGGTGATGGTCTGTACGCCCTTGGTGATCTCCTTGCGCAGACGGCCCTCCACAATCCGGGAGATCTGCTCGCTATCCGCCTGGGTGCCCAGCAGGCTGATTTCCTCCAGGACTTCCGCGCGGATCTTTTCGCGGGAAACCTGGACAAAGGGAGCCAGATGGGCAAGGCTGATGCTCTGTCCGCCGTACTGGTTGCTGGCCACCTGGGCGATGATCTGGGTGGCGATGTTGCAGGCCGTGGAGAAGCTGTGGGGCTTCTCGATCAGCGTCTCGCTGATGACGGTGCCGTTTTGCAGCATATCCTCCAGATTGACCAGATCGCAGTTGTGCATCCGCTGTGCGAAGTAATCGGCGTCATGGAAATGGATAATGCCCTCCTTGTCCGCTTCCACAATGTCTGCGGGCAGCAGGATGCGCTGTGTTAAGTCCTTGCTGACCTCACCGGCCATATAGTCGCGCTGTACGCTGTTGACCGTAGGGTTCTTATTGGAGTTCTCCTGCTTGACTTCCTCATTGTTGCATTCCAGAAGGGAGAGGATACGGTTGTCGGTGGTGTTGGCTTTGCGGACCAGCGTGCGCTGATAGCGGTATTTCACATAGCGGCGCGCCAGTTCAAAGGCGCCTGTGGACATGATCTGGTTTTCCACCATGTCCTGGATCTCCTCCACAGAAACGGCACGGTTCATCTTCATGCACTTGTATTCCACATAGTCGGCAATATCGTGGATCTGTTCCGGCGTCAGATGGTTGGACTCGGAAGCGTTGCTGGCCTTGGTCACGGCCGCTACGATCTTCTCGATGTCGAAAGTCACTTCGGAACCGTTTCTTTTAATGATCTTCATACTGTTCTCCATTCCGGAACGTTTGTGTGACAGGGCGATGAAGTATCCGCAGACGCGGCCCCTCATCTGCCATACAGGCTGTCTGTGACGCCCCGGCACAGACACCCGGCGGAAAAACCGGCACAGCGGCGCGATTTTTCTTTTTACCCCCAAATAGAAAAAAACGTGATAAAATCCCCTTGTGGGAATCGTACATGGGATATCATAGCACAGGGAAATGGAATAAGCAGTTGCATAAGCAACAAAAAAGAGATATAATACAAAATATAGTGGTTTGCACAAAAATAAACCACATGATGGAGTGATTTTATGGATATATTTGCGAAAGAAGCCGGAATCTCCCGGGAGGAGCTGGAGATGCTGGGACACATCGGCGCCCTCTCGGTACGCGAATATGACCGGAAGCGGGTGCTTCTGGGCGGGGACGACGAAGGGGATCTGACGGGCGTCCTGCTTTTTGGCACAGCGTTTTTGGAGAGCATCAATCTGGAGAACCAGAGACGGATCCTGGATTTTTACCGGACACGGGATGCGTTTTGCCGCCGCTTTTTCCCGGAGCGGGAAAGCAGGCTGTATTACGTGGTATCCGCGGAGCGCTGCCGGGTGCTGTTTGTGCATGAGGACAGGCTGCCGCCGGAGGGCGCCGGGGAGCGGGTACGGAGCCTGCTGCGGGACACCGTCGCTGCAGGAGTGGTGAGACGGGGGCTGAACCATGTGGATATCCTGGAGCAGAGGACGCTGCGCCAGAAGCTGCTGACCCTCTTTTCCGATCTGGAACACAGTCCGGGCAGGGTGTTTGTGCTTCCGTTTTCCCTGACGGACTGCGCCGATTATCTGGCCGTGGACAGAAGTTCCATGATGCGCGAACTGAAAAAAATGAAGGAAGAAGGGCTGGTGGAACTCCAGGGACGCAAGGTCCGGGTACGCGGATGAAACGGGGAAGGGCGATAGCCGCCCGGGTGGGGCAGGATATCCGATCCTACGGCGGTTTTGTGCTGCTGTTTTTGCTGTACGATCTGGCGTCGCATCTTCTGTTTGGCGCATTTTGCCCCTACCGGATTTTGACGGGGCTGCCCTGTCCGGGCTGCGGCATGACCCGGTCGGTGGTATGCTTTGCGCTGGGACAGTTTTCCCGGGGCTGGCAGTACAGCCCGTTGGGAATTTTCTGGCTGCTTCTGGCGCTCTATTTCTGCGTTGCCCGCTATCTTTTGGGAAAACCGGCGAAGGGACTGCTCCCCGCCGCCGGCGTTCTGATCGGGCTGATGATCGTTTTTTATCTGTACCGGATGTATCGTTTCTTTCCGGGAGAAGTGCCCATGGAGTATACGCGGGGCAATCTGCTGGAGCGCGTCATTCCCGGCTACTTTGGCCTGCTGCAGGAAATGCTGGAACGTCTGCGCGCGCTGGGGGCCGCGTACTTTGGATAGAGTGCCCGGGATCCGGCGTCGGATTGTTACCGGAACCAGCGTCCGCTGGCGCCGCAGGGAAGAATCAGGCCGGTGTCCGTGACGGGCAGACCGATTTCCGCGGACTCTGCCTGTCCCCCGAAACGCTCGACGATGCACAGTTGGAGCATATATTGGAGGACAGCGGGCTGGAGCCCGGTGGTATAGGAGTTGATCAAAAAGAAACGGGCGTCCCGGGATAAAAGCTGTGCGGTCAGCTTCAGGAAAGGGAAGATGGCATCTTCCATTTTCCAGATTTCTCCTTTGGGCCCTCTGCCGTAGGAGGGCGGATCCATGATAATGCCGTCGTATTTGCTGCCCCGGCGGATTTCCCGCTCCACGAATTTCACGCAGTCGTCCACCAGCCAGCGGATGGGCGCGTCTGCAAGGCCGCTGGCCATCGCGTTTTCCTTTGCCCAGGCCACCATGCCTTTGGAGGCGTCCACGTGGGTGACGGATGCGCCCGCTTTTGCGGCGGCCAGCGTCGCGCCGCCGGTATAGGCAAACAGATTCAGGACTTTTAACGGCCTGTCCGCGCTGCGTATGAGCCGGGACGTCCAGTCCCAGTTGACCGCCTGTTCCGGAAAGAGTCCCGTGTGTTTAAAGGAAAAGGGCTTCAGCCGGAAAGTCAGGTCCCGGTAGCGGATGCTCCATTCCGGAGGGAGACGGAAAAATTCCCACTGGCCGCCGCCCTTGGCGCTGCGGTGGTAGTGTGCGTCCCGCTTCGTCCAGCCGGGATTTGTCCGGGGGGTGTCCCAGATGACCTGCGGATCGGGGCGGATCAGCAGATAGGATCCCCACCGTTCCAGCTTTTCCCCGTTGGAAGTATCCAGCACCTCATACTCTTTCCAGTTGTCTGCGATCCACATTTCCCATACCTCCGTTTTCGCCATTATATCCGACTTTTACGGGAAACGCAACAGGGAAAATATTGTTCCCCTCTCTATGGAAATACAGTGGCGTTCCTGCTATAATGACAGCAGATATGGGGGAGAGACGGATGCAAATCGGGATTCAAGACGGGCTGTTGTATCAAAAGCACCGCTTTGTCAAAGGGGATATCCTTATTGAAGACGGGAGGATCCGGCGGATCGGCCCTGGCCTGCCGGAAGGGATCCGGGTCTTTTGCGCGCAGGGTCTGCGGGTGGTGCCGGGTTTTTTCGACCTTCACACCCATGGGGCGGCCGGCGTGGACGTAAACGCGGCGCGCGCGGAGGATCTGGAACGGGTCTGTCGTGCGTTCGCTTCCCACGGCACGACCGGATGGCTCGCTTCGATTTTGACGGACAGCAGGGAACAGACCCTGCGCTGTATCGGGGAATACCGCAGGTGGAAAACGCTGCCTCACAGGGGCGCGCGTCTGGAGGGACTGCATCTGGAAGGCCCGTTTCTTTCCCCTCAGTATCGCGGCGCCATGCCGGAGACATTTTTGCGCCGGGGAGATCCGGCACTTTTGCGGGAGTATCAGGAGGCGGCCGGCGGGGACATCCGCTATCTGACGGTGGCGCCGGAAACAGAGGGCGTGCAGGAGCTGATCCCGACGGCCCGCCGCCTGGGGATCCAGGTGGCCGTGGGCCATACCGGAGCGGACTATGATACGGCCAGGCAGGCGTTTCTTCGCGGCGCCCGGGCGGCCACTCATATGGGAAACGCCATGCGGCTCTGGCACCAGCGGGAACCGGCGGTATTCGGGGCCGTGCTGGAGGAAGCGTCGGTCTATGCGGAACTGATCTGCGACGGACGGCACCTGCATCCCGGCACGGTGCGCCTGATCGTTCAAAATAAAGGGCCCGGACACATTCTGGCCGTCACCGATTCCATCATGGCCGCCGGTCTGCCGGACGGGCAGTATCGGCTGGGCGTCAACGATGTGACGCTGGAAAAGGGAGACGCCAGAATCACGGGAACGGATATCCGGGCAGGCAGCGTCCTGTCCATGGACGAGGCGCTGCGAAATCTGATGGCGTTTTCCCATCTTACGCTGGAGGAAGCGCTTCCGGCCCTGACAGAAAATCCGGCCCGCCTGCTGGGGCTTTCGGATCAGATTGGTTTTCTGGAGGAGGGCAGGCGCGCCAACCTGACGTTTCTGGATGCCAAAAACCATGTGGTAAGAACCATGGCGGACGGGGAATGGCTGGAAGGGGACGACCGGGACAGAGAGGACGAAAAATGAAGACAGTATGGAAATGGATCGCGGTAGAATGCGCGATGCTGCTGCTGATTGGCATTTTGCTGCACAGAGGATATACCGGAATGCCGGACTTTCTGTTTGAACGGGAGGATCTGCTGCTGGAAACCCAACAGGACAACGGTTCCGATACAAAGGCCGGATATTACGCGGACAGCTCCTTTGAAGGGACTTCCTTCGTGATCCGGACACCGGAGTTTTCTCCGGGCCGGGGCATTTATACTGTGACGGTGGAATATGAGGCGCGAAACTGCGACGATGTGCATACGCAGGTTACCCAGACGGGCAGCTATTACGGGCAGGGCGCGCTGCGGGGCGATTCTGTCAGCGTGGATTTGCAGGAGCGTTCGGTGACCTACCATATTTATGTTCTGCATAAGGGTAGTTCGGCGCGGGTGCAGGCTTCTTTTCAGACCGTACCGGACGGGGACAGCTATTTTGGCATCAGCCGGATCCGGGTCGTGTCTTCCCCTCTTTCCTGGATCCTGGCGACAACGCTGGCGGCGGGGCTTGTTTTGCTGCTGGGAGTTGTGTGGCTGATATGGAAAAAAAGACCGGCCTGGATCACGGGAGAAGGACGGGTGACCTTCTTTTTGCTTTCCTGCATCGTGCTCCTTTCCTCTGCGCCGCTGCTTGTGAACTATCCGATTCAGGGCCACGATCTGGGCTTTCATCTGATGCGGATCGAAGGCATAAAGGCCGGATTGGAGTCCGGCGCGTTCCCGGTCAAAATTTATCCGCTGTGGCTGGGCGGCAACGGCTACGCGTCCGGCGTGCTGTATCCGGATCTGTTCCTTTATATTCCCGTCCTGTTCCGGTTTCTGGGGATGCCGGTCTATCTGGCGTATCAGTGCTATACCTTCCTCGTCAACCTGGCGACGGTCTGCATCACCTTCCGGTGCTTTAAGCGGATGTTTGGGACGGACAAAAGCGGCGTGCTGGCGGCGCTGTGCTTCACCCTGTATCCCTACCGCCTGACGGATATTTATATCCGGGCCGCGGTGGGAGAATATACGGCCATGACGTTTCTGCCGCTGGTTTTGTGCGGCGTTTATGAAATATACCGGGAAGCGGACGCAGAGAAAAAAGCGGGGAAAACCGGCGCCGTCATGCTGGCTGCAGGATTGACCGGTGTGCTGCAGTCCCATGTGCTCACCTTTGAGATAACGGCGCTGTTTTTGCTGTTGGCCGGGCTTTTGCTGTTTCGTAAAACCTTCTCCAAACGGGTTTTCTTCCGCCTGCTGAAGACGGGCGCGGTCACCGTGCTCCTCAACCTCTGGTTTCTGATTCCGTTCCTGGATTACAATGAAATGAGTTTTGTATATAACAGTCCGGGACGTGTGGAGGAAAGCCCGGGGATCCAGCAAAGCGGAATGTTTTTATACCAGTTTTTCACCGTGAATTTTCAAAAATCTACCAGCAAGGCGGTTTCCGCCGGCCTGCAGGAGGAGCACCTTCTGGGGATCGGGCTGGGCTTTCTTACGGTGCTGTTTTTCTGGCTGCTGGGCCTTGCGCGGGGAAGAAAGGAAAAATGGGACAGGGCGGAAAAGCTGTGCCTGGCCTTCTGCGTGTGCAGTCTCTTTTTGTCCACCTGTCTGTTCCCCTACGACGCGCTGCTGGGGCTTTTGGGGGAGAGGGCGCTGTTTCTGACCAGTCTGCAGTTCCCCTGGCGGTTTTTGGCGGCGGCCGGCGTTTTTCTGACCTGGCTGGCCTGTATCCTGGAAAGGGACGCTAGAAGGGACGGGGGACGGGAACGGGCGCGTTTTCTTCTGGGCGCCATTGGGTTCTGCACCGTACTGCAGGCGTTGTTTTTCCTGAATACTGTGATGGATGAAAGTTCCGCCTGGCG
Source organism: uncultured Eisenbergiella sp. (assembly GCA_947630215.1). Taxonomy (GTDB): domain Bacteria; phylum Bacillota; class Clostridia; order Lachnospirales; family Lachnospiraceae; genus Gallintestinimicrobium. The sequence goes on along the minus strand of CANRGX010000017.1, from coordinate 23,731 downwards.
GCCCTATGATACCGCCGCTATGACTACCTTTGCGGGATCCGGATACGAATATCTGCCGGCCGGGACGGTGGCGCAGCAGGTGCCGCGGGAGGTGGAAACGGCCGAAGGACAGCCCGTTGTCACTTACAGCCGCAGGTATAATGCGCTGACGCTGGACGTGGAAAATGAAGACGGAGAAGAAGCGGCTTTGGATTTGCCCCTGCTTTCCTATGTGGGCTATGAGGCGGAGGATGAAAACCACACTCCCATCGAAATGACCCGGGGCAGAAACAACAGCATCCGTCTTTTGATCCCGGCAGGGTATCGGGGCAGGATCCGGGTGGCGTTCCGGGAGCCGGCCCTGTGGCGGATTGCGGAGCTGGTGTCCGTATATACGCTGCTCTGCCTGGTAGTAGACCGGATCAGCGGCCGCTATTTCAGATGGAAGAAAAAGCGGACGGAAAAAGGCGGCAAATCCGATCCATTATATATAGAAGAAACAGAGACAAAAGAGACGGAAAACGACGTCCGAAAACAGGATACGGACAGCTTCTGAAAATTTTTTCAAAAAATGCTTGCTTTTTCCTGATATATCGGGTATAATTCGAGATGCTGTGACATGATAGCGATGAAGCGTGAGGTTGCTGTATGGGAAAATACATAATCCCTGCAGGTTTTCCGTGGAGCGAATGTCAAGTTAGAAAACTGACGACAAGTCACTGTACCAATCAGCAGCACCTGTGACGGTACGAAAGCCAGACCGTCTGCAGGAGGAACGTGGGCGTCTGCGGTAAGGGAAAGAGAGGTCTTTCCGGGTTGCTTACCAGCAGGACACACACGGGAGAGTGTACAGTCACCGCTTGTCGCACTTATCTCAAAAGCGCGAAAAGGAGGCGACTTTTTTTATGGCAACTCAGGTAATGCGTATTACACTGAAGGCTTACGACCACCAGCTGGTGGATGCGTCGGCGAAGAAGATCATCGAGACGGTCAGGAAAAACGGAGCGCAGGTGAGCGGCCCCGTCCCGCTTCCGACCAAGAAAGAGGTGGTCACGATTCTGAGAGCTGTTCACAAGGACAAGGATTCCAGAGAACAGTTTGAACGCAGGACGCACAAGAGACTGATCGATATCATCACCCCCACCAACAAGACGGTGGATGCCCTGCAGAGACTGGAAATGCCCGCAGGCGTGTATATCGACATCAAAATGAAGAACAGGTAACTCGTAAAGCAAACCTCTACAAAGACGTATGAATGGTCCAACGGCTTTAACCGCTTTTTCGGAAAGAAGGAAAGACGTGAACATTCCGCTATGTAGAACAAAAAGGAGGTCAAATCAGAAAATGAAAAAAGGCATTTTAGCGATCAAGGTCGGCATGACCCAGGTTTTCAACGACGACGGCGTTCTTGTACCGGTGACCGTGCTGCAGGCAGGCCCCTGCTACGTGACCCAGATCAAGACCGCTGAAAAGGACGGCTATGACGCGGTTCAGGTCGGCTTCGTAGATAAGAAGGAAAGAATCGTCAACCGGGACAAGGCCGGCAAGAAGGATATCATTCACCGGCACGGCGTCAATAAGGCGCAGAAGGGCCATTTTGACAAGGCCGGCGTTTCCTGCAAGAAGTATCTGCGGGAGTTCAGGTTTGAGAACGCATCCGAATATGCGCTGGCACAGGAAATCAAGGCCGACATTTTCGCCGCGGGCGACAGAGTGGACGCCACCGCCATCAGCAAGGGCAAGGGCTTCCAGGGCGCCATCAAGAGATTCGGCCAGCACAGAGGCCCCATGGCTCACGGTTCCAAGTTCCATCGCCATCAGGGTTCCAACGGCTCCGCGACTTCTCCCGGCCGTGTGTTCAAGGGCAAGGGAATGCCCGGTCACATGGGCTGCGTAAGGGTGACGGTTCAGAATCTGGATGTGGTAAAGGTTGACGCCGAGAAGAATCTGATCCTTGTAAAAGGTGCGGTACCGGGACCTAAGAAAGCTTTAGTCACACTCAAAGAAACCACCAAGGTGGAAGCTTGAATTAGGAAAGGAGGAACACACAGATGGCACAGGTAGCTGTTTATAATATGGAAGGCAATCAGGTCGGCACCATTGAGCTCAGCGATGCGGTTTTCGGCGTTGCGATCAACGAGCATCTGGTGCATATGGCAGTTGTGCAGCAGCTTGCGAACAACCGTCAGGGAACGCAGAAGGCCAAGACCCGCTCCGAGGTTTCCGGCGGCGGCAGGAAGCCCTGGAGACAGAAGGACACCGGCCATGCCAGACAGGGCTCGACGAGAGCGCCCCAGTGGACCGGCGGCGGCATGGTATTCGCCCCCGTTCCGAGAGATTATTCCTTCAAGATCAACAAAAAAGAGAAAAGGGCGGCTTTGAAGTCCGCGCTGACCGACAAGGTCGCATCCTCCAATCTGGTGGTCTTGGATGAACTGAAAATGGAAGAAATCAAGACGAAGAATTTTGTGAAGGTGATGCAGAACCTGAACGTGGACAACGGGCTGGTGGTGATCAATGACAATGATGTCAACATCATGATGAGCGCAAGGAACATCCCCACCGTGAAAATGGCGCTGCCCAACACCATCAACGTCTATGACGTGATGAAGGCCAAAAAGCTGGTTCTGACCAAGGACGCTGTCAAGACGATTGAGGAGGTATACGCATAATGGCTGACATTAAATACTATGACGTGATCCTCAGACCCGTCATTACCGAGAAAAGCATGGCGGGCATGAGCGAGAAGAAATATACCTTCCTGGTGAATCCGGAAGCGAACAAGTCCCAGATCAAAGAAGCGGTCGAGAAGATGTTTGAAGGCGCCAAAGTGGCGAAGGTGAACACCTTAAACGCCCCCGGCAAGAAGAAAAGGCGCGGCATGGTCGTCGGCAGGACCGCCAAGATCAAGAAGGCGATTGTCACCCTGACGGCGGACAGCAAAGAGATTGAGATCTTTGCGGGGCTGTAAAGATGCAGTCAGGCGGTGAGAGCGAACCCCTCGCCCTCCGGACGAGCGAACCCCTCGGAAGCTGGCGCTTCCTCGGTCGCGTTCCATGCGTTCTGACGAACGCACGCTTATGCGTCTTGCAAAAGAGTCCTTTGCTCATGCAAGCATGGCAAAGTCCTCTTTCACAATCCGCGTTCGCTCTGTTCATCGCGCATATGTGCAAAAAAGCACGATAATAAATTGAGTTAAAGGAGAAATCATCATGGGAATTAAAACCTATAATCCCTATACACCATCCAGAAGAAACATGACCGGTTCCGATTTTTCCGAGATTACCAAGAGCACTCCCGAAAAGAGTCTCTGCGTGTCTCTGAAGAAGAACGCCGGCCGCAACAACCAGGGCAAAATCACCGTCAGGCACCAGGGCGGCGGCGTCCGCAGACAGTATAGGCTGGTGGACTTTAAGAGACAGAAGGACGGTGTGCCGGCAACGGTGGTGGGCATCGAATATGACCCCAACAGAACTGCTAATATCGCGCTGATCTGCTATGCGGACGGCCAGAAATCCTATATCCTCGCTCCCGAGGGACTGAAAGTCGGACAGAAGGTCGTAAACGGACCCGAAGCGGAAGTGAGAGTGGGCAACTGCCTGCCGTTATCCGAAATCCCTGTTGGTACGCAGGTACACAACATCGAACTGTATCCGGGCAAGGGCGGCCAGATGGTGCGTTCCGCCGGAAACAGCGCACAGCTGATGGCGAAAGAAGGAAAATATGCAACGTTGAGACTTCCCTCCGGTGAGATGAGGATGGTTCCCCTGGTATGCCGCGCAACCGTCGGTATTGTGGGCAACGGGGATCACAACCTGATCAATTACGGGAAAGCCGGGCGCAAGCGTCACATGGGCATCCGTCCTACCGTCCGCGGTTCCGTCATGAACCCCAATGACCACCCGCACGGCGGCGGCGAAGGCAAGACCGGTATCGGCCGTCCCGGCCCGAGCACTCCTTGGGGCAAACCGGCGCTCGGCTTAAAGACGCGCAGACCTAAGAAGGCTTCCAACAAGCTGATCGTGAGAAGACGAGACGGCAAAGCGCTCAAATAAGGATTAGGAGGAGAAGAACAATGGCAAGATCACTGAAAAAAGGACCTTTTGCAGATGCCAGCCTGCTGAAGAAAGTGGACGCACAGAACGCTTCCGGGCAGAAACAGGTTATCAAGACCTGGTCCCGCCGTTCCACGATTTTCCCGTCCTTCGTTGGACACACGTTCGCGGTACACGACGGCCGCAAGCACGTCCCGGTATATGTAACGGAAGATATGGTAGGCCATAAACTTGGTGAATTCGTAGTGACCAGAACCTACAGAGGCCATGGGAAAGACGAAAAGAAATCCAAAGTAAGGTAATCGAAAGGAGGTTTTATTCATGGCAAAAGGACACAGATCCCAAATCAAGAGAGAAAGAAATGCGAATAAAGATACAAGACCTTCTGCAAAATTATCTTACGCAAGAGTGTCTGTAACAAAAGCCTGTTTTGTACTGGATGCCATCAGAGGCAAGGACGTGGAAACCGCTCTGGGCATCGTAACGTACAATCCCAGATACGCTTCCAGCCTGATCAAGAAGCTGCTTGAGTCCGCAGTAGCAAACGCGGAAAACAACAACGGCCTGAAAAAGGAAGATCTCTATGTCGCGGAGTGTTACGCGACGACCGGCCCCATCATGAAAAGAATCAGACCCAGGGCCCAGGGCAGAGCCTACAGGATATTGAAAAGAATGAGCCATATCACTGTTGTGCTGGATGAGAAAAAGTAGGAGGAATGAGTAATGGGACAGAAGGTTAATCCTCACGGTTTAAGAGTCGGCGTCATTAAGGACTGGGATTCCAGATGGTACGCGGATGCGGAGTACGCGGACTTCTTAGTGGAAGATTATAAAATCAGGGAATTTTTAAAGAAAAAGCTGCACGCTGCGGGCGTTTCCAAGATCGAGATCGAGAGAGCGTCCGACAGGGTAAAGGTGATTCTGTATACGGCTAAGCCCGGCGTAGTCATCGGCAAGGGCGGCGCCGAGATCGAAGTGACCAAGAAAGAACTGTCCAAGCTGACCGACAAGAAGGTGTTTATCGACATCAAGGAAATCAAGCGTCCGGACAGGGATGCGCAGCTGGTGGCGGAGAACATCGCGCAGCAGCTGGAGAACCGTGTCTCCTTCCGCAGAGCGATGAAATCCTGCATCGGCAGAACCATGAAGTCCGGCGCGCTGGGCATCAAGACCGCCTGCGCGGGCCGTCTGGGCGGCGCGGATATCGCCCGCACGGAGTTCTACAGCGAGGGCACAATCCCGCTTCAGACGCTGAGAGCCGATATCGACTACGGTTTCGCGGAGGCGAACACCACCTATGGCAAGGTCGGCGTCAAGGTCTGGATCTATAAGGGCGAGGTACTTCCTGCGAAGGGAAACAAGGAAGGGAGCGATAAATAATGTTAATGCCAAAAAGAGTAAAGCGTCGTAAACAGTTCCGCGGTTCCATGAAGGGAAAAGCCCTGCGCGGCAATACGATCACCTACGGAGAATATGGACTGGTGGCTTTGGAGCCCTGCTGGATCAAATCCAACCAGATTGAAGCGGCCCGTATCGCGCTGACGCGTTATACCAAGAGAAGCGGCCAGGTCTGGATTAAGATTTTCCCCGACAAGCCGGTGACGGCGAAGCCCGCCGAGACCCGTATGGGTTCCGGTAAAGGCACCCTGGAGTACTGGGTAGCGGTTGTGAAGCCCGGACGCGTCATGTTCGAGATCGCCGGAGTTCCGGAGGAATCCGCAAAGGAAGCGTTACGTCTCGCAATGCATAAGCTCCCCTGCAAGTGCAAAATCGTTTCAAAAGCAGACTCGGAAGGCGGTGTGGCAAATGAAAGCTAAGAAATATTTGGAAGAACTGAGCAGCAAATCCGCTGCGGATCTGGCGCAGGAACTGGTGGCTGCAAAGAAGGAACTTTTCAACCTGAGATTCCAGAACGCGACGAACCAGCTTGACAACACGGCCAGAATCAGGGAAGTGCGAAAGAACATTGCCAGGATTCAGACGTTGCTCACGCAGAAGACCAAGGCTGCGGAATCATAAGGGATACCCGGAAAGGAGTAAATAAGACGTGGAGCGGAATTTAAGAAAAACTCGTACCGGCAAAGTCGTAAGCAACAGAATGGACAAAACGATTGTCGTCGCGATTGAGAACCATGTGAAGCATCCCCTTTACAAAAAGATCGTGAAGGAGACCTTTAAGCTGAAGGCGCATGACGAGAATAACGAATGCAATATTGGCGATACCGTCAAGGTCATGGAGACCCGGCCTCTGTCCAAGGACAAGAGATGGAGACTTGTGGAGATCCTCGAGAGAGCCAAATAAACAGCGGCAATTAAGTTGGAAGGAGAATTGTTATGATTCAACAGGAAACGAGACTGAAGGTTGCCGATAACACCGGTGCGAAGGAGATCCTGTGCATCCGGGTTATGGGTGGCTCTACCAGAAGATATGCAAATATCGGGGATATCATCGTCGCCAGCGTCAAAGATGCAACGCCCGGCGGGGTTGTAAAGAAGGGCGATGTGGTAAAGGCTGTCGTGGTTCGTTCCGTAAAGGGAATGCGCCGCAAGGACGGTTCTTATATCCGGTTTGATGAAAATGCTGCCGTCATCATCAAGGATGACAAGACCCCCAGGGGAACCCGTATCTTTGGGCCGGTAGCGCGTGAGCTTCGTGATAAGCAGTTTATGAAGATTGCTTCTCTGGCTCCGGAAGTATTATAGGAGGTGCCTGCATGTCTACCATGAAAATCAAAAAGGGCGATACCGTAAAGGTCATTGCCGGCAAAGATAAGGACAAAGAGGGAAAGGTGATTGCCGTCGATAAAAAGAAAGGCAAGGTCATCGTTGAGAAGGTCAACATGGTTGTCAAGCATACCAAGCCTTCGGCTGCCAACCAGGACGGCGGGATCATTCAGAAGGAAGCCCCTCTTGACTTGTCTAACGTAATGTACGTTCACAAAGGAAAGGCAACCCGCATTGGCTTCAAAATGGAGAACGGCAAAAAAGTACGTTTCGCAAAATCGACCGGCGATGTCATCGACTGATTCCGGGAAGGAGGCAAATAGCGTGAGCAGACTGAAAAGTATTTATAATGACGAGATCGTAGCCGCTATGGTCAAAAAGTTCGGCTACAAGAACGTGATGGAAGTCCCGAAGCTCGACAAGATCGTCATCAATATGGGCGTCGGCGAGGCGAAGGAAAATGCCAAGATCCTGGACGCGGCCATGAAGGATCTGGAGATTATCGCAGGACAGAAAGCCATCATTACCAAGGCCAAGAAATCCATTGCAAACTTCAAAATCCGTGAGGGCATGCCGATTGGGTGCAAAACCACCCTGCGCGGCGAGAAAATGTACGATTTTCTGGATCGTCTCATCAACCTGGCCCTTCCCCGTGTGCGTGACTTCAGGGGTGTGAGCGCGGATTCCTTTGACGGCAGGGGAAATTACTCCCTGGGAATCAAGGAACAGCTCATTTTCCCTGAAATCGAGTACGACAAGGTGGAAAAGGTCAGAGGAATGGACGTGATCGTTGTCACCACGGCAAAGACGGACGAAGAGGCGCGCGAATTGCTGAGACTGTTCGGTATGCCGTTCGCAAAGTGAGAAGGAGGTAAATGGATTCATGGCGAAAACAGCGATGAAGATTAAACAGCAGCGCAACCCGAAGTTTTCTTCGAGGGAATATACCCGCTGCAGGATTTGTGGCCGTCCCCATTCGGTTTTGAGAAAATACGGAATCTGCAGAATCTGCTTCCGTGAGCTGGCGTACAAGGGGCAGATCCCCGGCGTGAAAAAGGCTAGTTGGTAAGAAGGAGGGTGAATCACAATGACAATGAGCGATCCTATTGCAGATATGCTTACAAGAATCCGTAACGCAAATACTGCAAAACACGATACGGTAGATATCCCTGCATCTAAAATGAAACTGGCTATTGCGCAGATCCTGCTGGATGAGGGCTACATCAGAAAATATGACGTGCTGGATGAGGGATCCTTCAAGACGATCCACATCACCTTAAAGTATGGGGAGAGTAAGAACGAGAAGGTCATCTCCGGCATCAAGAGAATTTCCAAGCCCGGCCTGCGCGTGTATGCCGGCAAGGAAGAACTTCCCAGAGTGCTGGGCGGCCTGGGCGTGGCGATCATTTCCACCAACCAGGGCGTTGTGACGGATAAGAAGGCGAGAGAACTGCAGGTCGGCGGAGAAGTGCTGGCTTACGTCTGGTAATCCGTTTTTGGGCGCCGGCAGCGGCGCAGAAAACCATATTTTGTCTGGAAGAATGGCTCCCCATTCTTCCGGCGCAGCAGAAAACAATTTATGAGCTAATGGAGGTACGGGCATGTCACGGATAGGAAGAATGCCAATCGCGATCCCTGCAGGCGTAACTGTAGATGTCGCAGAAAATAATAAAGTGACGGTGAAGGGCCCCAAGGGAACGCTGGAAAGAGTGCTTCCCCAGGAGATGGAAATCAAAGTGGAAGCGGGCCATGTGGTCGTTTCAAGACCCAACGACTTAAAGAAAATGAAATCCCTGCACGGGCTGACCAGGACGCTGATTCACAACATGGTTGTGGGCGTCACCGAAGGCTATGAGAAGAAGCTGGAGATCAACGGCGTCGGTTACAGGGCGGCCAAGGCGGGCAAGAAGCTGACATTATCCTTAGGTTATTCCCACCCGGTGGAGATGGAGGATCCCGAGGGCATCGAGACGGTGCTGGACGGACAGAACATTATCATCGTAAAAGGCATCGACAAAGAGAAGGTCGGCCAATTCGCGGCGGACATCAGAGATAAGAGAAGACCGGAACCTTATAAGGGCAAGGGTATCAAGTATGCTGATGAGACGATCAGGCGTAAAGTTGGTAAGACCGGTAAGAAATAACAGATAAGGAGAGTGTGAAAATGGTTAGTAAGGAATCAAGAAAACTCATTCGCGAAAAAAAGCACAGAAGAATGCGTAACCGTTTTGCGGGCACCCCTGAAAGACCGCGTCTGGCCGTATTCAGAAGCAATAATCATATGTATGCTCAAATTATCGACGACACGGTCGGCAACACGCTGGTAGCGGCTTCCACGCTGGAAAAGGATGTGAAAGCGCAGCTGGAAAAGACCAATGATGTCAATGCGGCAGCATATATCGGGACTGTTATCGCAAAACGCGCGCTGGAGAAGGGAATCACGGAAGTGGTCTTTGACCGCTGCGGATTCATCTACCAGGGCAAGGTTGCAGCTTTGGCTGAGGCAGCAAGGGAAGCTGGCCTGACATTCTAGGAAGGGAGAACACAACGGATGAGACGAACAATGATTGATACGACGAATCTGGAATTAACAGAAAAAGTAGTTTCCATCAAGCGTGTTACCAAGGTTGTAAAGGGCGGCCGCAATATGCGCTTCACAGCTTTAGTGGTAGTCGGCGACGGCAACGGCCACGTTGGCGTCGGTCTTGGCAAATCTACGGAAATTCCGGAAGCAATCCGCAAGGGCAAGGAGGATGCCAGCAAGCATCTCGTAACCGTTGCGCTGGATGAAAACAATTCCATCACACATGATTTCGAGGGGAAATTCGGTTCTTCGACCGTACTGCTCAAGAAAGCCCCCGAAGGTACCGGTGTTATCGCCGGAGGCCCCGCCCGCAGCGTCTGCGAGCTGGCCGGCATCAAGAACATTCGTACCAAGGCGCTTGGCTCCACGAATAAGCAGAACGTCGTGATGGCGACGATCAAGGGCCTGAGCCAGATCATGACGCCCGAGGAGGTCGCCGCGAAGCGCGGCAAGTCCGTGGCGGAGATCATAGCTTGAGGAGGAAAGGGAAATGGCAGAGAAGAATTTGAAAATTACTTTGGTGAAGTCCCCCATCGGCGCCGTGCCCAAGCACAGAGCGACCGTCACCGCCATGGGCCTGACCAAAATGCACAAGACAGTTATCATGCCCGATAACGCTTCTACCAGAGGTATGATCCAGCAGGTTGGATATATGCTGAAGGTGGAAGAAGCATAAAGGAAGGAGGTATCGGGAAATGGAATTATCCAATTTACACCCGGCGGCTGGCTCCAAGCACAGCGATAACTTTAGAAGGGGCCGCGGACACGGCTCCGGCAACGGCAAGACGGCCGGCAAAGGCCATAAGGGACAGAAAGCGCGTTCCGGCGCGCCCAGGCCCGGCTTTGAAGGCGGCCAGATGCCTTTATACAGAAGGATTCCCAAAAGAGGGTTCACCAACAGGAACTCCAAGGAAATTGTGGCGATCAATCTGAGTGCGCTTGAGGTATTCGACAACGGTGAAACAGTGACTGTTGAAAGCCTGATCGAAAAAGGGATTGTGAAAAATCCCAGAGACGGCGTGAAAATCCTTGCAAAAGGTAATTTTACCAAGAAACTCGATGTGAAAGCCAATGCATTCAGTGCATCCGCAAAAGAAAAAATCGAGGCGCTTGGTGGAACGGCTGAGGTGATGTAAATGCTTACTACCCTGAAAAATGCGTTTAAGATCAAGGATATCCGTAAAAAATTGATCTTCACGTTTTTGATGATGGTTGTGATAAGAGTCGGCTGCCAGCTTCCGGTGCCCGGTGTGAACCGGCACTTCTTTGCGGACTGGTTTGCGGCGCAGGTGGGGGATTCGTTCAGCTTTTTCAACGCGTTTACCGGCGGTTCCTTTGAGAATATGTCCGTGTTCGCCCTGAATATCACCCCTTATATCACATCTTCCATTATCATGCAGCTTCTGACGATTGCGATTCCGAAGCTGGAGGAAATGTATAAGGACGGAGAGGAAGGACGCAAAAAGATCGCTTCCATCACCAGATATGTGACGGTGGCGCTCTCCCTGATTGAATCCACGGCCATGGCCATCGGCTTCGGCCGGCAGGGCCTGATGGAGACCTTCAATTTCCTGAACGTAGTCACCGTTATTTTCGCGCTGACCGCGGGCAGCGCCTTCCTGATGTGGATCGGGGAGCGCATTACCGAAAACGGCGTCGGAAACGGTATTTCCATCGTTCTGGTCATCAACATCATTTCCAGACTGCCCAACGACTTTGCCGGACTCTATGAACAGTTCGTAAAGGGCAAGGCGGTTGCGGTAGGCGCTCTGGCCGCTGTGGTGATTCTGGCGATCATCGTCGCGATGGTGATTCTTGTCATCATCCTCAACGATGCCACACGCAAGATCCCGGTGCAGTATGCCAAAAAGGTTCAGGGGCGCAGAATGGTGGGCGGACAGTCCTCTTTCATTCCGCTGAAGGTGAATACGGCGGGCGTTATCCCGATTATTTTCGCGCAGTCCATCATGCAGTTCCCGGTGGTGATCTGCCAGCTGGCAGGGTATAACGGAACCGGTTTCTGGGCGCACGTACTGAGAGGGTTAAATTCCAGCTATTGGTGCAGACCGGGCGAACTGGTCTATTCCATCGGACTGGTGGTGTATATTGTGCTGGTGATCTTCTTCGCCTATTTCTACACCTCCATTACCTTCAACCCGCTGGAAGTTGCCAATAACATGAAAAAGCAGGGCGGCTTTATCCCGGGCATCCGGCCCGGACGGCCTACCAGCGATTATCTGAGCAAAATTCTGAACTATCTGATTTTCATCGGGGCCTGCGGCCTGACCATCGTGTGCGTGCTGCCGTACTTCTTCAGCGGCGTGTTCGGCGCCAGCGTGTCGTTCGGCGGAACAAGCCTGATCATTATCGTCAGCGTACTGCTGGAGACGATAAAGCAGATTGAGTCCCAGATGCTTGTTCGGAACTATAAGGGCTTTTTGAATGACTGAGTGATTTTGGGTGGGGCAGGACGGTGCGCGTTTCTGTCCCTGCCCTTTTCTTGACGGGAGAATCTTTATGAAAATCGTAATGTTGGGCGCGCCCGGCGCCGGCAAAGGCACCCAGGCGAAGCAAATCGCCGGCAAATACGGGCTGCCGCATATTTCCACCGGGGATATTTTCCGCGCGAACATCAAAAACGGAACGGAGTTGGGGAAGGAAGCCAAAAAATATATGGATCAGGGGCTGTTGGTTCCCGACGAACTGACCGTCCGCCTTCTGCTGGATCGCGTATCTCGGGAGGACTGCAAAAACGGATATGTGCTGGACGGTTTCCCCCGGACAATCCCGCAGGCCAACGTGCTGGACGAAGCGCTTGAGAAGCTCGGGGATCAGATCGACTATGCCATCGATGTGGACGTACCGGATGAGAACATCGTCCGGAGGATGTCCGGCAGACGCGCCTGCCTTTCCTGCGGCGCCACCTATCATGTGGCGTACGCCCCGCCCAAAAAAGAGGGGATCTGCGATACCTGCGGAAGCGAACTGGTACTGCGCGACGACGATAAGCCGGAGACCGTCCAGAACCGCCTTCATGTCTATCATGAACAGACGCAGCCGCTGATCGACTTTTACGCCCGGAAGGGTGTGCTGAGAACCGTGGACGGAACGCAGGCCGTGGAGGACGTGTTTGAGGCGATCTGTAAGATCCTGGGCTGACCGGTTGTTTTTATCCCTGTGGAAGGTGGAGGGTAAGCATGTCTGTTTCGATTAAATCCGAAAGAGAGATCGGGCTGATGCGGGAAGCGGGCAGACTTCTGGCCCATGTGCACGAGGAACTGGGCAAGGCCATCCGCCCGGGGATGTCCACCTGGGAGGTGGACGCGCTGGGGGAAAAGCTGATCCGGGATTTGGGCTGTGTGCCCAACTTCCTGCACTATAACGGATATCCCGCTTCCATCTGCGTTTCCGTCAATGAGGAAGTGGTGCACGGGATCCCCAAAAAGAACCGGATCCTGAAAGAGGGGGATATCGTCAGCCTGGACGCGGGCCTGATCTACAAAGGCTACCATTCCGATGCCGCCCGGACGCACGCGGTGGGGAAAATCAGCCCGGAAGCGCAAAAGCTCATCGACGTGACCCGCCAAAGCTTTTTTGAGGGGATCAAAATGGCCCGGGAAGGCATGCACCTGTACGATATTTCCGCCGCCATTGACAGCTATGTGAGCGGATTCGGATACGGAATTGTACGGGATCTGGTAGGACACGGGATCGGGACTTCGCTGCATGAGGATCCGCAGATCCCCAATTTCAGACAGCGCAAAAAGGGCGTCAGACTCCAGGCCGGAATGACGCTGGCCGTGGAACCGATGATCAACGCCGGCGGCTGGGAAGTGGAGTTTCTGGCGGACGGCTGGACCACGGTGAGCCGGGATCGCTCCCTGTCGGCCCACTATGAGAATACAATTCTGGTGACGGACGGGGAACCGGAGATTCTTACCCTGATATGATGGAGGAAGCGATGGTTGGAGAACTGGCCGTCTCCCGCGCGGGACACGACAGAGGCACCGTATACCTGGTCGTGAAAGAGGACGGCGACAGCATATATCTGGCGGACGGGGTATCTAAAAAGTACGCGGCCCCCAAACGAAAGAACAGAAAGCACATTCAGCCGGTAAAGCAGGGGCTGTCTGCGGCACAAATGGAAGAAATCGTTCAGAATCCGGCAGACGCCGATACAAAAATCAAGAGGTATCTCAAACTCTATAATGAGAGGAAGGAATGACGGAGGTATTTTATGTCAAAAGCCGATGTAATCGAAATTGAAGGCACCGTAGTGGAGAAGCTGCCCAACACCATGTTCCAGGTGGAACTGGAAAACGGGCACAGAGTGCTGGCACACATCAGCGGAAAGCTGAGGCAGAACTTCATTCGTATCCTGCCCGGCGACAAAGTGACACTGGAACTTTCCCCCTATGACCTGACCAAGGGCCGCATCATCTGGCGGGATAAATAAGCGAAGTTTCCCGGATCCCTGCTTTCATGAAAAGCGGCATTTTGCAAAATAATGGTTGCAATGTTGAGGGACACATGATATAATTGGAATCGGTCTTTTTGGAAGGAGGTAAGAAGAAGATGAAAGTAAGAGCATCCGTAAAGCCGATTTGCGAAAAGTGCAAAGTCATTAAAAGAAAGGGTTCCATTCGGATCATCTGTGAGAATCCGAAGCACAAACAGAGACAGGGCTGATTTCTTCTATATATAATAGGAAGAAACCACCGGTCAGAAACGAGACGACTGGCGGCGGGTTCTTACCGGAATCCGCCTGAAAATAATTGAACGTAGTGTAAGGATTTCCTGCTACGGGAGATTACTTTTTGATACCGAAGAAAGGCTTCCGTTCCCGGAGGCCGGATGCAGCTGTGCGAGGGAGCACCTACGGTGTGTAAAGCACATTGTATCCGCATGGGCAACCATGAGAGTATCGGAAAGACCGGTATACCGGTTGGGTACATGGTACCCCAGTCAATTAGTAACTGTTTTAAAAACGCACAGGTATGATATGTTCCTGTGCTCATTGTGCGTAAAGCCAAAAACGCACAGAACGGAGGAAATGTAAATGGCAGCTCGTATTGCAGGTATTGACTTACCGAGAGAAAAGCGCGTAGAGATCGGCCTCACCTACATTTACGGCATCGGCAGATCCAGCGCAAACAAGATCCTGGCGCAGGCAGGTGTGAATCCTGACACGCGCTGCAGGGATTTGACCGACGACGAGGTCAAAAAAATCAGCGAAGTCATCGACGCGACCATGATGGTGGAAGGCGATCTGAGAAGGGAAGTCGCTCTGAACATCAAGCGGTTACAGGAGATCGGATGCTACAGAGGGATCCGTCACCGTAAGGGACTTCCGGTTCGCGGTCAGAATACGAAGACCAACGCCAGAACCAGAAAAGGGCCCAGAAGAACCGTTGCAAACAAGAAAAAATAATTCAAACAAGGGAAAGTAGGTTAGTTTAAATGGCAAACAAAAAAGTTACGAAAAAAGTGACCAAAAAGCGTGTCAAGAAAAACGTTGAACACGGACAGGCACATATTCAGTCTTCCTTCAATAATACCATTGTGACATTGACGGATTCTGAAGGCAATGCTTTAAGCTGGGCTTCCGCCGGCGGTCTGGGATTTAAGGGTTCAAGGAAATCTACTCCGTATGCAGCGCAGATGGCTGCGGAAACAGCCACGAAAGCGGCTCTGATCCACGGATTGAAGACGGTGGACGTTTTTGTGAAGGGGCCCGGATCGGGTCGTGAAGCCGCAATCCGCGCGCTGTCCGCGTGCGGCTTGAGCGTGCTGAGCATCAAGGACGTGACCGCGGTTCCGCACAACGGATGCCGTCCGCCCAAGCGCCGCCGCGTCTGATGCACGACGCTGCAGATTCCCAATGGACATCCGCCAGACGGGTGTCGGTTTGATTGAGGTTGGATGAAGACATGGCAGCCGGGAACGGTAGGTATCCTGCAGAAACCGGCTGTTGAATGCTGTAAACAATAATCTGGAGGAAAACACAAATGGCAGTAAACAGAGTTCCTGTATTAAAGAGATGTAGAGCGCTCGGCCTGGAACCCAGCTACCTGGGCTACGACAAGAAGTCCAACAGAGCTGTGAAAGCAGGCAAGAAGGTAAGTGAGTACGGTCTGCAGCTGAGAGAGAAGCAGAAGGCCAAATTCATTTACGGCGTTTTGGAGAAGCCTTTCCGCAACTACTACGAGAAGGCGGATCGGATGAAGGGTATGACCGGTGAGAACCTTATGAGAATGCTGGAGGCCAGACTGGACAGCGTGGTGTTCCGCATGGGGTTTGCCCGTACCCGCAGAGAGGCCAGACAGGTGGTCGGCCACAAGCATATTCTGGTCAACGGCAAAACCGTGAACATTCCTTCCTACCAGGTCAAAGCAGGAGATGTGATCGAGGTAAAGGAAAAAGCAAAGAGTATGCAGAGATACAAGGATATCCTTGAAGTGACGGCGGGAAGAATGTATCCCGAATGGATGGATGTCGATAAAGAGGCTTTCAAGGGAACCATCAAGCAGCTTCCGACCCGGGAGATGATCGATGTTCCGGTCAATGAAATGCTTATCGTCGAGTTGTATTCCAAATAAGGAGCCCAGCGATCCGTCTAAATTTGTTCAAAAAGGAGGATATCCCCTGTGTTTGATTTTGAAAAACCCAACATTGAGGTTGCCGAAATCTCCGATGATAAGAGGTATGGCAAGTTTGTGGTGGAACCTCTTGAAAGAGGATATGGTATCACGCTTGGCAATTCTCTGAGAAGAATCATGTTGTCCTCCCTGCCGGGCACCGCAGTGAGCCAGGTGAAGATCGAAGGCGTGCTGCACGAATTTTCTTCCATTCCCGGCGTGAAGGAAGATGTGACCGAGATCATCATGAATATCAAGAGCCTCGCGATCAAAAACAACAGCGAGACCAACGAGCCCAAGACGGCTTATATCGAGTTTGAGGGCGAGGGCGTCGTGCACGCTTCCGATATTCAGGTTGATCAGGATATTGAAATCCTCAATCCCGATCTGGTGATCGCCACGCTGAGCGGCGGCAAGGAGAGCAAGCTCTACATGGAGCTGACCATCACCAGAGGCCGGGGTTATGTGGGCGCGGATCGGAATAAGAGCGAGGATCTGCCGATTGGTGTCATCGCTGTCGATTCGATCTATACTCCCGTGGAAAGAGTGAACATGACGGTGGACAATACCCGTGTGGGACAGGTGACCGATTTCGATAAACTGACCCTGGATGTGTTCACAAACGGAACGCTTGCGCCGGATGAGGCAGTCAGCCTGGCCGCCAAGGTGCTCAGCGAGCATCTGAGCCTTTTCATCGATCTGTCCGAAAACGCCAAGACCGCAGAGGTTATGGTAGAAAAAGAGGACGATGAAAAAGAAAAGGTGCTGGAAATGAGCATCGACGAGCTGGAGCTGTCGGTTCGTTCCTACAACTGCTTAAAGCGCGCCGGCATCAACACGGTGGAAGAACTGATCAACAAGACGCCCGAGGACATGATGAAAGTTCGCAACCTGGGCCGGAAATCTCTGGAGGAAGTACAGTCCAAAATCAACGAACTCGGCTTCCACTTCAGACCCAGCGAAGAATGAAGCACAACCAAGCGTTGTGCGGTAACGCCGGTAAGTCCAAAGAGCGCGGCGGTACGTTCCCGGAATTGGCTGCGGTCCGGGCCATTGTGACGGGCCGTCAAAAGGCATTCGGTGAGTAAGCCCAAAGAGCGTTGCCGGATGAACCAAGAAGGAAAGGAAAAGGAAAGAAAACATGGCAAAGTACAGAAAATTAGGCAGAACATCCTCTCAGAGAAAGGCGCTTTTGAGAAGCCAGGTAACGAGCCTTCTCTACAGAGGGAAGATCGTGACCACCGAGGCCAAGGCGAAGGAAGTCCGCAAGATTGCGGAAGGGATCATCGCTCTGGGCATCAAGGAGAAGGACAACTACGAAACCGTGAAGATCACGGCGAAGGTGCCCCGCAAGGACAAGGACGGCAAGCGCGTGAAAGAGGTCGTGGACGGAAAGAAAGTTACCGTATATGACGAAGTGGAGAAGGAAATCCGCAAGGATCTTCCCTCCAGACTGCACGCAAGACGCCAGATGCTGAAGGTGCTCTATCCCGTGAAGGAGGTTCCTCAGGCAGCCGCAGGCCGCAAGAGGGGCACCAAGAACGTGGATATGCCCGCCAAGATATTTGACGAGATCGCACCCAAGTACGCGGATCGCAAGGGCGGCTATACGAGGATCATCAAGATCGGGCCCCGTAAGGGCGACGCCGCGATGGAAGTCGTGCTGGAACTGATCTGAGTCCGGAAAAAATGACGGATGCCGCTGTTTGGCGCATCCAAACCTGAATGAAGATGCGAGAGCCGTGCAGAAATGTACGGCTCTTTGTGCAACGGAGCCTATGGAAAAAAAAGCGGACAAAAATATCATAGAAGCGCAGCACCTGAGCTTCGATTATATGCGCTACGACGATGAGGGAAACGTGGAGGGCAGGATCAGAGCCGTAAACGACGTGTCGCTTTCGGTAAAGCCGGGAGAGTTTATCGCCATTCTGGGACAGAACGGATCCGGGAAGTCCACGTTTGCCAAGCATATCAACGCGCTGCTGGTGCCGGCGGAGGGCACCGTGGTGGTGGACGGAAAAAACACTTCGGACGAAGCGAATGTCTGGGACGTGCGCCAGTGCGCCGGTATGGTGTTTCAAAATCCGGACAATCAGATCATCGGACAGGTAGTCGAGGAGGATGTGGGATTCGGGCCGGAAAACATGGGCGTACCCACGCAGGAGATCTGGCAGCGGGTGGAGGAGAGCTTAAAAGCGGTGGGGATGTACGCCTACCGGAAGCATTCCCCCAACAAGCTGTCGGGCGGCCAGAAGCAGAGAGTATCCATTGCGGGCGTTCTGGCCATGCACCCCAAGTGCATTGTGCTGGACGAGCCGACGGCGATGCTGGATCCCAACGGACGCAAAGAAGTGATTCGCGCGGCCCGGGCACTCAATCAGGTGGAGGGGATTACCATCCTTTTGATCACCCACTACATGGAAGAAGTGATCTACGCGGATCGGGTGTTCGTGATGGAAAAGGGCGGCGTGGTTATGACCGGCACGCCCCGGGAGGTCTTTTCCCAGGTAGAACGGCTGCAGGAGCTGAGACTGGACGTTCCCCAGGTGACGCTTCTGGCCTATGAACTGAAAAAAAGCGGTCTGGACCTGCCGGATGGGATTCTGACGGCGGAGGAGCTGACCGCCGAACTGAAAAAAAGGTACGGATCGTCTGTCTGATGGCGGAGGTATAAATGGCACTGAAACTGGAACATATCAGTTATATATATGGAGCGGATACCGAACTGCAGGTGCGGGCGCTGGATGATATCTGTCTGGAAATCCCGGATGGACAGTTCATCGGCCTCATCGGCCATACCGGATCGGGAAAGTCCACGCTGGTACAGCATCTCAACGGGCTTCTGGAGCCTACGGAGGGGACGATTTCCTACAACGGAAGGAATATCTGGGAAAAGGATTTCCCCAAAAAAGAACTGCGCAGTCAGGTGGGACTGGTTTTTCAGTATCCGGAACATCAGCTTTTTGAAGTGGACGTGTTTTCCGACGTCTGCTTCGGCCCCAAAAACCTGGGCCTGCCCAAAGAGGAAATACAGGCCCGCGCCGAACGTGCCCTGAAGCTGGTGGGGATCCCGGAGAGCTTTTATAAACAGTCTCCCTTTGAACTGTCGGGCGGTCAGAAACGCCGGGTGGCCATTGCGGGCGTGCTGGCGATGCAGCCCAAAATTCTGGTGCTGGACGAACCTACGGCAGGGCTGGACCCCAAAGGACGGGACGAGATCCTGGGCCAGATCGCCCATCTGAAGCAGGAAACCGGGATCAGCGTCGTCCTGGTTTCCCACAGCATGGAAGACGTGGCCAACTATGTGGAGCGCATCGTGGTCATGAACCAGGGCCGCATTCTATATGACGATGCGCCCGCCGCTGTGTTTGCCCATGTAAAGGAACTGGAGGAAGTGGGGCTGGCGGCGCCGCAGGTCACTTACATTCTGCACCGGGTAAAGGAAGCAGGATTTGACGTAGACGTTGCGGCCACGACCATAGAGCAGGCCAGGGACACCATTTTGAAGGCAGTCGGGAAGGGCGAACCATGCTAAGAGACATCACTTTGGGACAATATTATCAGACGGATTCCGTGCTGCACCGGATGGACAGCAGGGTAAAGCTGGTGGCGACAGTGATTTTTATCCTCTCTTTGTTCGTGGTGGACAATTTCTGGGGCTATCTGCTGGCGGCGGCCTTTTTGGCGGTCTGCGTCGTCCTTTCCCATGTGCCCTTCCGGTTCATGATAAAGGGCATGAAGGCCGTGATGTTTTTGATGCTGTTCGCGGTGGTGCTCAATCTGTTTCTGACACCGGGGACGCCGGTGGTACGGATTTGGAAACTCAAAATCACGGACGCGGGGATTGCGCTGGCCGCCAAAATGGCGATCCGTCTGACCCTGTTGATCATCGGATCCTCTCTGATGACGCTGACCACCACGCCCAACCATCTGACGGACGGGCTGGAAAGCCTTTTGAACCCGCTGAAAAAGCTGAAGGTGCCCGTACATGAGGTGGCGATGATGATGTCCATTGCGCTCCGCTTTATTCCGATTTTGCTGGAGGAAACGGACAAAATCATGAAGGCCCAGATTGCCAGGGGAGCGGATTTTGATACCGGGAACCTGATACAGAAAGCAAAGGCCATGGTGCCTTTGCTGGTGCCGCTGTTTATCGCTGCATTCCGGCGCGCCAACGATCTGGCCATGGCCATGGAGGCCCGCTGTTACAGAGGGGGAGAGGGACGGACGAAGATGAAACCGCTGGTCTATCAGAGACGGGATCGGATCGCCTACGGCGTGCTCGCCTGCTATCTGGCGGCGGCCGTGGTAATCGGAAGGCTTCTGCCCCTGTAAGACAGGGACGGGACTGCCGGACTTGATAAGGAAAAGAAGGGTGACAGAGAGGGCCGGTATGGGAGAAGCGGATGCACAGACCAAACAAACGAGCAGAAGAATCTGTCTGAAAATAGCCTATGACGGAACCGCCTATCACGGCTGGCAGTACCAGCAAAACGGCATCACTGTGGAGGAGACGTTAAATGGCGCGCTGTGTGAACTCACCGGCGAAAAGATTGCGGTCATCGGCGCCAGCCGGACGGACGCGGGCGTGCATGCCCGCTGTAATTACGCGGTCTTTGATACGTCCATGCGGATGCCGGCCGGGAAGTTCCCCTATGCGCTCAATCAGCGGCTGCCCGAGGACATTCGGGTGCGCGGCGCCTGGGAGGTGGATCCGCTTTGGCACCCCCGCAGGTGCAGAAGTCTGAAAACCTACGAATACCGCATCTGCAGCGAGGCGTTTCCGGATCCGCTGGATCGTCTGTATGCCTATTTTACCTATGTGCCGCTGGAGGTGGAAAGGATGCAGAAGGCCGCCGCTTTTCTGGTGGGCGAGCACGATTTTAAGAGCTTTTGCAGCATTCACACGCAGGCGGAGAGCACGGTGCGCACGATCACGGATCTGACCGTCGCGCAGGAGGGCGGCAGGATCCTCATTCGCGTTACGGGAACGGGATTTTTGTATAATATGGTGCGTATCATAGCCGGCACCCTGCTGGAGATTGGCATGGGAAAATATCCGCCCGAAAAGATGGCGGATATTCTGGAGGCGCTGGATCGCAGCGCGGCGGGCCCCACGGCCCCGGCGCGGGGACTTACGCTGATTGACTATGTATTTATGGAGGAAGATAAGCCGGAAAAAGGAACGGAATTTTGTAAAAAAAAGATTGACACGCCTGGGGGCGTATAATATAATAATTCAGTGTGACGGTGCTTCCTGTGTTTCCCCTGCCCCGGAGAAAGGCAGGCACAAAGGCGGTTCCGGACATTTCCGCCATCCGTTATGAACAGCTTTTCGTTCCATTCCCAGTTCGGAAAGCGCACACGGACAATGACCTGTAAGACTGTATGGAGGTACATTATGAAAACATTTATGGCTAATCCGGCTAAGATCGATAGAAAATGGTACGTGATAGACGCACAGGGACAGACGCTTGGCCGTCTGGCATCGGAGGTTGCCAAGATCCTGAGAGGAAAGAACAAGCCTGAGTTCACCCCTCATGTGGATACCGGCGATTATGTGATCATCATCAATGCGGAGAAGATCAAGGTGACCGGCAGGAAGCTGGAGCAGAAGGTTTACTACCATCATTCCGACTATGTGGGCGGCATGAGAGAGGTGAACCTGAAAGAGAAGCTGGCTAAGAAGCCCGAGCAGGTGATTGAGCTTGCGGTAAAGGGAATGCTCCCCAAGGGACCTTTAGGAAGACAGATGTTCACCAAACTTCATGTGTACGCTGGCCCCGACCACAAACACGAGGCACAGAAGCCTGAAGTTCTGACGTTTAACTAAGGGAAGCGAGAAGGAGGAAGATAAGAAATGGCTAACACAGCAAGATATTACGGAACAGGCAGAAGAAAGAGCTCTATCGCCAGAGTATATCTGGTACCCGGCAACGGGACTGTTACCATCAATAAAAGAAACATCGATGAATACTTCGGACTGGAGACGCTGAAGGTGATCGTCCGTCAGCCCCTGGTAGCCACCGACAACGCGGATAAATTTGACGTGCTGGTCAATGTCAAGGGTGGAGGTTACACCGGACAGGCGGGCGCAATCCGCCACGGAATTGCGAGAGCCCTGCTGGAGGCCGATGCGGACTACAGGCCCGTTCTGAAAAAGGCCGGGTTCTTGACCCGCGACCCTCGTATGAAGGAGAGAAAGAAGTACGGCCTCAAAGCCGCACGCCGCGCTCCGCAGTTCAGCAAGCGTTAATCGAGAGCTGCAAAATGCGAAAAAAGCCCGGAAATACGCCATTTTCCGGGCTTTTCTTATGCCCAAAATTCTGAAACGGCTGTCCAAATTTGGCGTGATTTGAACCGTTTTCTATGGGTTTATAGGGGCTAAAATTGGGGCTAACCGCCCTTTTTTGACCCCTTATGGGTTTAATCCGGGGCTAACTTTTGCCTCGGATTTCATATTTTTCATACGGATTTCCGCTCCGCTGAAATGAATTTCAAGTGCATATCGAAGGATTACATAGGCGTGTATCTGCCCTCGTTTGTGGGGCTGGGTACACGCCTTTTTTCATTTCCATCTGCGACAGAACAGGAGGTAGAAAGATGCACAACGAGATTCAGGTATTCACCAATGAAAAGTTCGGCAGTGTCCGGACAACCGTCATTGACGGTAAGCCGTGGTTCGTGGGCAGGGATGTGGCGGAGACCCTCGGCTATGAAAGTCCCAGAAGCGCCGTTTCAAAAAAGGTTGATGCGGAGGATAGAGGTGTTGCCGAAATGGAAACACCTTCGGGCAGACAGCAGATGACGATCATCAACGAGAGCGGCCTGTATTCCCTCATCCTCTCCAGCAAAACCCGCCTGTGCTTTTGCTACCCGAAAACAGATAAACCTTCCCTTCTGCTGCGATATTATACTCTTGAATCGCCTGAGGTGGAAATTGCAGCACGCCATCACTCCGAATTAATGATTTTCCGAATATAAATTTGCCACCTTTATTCATCTGAGGCATTGTTTGATTCCTCCATAAACAGCGATTTTACGCTGTTCCACGTCCCGAATAATCGGGCCGCTGCCGCTCGTCGTTCAAAAAATATTTGACCTCCCGGCTCGGAGCCAGGAGCTCTGTTCGGAAAAAGCCAGGATAGTACGGCACCGGCGTGTCAACAGGTACCCAGTGCAGGAATTCTTTCTGCCCGTCCTCGGTAAAGGAACCGCAGACGGGGGCAAAATCCGGGGGGACCTTCATGTAAAAATAGAAGGAGATTTCATAAATCAACTTCCCCATGTTGGCGGGGGCGTCGCCGTAAAAGTAGTTTTCATGCACAAAGCCGAGCCGGTCGACCTCCATGTCCACACCGGTTTCCTCCCGCACTTCCCGCCTTACAGCCTCCTCGGCAGTCTCGCCGAACTTGATACGCCCGCCGACGGAATACAGGTACTCCGGGCTGCGCTTGTTGTCAACCATGAGGATCTGGCCGTCCTTCATAATAATAGCGCCGACCCGCAGGTTGACAAGCCCGCCCTCACAGGGAACGCACATATCTGTTTCCATCATTTTTACCTCCCTCAAATCGGCGATTTTTCCCTCAGCACCACTTCCCGCCTGACGGGGATTTACCGATTCATTCCATCAACAACTGCCGCAGGTTTTGCGGTCATTTCTACCCAGGTGGGGACAAAGCCGCTCTTAAGCGCGTTTCGCGATGACCGGATATTAGACCACGCTGTGCAGTAAAACGGCACTTTAT
>CANRGX010000016.1 GCA_947630215.1 uncultured Eisenbergiella sp. | reverse complement strand
GGTATGATTTCACGGCGGAGAAGCTCTATCAGGAGATCTGCGCCTATCTGGATATTTTGCAGAAAGCGTTTGGAGGACAGAAGATTGAAAAATGAGCTTGATAGCTCATTTTTCAATCGGCAATTTGCGCCGGAGCGTCACAAATTGCCAGGATGGCAGATGAGAAATCGCATACGCGAATTTCTCATCGTCCCGTCGCGTAAACGCTCCGGAATGGAGAAAACCATGAAGGAAAAGCTGTATACGATACCATTGAATGATGCGGTCAACGAAAACGACGAGTGTCCGTTCTGTTACATCGAGCGCAACGTGGAGCAGGATCTGATGGATTTCGTGCTGGGATCCTGCGCTTCCTACATGGAGAGCGATGTGCGGGAGGCCACGGACAACGAGGGCTTTTGCCGTATGCACATGAAAAAGATGTTCGATTACGGCAATACGCTGGGCAACGGCTGGATTTTAAAGACGCACTATAAGAAGCTGTTAAAGGAGATGGAAGGGCAGTTTAAGCAGTTTAAGCCCGGCAAAACCTCCCTGGCCGACCGTCTGCGCAGGGCGTCCTCCGAAAATGCCATCGGGATGTGGGTAAAGAAACGGGAGAGCACCTGTTATATCTGCGACCGCTTTCAGAAGGAATACGAGCGGTATCTGGACACCTTCTTTTACCTGTATCAGAACGATCCTGCTTTTGTGGAAAAGATCCGAAACGGCAAGGGCTTCTGCCTGCATCATTTCGGCGAGTTGTGCAGCGGCTCCGATACCCGTCTTTCCGACAAGGACAAGGAAACGTTCTACACCATGATTTTTGAGGTGATGACCCGCAATATGGAGCGGATGTCGGCGGACGTGGACTGGTTGATCGAAAAATTCGATTATCAGAACAAGGACGCGGACTGGAAGAACTCCCGGGACGCGGTGCAGAGGGGCATGCAGAAGTTAAGGGGCGGATATCCGGCGGATCCTCCTTATAAGATGAATAAATGACGCGAAAACCTGTTCCCTGGATCACAGGCAAAGAAGAGATGCCGGAATGGGAAAATCCGGTTGACAGAGGAAGAAATTTGTAGTACCGTCGATAGAAAAGGGTTTGCAGGAGGAAACGGTTTCTCTATCAAGAGAAAAAAGAGGAGGAGGAAGATAGGATGCAGGAAAGAACTTTGGGTCAGAAAATTATCCTTGGGATCCAGCACACGCTGGCCATGTTCGGCGCCACCGTGCTGGTGCCGACGCTGACGGGACTGAATGTTTCCATCACGCTGCTGTGCGCGGGTCTGGGAACACTTCTGTTCCATCTGATCACCAAGAAGAAGGTGCCGGTATTCTTGGGCTCCAGCTTTGCTTTTATGGCGGGCATCATGGCGGTTCTGGGGGATTCCCGGGTAGGGGATCCGGATTATCTGGACAAGCTGGCGTCCCTGAAGGGCGCGCTGATTGTGGCAGGCCTGGTGTATGTGGTCTTTGCCCTTTTGATCAAGATATTCGGCTATGAAAAAGTGAACCGGCTGCTGCCGCCCATCGTGACGGGCCCCGTGATCATCGTCATCGGTCTGCGTCTGTCCGCGTCGGCCATCAGCAGCGCCTTTTATCACGACGGCGTATTCAGTATGAAATCCATTCTGGTGACGGTTGTGGTGCTGGCCACGGTCATTGTGATTTCGATTTGGGCGAAGGGTGTGTTCAATCTCATGCCCATTCTGTTTGCCATTATCGTAGGCTATCTCGTCTGCCTGCCGCTGGGCTTCTGTGATTTTACGGCGGTGCGGGAGGCCCACTGGATTTCCTTTATGGATCGCGACATTTATTCCCAGATTCTCTGCGCGCCCACTTTCCGCGTGGACGCCATCATGGCGGTGGCTCCCATCGCGCTGGTCACCATGATTGAGCACGTGGGGGACATTACCACCAACGGCGCTGTGGTAGGGCAGAACTTCTTTGAGGATCCCGGCGTGCACCGCACATTGCTGGGCGACGGACTGGCGACGGCGCTGGCCGGTCTTCTGGGCGGCCCCGCCAACACCACCTACGGAGAGAACACGGGCGTTCTGGCAGTGACCAAGGTATACGATCCTTCCATCATCCGCATTGCCGCGGTATTTGCCATTCTTCTGGGCACCATCGGCAAGTTCGGCGGGTTCATCACCAGCCTGCCTTCTCCGGTGACCGGCGCTATCAGCATCGTGCTCTACGGCATGATTTCCGCTGTGGGCGTGCGTATCCTGATCAATTCCCGGCTCAACTTCGGCGACAGCAGAAATCTGCTGACGGCCGCTATTATCCTGGTGCTGGGCATCGGCTGCGACAGCATTCCGATCACGGAGACCGTGACCATTTCCGGTCTTGCCCTGGCGGCGGTGGTAGGCATTCTTCTGGCGCTGATTCTGCCGGAAGGAAAAGAAAGCGTGCTTTCGGACTGACATAAGAAAACGGGCGCAAAACTGCCCCGGCACTGCAATCAGACCGCAGCTTTGGAAGGGAACATGAGATTCCCGCCCGGGCTGCGGTTTTTGCGTTTCCAATGCGGACTTTAAAAGCCGGAATTTCCGATCTGTACGGCCGGGCCGCAATCTGGTACAATGAAAATACAAGGCGGCGCAGAGCCAAACGGAGGCAAAGCGCCGCACGTTAGAGGAGGCAGTTATGTCCCTGCGTTTGATCATCGGCGCCTCCGGCGCCGGAAAGAGCACCTGGCTGTACCGTTCCGTCATTGAGCGCGCCCAGGCGGATCCGGGCGGGCATTTTTTCCTGATTGTACCGGATCAGTTCACCATGCAGACCCAGCAGGATCTGGTGACGATGCACGAAAAAAAGGGCATTCTGAACATCGACGTGCTCAGTTTCAACCGGCTGGCCCACCGGATCTTTGAGGAACTGGGGGGCGGGGATTTGCCGATGCTGGACGATACGGGAAAAAGCCTGATCATCCGGAAAGTGGCGGCGGGACTGAAGGAGCAGATGCCCCTCATCGGAGGAAATCTGGGGAAAACCGGATATGTGCACGAGGTAAAGTCCGCGCTGTCCGAACTGATGCAGTACGGCATCGGGTTAAACGAACTGGACGAGCTGCAGACCTTCGCCCGGAAGCGGGGACAGCTCTGCCAGAAGCTGAAGGATCTGCGGGTGATTTACGAAGGTTTTCTGGGCTTTATCCGGGATCGGTTCCTGACCACGGAGGAAACCCTGGAGGTGCTGGCGTCGCTGCTGCCGTCTTCTAAGCTGCTCAAGAACAGCGTGATCGCCTTTGACGGCTTCACCGGATTTACCCCGGTGCAGGAAAAGGTCCTGCGGGAGCTGATGAAGCTGGCAAAGGAGGTAGAGGTGACCGTCACCATGGACGGGGACGCGGATCCGGAGCAGGGGACGCAGCAGGAACTGTTTTTTTTGAGCAAAAAGACGATCCGCCGCTTGAAAGGGCTGGCGGAGGAGGCCGGATGCGCGATAGAACCTCCGGTGCTTTTGCGCCCTCCGGTTTTGCCCCGCTTTTCCCAAACCCCGGCGCTGGCGCATCTGGAGCGGCATCTTTTCCGGTATCCCTTCGTGGTCTATCCGGAGCAGACGGAGGAAATTTCTGTCCTGGAGGCGCCCGACCAGACGGAGGAGGTGCGCCGGATCTGCGTTTCTATCCGCCGGCTGATCCGGGAAAAGGGATATTGCTATCGGGATATTGCGGTCATCTGCGGGGATTTTGCTTCTTATGCCGCGTGCATGGAGCGGGAGTTTCAGGCCTATGATATTCCCGTCTATATGGATCAGACCAGGGGCATCCGTCTCAATCCGTTTATTGAATACATCAAAAGCGCCCTGCAGGTGCGGGTGCAGAATTACAGCTTCGAGTCGGTTTTCCATTATCTGCGCAGCGGCCTGGCCGGATTTTCCATGCAGGAGGCGGATCGGCTGGAGATCTATGTGCGTTTCGCGGGAATCCGGGGACGGAAGAAGTGGGAGGCGCCCTTTGTCTCCCGCATGAAGGAGATGACCGATCCGCTGGCCCAGCTGGAGGAGCTGAACGGACTGCGCAGCCGGCTGGTGGAGCAGATGCAGCCGCTGTTTGAACCCTGCCGGAAAACGGAGGAGTTCGCCCGGGGGCTGTATCGGTTTATCGAACAGAATCAGGTGCAGCAGAAGCTGAAACGGTATGAGGAGCAGTTTGCCGCCGAAAACGATATGGTCCGGCAGCGGGAATACGCCCAGATTTACCGGCTTGTCATGGATCTGCTGGATCAGGTGGTCGCGCTGATCGGGGACGAGCCGGTCAGAATAGAGGAATTTGCCCAAATCCTGGAGGCCGGGTTTGAGGAAATCCAGGTGGGCACCATTCCCCAGAACGTGGATCGGGTGGTAGTGGGGGATATTGAGCGTACCCGTTTAAAACCGGTAAAAGCGCTCTTTTTTGCGGGTGTAAATGACGGCTATATTCCAAAAAGCGCGGGCCGGGGCGGGATTCTCTCCGATCTGGACCGGGAATTTCTGGCCGGTTCGGGGCGGGAGCTGGCGCCCACGCCCCGGCAGCAGATGTATATTCAGCGGCTCTACCTGTATCTGAATATGACGAAACCCTCCGAAAAGCTGGTGCTGTCCTACGCCAGAATGAACGCCGAGGGAAAGTCCATGCGGCCCAGCTTTCTGATAGGGCAGCTGCTGCGGATGTTTGTGCAGGTAAAGACAAAAAGCCCGGAGCAGGAGCCGTTTCTGGATCGGATCCAGAGTCTGAAGGACGGGCGGCGCTATCTGGCCCGTACGCTGCGGGGCTACGCGGATGGCAAGCTGACAAAACCGCAGGAGCAGACCTTGTTTTTCCTTTATCGGGTTTATTGGCAGGACGAGCGCTACAGGCACTGGGCCGAGGGAATGGAGGACGCCGCCTTTTTCCGGCACCGTCCGTCCCGGCTGGATCGGGCGGTGGCAGCCGCCCTTTACGGCAATACGCTGGCCGGAAGCGTCAGCCGCCTGGAACAGTACGCCGCCTGCGCCTACGCCCATTTCCTGCGGTACGGACTGCAGCTGTCCCCACAGGAGGAATATGAGATAAAGGCAGTGGATCTGGGCAATCTTTTCCATGGCGTGCTGGAGATTTTCTCGGAAAAGCTGTTGGAAAACGGATATACCTGGTTCGACTTCCCAAAGGAGGAGGGCGAGCGGATACTGCGGGAGGCGGTGGACGCCTATACCGTGGCTTACCGCAATACGGTGCTGTTCGACAGTGCCCGCAGCGCCTATACGGTGACGCGGCTCCGGCGCATTCTGTCCCGTACGGTCAGGACGCTGCAGTACCAGTTGAAAAAAGGCAGTTTTGTGCCGGAACAGTTCGAGGTATCCTTTTCTGTGGTACAGGATTTGGAAGCGGTCAATATCGCGCTGGGAGAGGGCGAGCGGATGCGGCTGAAGGGGCGCATTGACCGGCTGGACGTCAAGGAGGATAAGGATCGCGTCTTTGTGAAGGTGGTGGACTATAAGTCCGGCAGCCGGGATTTTTCCCTGGCGGCGCTGTACTACGGCCTGCAGCTGCAGCTGGTGGTCTATTTAAACGCCGGCCTGGAGATGGCGGCCAGACGGCATCCCGGAAAGAAGGCGGTGCCCGCCGCCATGCTCTATTACCGGGTGCAGGATCCGTATGTGGAACCGGGCGCGCAGGAGCTGACGCCGGAGGAGGTCAATGCCCGGATCCGGCAGGCGCTCCGGCCCACCGGTGTGGTCAGCGATCAGGAGGACGTGGTGGAGGGGCTGGATGCCGGCTTTACGGATCGTTCCGACGCAGCGCCGCTGGAACGGAAAAAAGACGGGAGCCTCTCCGCCAGATCCAGCGTATTGTCCCAGGAGGATTTCCGGGCGGTTTCCGCCTTTGCGAAAGAAAAGATCCGACAGACGGGCCGTCAGATTTTAGAGGGGCAGATCGATTGCAGTCCCTATGTGCGGGGAAATGAGAGCGCCTGTGATTTCTGCGACTTTAAGAAGGTCTGCGGATTTGACCGCAGGCTGACCGGGTTCTCGGTCAGGGAACTGGAACCGCTCCAGGATTCGGAAGCGCTGGAACGCATCCGCCGGGAGACAAAAATGGAGACGTAAGCCCCACGGTTTATGTTTCTATCCGCGTTTTGTGCCGCGTGCGGCAGGGAGGAAAAGATGGCGATGCAATTCACGGAGGATCAACAGCGGGCGATCCGGTTGAGGGACCGCAATATTCTGGTATCCGCTGCGGCCGGTTCGGGGAAAACCGCCGTGCTGGTGGAGCGGATCCTCGGTCTGGTGAGCGACCCGGACAGCGGGACGGACATTGACCGGCTGCTGGTGGTGACCTTTACCAATGCGGCGGCGGCCCAGATGCGGGAGCGGATAGAGCAGGCCCTTTCCAAGCGGGCGCAGCTTGAGCCGGACAACGCCCATCTGCAGAGGCAGCTGGTGCTTTTGCACAATGCGCAGATCACCACCATTGACAGCTTCTGCCTTTATCTGATCCGGAACCACTTTAACGACATCGGGCTGGATCCGGACTTTCGGACGGCGGACGAGGGAGAGCGGCGCCTTCTGTGCCAGGACGTGTTAAAGGAGCTGCTGGAGGAAAAATTTGCGCAGGCGGACGAAGACTTTCTGCACTGTGTGGAATGTTTTGTGCCGGGGGGCCGGGAGGAAGGGCTGGAGGAACTGATCTGGCAGATCTACGTGTTTTCCATGAGCTGTCCCTGGCCGGAGGAATGGCTGGAAAGCCACAGAACAGATTTCGATGTCCGGACGGGAGAGGCGCTGACGGCGGCGCCCTGGTTCGACTGGCTGCTCCGGATCGTCCGGACGACCCTCACCTTTTGTCAGAAGAAAACAGAGGATACCATCCGGCTGTGCGAAGCGCCGGACGGCCCCTATATGTATTTGCCCGCGCTCCGGGAGGATTTGGAGCAGATCGGCCGGCTGATCCGGATGCTGCCGGACGGGGCGCTGTTTGAGGAGATGAAGTGCCTTTCTTTTGCCAAACTGGCCGTCAAAAAGGATGCGTCCGTGCTGCCGCAGAAGCGGGAACTGGCCAAAAAGAACCGGGAGCAGGTGAAAAAAAGCCTGCTGTCTTTGAAAGAGGACTGCTTCGGACTGCCCCTGCAGGGGTATCTGGCGGACATGGAAAAAGCGGCTCCCGCCCTGCGCGCCCTTGTGGATCTGACGCTGGATTTCAAACGGCGCTTCGATGCGAAAAAACGGGAAAAAAATCTGCTGGATTTTTCGGACATGGAGCACATGGCGCTGGAAATCCTGTTGGAACGCAGGGAGGATAAAACGATCTGCCCCTCGCGGACGGCGCTGGAATACCGGGAGCATTTCCGGGAGATTCTCATTGACGAGTATCAGGATTCCAACCTGGTGCAGGAGCTTTTGTTACAGAGTATTTCCGGGGAGGACGACGGGCGCTTTGACCGGTTCATGGTGGGAGATGTGAAGCAGAGCATCTATAAATTCCGCCTGGCCCGGCCGGAAATTTTCATGGAAAAGTTTGGGCTCTACCAACAGGACAGCACATCCTGCGTGCGGGTGGATCTGCAGGAGAACTTCAGAAGCAGGCGGGAGGTGACGGACTGCGTAAACGATGTGTTTTCCCGGATCATGCACGCAGATGTGGGCGGCGTGGAATACGATGAAAAAGCGGCCCTTTCCCCGGCGGCCATCTATCCGGCAGCCCCACAGGAAGCGGACAAAGACAGGACGGCATCCCCTTATGAACCGGAGCTGCTTCTGGCGCTGACGCAGGATAGCGGCGCCGCCGCGCGGGAGCAGGAGGCCCGCATGATCGCGGCGCGGATCCGTGAGATGGCTGGCAGGCTTTGGATCCGGGACGAAAAAACAGGCAGTCTTAAAAAAGCGTCCTACGGGGATATGGTGATTTTGCTGCGTACCACCGCGGGATGGGACGACAGATTCAAAAAGGTGCTGGAGGAGGAGGGGATCCCCGTCCATGTGGCTTCCCGGACAGGTTATTTTTCCGCACGGGAAGTCCAGGATACCCTGAATTTTCTGCGGGTTTTAAACAATCCGCTGCAGGACATTCCGCTTTTTGGCGTACTGCATTCTCCGGTCGGAGGCTTCTTAGACGAGCAGATTGCCATGCTGCGGGCCGGGGAGGAAAGGCAGAAATGCAGACTCTATGACTGCCTGCGGATGACGGCGGAAACCAGGGATTCTCAGGAGGAGGGACTGGCAGGGCAGTGCCGGGATTTTCTGGCGCTTTTGGAGCGGTTTCGGGCCTATGCCGTCTACCTTCCGATTCACAGTCTGCTGGAACGCTTTTTAGAGGAAACCGGGTTTCTGCTCACGGTCAGCGCCATGCCGGGAGGCGACCAGCGCAGACGGAACGTGGAAATGCTGCTTTCCATGGCGGAACGCTTTGAAAAGACCAGTTACTTTGGCCTGTTCCATTTCATCCGCTATATCGAACAGCTGGAAAAATACGATGTGGATTACGGAGAGGCCGGCGGGCTGGACGAAAATGCGGATACGGTACGCATCATGAGCATTCACAAAAGCAAAGGGCTGGAATTTCCGATCTGCTTTGTTTCCGGTCTGTCCAAGCTGTTCAACCGCAGGGACATCCGCCAGCCGGTTCTGCTGGATATGGATCTGGGTCTTGCCACAGACTGCATCGATCCTGCCCTGCGCACGAAGCGTTCCACCCTGAAAAAGAACGTTTTGTCCCAAAAGCTGTACCGGGACAGTATGGGGGAAGAACTGCGGGTGCTCTATGTGGCCATGACCAGAGCGGAGGAAAAACTGATTTTAACCGGTCAGATCCATCCGGAAAAGACGGAGGAGGAGGGGAACGTATCCGATCCCCTGGAAGCCCGGTGTTATCTGGATCTGGTGCTGCCTGTGTGGAAGGAGACGGAAAGGACGGTAAGGCAAGTCCGGCCGCAGGAGACAGAGAGCGCCGGTACGGTCCGGTTTCTTCAGGAGGAAGCGCTGCGGCAGCAGCTTTTGAAACAGCCGATCCCGGAGGAAATCAGGGAAGAAGGGCGCGCGTTTCTGGAACGGGTCCGGACGCCGTATGCCCATGAAAATCTGGCGGATCTTTTTGTCAAAACCACGGTTTCCGAACTGAAAATGGCCGGTATCCGGGAGCAGGAGGAGGAGACGGCCCACCTGTTTGAGCAGGCCGACGTGGTGCCCTATCTGCCCCGGTTTATCCAGGAGCGGGAAGATAGCGCCGGGGGCGCTCTGCGCGGAAGCGCCTATCACAGGCTGCTGGAACTGTTTCCCTTTGAAGAAAAGCAGGATCCGGCGGCGTGGACCCTGCAGCAGGTACAGCAGATCCTGGAAAAACAGGTGCAAAAGCATACGCTGAGCAGGGAGTATGGGAAGGTCATCCAGCCTGCCCGGATTGTGCAGTTTCTGCATTCCTCCCTGGCGCGGCGGATGTGCCGGGCGCAGGCGGCGGGACAGCTTTTTAGGGAGCAGCCGTTTGTGCTGGGGCTTTCGGCAAATCAACTGAAAAAAGAACTGCCGGAGGAAGAAACCGTGCTGATCCAGGGTATCATCGACGTCTATTTTGAGGAAGACGGCCAGCTGGTGGTGGCGGATTATAAGACCGACGCGGTCAGACAGCCGGAGGAGCTGGTCCGGCGCTACCGGATACAGCTGGAATATTACGCGCAGGCTCTGGAACGGCTGACCGGCAAGCCGGTGAAGGAAAAGATCCTGTATTCCTTTGCGCTGGCAAAGGAAATTCTGCTGTCTGACCAGGAGCCGGGTTTCCTGTCAAAACCAGAATAACCTATATAACCGATAGATTTAATGTATTTTTGCCAAAAAGTACTTGACAAATAAGAAAGACAACTTTACTATGATTTTGTTTGGCGGAAATCTTTTGTGCACCACCGTCCGCACGGCGGAATGAGGAAGGCAATGGAAGACTGTTTCATTGAGGTAAAGGGCCTTTGGAAAACCTTTCACAATAAGAAGGAATCCGTGCCGGTATTAAAGGGCATCGATCTGGAAGTGAAGAAAGGGGAGATTTACGGTATCGTGGGCTTTTCCGGCGCGGGAAAATCCACGCTGGTCCGCTGTATCAACCGTCTGGAGGAGCCGGACGCCGGTATGGTGCGGATCGGGGACAAGATCGTGACCTCCCTGAATAAGAAGGAACTGGATCTGCAGCGCAGTAAGATCGGCATGATTTTCCAGCAGTTCAATCTGTTCGACTCCATGACGGTATATGAGAACATTGCCTATCCCCTCAGAGTGAAAAAATGGAAGAAAGAGGACATTCACAGGCGGATTGACGAGCTTTTGGATCTGGTGGGCCTGGCGGATAAAAAGGACGCCTATCCGGGGCAGCTTTCCGGCGGCCAGAAACAGCGGGTGGGGATCGCCAGGGCTCTTGCCAACGAGCCGGACGTGCTGTTGAGCGACGAGGCCACCAGCGCGCTGGATCCGCAGACGACGGTTTCCGTGCTGGATCTGATCAAGGAGATCAATCAGAAGCTGGGGCTGACGATTATCCTGATTACCCACGAACTGGAGGTCATCAGATACACCTGCAGCCGGGTTGCCGTGATGGAAAACGGGGAGCTGCTGGAAAAGGGCAGCGTCCGGGAAATCTTTGAAAATCCCCAGTGTGAAACCGCGAAGAATTTCATCAGCGTTTATAACAAACTCCGTTCCAGCGGATGGGACGGCTGACACTTACCGATAAGAGGTGAAGCATGAGCCTTTATAAATATCCGTTTTGGGAAGTGCTGATGCACAGTTTTTCAAAAGAAGTCTGGGAACAGGTGATCCCCGCGCTGGGAGAGACTATGTATATGGTGGTGATCTCCTCGGTCTTTGTCCTGTTGTTCGGCGTGATCCTGGGCCTGGTGGTGGTGCTGACCGGTAAGGAGGGGCTGTTCCCCTGTGCGCCCCTGCACGCGGTGCTGGGCGCAATCATCAACTGCTTCCGTTCCCTGCCTCAGGTGATCATCATTATTGTCATGCTGCCGGTGGCCCGGCTTTTGCTGGGGCAGTCCTACGGTTCCAACGCCTGTATCATTTCCCTGATTGCCAGCTGTGTGCCGATGTTTGCCAGACTGGTGGAAAGCAGCCTGCTGGAGATCGGGAAGGGCAAGATCGAGGCGGCCAAGGCCATGGGGAGCAGCAACGCCCGCATTCTGTTTCAGATCATGCTTCCCGAGACGCTGCCTTCCCTGATCCGTTCCTTCACCAACGCGATTGTCATTGTCATTTCCATGACGGCGTTAGCGGGGAGCTTCGGCGCCGGCGGGATCGGCTACATCGCGGTCACCTTCGGCTACACCCGCTATCAGCACGATCTGCTGTTTGCCACGATTATCGTCCTGATCCTTATCGTACAGCTGGTGCAGTTATGCGGGGACGCTTTTTCCAAGATGATTCTGAAAAAAAGGCATTTGATCTGACGGGCCCTGCCGGTCAGATTTGATGTATAAAAAGAGCGGCGGTTCCGGATAGGGCCCCGCGAAAAGGAGTGAATATTATGAAAAAGAAAACAGTAGCTATGTTGACGGCCGCGGCCATGCTGGCGGCCATGCTGACCGGCTGCGGCGGCCAGGAGCCTTCCGTAGAGACGGCCCCTGCAGAGACGGCTGCCACAGAGCAGGCGGCGCCCGAGCAGACGGCGGCGCCCGAGACGACTGCCCAGGCGGACACGGCGGAGGCGCCGGCGGAAACCACCCGGCTCAAGACGGTCTGCGATCTGACCCCTCACAGCGAGATCCTCAATGCAGCCAAGGATCTGCTGGCGGCGGAAGGCATTGAAATCGACATCGTTTCCACCACCTGGGACGCCAGCTGGAACGAAATGCTGGTGGACGGCGAAGTGGACTTTGCGTACTTCATGCACGTACCGGCCATGGAGAGCATCGAGGAAGAAATGGGCGTGACCCTCTACAGTGCGGGCGCCATCCATATCGAGCCGTATGCCTGCTTCTCCAACAAGGTTTCCAGCGTGGACGAGCTTCCGGAGAACGCGGTCATTGCGGTTCCCAACGACGCGTCCAATGAATACCGGGCCTTAAAGGTGCTGGAGGACAACGGATTTCTCACCCTGTCGGACGAGATGACCTCTCTCAACGCCAGCACGCAGATGATCACCGAATACTTAAAGCCCGTCGAGATCGTGGAGATGGATCAGGCCAACATCATCCCCATGGGAGACGACTTTGACGCTTATTTCGTCAACGTCAACCGGGCCCTGGAAGCGGGACTGGACACCACCGCGTATCTGATGCGTGAAAGCGAGGATTCCGAGTACGCCAATATCATCACCGTAACCGAGGAGCACAAGGACGATCCGGCGATTGCGAAGATGGTAGAAGTGCTCAAGTCCGATGAAATCAAGAAATTCATCGAGGACAACTACAATGGCGCGGTAATTCCGGCAAAATAAAGACATATGGGATTGCAAAATCCCGCAAAATTCGCTATACTGAGTACGGATAAGCTGTTTGTCCCGGCAGGAATCCCTTCCTTTTCGGGAGCACAGCGAAAAAAACTATGAGGAGGATGATCTTATGAAACAGAAATTTGGCATTAAGCAGGTTGTGGCCATCGGTATCGGCACCGCGCTGTTTATTGTTCTGACCAATGCGCAGGTTCCCTTTATGATCGTTCCGAACACGGCGCTGCAGTCCCGCGTGGCGGTTCTGACCTTCTTCTCGGCAATCTACGGCCCCATTGTGGGAGCGGCCATCGGCCTGATCGGGCATGCGCTGGGCGACGCGCTGTTCTATGGAAGCATCTGGTGGAGCTGGGTGTTCCCGGAAGCCATTTTCGCCATTGCGGTAGGGCTGTTTTCGGAAAGGTATAAGGTAAAAGCAGGCGGCTTCGGCGGAAAAGAAATTGTATTGTTCAATGTGATCCAGGTGATCGGCAATGCGCTGGCATGGATTTTAGCCGCTCCGGTTCTGGATATCGCCATCTATGCGGAGCCCGCCAATAAAGTGTTTGGCCAGGGTGCGTTTGCGTTCCTTGGCAATATTATCGTAGCCGGTGTGCTGGGCACGCTGCTGCTGCTGGCTTACTCCAAGGTGGGAGCCAAATCCGGAAGCCTGTCCAAGGAGGACTGAACATAAGCTTTACAAATCGATATGCCCCATGCCGTCAACGCGTGGGGCATATGTTTTGACTATGAAAATGCCGCGCGGCGGCGGAATGAGGAAAGAATGACCCCAATCATCGAATTTAAAAATTATACTTTTAAATATCGATCACAGACGGAGCCGACCCTTTTGGATATCAACCTTTCGATTTATCCGGGAGAGAAGGTTTTGATCGTGGGACCTTCCGGGTCAGGGAAATCTACCCTGGCGCACTGTATCAACGGAATGGTTCCTTTTTCTTTTCCCGGGGAGAGCACGGGAACGCTGACTGTGAACGGTATGGATCCCGCGCAAACCGGGATTTTCGGAATGTCCAAGTCCGTGGGGACGGTGCTGCAGGATACGGACGGCCAGTTCATCGGACTGACGGTGGCGGAGGACGTGGCCTTCGCGCTGGAGAACGACTGCGTGGCGCAGGAAAAGATGTTTGAACTGGTGGACCGGGTGGCGGAGACAGTAGACATCAAAAGACTTTTGGAGCACGCGCCCACCGAACTCTCCGGCGGCCAGAAGCAGCGCGTTTCCATGGCGGGCGTGCTGGTAGACGATGTGGATATCCTGCTCTTTGACGAACCGCTGGCCAATCTGGATCCGGCCACCGGGAAGCGGGCCATCGATCTGATCGACCGGATCCACCGGGAGAAAAAGAAGACGGTTCTCATTATCGAGCACCGCCTGGAGGATGTGCTGTACCGGGATGTGGATCGGATCATCGTCATCGGGGAAGGCCGGGTAGTGGCGGATCAGAAGCCGGACGATCTGCTGGTTTCGGATGTGCTGATCCGGGAGGGCATCCGGGAGCCCCTTTACGTGACCGCTTTAAAACACGCCGGCTGTCAGCTGACGGCGGAGGATAAGCCGGAGCACATCGAAACCATGCGGCTGGAACGGCACCGGGAAAAGATCCGGGAGTGGTACGGCAAGGTAACGCTGCCGGATCCAAAGGGAGAAAAGGAGCCGGCGCTGGAAATTCTGGATCTGGATTTTTCTTATATTTCGGGGAACCCCATTTTAGCGAATATTCATTTCAGGATCAATCGGGGAGAGATGCTCTCCATCGTGGGGAAGAACGGCGCGGGCAAGAGCACGCTGTCCAATCTGATCTGCGGGTTTTTGAACCCGGATCGGGGCAAGATTCTGTTGAACGGCGCGGATATCGCGGACAAGTCCATCAAAGAGCGCGGCGAGGTCATCGGCCTGGTGATGCAGAATCCCAATCAGATGATATCCAAGCCCATGATATTTGACGAGGTGGCGCTGGGGCTTACGGTGCGCGGCGTGCCGGAAGACGAGGTGAAAGAAAGGGTCGGCGAGACGTTAAAGATCTGCGGTCTGTACCCGTTCCGCAACTGGCCGATCTCGGCTTTGAGCTTCGGTCAGAAAAAGCGCGTCACCATCGCGTCCATCCTGGTGATGAATCCCAGCGTCCTGATTCTGGACGAGCCTACGGCGGGACAGGATTACCGGCATTATACCGAAATCATGGAGTTCTTAAAGGAACTCAACGAGAAATACGGCATTACCATTGTCATGATCACCCATGATATGCACCTGATGCTGGAGTATACGGATCGGGCCATTGTCATTGCGGACGGCCAGCTCATTGCGGACGATACGCCGGCAAACGTGCTGACCAACGAACAGATCGCGGACCGGGCGTATCTGAAGAAAACTTCGCTCTATGATCTGGCGGTCAAATGCGGCATTGAGGACGCTTCCGGCTTTGCGGAGCGCTTTATCTATTACGAAAGGCAGGTGAGGGAAAATGGCAGGCTCCAGACTGCTGACCTATAAGGAGAAAAATACCTGGATCCACCGGCTCAGCGGCGTGACCAAAATGCTCTTTTTCCTGCTGTGGTCCATCACCGGTATGTTGACCTACGATACCAGAATCCTGATCGTCATGCTGATTCTCAGCTTTGTGATCTTTGCGCTGTCCCGGACGGAATGGGCGCAGGTGGGAACGGTATTTAAATTCATTCTGCTTTTCCTGTGTCTGAATCTGCTGGCGGTATATGCTTTTTCCCCGCATCAGGGAACAATAATCTACGGGACCGAAACCGTTCTGGCCTTTTCGGGCCGGTACAGCCTGACGGCGGAACAGCTTTTTTATGAGTTTAACATCATGCTCAAATACCTGACCGTGACGCCGGTGGTGCTGATGTTCATTGTCACCACCAATCCCAGCGAATTTGCGGCCAGCCTGAACAAACTGGGGATCAGTTACAACGTGGGATATGCCATCGCCATTGCGCTGCGCTATGTGCCGGACGTGCAGGCGGACTTCACCAAGATCAAGCACGCCCAGGAGGCCAGGGGTATCGAGATGAGCTCCAAGACGTCTCTGTGGAATCGTCTGAAAAAGATGAGCATGATCATTTTCCCGCTGTTGTTTTCCAGCATGGATCGCATCGATGTGGTCAGCAATGCCATGGAGCTGCGGGGATTTGGCAAACACAAAAAGCGCACCTGGTACATGGCAAGGAAACTGACCAGAAACGATTATCTTACCCTCGCCTTTGTGGTGGCCTTCGCAGCGATTGCGCTGGCGATTACCTTTTCGGATGGGAGCCGGTTTTATAATCCGTTTGTGTGAGAAACCGATCCGGCGTTTTTACAGAATCCTGTGAAAGGGAAAATATAGAAGCGGACTGTTCTAAAAAGGACAGTCCGTTTCTTTTTTTGTTTTTTTTTCTAAAAACTGCAACCTTTTTTGAAAAGCCTGCCACTTATCAGATAGAACCGAAATCCCTGCGCGTTACGGCTGCCTGTTTGCGGCGGCGGGGATACGGGGAAAACCATCGAAAAGAGAGCGAGGAGAGAGAACATGAGAAAAAAGAACCAAAAATGGATGACAGCGATGGCTGTAGCCGCAGTGTTGTGCTGTGAAATGACGGTATCCGCGCAGACAAAAATCATGCCGGACGGCACGGCTTTTGACGCGCAGTATTATGCGGACACCTATCCGGACGTAAAGGCCGCGTTCGGCACGGATGAACAGGCGCTGTACCGGCACTATGTGGAGCATGGCAGAGCGGAAGGACGCCGGGCAATCGCTCCGGACGATTCCGGGCAGGGAGCTTTGACGGTAGGGATACCGGCGGACTTTGACGCAGCGTATTACGCACAAAGCAATCCGGATGTGACAGCGGTCTACGGAACGGATCCGGCAGCGCTGTACCGGCATTATATAGAGCATGGGAAGGCGGAAGGACGCAGCGCCAACGGAAACGGGGCTGCAGATGTCCGGACCGCTCAGACCGCGGCAAAAGGCAACGACCAAAATGCTGTCCGTGCCCAGGTCAATGCGCTGGGGATCACCTATCGTCCGGATTTGGACGCGCAGTGGGGACGATTGGCAGAGAGTCACATAGTGAATCACAACCTGTTTGAGCACAAATATAAATATGAGGACGATTGCTGGCAATTTGATGGCATTGAGTACGTAAGAGGGGATTACACCAACGATCCGTTGTATCTGGCACTGGCACGGCAGCTGGTAGAGCAGAGAGAAAAGAATCTTCGGGGAGAGGAACAAAGTGATGTGATCCGGTTTTTCGGAAAGGTCGGAGACATTTCCCTGACGGGACAGGATCCGCATTATCTTTTGAACCTGACGTCCAATTTGCGGCTTGACTATATGAATTCCTTCAGCAAAAAGGAACCCGTCCAACCCGTCAATTTATTGAGCTCGGATATGGATTCCAGTGCTTATAGTATGCAGATGAACCTCGTCTGGAAAATGGATGACGGAAGCTACTGTATCACATTGAGTTCGGCTCTGTGGAAATAGCGCCCACAGAAGATAGAGCGGTTCAGAGTTTTCCGACGGGGAGAAAAGGATGCAAAGGAGAAAAACACGTTTTTGGAGCGTGCCGGGCGCAGTACTCTGGTTTTTAGCCGTATGCGCGCTGAGCCTTCCGGTGGGAGAAGGGTGCGCTTTGGCCAAAGAACCGGAAACCGAAGATGTATATCAAAAACTAAAGAAGCAGGAACCTGTCCGGATCGCCTGTCTGGGCGACAGCATTGCAGACGGGGCCGGCATGGCACCGGACGAGGGCTTTGTGCCGCAGCTGAAACAATGGATGCAGGAGACATACCAAAGCCCCGTGGGAGTGGACAGTTACGCGGCGGGAGGCACCACAGCTTTCTTCGGCTATTACCGGTGCCGATCCGATATGCAGGAAAATGTGAACAGATACGGCGCCTACGATTTGGTTCTGATATGCTATGGTCAAAACGATCTGCCAGACAACTTTTCTCTGATCTATGAAGCGCTGCTGCGCGCAGTCAGACAACAGAATCCCGACTGTCAGATCATCTGCCTGCTGGAGCACAGCCAGCGCGGCTACACGGAAAAAATGGAAGTGGTAAAGGCTCTGGGGGCCTGCTATGGTGCGGACATTGCGGATACCATCGAGGCCTATCGGAAATCCTCTTACAGCTATGAGCAGCTCTGCCGCGACGGCGTACACCCAAACGCGCTGGGACATCAGATTTACCGCGAGACCATCAGCAGGATCATCGAACGGAACGTAAAAAGAGGGAAGAAGCGGCAGGATATGCCATCGCCCGTAAATGCAGCCGTCAGCGGATTTGAGAACTTTACCTATCTTTCCCTGAGCAAGTGCCGGCCCCAGGGAAAGGTCTATACGATTGAACTGGACAAGCCGACGGTGGGGATTTTTATCAAACGCGCACCGGGCGGCGGGGACGTTCATGTGAAGCTGAGCAACGGCGTGAGCTGGGATTTTTCGTCCGCCCTGGAAGATGTGACCGTGCCTTTTGCCGAACTGATCGGAACCTCCCTGCCGCCGGGCACGAAACTGACGCTGGACAACAGCTTTGGGGGAATCCAGAATACGGTATACGGGTTCATACTGGCCGGGTGATACGCCGGCAGGGGCACGCAGCCGGACGCTGTGCCGGATGCGCGGCAAGGTTGCAGGAAACAGGAGAAAAGGCTATAATAAAAACAATTGACCCGGTTTTTTTCAAAACGCGGGGGAAGGAGCGTACCAATGGAAAACAAAGTACCGGAACTGACAAAGGCCATCCGCGATTTCCAGAGCGGGAACGAGGCGGCTTTTGCCGAGATTTACAGACAGACGCAAAAATACGTTTATTATACCATTTACAAAAGCCTGCAGGACGCTTCCCTGACAGAAGACATCATGCAGGAAACCTATCTGGAGGTCTACCGCAGTCTGTCCGGGCTGAAGAACGAGGAGGCGGTGAAGGGCTGGATCGCGAGCATCGCGCATCGCCGGATCAGCCGGTATCTGGAGAAAAAACCGGATTATCTGCTGGGAGAGGAAGCAGGGGAGGTCATCGAAGGCCTGGAACAGACGGACGAGGCGCTGATGCCGGAGGAGGTTACGGACAATCTGGAGACGCGCCGCCTGCTGGGGAAGATCATCGACGGGCTGCCTGTGGGACAGCGGACGGTGATTGTGGCGTTCTATTATAACCAGATGTCCGTCCGCGAAATTGCAGAAGCCTTTCAAATGCCGGAAAATACGGTAAAAAGCTATTTGAGCAGAGGCCGGGAAAAGATCAAAGAAGACGTCTTACGGCTGGAAAAAGAGCAAGGAACGAAGCTCTACACGATCAGCCTGCCGGCGCTCCTGTTCTTCCTGTTCGGAGAAGAAGCGCAGGCATGCGAAGTGCCGGAAACCCTGTCGGAAAAGATCTTACAGGCGGTTCCGTCAGACACAGGAACGGCAGGCCGGATGGGCGATGCGGCAGGCCGGATGGGCGATGTGGCGGGCCGGGAAAACGATGCTGCGGCCCGGGGAGCCGCAACGGCGGTCAAGGCGGCTGCCGGGAAGGCCGGCGCCGGCCTGATCGTCAAACTGTGCCTCGCGGCAGCAGGAATCGCTGCCGCCGCCGGCGTAGCATTTGGGGTATACCGGGCCGTACAGAGTCAGAATGCCGGAACGGAGGCTTCTGAGGAGGCGGCATCGGCTATAGAAGAAACCGGGATGCAGGTCGCTGTGCAGGAGACACAGCAGGCCCAGGTAACTGCAGAACCGGATGCGGAAGAAGAAACCGCATCGGAAACAGAAACGGAGACGCAGGAAGAACCGTACCGGTATCTGATCGAAATGACGGCATTGATGGAAACGCAGAAGGATTCTTCGCTCAACGCAAGGTGCGGCGTAATGCCCATATGCCGGGACGGACTCTGGGGCGCGGTCAATTATGAGGGCGAACTCATCGTACCCTGTACTTATGAGGGCGTGCAGATGGCGCCCAATGATCTGGGACAGTTCATTATGAACGATGCAGGAAAACAATACGCTTTTGATAAGGAAGGGACGCTTTTGTTCGAGG
Source organism: uncultured Eisenbergiella sp. (assembly GCA_947630215.1). GTDB lineage: Bacteria > Bacillota > Clostridia > Lachnospirales > Lachnospiraceae > Gallintestinimicrobium. The sequence goes on along the minus strand of CANRGX010000016.1, from coordinate 26,963 downwards.
CTGAACAGATCACCTCTCTCTATGGGGACTATGTGACGACAAAGGAAAGCACCGGGGAATACGACGAATTGGGAGATGAGATTTACCGGGGCACGATTGGGAAGCTGGACGGGACCGTCCTGGCGCAGATGGAAACGTCTGACTGGGATTTCGGGGTGGTCGGCTTTGGGGACTCGGACGTTACTTTCATGGGAGCATCCGAGCACCTGGTCCGCGTAGATAAGAACGGGAATACCCAGGGATTTGATCCGGTGTATCAGGCGAGTGTGGATGAAGAGGGCAGCAGGGTGCAGTCATCCGCGGCTTCCGTTGCTTTTTATAATGCGCCGGGCGGCCTGTATCTGGATGGCTATTATGTAAGCACCTGGGCAATAATGGAAGAATTCTGCCTGATGAAGGATGAGTGGGCCTTTGATTCCGTGAATCCCCGGATTGTCGCGGAAGAAGTCTGGGGGGACAGCAGGGCCGATACGGAGGTCACCGAAATGCAGCGCGCTTCCATTTTTCATCACGGAGGCTGGAGTTATAATTACGGCACAAAGGTCGGGCTTTTGTATTATGATAAGGACAGCGGCGAGTCGCTGGGCAGTATCCTGATGGATCTGGCCAAGGATACGGATCCCAACAGTTCTGCAGGCAGCGAATGTGTTCTGGGCGTTTATGACAACCTTAGCATGAATACGGAAAAATACTGGCTGGTAAAGACCGAGGGCAAATGGGGTTATATCGACCATGAAGGCAATCTGCAAAAATTGTACGGGGATGCTTCCGCTTTTGCCAACGGATATGCCGTGGTCATAGAAGACGGGACCGCCTGGCTGATCGATGAGAGCTTTACCCGTCTGGAGGAAATCGGCCCGGCCGACAGCTGTTTTGCTGCCGGAGAATTGTTTTGCGTGTCAAACGGGGAGGACCAAAAGATCTTTGGCATAAAATAAAATAGGACAGGCATGAAAAGCCCGGCCTTTTACGGCTATGCCGCAAAAGGCCGGGTTTTTTATGCCTGAAGATAAAGACCGCCTTAAAATGATCTCTGAAGAAAGAAGGGGGAGGCAAAATGGATCGTACAGAAGAAACGGCGCGCATTCTGTCTATAGGGACGGAGTATGTTTTGAGAAGGGACAGCGGTGTCTGTATATTCATACCACAAGATTGTCGGAAGATGGCATTTATCTGCACGGATGTGACCGTGCCGAGGGAAAAGGCGTATATAAGCATACTCTGTGGGATTGTGAGGACAGGGAGGTATTGACGTTTCACACCCGTCTGCACAGGAAGAAAGCCCCCTTTGAAGAGATCGAGTACCGGACGGAGAGCGGCCGGATTGTTTTTGTGCGGGAGGGAAAGGAACTGGGGGAATATTTGTGGGAAAGGTGGTACACTGAAAAATTTTCCGCGCAAGTGCAACCTTTTTTGAAAAAAGCCCCACTATCCTTTATGAAAGGGCAGGATGGGGCCTTAAAGAAACGGAAAGGAAAAGAAAACCAATGACAAGATGGAAGAAAAAATTGGCAGCTTATCTTTCGATTGCGATGCTGGCAGGAACGGTTTGCGCTTGCGGGAGCGTTCCCGGCGACCGGGATTGGATCCCAACGGAAGGGGAGGAGACAACAACCGGCTTGGACGGCACGGACGAGACGGTAGAAACCTTAGCGGCCAAGACGGACGCCATGGAGGAAGCGACGGAAGAAGCTGTCGCAGCGACGGAAGGAACGCTTCCGGAAACCGAGATACCAACGGAGACGGTCACGCAGGAGGAAACACCGGAGGAACCGGAATGGGTAGCGGGCTATCGGGATTTTCTGGGCGATCATTCCAACTTTCTGCCTTTGCTGGAAGAACAGAACGAGGGCGGAATGACAGGCTTTATAAACGGGTTTTGCCTCTACGATATGGACAAAAACGGGATACCGGAACTGCTTGTCCAGAAATGTGAGACAGCCACCTATCTGTATACATGGACGGAAACTGGAGTGGAGATGCGTTGGAACTATCCATATGATAGTTTCGGTACCTATGTGCTTGGATATGACAGCCGGGATGGAGCGGTCTATGAGTTTGGCCTGGATATAGGGACTTCACCGGAACGGCTTACTTCTCTGAATGTGCTGACGATGCCCGAACAGCCGTTTGACCGGCAGCGCGCAATAGATTCCGGAAATTACTGGACAAACGGGATCTGTCTTTATAGCGCAGAGTACGGGGATTTCGAGGGATCGAGTGGATCCTTGAGTTGGGAAGATGCTAAGACGTATGAAGATTCTTCGATCACCAAAGAACAGTTTCAGGAGATCCTTGCGAATTTCAAACCATTTCTCTTTCATCAGATCACGGAAGAAAATATGGAGCGATATATCCGGGGGAATTATCAGGTGCAAAACAGGGATGAAGAAATGTCGCTGGATCAATTTGCGTCCGCCATGGGTGTAGAGAACAGGTGGCAGCAGGGTTATCCCTCTTTCCAGGGTTATTCCTCTTTCTATGCGAAGTCGGTAGTTGGATTTCGTAACAGAAAAATTCGCGTTGAAGTGGATGAGCAGAATGGCTTGCCGGACAATCTGATAGAGGAGGAGGACTGGTCTGCCGGGCGCTGCTATATCGATCTGGATACGTTGGCCTGTTATAGGGAAGATCAGGTGGAGATATTATATACGAGCCAGGAGGCATGGAAAGAGAGCTATTATAAATTGCTCAGCAAGCTGAAGCAAAACGGAAGTCTTTCCTTAGAGAATGGAGTGAATGAACCTGGGGATAAGATATCCTACGATGAAGAAAATCTCAGATTCCAGTTTGTCAAATGGGAAGGACAGGAATTCCCTCTACTGTATATTGAGGATGCTTGTGCAGATAATTATTTTATGATCCAGCAAGGGAAGCCAGTCTTTCTGTGCAGGGATAGGACGGATGGCGTTAGAAGCTATTCGAACACGAGTTTTATAGAGGGAACAAATATTTTTTGGATGTTTGATAGATACGACGATTATAGTGGCGAGCTTTATTGGTCCTGGTACCTATATGAGATTTCCGAATTGGGAGAGCCGCAAACGGTGACGGGTTTGGACATAATGGTACCGTCCGATTATTCGGAGCAATTTCAGCATCAGGATGTCCTGGAAGGAATACCTATGCTGCCGGAGGGCTCTGTTGAGGCATCCCTTCGGGGGGAAGCGGTTTCCTATGATGTATTTATAGAAAATCTGAAAAACCTTTTCGGAGCGGATGGGGCAAAACAGATCATGGACGTCTCGGAAGATGGTCCGCTTGGCATAGTCAGCGCACCGTGGGATCAGGAAAAATACAACATGAGCGAGATGGATGCCGTCTTTTTTGGCTGAGACAGACACAGGGGCAGCAGGAACGAAAAAATTATAGGAGGAAACGAACATGAAAAAACAATGGATGTTGACAATGCTTGTGGTCGCGACGCTGGGCTGTGGGATGACGGTATCCGCCCAGACAAAGACCATGCCGGACGGCACGGCCTTTGACGCCCAATATTATGCGGACGCCTATCCGGACGTGAAGGCCGCGTTCGGCACGGATGAACAGGCGCTTTACCGGCACTATATGGAGCATGGGAAAGCAGAGGGGCGAAGCCCGGTTCCGACGGCTGACAGCCAGACGGCAGCGGAACCGGCGGCAGGGATCCCGGCGGATTTTGACGCAGCCTATTACGCACAGAACAATCCGGACGTTGTAGCGGTCTACGGGACGGATCCGGCAGCGTTGTACAAGCATTATGTGGAGCATGGAAAGGCGGAAGGACGGAAGGCCAGCCAAAAAGCCGGGGCAGCCGGAACTGCGGCGCAGGAAAAAGCCGATGCAGCAAATTCTATCCGGGCGCAGGTCAATGCGCTGGGCATCACCTATGACCCGGGCCGGGATGCAAATTGGCCGGAATTCGTGATCAAATCCCCGGTTGTGGACCATGTGGATTACGGAAAACACCCCGGCCAAAATTATGTCAGGGGGGACTATACCAACGATCCTCTGTACCTTGCGCTGGCGCAGGAAATTGTGCGCCACCGTCAGGATGCGCCGGAGAGGTTCACATTGGAGGGGAAAATAGGAAACGTCCGCCTGTTGGATCTGGATCATCAGTATTTGCTCAACGTGTTTTCGAACCTCATAATTGATTATGCGGAATCTTTCGGGAATTACAAGAAAGGAACCCTTATCATGTTTGACCCCTGGGTTAACCAGGTCGACGGAGAAATATGGATCGGTGTGGTCACGCAATTCTGGACAGGCGCTGCAATCGGACAAAGCATATTCTGATCGGTGCTATAGAAAGCAGAAAAAAGAAAGAGAGGATAGTCTGATATGGGAAAAAAATGGAGAACCGCGGTGGCGGCACTGTCTGCCATATGTATACTCGGCGGCAGCCGGATGGGAGTTTATGCCGCAGAACCTATAAAAACCACGGACGAATACAGTGATGAATATGGGAATGACGGTGAGGTGGACATTTGGCAGGGGAATCCCCTGATGGAGGAGGTCGCTGCAAATCCGGATCTGATCCGGGCAACGTATGGATTTCATAATGAAGGGTATATCGTGACCTGGGATAAACTCACGGAGCATCAGAAACTGGTGTATCTGGCGGCGGAGAAAAAACCGGACAATGACGCCCTGACCTGGTGGGTTGGACAAAATTATGATGAAAATTTGAAATTCCAGTATTTAAACGGAATTGAAAAGACAGGCACGGAATCATCCGAATGGGTGATCGGTTCCGGTATTCCGCATGAACAGAAGGTCGCTTATTTCCGGACGCATGTTCTGTATGATAATTCCAAAAATGTGATGCAGTGGTGGTGGGATAATGTGGGCAGCATCCTTACGGCGGCACAGACAGTCAACACAGACGCCAGAAATTATTCGTGGTATATAAGAGTTATTACGCAGAGTCTGGATGGAATTGAGTGTGTACAATGGGGGGAACATACTTATTATGTTGCGGCCGCGGATATTGCGCCCGGGCTTGCCAACGGGACGATCCGGGATAATCTCATTTATGTGAGCACGGGCGGGCCGAGTTTTCCATTTCACAACTATTATTTTACCTGTGACCCGCTGAAGGCCGGCTGTATGGTATGGAAGTACGAGTAAGGAAAGATTTACTCAAAATATCAAGACGCTCCGGACACAGTCTGTTATACTGAAGCTGCAATTGATCAATCGGGTATCAAATAAAAGGAGCCAGGCAGATGGACAATCTGGAAATTTTGGAAAAAGCGCTGGAATATATGGAGCAGCACCTGGAGGAGGAGATTCGCACAGAGGATATCGCCGCAAATTGCTACTGCTCAAAGTCCACGCTCGAAAAAATTTTCCGCTTTGTCAATCACATTTCCGTACGGGACTATCTGATTCGCAGGAGAATGACAAAAGCGGCGAGGCTTCTGGTAGAGTGTCCCGGATCCGGTATTCTGGATGTGGCGCTGCGGTTCGGTTATTCCAGCCATGAGGCGTTCACACGGGCGTCCCGGCAGATCTGGAACTGTTCGCCTTCCGAATACCGGCTGAAAACCCGGACATGGGAGCTTTTTCCAAGGCTGAATACGCCTTTGGAGTCAGGAGATGCGTATATGAATCATCGAAGAATTCTCGAAGCCATGCGGCGGATGGAAGATGCCGCAGGAAAGGAAGATATTGTGTTTCGCATCGGCGGCGATGAGTTCGTGCTGCTCACCGCAAGCGAAAAGGAGGAATATGCGGGGGAAAAGATCGCGCGCTGCAGCGAACTGTTTACCGGGCTTCAGGAAGCCCTGGATAGCGCAAAAAACCGGTTCGGGTACCCCGGTATGTCATGAATGAGAATTGACAGGCCGTTTTGTTCTGTGTTATAATTTCGGCAGGAACGGAGAGGGAGGGAAAAATTGAAAAATGAGCTTGATAGCTCATTTTTCAATCGGCAATTTGTGCCGGAGCGTCACAAATTGCCTTGATGGCAGATGAGAAATCGCATTCGCGAGTTTCTCATCGCCGCCCCGTCGCGTAAACGCTCCGGGATGGAGGGAAAAATGAGGAAATAATTTGCTTTTGTCTGCATGAAGATAGGTTGCTTTCATGTTGCCAAAGGTGGATTATGTCCTCATGGCCGCTCTCTTTTTCGTATCAAAAAAGAAAAACACAGGCGCTCCCTGTGCGGTTATGACGCGTAATGGAACTGTTTGGCGACGGACGGTTCTTTTTTTTATGGAACTGCAGAAGGGAGAGAACATTGGCACAAATACTTGTGGATCATTTGACGTTTGCCTATGAGGGCGGTTTTGACAATATTTTTGAGGATCTTTCTTTTTCCATTGACACAAATTGGAGGATCGGTTTTTTGGGGCGCAACGGGAAGGGAAAGACCACGTTTTTAAATCTGTTGTTGGGAAAGTATGAGTACAGCGGCAGCATTATCACCTCTACCGCGTTTGACTATTTTCCCTATCCGGTTACGCAAGAGCAGATGGCGCTTCCGGCCGTAGAGCTTCTGGAAGCGTGGAAAACCGGATGCGAACCGTGGCGCGTCCTTATGGAGATGGGACAGCTTCGGGAGGGCGAGGAGGTTTTATACCGCCCGTTTGAAACGCTAAGCCCGGGGGAACGCACGAAGGTCATGCTGGCGGTTCTGTTTTCCGGCGAGAATGATTTTCTGTTGATCGATGAGCCGACCAATCATCTGGACCAGGCGTCCAGGGAGAACGTAAAGGCGTATCTGGCGTCGAAAAAGGGGTTTCTTCTGGTGTCCCACGACCGGGATCTGCTGGATGCCTGCACGGATCATGTGCTGGTGTTGAACCGGAAAAGCATCGACGTGCAAAACGGCAATTTTTCCGTCTGGTGGGAGAATAAGCAGCGCAGGGATCAGTTTGCGCGGGCGGAGCAGGAAAAGCGTATCAAAGAGATTGGAAAACTGAAGCAATCGGCGGCGCAAGCGGCACAGTGGGCGGAACGGAGCGAACGGACAAAAATCGGATTTGATCCTGTGAAAGAGAACGACCGTTCCAAAGATACCCGCGCCTATATCGGGGCGAAGACGAAGAAAATGCAGAGCAGGGTATCGCAGATGCAAAAGCGGATCGAGAGGGAGATCGAAGAAAAGGAGGGGCTGCTTGCCGATCTGGAAGAACCGGTGGATCTGAAACTCATGCCCCTGCGTCACCACAGGGAACGGCTGATTCATGTCCGTGCGTACACCGTCACCTATGAGGGAGCGGACTGTCCGGCATTTTCCAATCTGACCTTCGATCTGATGCAGGGGGAGAGGGTGGCGCTGCACGGGGGAAACGGGTGCGGAAAAACCACATTGATCAAGCAGATTTTGAAAAAGGCGGGCCTGGGTACAGGGCCTTTGGTGACGGAATCCGGCGTCTGCGAGACGGCGGCCGGGCTGGTGATTTCTTATATCGATCAGGACACTTCTTTTCTGAAGGGCAGTATTCGGGCCTTTTGCCAGGCGCGCGGCCTGGAGGAGAGCCTGTTTTGCGCAATTTTGAGACAACTCGATCTGGAACGGACGCAGTTTTTAAAGAATATGGAGGATTTTTCAGAGGGGCAGAAGAAGAAGGTGCTGATCGCGGCCAGCCTTCTTGCGCCTGCCCATCTATACATCTGGGACGAACCGCTGAACTATATCGACGTTTTCTCCCGGATGCAGATCGAGAAGCTGCTGCTTTCCTGTCGGCCGACCATGCTGTTTGTCGAGCACGATGTACGCTTTCGCCAGCAGATTGCCACAAAGACGGTGGTGTTTTAAAATAGATAAGACATTATTTGCATTGAAAACGGGCAGACAAAATAAGTTTTAAGCGACGTCCGCCAGGATATGAATGACAACACCATCCGCCGTGCCCTCAACCGTGCTATGCAGATCGACACTCTCCAACCAGGCCAGCGAGGTACTGTCCGTAACAAGGAAAGGACGGGTGTGGATCACAGGATCGGAAGTTCCCGTGCCGTTGTTTTCGATGAAAATGCGGCAGGGCTTTCCCTGATCGTCCGTGCCCTCCAGAATATAGCGGGCGGACAGCGTCATGGGCTTCCCGTCCGCGCGCAGCTGCGTGTCTACTCCGTGGGGCAGGATCCTGCCCTGAAAATAGGGGCCGTCTGCCGTGCCGGAGAATACGGCCATGCAGACGGAATGCCCGGCTCCGTTTACTTCCATAAAATCGTCCAGCGATACGTTCACTCTCAGAATTTCCTGCATATTTTCCTTCTCCAGCCAAAATATTTGAAATTTCTCCTACAACGCCGTTTTTTCTTGCCGAATTGCGGGCCGGTTGATATGATGAGATCATACACAGAGGCAGGGCTTTTTGTCAAGGAGGTGGATAAAGTGATCAGGAACAGGATTGTCTCTTTATTTGGCATCGTTATCTTAGCTGTTTCCATGCTGTGTGCATGTTCCCAACCGGATTTAGAGGATATGGAATACGAATGGAACCAATAAAATGAAGTGTGCCCAATATCGTATTTTCTGGAGGACGTCAGATGGGAAAATGCAGGCTTCAGGGAATCGCTATGGGAAACGCGGTCAGCGAGGTGAAGAAACAGGCGGATCTTGTCATTGGAAGTAACGATGATGACGGTATCGCAGAGTATCTGTCTTTTTTGCTGAAAGGCATCGCGCCCGCACAAGTTGGTGCATCGCCCCGGAATATGTCTGATGGGACGGGATAGGACGAAGTGCATTCTATAAATTTGTCATTTCATATTGAGAAAATCAGAAACGCTAATGATTCGTGGAACAATTATTCATGATTTTCATTCAGCATTTTCCTCTCGCCGTGAGTTGGTAATCCAGTCCGCGATATCTTCTTCTGATGTAAAGCCGGCCAAAGCTGCCTGGCCTTTCATTTGTTCCTGAAACTTCTGTATGGCGTAGATGGCGGAATTGATTATGCGGACGGAACCGTTTTCTACGATAAAAGTTACGCGGTCGCCTGTAGAAACACCAAGAGCCATGCGGATATTTTTGGGAATGGTCACTTGTCCTTTCGACATCACTCTCGCATCGTTTACCAATATGTTTTCAGACATAATAAAATCCTCCTCGTATAAAAAAGTAGGGAAATAGGAAATTCCTACTTTTATTATATGTCTGACATCTTGTTTTTACAACAGGAAATATATGAAAAAACGGTCAATTATAAAGTCTGATTGAAAATGTGCAGGAGGAAAAGGCGGATAGCTGATGGGGATAAAACAAAAACAGAAATGATAAAGTACTATTGATTGCTATTGTTCCGATAAGGGATTATAATTTAAAATAAGAGTGCCATACTCAATAAAACCTGATGATCATAGAATGAAATCCGAAAGGTACATAAAGAATAAGAATTTTGATGATTGAAATCAAGAAAGAATCAGCAAGGGATATAGCGGAGGTTCAGATGATATGAAAAAGCGAATGGCTCTATTAATTGGATTATGTATGGTAGTACTTGTGGGATGCGGTCAGAAAGAGGGCGTTATCAGCAGGTGTCTTAATTCATACATTGAAGATTCAGTGATAAAGGAGTCTGCTATTAAGGCAGATGAGAGCTATGCAAGATATGAAGAAATAACGCAGGAAGAGGAGATTAATAAAGAAGGCTTCTTCTATTCCGATGAAGTGGATTATAGTGTTTTAGAGGATTCGGATGCGGTACATGTCACGTTTGCTGTCAACAGCTATATTTCTGTGCAGTATTTTGATGATCCGGCAATGACAGGTCTGCTTAATCCCGGTGGAGCTTATTTACATGTTAATGATTGCATATATGCAAATATACAGGAGGTCGATAATCCCAACACAGATGCGTATAAATTTAGCAGATTTGAAGTTTGGGAGTATGACGAGAACGGAAAAAAGAAAAAGGAACTCGAAACAGCACCTTTTGAAGATGGGCTTGTATTTCAGATTCCTACGAACTTTAACGGAAAAGAAATTGCTATTATCCCGCTCGGAGAATATACTGCCCAAAATATAACCCTTAATGATTTCTATAAAGATAATAATGGTGTTGAAAAATCACTTGCAGGGACATGGGATATTAATGGAGAAAAAACAACTGGTAATTCTACAAGTGTAAGTCCGGTGGCGCCTTATACGGTTACCTATATGTATGATCCCAATTCATACGTGTTTGTTAGTTCTGACCCAATATGCCTATATAATAATGAAGTTGATGGAATTGTAAGTTTCGAGGAATTTGCATCAGATCAGAATATCACAAGCTTTTCAGTAGAGCTTCACAAAAATAGTGGAGATCGAGAGTTTGATCCTGATAAGTACAAGGTGGAACATGCTGACATTGAGTATAAATATCAGGGCGTAGTCATAGACAGCCCAACATTTATCCCTGATGGAAACAAGATTTCATATAAGATTACGCGCGTAGATAGTGGATATTGGGTTCCGGGAGATATGGAAGGTGAAGTTGAGGTTGGTGATGTTGCTGATGTGATTTCCAATCTTGTATGCAAGAAAGAAAAAGTAAAAGTTACACTTCCGCAGCCTGAAAAAGGCGGTAATATTATATATTCGCTTGATGAAAAAACACTGACAGGCGATAGCGTAGAGGCGTTTATTGGCTCTGAAATAGTAATGAAATTTCAGCCTAAGAACGGCTGGTCTTGTGATGCAGAAGATGACACGGTATATAAAGTCGTTGCTAAGGATGTTCAGAAGGTGAATGTTGATGGAAGAGATGTAAATGATATATTTACTGAGCAGCAGTATAAACCGGTGGTGACATTGACTCTTGATAAGTCTGTAGGGACATATACAGAGTTTGAAATCAATTCTGTGGATGGAAAGGTATCCTCTCTTAAACTGGGGAAGAAAAAAGAAGTATTTAGTGAAGAGGTTGGAACAAAGAATGATTTGACACTTACAGCTTCAAACGGCGCGCTGCTTGATGGGGAAGCACTTAAGGTAGAAATTAAGAAAGAAACTGTAGACGGGAAAAAGGAAAGTGATATCAGATATCTTCAGAAATTACCGGAAAGCCTGTCTGTATCACTCTACATTTCCAATAGCAGTACGGTATATAAGACAGTGAATCTTACTGTTAGTAAGGTTGATGTTGTTGCATTCACAGCTCCAGGCATAGACAACGGAAGCATTTCAGTTGAGACTACTGATTTAACTGATAACCGAACTTTAAGAGCCGGTGATGTAATGGAAGGATCAAGAAAGATAAAGACTTCTTTATCGGCAAAGACCGGATACTATGTAAAAGATAGTGGAAAGACGGATATATATACAGATACTATGACCTATTCAAAATTTATATCCAACATTTCAACGGTATTAAGGGAGCATCCCGTAAAGAAATTGTATAGCATCACTCTCGATGCCACAGATGCTTATGGTAAGGTTACATACAAGATTGACGGGGAAGCGGTGGAGGCAGGAACCTATAACCTTAAAGAAGAACAAAAACTGGAATTATCATATGAGATAACTGATGGTAGCCATGTTATAGTAAGAGAAGGCTCTAATTGGTTTGAAGACAGAGTAAATGACATACAGGGTGTACTGAGCAAGATTAAAGAAAGTGTTGAAATACCAATTACAGCTTCTTTGGACGGCAGTACAATAACCAGAGATAAGTATATAAAAGTAAAGTAGGAGGGAGGATTTAAAGATGGCAGTTTTAAAAAGAATAAACAAAAAAGTTAAAATAAATTTCCTTTCTATTGTTTGTATGATAGTTGCTGTAGTCGGAGTGTTTGGTTATGCTCTTCCAGCTTATAACAATGCAAAGAATCTGGGAGTAAGCGTAGGGGATAAGACAGGAACTATTGTTGGAAATGTTATCGGATCATTTGACGGAATTACTACCGGGTTAGCAAAAGGCGCAGAAGAGGGAAAGGAAGAGGGATTAAGTGCGAAAGATACAAAATCCGGGATTAGGAACCGTTTCAGTGAAATAGGTAATCTTGAAGTATTAGAAGCAGGAGTAAAACTTAGGGATGTTAATACGCTTGGCGATGATTATGCAGCGTTATTCTTACTTAAAGATGTAGCAATATACTCGGTTAATTTAAAGGATGTAGAGATTAATGATATTGACGCCAATTCAGTGGAGATCCTTCTCCCGGCAATAAATGTAGAAATTTACATAGATGAAAGCGCAACGGAAAAGCTTGCCGAGTATCAGAAACATTCATGGTCCGGTAGTGCGGAAGATGGCTTTGCTGAGTATATAAATACCAGAGCAGCTACAGATCAATCGGTAAAAGAGAAAATGGGATACTATTCAAATTTGACTGAAGCAGCGCAGAGTTCAGCAATAAAGCAGATTGAAATAATAGCAAAAGCAGCAACAGGAAATAAAAAAGAAGTCGTTGTAAGTTTTAAGGAAGGGGAGCAGGCTGATGAATACGGAAAATGAAATCAAAAACAATTTGCCCGAGTCTCCGGAATGCCCTGTGAATAGGCCTGAGAAAAAGATACAGTGGAAGAAGATATTTTCCTTAAGCAACATATGCTTTGCGGTGGCAGTGATCCTGATTACGGTAGCAGCTCTTATCATTTCAAATGCTGTTCATAGGGGTGGAGAATCAGCCAGAGAAGCATATAAGAGCGCGAAAAATAAGGCTTCTGAAGATGCTTACAATAGATTCTATGATACGGCATATGCTTCGGCAGAAAGAAAGTACCATGTGTCAAACAATGTATCTATAGAGGTTGCATCAATCAGAGAAGAAGCTAATTTGGAAGTGCTTAAAGTATGTGATGTAGAGTATGTAATTGAGTCAAAAGATGATAATGAGGACGGGATTGAGGCCTGGATGGAGTTCTATGGTGATGGAGTTTACACCGTAGATATGAAAGCTAGCGAATTTATCATTGATTCCGATAGGCAATATGTTTTGGTCAGGGTACCGGGCCCCGAACTGACAAATTGCAGAATCACTCAGGCAAACCGATTATTCTGGCAGGATGGAGTATTTGACAAAAGCATATCTGTAGGAACAGATTTAGCTGTCGAAATGAGAAAAGCCGGATATACGAAGTTAAATAACTATATGAAGTCAAATGCCCAGTTCTATAAGAGTGCAAAGTCATCCGCGCAAACTGTAATTGCGAATCTGGTAAAAGGTCTCAATTCAGAACTTACTGATCTTGTGGTAGAAGTTGAATTTTTTGATTAGATGTGACTATGTTATTCAGGAATGAGTGCTCAGGAAGTATAAAAAATAACCGCTCTGTTACGATGCAGATAAAACACCCGCACAGCGTTTTTCGCCGTGCGGGTGTTTTTTAGGCCTGGTTTGCCAGCGCCTTTAAGCGTTTCAGCATATCCCGGATCTGGGGCAGGCAGAGCAGGATCAGCGTCAGGATCATCTCCGGAAGGATATAACTCATGTTATAGACCGTAGAAGCCCAGATAGCGGAAAGATTTGCGCCCGGATCTCCGGAAACGTATTCGGTATAAAAGAGATATCCGGAGATTTCGTGCATCAGAAGCCTTCCCAGAACACCGGCCACATAGCCTATGATCAGACCGTTTTTTTTCTGCCAGAAAAAGCCGGACAGGCCCAGCGCGCCAAAGGCCAGGGGATAATCCAGCAGCACCTGGACAGGATGTACCACGTAGGGCCCGGTGATAAACTGCAGTACGCCGTAGGCCAGCGCGGTAATCAGCCCTATGACGGGGCCGTACCAATAGCCGACGAGACAGATCACCAGCATGGAAAACAGGGTGATGGAGCCGCCGGCCGGCAGGCTGGGCAGCTTGATGACCGTGGAGATCACGGTGGCCAGCGCCAGCGCCATGGCGCAGAATACGAGTTTACGGGTGGTCAGTTTGTTTTTGTTTTCAGACATAAAAAATCCTCCTTGTGTGGGCACAGGAGGGGATATCGCCGTTTTGAAAACACACTGCTTTTGGGTAGCGTCCGCCGGACAGGGCCTTTTGCCAAATCAAAAAGCCTTGCCGCAGGCTGCCGTCCTGCGTTTTCAAAATCCTGCCTCCCTACGCCGGTGCTGACCGGATCAGGTTGTGAGGGTATAGAGCCGGAAGCGGCGCGCGGCCGGCTCAATCTCAGCAATAAGCTCCCCTGGCATTGTGAAAGGAAAGGGAACCCCTTCCTTTCTCTCCACTATAGGCGGTATGGGGACGTTTGTCAACCCCCTTCCCTTTGTTCCGTGCGGGAGCGGACGGAGCTGTCCGACATTTTTCACAAAAAAATCATAGTATGCGCGGATATTTTCTGCTATGATAAGGGTAGCGTTAGATCTGTCTATGCGCGGTATTTGGATGGCAAAGGATGAGGTGACGCCATGTTTTCTTATATTTTATTTGACCTGGACGGAACGATCAGCGATCCCGAGGCGGGGATCACAAAGAGCGTACAGTATGCGCTGGACAGCTTTGGCATACACGAGCCGGACACGACGAAGCTGCGGCCTTTTATCGGCCCGCCCCTGCGGGACAGCTTTATGGAGTTTTACGGTTTCACGGCGGAGCAGGCGGAAGTGGCGGTGGCAAAGTACCGGGAACGGTTTTCCGTGACGGGGCTCTATGAGAATACGCTGTATCCGGGGATGCGGGAGCTTTTGCGGGATCTGCGGCAGGCCGGAGCGCATCTGGGCATTGCGTCCAGCAAACCCTCGGTGTATGTGGAGGAGATTCTGAATTATTTCGAGATCCGGCAGTATTTTGAGGTGGTGGTCGGCAGCGAGTTGAGCGGCCAGCGGGAGAAAAAGGCGGAGGTGCTGGAGGAGACGCTGCGGCGCTTCGGGTCCTTTGACCGCTCTCAGGCAGTGCTGGTAGGGGATCGGAAATATGATATAGAGGGGGCGAAGGCCGCGGGTATCCATCAGATCGGGGTGGAATACGGCTTCGCGCAGCCCGGAGAGCTGTCCGGGGCGGGGGCGGAGATAGTCGTCCGGGATGTGGACGGGCTGCGCCGGGTGCTTCTGGGACAGCGGACTGTTTACGCGGGCACCTGGAGCGGCGGGTACGCTTCCCGTGTCCGGACGCCGCAGAAGGAGTCCAGGGCGCGGACTGTCCTAAAGGCCGTTGGCAGCAGCGCGCTGGCCATGTGGCTGTATTTTATCATCGGTGTTCTTGTCCCGATGGCTTTCCTGTTTATTGGCGGAATGTTTTTCCCGTTTCCGATAAAAGGGTTTGACAGCAGCATGGATGCCTGGCTGAATCTGGGCAGCGCGGCCGGGATTGTCATAGCTTTTCTTGCCTGTTACGGGATCTGGCACAGTCAGCTTCGCTTTCGGCCCGCCGGCCGCGTGGATAAGCTCTCCCTTCTGCCGCTGGCCGTCTTTTCCGCCTCCCTGGCCATGGGAATGAACGGGCTGCTGAGCCTGGTAGAGCTGTATCGGTATTCGCCTGCTTTCCAGGAGGTTTCGGAGATGCAGAGCAGCGTGCCCGTGTGGTTTGGCGTTCTCAGCTACGGGATTCTGGCGCCGCTGGGCGAGGAAACGGTGTTTCGGGGCGTCGTATACGGGCAGTTTAAAAAGGCCTGCGGCGTACCGGCGGCCGTGGTGCTTTCCGCGCTTTTATTCGGGCTGTTTCACGGGAATCTGGTGCAGTTTGTCTATGCGGCGGTGCTTGGACTTGGACTGGCGCTGGTTCGCGAGATCTATGACTCTCTGCTGGCTTCCATGTTCTTTCATATGGTCGCCAACCTGTTTGTCTATCTTTTGCTGGATCTGACGCCCATAGGCGGCGCGTTTGTCTCGTGGATTTCCTGTGTCTTTTTCCTGGTCGTATCCGTCGTCAGTCTGATTTTGATGGTCAGATGGCAGAAACAGTAAAACGACTGCGCGGTTTCCGCGCAGCCGTTTTTTTGAATCAGATCAAAGCAGATGGATTCCGTTTCGCATCGCTTCTTCCCGGATCCGAGGCGGCCAGAGGGAGCACTGTACCTCCCCGATATGCGCCTTGCGCAGGAAAAACATACAGATGCGGGACTGGCCGATGCCGCCCCCGATGGTAAAGGGGACTTCTTCGTTCAGGATGGCCTGTTGGAAGGGCAGTTTTGCCCGCTCTGGACAGCCGGCCTTTTCCAACTGGGACAGCAGCGCGTCGCGATCCACCCGGATGCCCATGGAGGATAGCTCCAGAGCAATGTCCAGGACGGGATAGTAGACGAGAATATCGGCGTTTAACGACCAGTCGTCATAGTCCGGTGCGCGGCCGTCGTGCCGTTCCCCGTTTTCCAGCACATCGCCAATCTGCATGATACAGACGGCGCCCTTTGCCTTTGTGATGAAATATTCCCGTTCCCGGGGCGTGTTGTCCGGGAACATATCCGCCAGCTCCTGCGTGGTGATAAAGAAGATTTCCTTGGGCAGGATTTCTTCGATATAATCGTATTGGATTGCCATATACATTTCCGTTTTGCGCAGCACCTTATAGACGTCTTTCACCACGGCCATCAGAGTGTCCTGGTTGCGTTCTTCCCTGGAGAGAATCTTTTCCCAGTCCCACTGATCCACAAAAATGGAATGGATGTTGTCTGTCACCTCGTCGCGGCGGATGGCGTTCATGTCCGTATACAGACCCTCGCCGTGCTGAAACCCGTATTCCTTGAGGGCGTAGCGCTTCCACTTGGCAAGAGAGTGGACGACCTCGGCTTCATAGTCGTCCTGTTCCTTGATTCCAAAGGAAACAGGCCGTTCCACGCCGTTCAGGTTGTCGTTGAGGCCCGAGGCAGGATCCACAAAGAGCGGAGCGGAAACCCGCAGCAGGTTCAGTTGTTTGGCCAGCAGACTTTGAAAAAAGTCTTTCACCGTCTTGATCCCGATCTGCGTATCGTAAAGATTCAGTTCGGAATGATAGTTTTTGGGAAGAATGAGATGTTCCATCGTAACCTCTTTCCGCCGCGCTCAGGCGGCTTTTTTTTCGTCAGATTGCACCGGCCGCAGGACAAGCTGCAGGACAAGGAAAGCAAACAGGCTGGTAAGGCTTGCCAGGATACCGCCCTTTAGGCCGGGAATCGCGTAGTGCAGTGCAATGGTATGCGTTCCCTCCGGAACCGTGACGGAGAGAAACAGACCGTCGTAAGGCTCTGTTTCCGCCTCTTTCCCGTCTATTGTGACAGACCAGCCTATGTCATACGCGACGGACAAAAGCAGGCGTTCTTCGCCGGACGCGGTGACCGAACCGGACAGGTTGGTCGTATCCCAGGAATCCACCGTAAACGGCTCTGACCCGATTTCGGAGAGAACCTCCGCCAGCACGGGGATGTTCAGACGGGCGACGTGGACATCCAGATCGCCGTCCTCCTCGTTTTCCAGCGTGATGTCGTCGCCGGCTTCATGATGGCCCAGATCCAGGATATAATCATAGTGTACTTTCGTATAGGATTTGTCGAGACTGTCCGAACTGATCCGTACCTCGTCCACCTTGCTGTTGCCGCAGTAGGCGTAGTAGTGGCCGGCGGTTTCCGTTGTAAATTCAGATCTGCCGTTTTCCTCCCAGACCTGTATCAGATCGAACAGATCGCCTGATACACCGGTAGAAGCGGCCATCCGGTTTTGCAGCTCAAAGGGATGGGCGCTGCCTTCCTCCTGTTCCTCAGAGGAAAGGTTCCAGTCCTCTTTCAGCAGAAAACCGGCGGGCAGCGTATAGTTGCAGCGGTACAGATAGACGCCGTCCTGTTCGTCAATCAGCGTATACAATTCCGGATCTTCGCTTTCTGTGCGGGAGAACATATAGCGGACGGAAAGCAGCGCACTTGAAAAAGGAGTCTGGCCGTCAAAGCAGTAAAACACCTTGCTTTCCGTCAGCCCCATCCGGTCGTACCAGTCCGTGATGTTGGCGCCGGAGGTGGAAGAAAAGAGGGAGGCGGTGGGGAAGTTCCCCAGAGCGCCGTCATTCTTGGTCACGCGGCTGAATTTCTCAAAACGGTAAAAGTCCGGATCCGTCTCCTTGGTGCGCGCTGCCAGCGCCTGATAGGCGGGGATATTTTCCAGATAGCTGCTGCGCCCCGTGGTGGAGACACTGGTGTGGGCCATGTTGAAGGTGGCCTCAAAGGTGACCAGAAGAAGCGCTGCGATAGCGAGACAGGTCCGGGAATCGGGCCGGGGCAGGAATCTTCTTTTCTTGCCGGGTTCTGAGACAGGAGCCGGTTCGGCCGTCCTGGCCGCCCCCTTTTTATATACATATAATAAAAGTCCGTAGGAAAGAACCAGCGCCGCGCTCAAAAGGAACATCCCCTGGGTAAAGGCGTCGTCTGTCACCGTCTTTTGGGCGATCAGCAGAAAACAGATGCCAAAGCAGACGCTTCTGGCCAGCTCGGTCAGGGAGAAACCGTCTTTTTTCTGGACGACTTCAAAGCACATGGTCAGCACCAGCAGGATATAAAGGAAAGACTGCCGGCAGGGCAGGGAATCCGGATAATTGAAGCCGTGCCAGATAAAAGTCAGTTTGTTGGCGCTGAAGCTGACGATGAGGAAGGCGCACAAAAGCAGTCGGGACAGCTTTTCCTTCAGCGGGATTTCTTTATGGAAAAAGTACAGCGGGATCAGGAAGAACACGGCGGAGGAGCAGAAGATGTTGGGCCAGTGGTCCAGGCCGGTTTCCCGCGAGACGCCCACAGCGTGCCGCGCCAGCACATCCAGGAAGGGAAAGTACCAGGTGAGCTTTTTGGGAAACGCAGACTGGGTGAACTCCGTCGTATACAGGGCCGATATTTCAGGCAAAAGCAGGATGGCCGCCATGCCGCCCGCCAGAATGGAAAACAGGGAAAAGCGGCCCACGGCCAGCCAGATCCGGGAGCGGTTGGCCTTTCCGGCCCCTTTCTGTACGATGTCGGGCAGGAGCATACAGAAATACAGGCACAGGAAAATGCAGATCATGATGGAAATGTAGTAGTTGGTGAGAATGGACAGCGCCAGCGTGACGCAGTAAAGCCCCGTCCGCCCTTCCTTTACCAGCCGCTCCAGTCCCAGGAGGATCAGGGGAGCCAGCACAAGACAATCCATCCACATCACGTTCCAGTTGTAGGCGGCCACAAAGCCGGACATGGCATAGAATACGGAAAACAGAAGAACCGTCAGATCTTTTTTGCCGAACTTCCCTTTCAGGAAGTAGGCAAAGGTGAAGCCGCACAGCCCGATTTTGAACACCACCATATAGCTCATAAATTCGATGAGGTACTGGGAGGGCAGCAGGGGCATCAGCCAGTTAAAAGGGCTGGCGCTGTAGTAGGCAAACAGGGCCAGGTAATTGCTCCCCATGCCGATGTTCCAGGAATAGGCAAATTCCCCTTCCTTTACCCGGCGCAGGAATTCCTCCAGAAACGGCACGTATTGATGGTACATATCGGAGTGCATGAAGCTCCTGTCGCCGAAGGGAAAAATCTCATTGTGGATGAAAATGGCCATCATACATAAGAATGGCAGCAGAAAAGAGGCGAAGCAGATTTTGTTGTCTGCCGCCCATGCGCAAAACCGTTTCCATACCGACGGACGGGCCGTCCTGCGACGGGGCCCGAAAACGTTTTTTTTCATTTTTTCCTCCATCCTTTTTGCGGCTTACTCCTTGTGATCAAACATCTGATAGTATTGCAGGATCTGGTAGTCCGAAAGCAGATCCCGGTGGTTTTTGACGCTGGAAAACGTCCCGTCCGCCAGGGTGATATGGCTGGCCGAAATGACGGGCACCTCGGTTTCCAGATTCCTTAAAAAGCTGAAGTAGGCGGGCAAGGGAAGTCCGGCGGCCTCCAGCGTTCTGGCTCCCAGATAGTTGACGCTGGTATCGACGTTGGACGCTTCTTCAATATCGAAATTGGCCCAGATGAAGAAGGGCACCTTATAGCGCAGGGCTTCCTCCTCATCCGAAAGCGTTTCGCAGGACTTTCCCTGCAGACGCAGAACGGGATTGGCAATGGAATCCGTGGGCTGGTGGTCTCCGAAGAAGACCAGAACGGTTTCCTCCTCCTGCCCGGCAAAATAATTTACCAGCGCCTCGATGGCCTGGTCGGACAGTTTCATCAAAGACAGGTAGGCCGGCAGCAGCTTGGAACTCGAATTGTCCACGGTGATATCCGGGTGGAAGTTATCGTATTTGTTCCAGTCGCTGTAGGAGGAATGGTTCTGCATGGTCACGTTGAACAGAAACAGGGGCTCATCGGCAGGCTTGCTTTCAAAGACCTTCACAATCTTTTCATAGTCCGCCAGATCGCTGACATAATTGCGCACCTTGGACGCGCCCTTGAAAAATTCCTGAAAGTGCATTTCCTCAAATCCGAAAGCGGGATAGACCGTATTGCGTTCCCATCCGGCCGCGCGGTAAGGGTGCATGGCCACGGTACGATACCCCAGGGAGGAAAGCCAGGAAGCCATGGAGGGCAGTTTTTCCTCCACGTACTGTTGATAGGGAATGCTGCCGTAGGGCAGGAAAGCCATGGTGTGGCCGGTCAGGTATTCAAATTCCGTGTTGGCGGTGTTGCCACCCTTGACGGAGACGTTGGCGTAGCCGGAAACGGTGTTCTGGGCGCCGGCCTGCAGGCTGTGCACAAAGGGCATATAGTCCTCATTGGTGGAGAAATCTCCCAGCACGGCCAGATCGGAAAAGGCCTCGTTCATGATCACGATGATGTTGGGCCTTTGCTTTGGCGCCTCCTGCAAGGGTGCGTAGAACGAGAGAAGTTCCTCCGCCTTTTTGGCGGAGTAGCCCTCCGGCTTTTCCACGGAAATGTACTGCAGCTCCATGAGAAATGCGGTCAGTGTGCCGTTGCGGGTCTGTATCACCGTGGGAGTAAAGAGTTTATCGTAAAGACGCAGTTTATTTTCTACAATTTCTTCGTCATGCAGCATGGAAGTATAGCCAAAGAGAAACAGGCCGGACAGAAGGGCGAGTAGGGCGCGGACGGCCCAGGGGTGGAAAAGCCGCCGGAGAAAAGAGGGCTTCTGGGTCGAAAGGGAAATTCCCTTTTTGGCCAGCCGCTTCCGCTTTGCCTTGGAAAGCGTGGGCGGAGCGGGTGTTGGATCGGTCTTTTGCAAAACCAGCCTGCCTTTGAGGAAACATTCTACAATCAGCAGAAGCAGAAACCCAATCAGAACCAGAACCGCGTTTTTTTCCAGGGAATAGGAATAATTGCCCGCCACGCTGGCCGCCGTATCCAGAGAGAGAATGTCCCAAGGCTGGATGGGAACGCCCCGAAACTCCAGGACATAATAGCCTGCCAGTCCGTAAAGGGCGCAGAAGACCGTCTGGATCATCAGCGCAGCGCGCACGCGTCCCGTCAGAGCAAATAAAAACAGCGCCAGAAACACAAACAGCAGGATGTTCATGACATGAACACGGGGCGCCATGGAAGTAAAAGGGTTATGGGTATATAAATCCAGCAGGTAGCAGTTGGCAATCGGGATAAGGATCAGGAAAAAAAACGAACCGTATTTTTTCAGCCAGTTCAGACACTTTTTCATAGGAAGCCTTCTTTCTTTTGTCCCCTATTCATAATAGTAGCCGCAGGGGGAGATGTCAAGCGCCAACCGCCGTAGACTTT
Organism: uncultured Eisenbergiella sp.; assembly: GCA_947630215.1. Classification (GTDB taxonomy): domain Bacteria; phylum Bacillota; class Clostridia; order Lachnospirales; family Lachnospiraceae; genus Gallintestinimicrobium. The sequence continues at coordinate 5,495 of CANRGX010000016.1, read as the reverse complement.
TCCTTCGGCCTTTTGAAAAAGTGCGGTACTGACGGGCTTTTTTGACGCATATACATGAGAAAAAGGACAGCGTCTTTCGTTTTTTTTAAGAAATAACGGGTAGGAAAAAACGATAACGTATGTTACAATCCGGGTAAAGGAGAGGAACGGCAGGATGGAGAAAAAGAAGGATCTGATCCCGATTGCGGCGATTGTAGTATTTCTGATCATCATCGTGATTCTGTGTGCGGCCAGGCTCAACGAAAGGAAGCAGGAGAAGGATTCTACAGGGGAAACTGCGGAAAGCGTGTATACGGTTTCGGAAAGTCAGACGGAGACCCAGACAGAAACGGAAACAGAAACGGAAACGGAAAGCGCCGGTGCAAATCTGTCCGCGGCGGTTTCGGCACAGGACGAAACGGAAAGTGTGGAAAATGAACTGCCCTCCGGGAAACAGAAGGAGCAGACGGAAACGAAACCGGCCCAGGGGACGGTGCGCACCATCAGCGGAAACGACCCGTTCGCCGCGGCGGAAGGGGTGAATAAAACCAACGAGGAGATGCTGGTGGAGATGGCGTCCTACTGGGAGCAGAACAACACGGAGGCCCTGGACGATCTCGCGCATCTGTCCTGGTTTATGAAGATGTCGGCAAGCATTGCGGATTCGGATACCTTTTATTATTATGGCGAGCGCAACAGCCAGGGGCAGCCAGACGGGCTGGGAATTGCCTGCTATGCGGATAACGCGTATTATTACGGACAGTGGTCTGACGGGATGCGTCAGGGAGACGGGGAATGGATCAAATATTATATTTATTATGACGACGATACGGTTTCCGACAGGGCCTATCAGCTCCATATGTACCGGGGCGAGTGGGCCTCCGATATGCCAAACGGCGTGGGGCAGGAGCACTATGATCTGGATCTGTCCCAGGCGGACAGGAAGGATCGCTACATCCAGAATGTCATTGGCACCTTCAAGGATGGCCTATACAGCGGAGAGATGTATCTGACCACGCTCAACTGGGACGGCAACCAGGAGGAATGGAACGGCATTGCCGACGAGGGCGTGTGGAGCCCCTACGGATCGGCCACCAATAAGCGGGAGGTGCCGGTCTGCCGGAATGTGGACGACGAGTCAAATTATCTGTGGCTTTCTACGCGCAACAACAAGGAACGGGGCATTGGGGAGCTGATGCCGTAAAAAGGAAAACAGCGCAAAGGCTGTGTGCAGAAAAAACTTGCACATGGCCTTTCTTTTCGGTATAATAAACCGGACAGTATAAAATTAACTAGTTAATAAACGGAGGAACCCCATGAAGCAACAGGAGAATACAGCCGAGAACAAAATGGGCGTCATGCCTGTCAACCGGCTCCTTTTATCCATGTCCCTGCCGATGATGGCTTCCATGCTGGTGCAGGCGCTTTATAACATCGTGGACAGTATTTTTGTTTCCCGCATCAATGAGAACGCGCTGACAGCGGTATCTTTGGCGTTTCCGATCCAGTCGCTGCTCATTGCCTTCGGCACGGGGACGGGCGTAGGGGTCAATGCCCTGTTGTCCCGCGCGCTGGGGCAGAAGGACGAAAAAACGGCCAATAAGGCCGCCATGAACGGTCTTTTTCTGACCGTAGCGACCTATCTGGTTTTTCTGATCGTGGGGCTGTTTATTGCCAGACCGTTCTATCTGGGGCAGACGAAGGACGAACAGATTGTGGAATATGGCGTCGCATATCTGAGCATCGTCTGTGTGTTTTCTATCGGGATGCTTCTCCAGGTCATGCTGGAGAAGCTGCTGCAGTCCACGGGAAAGACCATATATTCCATGATCACCCAGATCGTGGGGGCGGTCACCAACGTTATTTTCGATCCGATTCTGATCTTTGGCCTGTGCGGTTTTCCAAAGCTGGGCGTGGCGGGCGCGGCGGCGGCCACGATTTTTGGACAGTGTCTGGCCGGAGGGTTGGCGCTTTATTTCAATCTGAAGCATAACCCGGAAATCCGCCTGAGCTTAAAGGGATTCAAACCGGATTTGCAGATCATCGGCAAAATCTATGCGGTGGGCATTCCGTCCATCGTTATGCAGGCCATCGGCTCGGTCATGACCTATGGAATGAACCGGATCCTCATCGGCTTTACCTCGACCGCCACGGCGGTTTTCGGCGTCTATTTCAAGGTGCAGAGCTTCATTTTCATGCCGGTCTTTGGGCTCAACAACGGCATGGTGCCCATCATTGCCTACAATTACGGCGCGGGGCGCAGGGAACGGGTGATTCGCACCGTCCGTCTCAGCGTGTGCTATGCGCTGGCGATTATGGCGGTGGGGCTGGCGATTTTCCAGTTGGCGCCCCAGTATCTTTTGTACCTGTTTGACGCCTCGGAGAATATGCTTCAGATCGGGATTCCCGCTCTGCGGATCATCAGTCTCAGCTTTCTGTTCGCTGCCTTCGGCATCGTTTCCAGCAGTCTGTTTCAGGCGCTTGGCAACGGTGTTTACAGTATGTTTGTTTCGCTTACCCGACAGCTCATCGTGCTGCTTCCGGCGGCGTGGCTGTTGTCGCTGGCGGGCAGGGTGGAGCTGGTGTGGCTTGCCTTCCCTATCGCGGAGGTGTTTTCCTTTGCGCTGAGCCTGATTTTTACGGTGCGCATTTCCAAAACCGTGATCAACCATATCGGGGAGACGGCGGTACCGCCGCGGACCGATTGACAGGGGAGGGGAAAACGGCTATACTGATGGGGTAATATCCCGGCGGAATTGATGGAATTGGCAGACATGCAAGATTTAGGTTCTTGTGCCGCAAGGCGTATGGGTTCGAGTCCCATATTCCGCAGTCTATCATATCTTATTTTGTGGGCTTTTTGGGTATATATTTTGCAGAGTAATCAAAGGAGTAATCAAAAAAAGCAAAAAACAAGTTTGATTCTTATTATAGTATTTGAAGAACACACCGTGGAAGGCGGTGTGTTTTTTCATGACTCAAAGGATGACCAAAGCGACGTAAGGATTGTGTTTGCAATTATTAGAGGTCAGATGATTTCTTGGGGAGTATGCTTGTTAGGGTGATAGCAGATCGTCTGAATAAGTTGTGCAGGGACTCAAGGAATCTGTCGAAACGTTTTTGCGATAGATATACTGCCGGTTGGTTTTGTACTGAATGACCGCAGTGGTGACACCATATTTTTCAGCACACAGAAGAAATAATAGACGAAAGCACTTATTTTGTGTTATACTAGCCGTTGCAGAAACATCCTTTGGTTTTTGTTGTGGTGATAAAAAACAATACAATGGCAGTATTTCTGTATTTTCATATTTGACCGTAACATATATTGTAAACTTATGAAATTTATTCTGAAGAATTAATGGATAATCTTATGAGACAATTTATCAGGTCTCAATTGTCAAAGAGCAAGAAGCTAACATAGATGTTGTTTCAAGGGGTGGGCGGAATTGATATGACATTTAAAACAGAAATAAGCATTTCTGATATTTTTGCAGGAATTTCTTTAATTTTAGTTGTCATAGGTGGAATATTTGCTTATTACCAATGGCGCCGAAATGTTTCCTTAAAAAGAGCTGGTTATATAAATGAACTGATTGAAAAGCTTCGTTCAGACCAATTTATTAGGGACACAATCTATTTGTTGGATTACGGAGAATCATGGTATTCATATGAATTTCATTCGAGTGGTGAGATGGAATTAAAAATGGATAAAACACTATCATATTTTTCGTATATTTGTTATTTGAAAAAACAAAGAATTATTAGCAATAAAGAATATAAATTTTTTAAGTATGAGATTGAAAGAATTCTTTGCAATTCTGGCATACAAGATTATTTTTATAATCTGTATCATTTTTCTAAAAAAAATGGTACTCCATTTACATTTCAATATTTATTTGAGTATGGCAAAGAACATAATTTTTTTGATAAAGATTTTTTTAATTCAAATGCATATAAGACTAATCTGAAATATCATAAATATCTTAATTTCTAAGCCGTTGATTAATGAAAGATATTATCTATACTTTCTATGGAATTAAAATTATGCGGGGGTTATCATGGAGCAAAAGGATTTAAGAACTTATCATCGTCGAGGAGTGACCCGTGAAAGCGGGTATCATACCTGTAATGAGACAACGGGCGGGGAGTGTGTAATTCTTCATGCGTGCAGATATGTCTGTAATAGTGATACTGTAACGTTTGTATTTTCCCGTGATTTTGTCAGCACAGTAGAGCTTTTTGAGAGGGGTATTTCCATATTGGCCTTTGGGGGGTATCTTCATTCTGTAAAGAAGGCAACTGTATCCTTGAAGATGAGTTTCTGTTATGAAGGAGAAACCAGAACATTTGACAAAGGCAACGGGCAAGTTATCGAATCTAACAGCTGGTCAAATATTGGTATGCATGCTGAACAACTGCTCAATAAGGATTCGATGTTAGCCGATGCTGTTGTCAAAATGGTTATATCGACGGAACGGGGGAATATATTAGATTTTATTGCATTTGATTTTGGCACAATATCGAAAGAAGAATTTCAAGATACCTCTTGTGCAAAGAGTTTTTATCAAAAAACGGGCATGCATGTGCCATATTTGTATTATCTTCGCACAGATCTTCCATTTACACAATATCTTTCTTCCGACCAAAAGTTCATAGAAGGTATGCCGGTTGTTTTAAAAAGCTGCAATCGTTGTGGGCGATATTTGCCAATTAACATAGATGATGAACAAAAAACATTGGGCTTTTCTTTACATTGCAAAAAACGTGCACCTTGTATCCATTCAACGTTTAGGGCCTACAAAATTCAAAATCGGGCAGAATTGAAGGCGAATGATTTAGAAGGACTGAAGATTGAGGACAATAAGGTAATTTCTTATTATGGACATCAGCTAGAATGTAAAGCCTGCAAAAAATTCTTTGTTAATGCTCCATTGAATCCTCAGCGTAACGCTCAACAGTTTAAAGAAGATGGACTACGCCGACGGGCGCTGGAGATTTTGGTCAATACGCTTCTGGATAGGAATCTGATTCATTTTGAATTTGAGCGGCGAACAAAGAAAGAGTTCTCACAATATATTTGGGAGAAGTTTAACAGACGTTGCTTTAAGTGCGGCCCTAAATCGGATCCGATTGCGCTGAGAGATATGGCGTTGGATCACACAATGCCATTGGCTTACCTCTATCGTCTTGACGAAACTGCGACCTGCCTTTGCAGCAGTCATAACTCTCAAAAAAGAGACCATTTCCCAGTGGATTATTATAGTGAGGAGGAACTTGTCCGGTTAAGTACGATTACCGGCTTGCCGTTAGTGCAGCTCCACAAGAAAGAAGTCAATCAAAAAGTTCTTAATTTGCTTATTAGCCATATAGAGTGGTTTTATGACATTTTTTTGATGAATCCGGAGTATCAAAAGATTAGGGATGGAATTCGAACCGCGAGTGTATGAAAAGTTTTCTGTAAATAGCTATAACGGGTCTTCTATGATAAAATAAAAAATCATAGGAGGCCTTTT
>CANRGX010000015.1 GCA_947630215.1 uncultured Eisenbergiella sp. | reverse complement strand
AAGTAAAACTGTGCGATTGGGAAGAGGTTTCGGCCTCTTCTCTTTATTTTTGCCAACTATAATTTTACACTAACTTGGCCGGGCGGCCGCCAAACCGGCGTCATTCCCCGGGATAGTTAATATACCCCTGCAGCCAGGCCGTCCCCTTAAAACGCCTTCCCACGGCGGCTTCTCCCATGAGATCCATGCGGTTGATGCAAAGCCTGAAATTCAGGTCGTTGCAGCACAGGGTCATAATGCAGAGCTTTTCTCCGGTAAAGCTGTTGACCGTTTCCCTGCATTCTGTGATTTCCCCGAGAACAGAATACTGATCGCATTCCACTCCGTATGGCATAAAATAGGTATCCACAAGGCTGAAGATGTCCGTCTTCTGAATCCGCTTGGAAATGGCGGTATAGGTATCCATATCCTCCAGCGTCAGGCTCTCGATGGCGTCCTCGTCCCCGCACCGGGCCGCCTGTATCAGCCGGTTCCGGATCACTGTATCTTTCTTGATTTTCTTTTTCTGCCACTCCGTCTTCTGTAAGGGCATCAGAATCGTTCCTTCGCAGGAGAGCGCGGAAAGGCTCACCGTAGTACCCTGGACAGGAAGGCGATCCGCATTTTTATATTTCAGATACGGTATCATATTCTGCAGATAAAAGATGAGGGATACGCCCACCTTGGGATCCTCGCACACGCCGGCGTAGGATTCCCGGAAGGCATGCCGCTCCACGGAGACGTCTTCCCCCGTACTCACGATCTGCGGGCAAAGATAGGGATAATAGTAATCGTAAGAAAAATTATCTTCCTCGTCAAATTCCCCACATACGGCAACGCCCACCTCACCGGAAAAATTTCTGTCAAATTCCGCCAGGATGCCGCTGCCTTCCCCCGCCGTATAGGTCCTTTTGTCAGCGTGCAGAACCACATCCTTAACGAGCTGGCGAATCTGCTTTTTCTCCGTATATTCACTGAATCCGACTGCCCGTAAAAACTTATGCAAGAATCTCACCTCTTTTCCGCTGTTGGTTTACATAATGTATTATTTCTTCCGGATTTCCTTTTTCCCGCCCATATACGGCTGCAGAACTTCGGGGATCCGGACGGAACCGTCCTTTTGCAGATGATTTTCCAAAAACGCAATCAACATTCTGGGCGGCGCCACAACTGTATTATTTAAGGTATGCGCAAAGTATTTCCCATTTTCCCCGCTGACGCGGATTTTTAATCTTCTTGCCTGGGCGTCCCCTAAGTTGGAGCAGCTTCCCACCTCAAAATACTTTTTCTGTCTGGGCGACCAGGCCTCCACATCGATGGACTTCACTTTCAGATCGGCCAGATCGCCTGAGCAGCATTCCAGCGTCCGCACAGGAATCTCCATAGAACGGAACAAGTCCACGGTGTTCTGCCACAGCTTATCGAACCATGCCTTGGAATCCTCCGGCTTGCAGACCACGATCATTTCCTGTTTTTCAAACTGGTGGATCCGGTATACGCCCCTCTCCTCCAGACCGTGCGCGCCCTTTTCCTTCCGAAAACACGGAGAATAGCTGGTCAATGTTTTCGGAAGCTGATCCTCCGGGATGATAGTGTCGATAAATTTGCCGATCATGGAGTGCTCGGAGGTGCCGATAAGATACAGATCCTCGCCCTCTATTTTATACATCATGGCGTCCATTTCCGCAAAGCTCATGACGCCCGTCACCACGTTGCTGCGGATCATGAAGGGCGGCACACAGTAGGTGAAACCGCGGTCAATCATAAAGTCCCGGGCATACGTGATCACAGCGGAATGAAGCCGCGCAATATCGCCCATCAGATAGTAAAACCCGTTCCCGGCCACTTTTCTGGCGCTGTCCAGATCAATTCCGTCAAGGCTCTCCATGATCTCCGTATGATATGGAATTTCAAAATCCGGGACTACGGGTTCCCCATATCTTTGAATCTCCACATTTTCCGTATCGTTTCTGCCGATGGGAACAGACGGATCGATGATATTGGGAATGACCATCAAGATTTTAAGAATCTTTTCCTGGAGTTCTTCTTCCTTCTTTTCCAGCTCTACGAGTTTTTGGGCGTTTGCGGCGACCTGCTCCTTTTTTGCCATCGCTTCTTCCCGTTTTCCCTGTCCCATCAGGGCGCCTATCTCTTTGGAAATCCTGTTGCGATCCGCCCTCAGCTCGTCCGCTTCTTTCTGTGCCTTTCTGCTTTCGGCATCCAACTGAATGACCTCGTCCACCAGGGGGAGCTTTTCATCCTGAAATTTTTTGCGAATATTCTCCTTTACCGTCTCCGGATTTTCCCTCAGAAATTTAATATCAATCATCTTGTTTCCCTCCTCGAAAAATTATTGCCCAATGGCCATCTCCAGGGCCTTTTGCTCCTCGCTGCCCAGAGAGAGCCGGCATTCTCCCTTTTCAATCTCCTTTGTGTAGCTGTAACAGCCGTCGCTGCTGTGAACGGAATTTAATAGAAAACCGCAGTTTCTTTCATCTAACAGGCAAAGACAGAAGCTCAGCTGTCCTCCCATCTGATGGAACGCGTCATATTTTACAAGTCCGACCTTCTGATAGCAGTAACGCATCCTTCTTTGCAGCTCCAGAATGTCCTCCTTGATTCCCTTATTTTCATTCTTTATGAATCTATTATCTTCAAACAGCCCTATAATATCCTTTTCCAGACTCTTGCCAGCTTTTCCCTTCATGAACTTATCATATTTCTTTTTCATCGCGTTGTGCTGCACAAACTGGACGCAGTTTAATATGATAAGCAGAATAAGGAGAACAACTATCGCAAGGATAATCCATGCAATATCCACATTCCCCAGACCAAGCGTCTCCATCAGAGGACTTTTCATCTTGTGTTTCCCTCTTTTCTTTTTCCTATTTCAAGATCTGTTCCATCAGTCTGTCCAGATCTTCGTGGTTATAAAACTCGATTTCAATCTTTCCGGCGCCGTTTCCTTTCGCATGAATGGATACCTTTGTGCTCAGCGAAGCTCTCATCCGTTCGGACAGATCGTTATAGATCGCCTCCAGGGACTTGTTTTCTTCCTTTTTGGGTTTGGGCGGCTTATGCAGGTTTTTCACCAGCTTTTCCACCTCGCGGACGCTCAGTTTCTCATCAAAGACCCTCTGTGCGATCCGATACTGCTCTTCCGGATCTTCAATCATAATGAGCGCCCTGGCGTGTCCTGTGGAAATCATTTCCTCAATGACCATGTTCTGCACTTTCTCACACAGCTTTAACAGCCGCATGGAATTGGTAATGGCCGTCCTGCTTTTGGAAACCCGCTCCGCCACCTCGTCCTGCTTTAGCTGAAACTCCGTCAAAAGCCGCTTGTATGCCTGCGCTTCCTCTATCGGATTCAGATTTTCACGCTGAATATTCTCAATCAGAGAAATCTCCACAATTTCCTGATCGGTCAAATTGCGGATAATCACCGGAACTTCTTTTAAACCCGCCAGCTTCGCTGCTCTCCAGCGGCGTTCCCCGGCAATGATTTCATAGTAGGTCTTCCTGTCCTGAACCAGAATCGGCTGCAGCAATCCGAACTGCTTAATAGATTCCGCCAGCTCCAGCAGCGCGTCTTCGTCGAATTTCTTCCTCGGCTGTTCTCTGTTGGGTTCCACCTTTGTAATCTTCACCATGCTCGGATTTTCTTCCGGCTTTGCGGCCGCTTGTTCCCGTTTTCTTTCTGTCGGTTCCTTCACCCCGGAAGGAATCAGACTGTCAAGACCCTTTCCCAAACCCCTTTTTGCCATAATCCCTTCATTCCCCCTCTATGACTTCTTCCGCCAGCGCCATATAGCTTTCCGCGCCTGTTGATTTCGGATCGTATAAATGAATCGGCATTCCATAGCTGGGCGCTTCCGCCAGCCTTATATTCCTTGGAATCATCGTCCGGTAAATTCTGTGTTCCAAATTCTGCTTCACATTTTCCACCACCTGCATGGAAAGGTTTGTCCGCGCATCGTACATGGTGAAAAGGATCCCTTCAATGTTCAGAATGGGATTCAGCCGTTCCCGCACCAGATTTACCGTATGGATGAGCTGACTGAGCCCTTCCAGCGCGTAGTACTCACACTGTATCGGTACCAGGACGGAATCTGCGGTGGTCATGGCATTGACGGTAAGCATACTCAGAGAAGGAGGACAGTCAATGATGATATAATCATACTGATTTTTGATCCAATCCAGTTCGTTCTTTAATATGTATTCCTTTTCCTTTACACCAATCAGTTCAATTTCCGCAGCCGCCAAATTGACATTGGAGGGGATCAGAGATAAATTTTCAATTACATCCTCCAACAGACACTCCCGAATGGAACATTCTCCTAACATCAGTTCATAGACCGTATTTTCCAATTCGTTCTTCTCTATTCCAAACCCACTGGTCGTATTCCCCTGCGGATCCATATCAATTACAAGAACTTTTTTTCCTTTTGCTGCGAGGGAAGCAGACAGGTTAATCGTCGTTGTTGTCTTGCCGACGCCGCCTTTCTGATTTGCAACCGCGATTGCTTTGTTCATTTTACCTCCGTCCAAAAAGTCTTTTCTTCTGAATGCACTTCATTATAGCATCTTTTCCTATGAAATACTATTGGTAAATTATAAAAAATATCTTTCCATCCTGTCCCTTCCATCAGCAAAAATGTTTCACGTGAAACATAGATATGGTTTGTCTTTTCCTGTGCAGTAATGTTTCACGTGAAACATTTTTAAATTTTCAGAGCGGTTGCTTGGAAGGGATCCCGGCCTTTCTCGGATATTTTTCCGGCGTCCTCTTTATTTTCTTAATTTGAAAAAGGTTCCGGTAAATATCGGAATTAGGAAGATAAAAACCTGTTTGCCGATAGATTTTCCCTCCCAGGAGTCGAATTGCATTTTGGGCTGCATCCGCTTCTTCCGTAATTTTCTCTGATTTATAGGAAATGAAAATACCTCCTGTTTTTACATATGGCATACACAGTTCCGAGAGAGTGGACAGGTTCGCCACCGCACGGGAAACACAGAAATCATATGTCTCCCTCTTTTCCGGCAGTCGCGCATAGTCCTCGGCGCGTCCATGGATCAGTTCCACATCATTCAGTTCCAGTTCTTCCACAACCTTTTCCAAAAAACGAAGTCTCTTTTGCAGGGAATCCAGCAGCGTCACCTTAATTTGTGGAAACGCAATCTTAATCGGAATACCCGGAAATCCTGCTCCGGTCCCAATATCTATCATTCGGATTTCCTGATTCTTCAGTTCCGGAAATTCTTTTATAATCGACAGGCTGTCAATAAAGTGCTTTTTAAGCACCTCTGAAAATTCGGTAATCGCAGTCAAGTTCATAAAGCTGTTCCATTCGGTCAGCAGTTCATAATACCTTACAAACTGACCGGTCTGTTCTTCCGAAAGGGAAATGCCCAGTTCTGTCAGATCCTCATGAAAATTCTGCAATTCCAAATTAGAACATATGTTCTCCATCTTTGTTTTTCCTCGCGCCATGTTCCAAATACACCAGAAGGACGGATATATCCGCCGGTGTCACACCGGAAATTCGGGATGCCTGCCCCACGGAAAGAGGTAAAAACTGTTTGAGTTTCTGCCTTGCTTCCAGTCTGAGGCTGTTCACCTGGTCATAATCGATATCCGCAGGGATTTTCTTCTTTTCCATCTTCTTGTATTGTTCCACCTGTCGAAGCTGTCTTTCAATATATCCCCGGTATTTGATCTCAATTTCCACCTGCTCTAACACATCCTCCGGCAGCGGTTTTCTTTCCGGATCGATTTCTCCCAACAATTCATAGGACAATTCCGGGCGGCACATCAGTTCGGCCAGCGTAGTCCCGGTCTTTAACGGCGCGCTGTTATGTTTTTCCAAAAAGCGCTGATGATCGGGGCCCGCACCGATGACGGTATTTTGAAGTCTCTCAATCTCCTCCCGGATTTTCTCGATTTTCCAGTCCAGATAATCCATTTGCTCCTGTGAAATCAGTCCGGCTTCAAATCCCTTTCTGCGCAGGCGGATATCGGCGTTGTCCTGCCGGAGCAAAAGGCGGTATTCGGCGCGGGAGGTCATCATACGGTAAGGCTCCCGGTTATCCTTTGTAACCAGGTCGTCCACCAGGACGCCCAGATAGCCTTCCGAGCGGTCAATAAGGATTTGTTCCTTCCCTCTGCACTTTAGGGAAGCGTTGATTCCGGCCAGGATTCCCTGCGCCGCAGCCTCCTCGTACCCGCTGCTTCCGTTAAACTGCCCGGCTGAATAGAGTCCCGAAATTTTTTTAAACTCCAGCGTCGGATAAAGCTGGCAGGCGTCGATGCAGTCGTATTCTATGGCATAGGCGTTGCGGACAATCCGGCAGTGTTCCAGTCCCGGAACCGTGCGGTACATGGCCAGCTGTACGTCCTCCGGCAGAGAGGAAGACATTCCTCCCACGTACATTTCGCTGGTGTGTCTCCCCTCGGGTTCCAAAAAGACCTGGTGCCGCTCCTTGTCGGCAAACTTTACCACCTTGTCCTCAATAGAAGGACAGTATCTCGGCCCCGTTCCCTCAATAATGCCGGCATAGATCGGGGATCGATCCAGATTTTCCCTTATAATCCGGTGCGTTTCCTCATTCGTATAGGTGAGCCAGCAGGAATCCTGCGGAATCTGCACCGTTTCCGGATCCGTGGAAAAGGAGAAGGGAATCACCCTTTCGTCCCCGGTCTGTTCCTCCATTTTTGAGAAGTCGATACTTCTTTTATCCATCCGGGCGGGCGTTCCGGTCTTGAACCGGCGCATCTGAATCCCCAGTTTTTTCAGGGAATCCGTCAGATGCGTGGCCGCCTGAAGTCCGTTGGGCCCCGTGTAGGTGATGGCCTCCCCGCAGAGGCATCTGGCGTTTAAATACGTTCCCGTGCAGAGAATGACGGCCTTTGCCTCGTAGATTGCGCCGGTAAAAATGCGCACGCCGGTCACTTTCTTTTCTGCTGTGCCTTCTTTTTTTCCGGGCATATCCTCCGTCAGAATTTCACACACTTCCGCCTGCTTGAGAATCAGATGTTCCTGTCCTTCCAGCACCTTCCGCATACTTCTGCTGTATTCAGCCTTGTCCGCCTGCGCGCGCAGGGAATGGACGGCGGGCCCTTTGGAAACGTTCAGCATTTTGGACTGAATAAAGGTTTTGTCTATGTTTTTTCCCATTTCTCCGCCGAGGGCGTCCACTTCCCGAACCAGATGTCCCTTGGAGGAACCTCCGATATTGGGATTGCAGGGCATCAGCGCGATGCTGTCCACGCTCACCGTAAAAAGCACGGTTTCCAGACCCGTCCTGGCGCACGCCAGGGCCGCTTCACAGCCCGCGTGGCCTGCTCCGATTACACAAACGTCCACTTTTTCTCTGATCTGTCCCATCTGTTTTTCCTATTTTCCCATACAAAATCTGGAAAAAATTTCTTCCACCAGATCGTCTCCCACTTCTTCGCCGATAATCGTTCCTAAAGAAGAATAGGCGTTCATCAGATCGATGGAATAAAAATCCTCCGGCATCTGATCCCGAATGCTTTTTTCCACCATTTCCAGACTTTCAAAGGCTTTTCTGAGTCCTTCTTCCTGCCGCGCATTCGTGAGAATCACGTCGTTTTCCACATCTATCTCTCCGGAGAAAAACATCTCTCTGACCGCATCGGCAAATGCTTCCATTCCGCTTTTTTCAGACATAGAGGTTCGGATGACCCGACAGCCCGGTATTTTTTCCCGCAGGATTCTTTCCGTTTCCGCCGGATCGCAAAACGGCGGCAAATCGTTTTTGTTGAGCAGAACGATTACCTTTTTTTCCTTCACCAGCTCCATGATCTGTTCGTCATTTTCATCCAGCGGAAGGGAGGAGTCCACCATGTAAACGATCAAATCGGCCTGATCGGCGTATCGCTTTGCCCTTTCCACACCGATTTTTTCCACGGGATTTTCGCTCTCCCGAATGCCCGCCGTGTCTACCACATTCAGACAGATCTCCCAAAGGCGCACGGATTCTTCCAGCGCGTCCCGCGTGGTACCCGGAATATCCGTTACAATCGCCCTTTCTTCCCCTGCCAGAAGATTCAGAAAGGAGGATTTTCCCGCGTTTGGCTTTCCCACAATGACAGTGCGGATGCCTTCCCTTCTCACTCTTCCGTTTTCAAAGCTGTCCGTCAGCTTTTTTATCTGTCCTTTGAGCTGTCTGATGACGCCGGAAAGCCTTTCCGGATACTTGTCCATCTGAATATGTTCCGGATCGTCCAGCGCGGATTCAATAAAGGCAATTTCATACAGAATTTTTGCCCTGAGATCACAAATTTCTTCTTTGACCGATCCCTGCAGCTGACGCAAAGAAGCAGAGAGGGCAAAATCGTTCCCGGAGCGGATCAGATCCATCACCGCCTCCGCCTGTGTCAGATCGATCCTGCCGTTTAGAAAGGCTCTTTTGGTAAATTCCCCGGGTTCCGCCAGCCTGGCTCCGTTTTCCAGAACGAGTTTCAAAACCTTCTGCAGAAGGAAAACTCCACCGTGACAGTTGATTTCTACCGTATCCTCTTTTGTATAGCTTTTTGGCCCTTTCATCAGGGACAGCATCACTTCATCAACAATTTGTTTGTTATTTTCAATAAAACCATAATGAATTGTATGTGAATGATAGGTCGTCAAAGGATGCTTTCCTTTAGCATCAACAAAAATCCTGTCTGTAATTTTCACCGCATCCGGGCCGCTTATCCGGATGATTCCGATTCCCCCTTCGGAAAGAGCCGTGGAAACGGCGGCTATCGTATCATTCTGCATCTTTTTTCCCTCAGACAGAAGAAGTTTGGAAAAGCCCGCTTACAAAGCGGGCTTTCGTGAACAAAAAGGATGTCTCCCAAAGCGTATCGCACGCTTTTACTTTTTTAATGTCACAACCACATGGCGGAAGGGTTCTTCCCCTTCGCTGTGTGTGGTTACATATTTATCGTTCTGAAGGGAGGAATGGATGATCCTTCTCTCATAGGGATTCATCGGCTCAAGGGAAACGGGCCTTCTTGTCCGCTTTACCTTATAGGCGATGTTCTTCGCCAGATTCTCCAGCGTTTCCTTCCTTCTCTCCCGATAGTTCTCTGTGTCAACCTTGACGCGGATATATTCCTCGGACTCTTTGTTGACCACCAGGGAGACCAGATACTGAAGGGAATCCAGCGTCTGTCCTCTCTTTCCGATCAGAACTCCCATTTCCTCCCCTGTCATATCCACATCCAGAGTTTTCTGTTCTTCATCATATGTAAGATTCAGATTGACCGTAAGATCCATCGCGGCAAAAACATCCTTCAGAAATTTTTCCGCTGTATCTTCTATTGTTTTCTTTACACGGGCAGAAATGACGGCGGGTTTGGAACCGATTCCGAGGAAACCGGAGGAACCTTCTTCTAAAACTTCGTATTCCAGTTTATCGCTCGTCACTTCAAACTGCTGGCAGGCGGCAGTCACAGCATCACTCACTGTTTTCGCAGTAAATTTTGTGAATTCCATCTTCTTCCTCCTCCTTATTTTTTAGAGTTTCTCTCGTTATAGTCCCGCACCATATTGGCCTTTGCCGCAAGACTTCCGGGCTTTGCCGCGCTCTTATTATAATATTCCGTCGCTTTGCGGACCGCTTCGTCCTTTTCCTCCTGCGTCATGGAGGACGTTTTTGCTTTGGAAATCTGCTTTTGGGCCGATCCCACGTTTCTGGTGCTCATGGTAGCGTTTCTGTTGAGCTTCTCCGGATCAATTCCCTTTTTGCGCAGCTTCGCATCCCGCTTCGCAACGTTCTTTTTGATGACCTCGTCAATATCCATTCTGTCAATGTACTTATTGATCGCGACCTGCTGGATACTTCTCACAACGGAACCGGCTACCCAGTAAAGTCCCATGCCCGCCGGAAGCGTATAGCAGAAGAAAGCGGACATCAAAGGCATGATGGCGTTCATCATTTTCATGGACTGCGCCATGGAGCTTTGATCGTTGGACTTTTCATTTTCCGGCTGGGGCATCAGCTTTACATTGAGCCACTGCGTTACCGCAGACAAAACGGGAATGGCCAGCGCCCCTATTACCATCAGATAGGCTCCCGCTGACAGCGCTTCATGGAGCATATAGGAAGGAGAATTTCCCATATTCAGACCCAGAAAATTGTTATACCGGGTCAACGCTTCCACGGTGTTGCTGATATCGGCAGAAAGGGAAGAAAAGTGCCGGGAAAGCGCTTCCCATTCTGCGGTGGACGCCTTATAGAGAACGTCGATAAAGGTATTCTGGACATACTCTGCATTATTCGCAAGAAACGCTTCGTTGGTAAACTGTCTGGCGTACATGGCCGCCTGCTGGATATTGGCGGTATCCTTCAGATAATCTGCGCTTCCTGCCGTCTGATAGAGTTTTTCTACCAGAGGATAAAAGGCTTCCTTTACCTGTGTCACATAAGCGGGAACATTCATGAAAACGCGATACAAAGCGAACAGGATCGGCATCTGGATCAGCAGCGTCACGCAGCTTCCGCTGGGAGATACCCCGTATTTGGCGTAGACTGCCTGCGTCTCCTGCTGCATCGCCATCATGGATTCATTGTCTTTTTTCCCGCTGTACTTTTTATTGATCGCCTGCAGCTCCGGGCTCATCCTCGCATTCAGCTTGGAAAATTTCTGCTGCCGGATAGTCAGGGGAAGCAAAAGAAAATATATGACGATGGTGAAACAGATAATGGCAAGACCGATATTGGGAATCCCAATTTTATCCAATACCCAGAAGATACCGTTCATGATCCAGCCGAGCACCCGCGCGATTGGACCGAGTATCGCTCCATTATATTGTGTCAGTAAAATAAAATTCAATGGCTGTTCCTCCCGATTCAAAAAAGATTCCCTCCGTCAGGGAACCGGATCATATCCCCCTTTTGAAAAGGGGTTGCATCTCAGTATCCTCCAAAGTGCGAGGATCCCTCCCTTCAGGGCCCCGTATTTTTCCACCGCCTGCAGTCCGTATTCCGAACAGGTGGGAATATAGGGACATTTGGTTTTCTTCATGGGAGACAAATATTTTCTGTAAAACAGGATCAACCTGATCAGGATCTTCTTCATCATCGTTCATTCCACTATCCCATGAAGCCTTCCGAGATGCAAAAGGGCGCTTTCTATCTTCTGATAAGAAGCAGAAGCGGACTGTGCCCGCGCTACGATTACGATATTTAAACCACTATTAAATATACTTTCATGTAACCGGTAGCACTCTTTTACGAGCCTTTTTACACGGTGCCTTACTACGCTGTTGCCAACCTTTTTGCTGACCGAAACGCCGAGAAGATTTACCTTTTGATGATTTTCCGATACATACATGACAAGATATCTGTCGGCCTTTACAGAGCCTGTCCGGTAAACCTCCTGGAACTGTCTGTTCTTTTTTAAAGACTCCGTTTTTTTCATATCCTATTGTCGATAACTGTATTTTTCCCTTACAGTTACAAATAGGCCACAAAACTGCGGCCTATACGGTTAACTTCTTTCTTCCTTTTGCTCTCCTGGCTGCCAGTACCTTCCTTCCGCCGGCGCTGCTCATTCTCGCCCGGAATCCATGGACTTTGGAACGCTGCCTTTTCTTAGGCTGGAACGTCATTTTCACAGGACATACACCTCCCTTTCAAACCTTAATCTATCCATAAGGCATATTGTGCTTTTCAAAACATGTATCAGAAAATATCGCTATCATTATATCGGCTAAAATATCATTCGTCAAGGGATTTTAGCGGAATTTGGGCGAGATAAATTTTACCGGAAAAACCCTGATAAAATCGTTATTTTCAACAATACAATATCTTGTTATCCGATTTTCCTTTTCCCTACTAAATATAGAAAATCCCCATGTGAATGATTCCATCCACATTTTCCATGATTAACATAATAATATCCACAGAATGTGGAAAAAATGTGGATAATCTTTTATTTCTTCCACATTTTTCTTCAAAAATTCGGAAAAAAGGGAAAATTTCAAAAAAATTTCTTATCCACAATTCTCACAGCATTCGTTCCTTCTCATTCCTTACGAACCCTTCCTTTTTCTTTCCGTGTGGATAATTTTTCATTCCAATTTACATTTGCCATTTTTAGCAGTTTAGTTTATTATAGAGTGGGACGAATCCCAGTCATCCGCGGGATTTTTCATGAAGGAGGGATACTATGCACTTTATTGGGGAGAATTGGGAAACCATCAAGAAGGCCATCCAAAAAGAATATGAGCTGACCAATATTTCCTACAACACGTGGGTAGAACCTCTGCAGTTTTCCGACGTGATCCATGATACCGTATTCATCCAGATTCCGGCTTCACAGGCCCATGCCTTAAATTATATTTCCACCAAATACGGCAATTACTTCAAGGTGACGATTTCAGAAATGATGGATCACAATTATGAAGTTTCCTTCGTTCTGGAACCCGTAAAGAAGCCGGAAGATGAGAAACATATGAAATTTCCTGCCGAAAATTATAAAAATGTCAATTACGAGCAGGCCAATCTGAATCCGAAATACAATTTTGATACCTTCGTCGTAGGAAACAACAATAAATTTGCCCATTCCGCCTGTCTTGCCGTGGCGGAATCCCCCGGCAACGCCTACAATCCTCTTTTTATTTACGGCGGCGCGGGATTGGGCAAAACCCACCTGATGCACTCCATCGGCCATTTTATCCTGGAACAGAACCCCGGCATGAAAGTGCTGTACGTCACCAGTGAATCCTTTACCAACGAAGTGATCGAATCCATCCGGAGCGGCAACGCCACCGCAATGACCAAGTTAAGAGAAAAATACCGCACGGTGGATGTGCTCATGATAGACGACGTACAATTTATAATAGGAAAGGAAAGCACACAGGAAGAATTTTTCCATACCTTCAACGTGCTGCATTCCGCCGGAAAACAGATTGTATTGTCCTCGGATAAACCTCCCAAGGAAATGGAAACGCTGGAAGAAAGGTTCCGTTCCCGTTTCGACTGGGGACTGATTGCGGATATTCAGCCTCCCGATTACGAAACACGTATGGCCATCCTCAAGAAAAATGCGGAATACAGCGGCCAAAACATCGACGACAAAATATTTGAATACATAGCGACCAACATCAAATCCAATATCCGGGAACTGGAAGGGGCTTTTAACCGGGTCCTGGCCAAATCCAGGATTGAAAACCAGTGTGAAATCACGCTGGCGCTGGCGGAAGATGCTCTTAAAGACTTCATCAATCCGGACAAGCCAAGAGAAATCACCCCTACCCTCATTCTGGAAGCGGTGGCGGAGCATTTTGGCGTTATGCCGGAGGACATCACTTCCAAAAAGAGAAACTCCGAATTTGTCATGCCAAGACAGGTTTTCATGTACCTGTGCCGGCAGCTGACGGAAACCTCCTATGTGAATATTGCGAAAATGCTTGGAAAGAAAGACCACACCACCATTATCCACGGTGTGAAAAAAATTGAGGAAGATCTCCATTCCAATGAAGAACTAAAGAGCAAAATCGAAACGGTAAAGAAAAAAATATGTGTATAAAACAGGAAAAAAAACAGGGTTATCCTTTCTGTTTTCACAAGTTTACCGTTTCCATTTTCCCTTATAAATAGTATAATAGAAGTGGTTATCCACATATCAACACCCTTTAAGATGAAAGATGACGGGATTCTTTGTTTATTTATTGCTTACGCGCGAAGGGAGAGGAAAAGCAAATGAAACTGGTCTGTTCCAAAGAAAATCTTTTAAACGGCCTTTCGGTCGTGTCCAAAGCGGTTCCAAGCAAAACTACCATGTCCATTCTGGAATGTGTCCTTCTGGACTGTTCGCAAGGATGTATCAAACTGGTGGCAAACGACATGGAGCTGGGAATTGAAACCGTCGTGGAAGGAACGATTCTGGAAGCCGGTATTGTGGCACTGGACGCGAAAATCTTTCTGGACATTGTCAGAAAGCTTCCGGACAACGATGTTTCTTTATCGGTGGACGCCAATTACAGAGCTTCCATTACCTGTGAAAAAGCCAGATTTACCATTCTGGGAAAAGCAGGGGACGACTTTGCCTATCTGCCGCAGATTGAAAGAAACGAAGCCGTTGTGGTATCCCAGTTTACGCTCAGGGAAGTGGTAAGACAGACGATTTTCTCCATTGCGGACAACGACAGCAATAAGCTGATGACGGGTGAACTCTTTGAAATAGACGGGGATGTTCTGAAGGTGGTATCTTTGGATGGACACCGTATTTCCATTCGCCGGATTACGCTGAAAAATTCTTATCAGCCCAGAAAAGCGGTGATTCCCGGCAAGACCTTAAATGAAATCAGCAAGATCCTCTCCGGGGATACCGACAAGGATGTGGCCGTTTACTTTACGGATAAGCATGTCCTGTTTGAATTTGACAGTACAATCGTGGTTTCCCGGCTGATTGAAGGGGAATATTTCCGTATCGATCAGATGCTTACCACGGATTATGAGACGAAGGTGGTCATCAACAAACGCGAATTTCTCAACTGTATTGATCGTGCCACCCTTCTGGTAAAAGAGGGAGATAAGAAACCCATCATCATCAACATCATAGACGGTTCCATGGAGTTGAAAATCAAATCCGCGGTGGGCAGCATGAACGAGCAGATCGATATTGATAAATTCGGCCGGGATCTGATGATTGGGTTCAATCCCAAGTTTTTGATAGACGCGCTCCGTGTGATTGAAGATGAAAAAATTACCCTTCATCTGGTCAATCCCAAGGCTCCCTGTATCATCCGCAACGAAGATCAGAGTTACATCTACCTGATTCTTCCTGTGAATTTCACCACGGTTTAAAAGAGGTGGAAAGCATGGATTCTTACCGGATCAGGGACGAATTTATCAAACTGGGACAGGCGTTAAAGGCCGCCGGGTTCGTGGAATCGGGTGTGGATGCAAAGTATGCCGTTTTGGATGGAAAAGTTTCGGTAAACGGAGAGATCTGCCTGCAGAGAGGAAAAAAACTGGTCAGAGGAGACGAAGTGGAATTTGACGGCAAAACTCTGAAAATAGAATGAGTCAGGTGAAAGATGGTCATTAAATCACTGGAACTTTCGGATTTCAGAAATTATAAGTTTCTGAATATTGAGTTCGACAGGGGTACTAATATTTTATTCGGGGACAACGCACAGGGAAAGACCAATATTCTGGAAGCAATCTATATGTGCGCTACAACAAAGTCCCATAAGGGAAGCAAGGATAAGGATATTGTAAATTTCAGCGCGCCGGAGGCTCATATCCGGGCCTATCTGGAAAAAAGCCAGGATGAGATCCGGATCGATATGCACCTCAGAAAAAATAAATCGAAGGGAATTGCCATCGACGGATCCAGGATAAAAAAGGCTTCCGAACTGATGGGGATCATGAATGTGGTTTTCTTTTCCCCGGAGGATCTTTCCATCATCAAAAGCGGACCCGCCGAGAGAAGACGCTTTGTGGATATGGAGCTCTGCCAGCTCGATCCTTTTTATCTTTATAATTTATACAATTATAATAAAATTGTGAATCAGAGAAACAGGCTTTTAAAAGAACTTTCCTTTCAGCCTTCTTTGAAAGAAACGCTGAATATCTGGGATTCCCAGCTTGTTTCCTACGGCGGTAAGATCATCGAAAGGCGCATTTCTTTTACACAGCAGCTCAACGGGATCATTTCCGGCATTCATGCCAGGCTTTCCGGAGAAAAAGAAAATCTCAGAATTGTATATGAGCCGAATGTGACGGAGGAAAAGTTTGAGGAAGCCCTCCGGGAAGGCCAGGAGAGGGATATCAGACTGAAAATGAGCTGCACGGGCCCTCATCGGGACGATTTTTGTTTTCTGGCGGACGACGTCGATATCCGTACCTTTGGTTCCCAGGGACAACAGCGGACGGCCGCCCTGTCCTTAAAGCTTTCTGAAATTGAACTTGTCAAAAAATTATCGAAAGATACCCCTGTCCTTCTTCTGGATGATGTGCTTTCGGAACTGGACAGCAACAGACAAAATTATCTTCTTGGCAGCATAGGGGATATTCAGACGATCATCACCTGTACGGGGCTGGATGATTTTGTCAAAAACAGATTTGAAATCAACAAGGTTTTTCAGGTTGTAAACGGTACGGTCAGAGTCAGGCAGAATGGAGGAAATCAATGAACGAAGAATACGGAGCGGATCAAATTCAGATTTTGGAAGGTTTAGAGGCGGTCAGAAAAAGACCCGGAATGTATATCGGTTCCACTTCTTCGAGAGGACTTCATCATCTCGTTTATGAAATTGTGGACAATGCCGTGGACGAGGCGCTGGCGGGAGCCTGCGACAAAATAGAAGTGACCATCAATCCGGATAATTCCGTTACGGTGGTGGATAACGGCCGCGGGATTCCTGTGGGAATCAATCATAAGGCCGGGATTCCTGCGGTGGAAGTGGTTTTTACCATTCTGCACGCCGGCGGAAAATTCGGCGGCGGGGGATATAAGGTTTCCGGCGGTCTGCACGGCGTGGGAGCGTCTGTGGTAAACGCCCTTTCGGACTGGCTGGAAGTGGAAATCTGTCAGGAAGGCAAGGTCTATAAACAGCGCTATGAAAGAGGTCATGTCTGTTATCCTTTAAAGGAAATTGGAGTGTGCGAAGAAACGAAAACGGGAACGAAGGTTACCTTTAAGCCGGACGCCACGATCTTTACGGAAACCACCACGTTTGAATTCGACGTTTTAAAGACCAGACTGCGGGAAATGGCTTTCCTCACGAAAGGGTTGTGTATCACGCTGTGCGACAACAGAGGAGAGGAACCTTTCATCAAATCCTTCCGCTATGATGGGGGAATCAAGGAATTTGTCACTTACTTAAACGGGAGCAAAATTCCCCTTTATGAAAAAGTGATGTATTTTGAAGGAACGAAGAATAAGGTCTATGTGGAAGTGGCCATGCAGCATAACGACTCCTATAACGAGAGCGTTTTTTCCTTCGTCAATAACATCAATACGCCGGAGGGAGGGATGCACTTAATCGGCTTCCGCAACGCCATTACCAAAACCTTTAACGATTATGCCAGAAGCAACAAGCTGTTAAAAGAAAGCGAACAGAACCTTTCCGGAGACGACATCAGGGAAGGGCTCACCGCGATCATCAGTGTAAAAATCGAAGATCCGCAGTTTGAAGGACAGACGAAGCAGAAGCTGGGAAATTCGGAAGCCAGAGGAGCGGTGGACAGTGTGGTAAGCGAGCAGCTCACCTATTTTCTGGAGCAGAATCCTACGATTGCCAAGACCATTCTGGAAAAATCCATTTTGGCACAGCGGGCGAGAGAGGCCGCCAGAAAGGCCAGGGATTTGACCAGAAGAAAGAGCGCTCTGGAAAATTCCACACTTCCGGGAAAGCTGGCGGACTGTTCCGACAAGGATCCCAGAAACTGTGAAATTTATATTGTGGAGGGGGACTCCGCCGGCGGTTCCGCAAAGAAGGCCAGAAGCAGGGCGACCCAGGCCATCCTGCCGCTGCGCGGCAAGATTCTGAACGTGGAAAAGGCCCGTCTGGATAAGATTTATTCCAATGCGGAAATCAAGGCGATGATAACCGCCTTCGGGACGGGGATCCACGAGGATTTTGATATTACCAAGCTGCGGTACCACAAGATTGTGATTATGACGGATGCAGACGTGGACGGCGCCCATATCGCCACGCTGATGCTGACCTTCATTTACCGGTTTATGCCGGAGCTTATCAAGCAGGGGTATGTCTATCTGGCAAAACCGCCCCTTTATAAGCTGGAAAAGAACAAAAAGGTGTGGTACGCCTACAGCGACGAAGAGCTGGCTTCCATTCTGGAAGAAGTGGGAAGGGATCAGAACAATAAGATTCAGCGTTATAAAGGACTGGGAGAAATGGACGCCCAGCAGCTCTGGGAGACCACGATGGATCCGGAGCGAAGGATTCTGATGAAGGTGACCATGGATGAAGAAACGGAGTCGGAAGTGGATCTGACCTTTACCACCCTGATGGGAGACCAGGTGGATCCCCGCAGAAAATTCATTGAGGAAAATGCGAAGTTCGTGAAGAATCTGGATATCTGATAAATGGAGAAAAAGATGGACGAGCACATTTTTGACAAGATAGAAGAAGTTGATCTGAAGAAAAAAATGGAGGATTCCTATATCGATTATGCCATGAGCGTCATAGCCGCCCGGGCCCTGCCGGACGTGCGCGACGGCTTAAAGCCGGTGCAGAGACGTGTGCTCTATTCCATGATCGAGCTGAACAACGGCCCCGATAAGCCGCACAGAAAGTGTGCGCGTATCGTCGGCGATACCATGGGTAAATACCATCCGCACGGCGACAGTTCCATCTACGGCGCTCTGGTAAATATGGCGCAGGAATGGAACACCCGCTATCCGCTGGTGGACGGACATGGAAACTTCGGTTCGGAGGACGGTGACGGGCCCGCGGCCATGCGGTACACGGAAGCCCGTCTGTCCAAAATTTCCATGGAAATGCTGGCGGATATCAACAAAAACACGGTGGATTTTGAGCCCAACTTCGATGAAACGGAAAAAGAACCCACGGTCATGCCCTCCCGTTTTCCAAACCTTCTGGTGAACGGAACCTCCGGCATAGCCGTAGGAATGGCCACCAATATTCCTCCCCACAATCTCAGGGAAGTGGTGGACGCCGTGGTCAAGATCATGGATAACCGGATCCTGGAGGATCGGGATACCAGGATTGAAGAAGTGATGGACATTGTAAAGGCGCCCGATTTTCCCACGGGAGGCATAATTTTGGGTACCCGCGGCGTAGAGGAAGCCTACCGGACCGGGCGCGGAAAAATCCGTGTCCGCGCCGTGACGGATATTGAAACGCTGCCCAACGGAAAGAGTCAGATCGTGGTGACGGAGCTGCCCTATATGGTCAATAAGGCCAAGCTCATTGAAAAGATCGCGGATCTTCACAAAGAAAAGAAGATCGACGGCATCACCGATCTGCGGGACGAATCCAACCGGGAAGGAACCCGTGTGGTCATCGAACTCAGACGGGACGCCAACGCCAATGTGATTTTGAACCAGCTCTATAAACACACCCAAATGCAGGATACCTTCGGCGTCATTATGCTGGCTCTGGTGGATCAGCAGCCCAAGATTCTGAATCTTTTGGATCTGCTCCGGTATTATATCCGGCATCAGGAGGACGTGGTCACCAGAAGGACAAAATATGATCTGAACAAGGCGGAAGAAAGAGATCATATTGTGCAGGGATTGCTGATCGCACAGGACAATATCGACGAAGTGATCCAAATCATCCGCAGCAGCGAAACGCCACAGATTTCCAAGGACAGGCTGATAGAGCGCTTCGGTCTGACGGACGTTCAGGCCCAGGCCATTATTGATATGCGTCTGCGGGCGCTGACCGGTCTGGAAAGGGAAAAGCTGGAAAACGAGCACCGGGAGCTGCTTATCAGAATTGAAGAACTCAAGGCGATCCTTGCGGACGAGAAAAAACTGCTGGCCGTCATCCGGGAGGAAATCCTTATCATCAAGGAAAAGTACGGAGACGACAGAAGGAGCCGCATCGGCTTTGACGAGCTGGATATTTCCATGGAGGATATGGTTCCCCGGGACAACACGGTGATTGCCATGACCAATCTGGGATACATCAAGCGCATGACGGTGGACAATTTCAAATCCCAGCACAGGGGAGGAAAAGGGATCAAGGGAATGCAGACCATAGAAGATGATTTCATCGAGGATCTGCTGATGACCAGCACTCACCACTATGTGATGTTCTTCACCAACTTCGGAAGGGTATACAGGCTGAAGGCCTATGAGATACCGGAAGCGGGCAGAACGGCGAGAGGAATCGCCATTGTCAATCTGCTGCAGCTTTCTCCGGATGAAAAGATCTCCGCTATCATTCCGCTGGACGAGTACGAGGAAAACAAAAATCTTTTCATGGTGACCAGAAACGGGATTGTGAAAAAGACCTCCGTCCTGGAATATCATAACGTGCGCAAATCGGGACTGCTGGCCATTCATCTGAAGGAGAACGACGAGCTTATTGAAGTGAAAGTCACCGACAGGGAAAATCAGGTTTTCCTTGTAACCAAATACGGTATGTGCATCCGGTTTAAGGAGACAGACGTAAGAGGGACGGGCCGCGCTTCCATGGGCGTGATCGGAATGACGCTGTCGGACGGCGACGAAGTGGTGGGAATGCAGCTTGACCACCAGGGAGAAGCCCTTCTTATCGTTTCCGAAAACGGAATGGGCAAACGCACCAGGCTGGAAGAATTTAAACTGCAAAACCGCGGCGGCAAAGGTGTGAAATGCTATAAGATAACCGAAAAGACCGGATATGTAGTGGGAGTGAAGGCGGTAAATGAGGATCATGAAATCATGATGATCACCACGGAAGGCATCATCATTCAGATTCCCATGCAGGATGTGTCCGTACTGGGCCGCATCACCTCCGGCGTAAAGCTCATCAACCTGGAAGAAAGCGTGAAGGTGGCCCGGATTGCGAAAGTGAGGGAGAAAATTTCCGACGGGGTCCCTGAGGAATAAAAAATGCTGTTTCATTCGCATCTGTTTCTGTTTCTTTTTCTGCCACTGACGCTGGCAGGATGGTATTTTTTCAACAACAGGGGAAAATACCGGGCAGCGCAGGGATTTCTGATTGGGATGTCCCTCTGGTTTTATGGGTATCTCAATCCGGCCTGCCTGGGTATTTTCCTGCTTTTGTGCCTTTTGGGCTACGGCCTGTGCCGTCTTGCCCACACAGCGCAGGGCGCGCCGCACTCTGCACGGCAGAAAAAGATGGTGCTGGCGGCGGGCGTTGTCCTTCATCTGGGCGCGCTGGGGTATTTTAAATACGCCGATTTTTTCCTGGAAAACGCCAATGCGCTGTTGGGATCCGATTTTACTCTTTTGCACGTGATCCTGCCGGTGGGCATCAGTTTTTATACCTTTCAGCAGCTGGCCTATCTCATCGACTGCTGCCGGGGAGAGACCACGGTCTGCAGCCTTTTGGATTATCTTACCTTCCAGACCTATTTTCCGCAGGTGCAGCAGGGCCCGATCCTGCTTTGGGATCAGTTTCTGCCGCAGCTGCATGAAAAAGAAAGACGGATATTTGACGCAGAGCGTTTTTCAAAGGGAATCTGCCGCTTTGTCATCGGTCTTTCCAAAAAAGTCCTGCTGGCGGATACGCTGGCAAAAGCCGTCAGCTTCGGGTATGACAATGTGGCCTGTCTGGACAGCCCTTCCGCCGCTTTTCTGGCGGCAGGCTATATGCTGGAGCTGTATTTTGATTTCAGCGGATACTGCGATATGGCCGTAGGAATCGGAGACATGATCGGGCTCAAAGTGGCGGAGAACTTCGATTCCCCGTTTCTGTCGCAGTCGGTCAAGGAATTTTGGCGGCGCTGGCACATCACGCTGGGCCGGTTTTTTACAAAATATGTCTATATTCCGCTGGGAGGAAGCCGGAAGGGAAAGCTGCGCACGCTTCTCAATACGATGGTCGTGTTTCTCCTCTCCGGACTTTGGCACGGCGCGGGATGGACGTTTGTTTTCTGGGGATTTCTGCACGGCGCAGGCGTTGCGTTTTCCGTCCTCTTTCCTTCAAAGAAGGAAAAGGATGGGAAAGAAAAAGGGCGTCTTTTCGTTTTCCTCCGGCAGGCGCTGACCTTTTCCTATGTCAGTCTCGCTTTTGTATTTTTCCGCGCTCCCTCTATCCGGGAAGGCGCTGCGGTTCTCCGTCAGTTGTTTTCTGGCGGGTGGAACGGATTTTTGTTTCAGATTGCGTCCGCACTGGATCCCTCGGAACTGTATCTTGTGACAAAAGCGGTTTCCCTGGCGGCGCCGGCCCTGCTTTCTCTGGTGCATATGGGGATTCTGATCCTGTTTATCGCGATCTGTCTGATCACCGTAAGAGGGAAGAAGGCGGCCGTTTTGACAGAACAGATGGGAGATAGCAGGCGTTTCGCGGTATGGCTGTCGGTTTTGTTTGTCTGGTCGGTGCTGTCCATGACGGGAGTGACCACCTTTCTTTATTTCAATTTTTAGGGAGGATCGATGGAGAAAAAGGGCTTTCACCGCTTTCTGCGGCAATTTGCGGTGCTTTGTGCGGCGCTTCTGATCGGATGCGCCTTTTTTGTGATTCTGTTCGATCCTTTTTATCATTATCACGGCCCTCTGCCGGGACTCAAGGCCGTGGTGACAAAATCCGAATATCAGTGCATCGGGACGATCCGGAATTTTTCCTACGACAGCGTTCTGTGCGGGTCCTCAACGGCGGAGAACTATAATAACCGATGGTTTGACGAGCTGTTTGGGGCCACGACGGTCAAGGCGATCAAAAGCTCCGGGACCACGGCGGATCTTTGTTATTATCTGGATGAGGCGTTTTCCACCCATGAGATCCGGCAGGTTTTTTACAGTCTGGATCTGTTTGCGCTGGACGGGGATCCGAAGGTCAATTTTGTAAACGACGCCATGCCGCTGTATCTGTACGACAAAAATCCTTTCAATGACGTAAAATATCTCTGGAACAAGGATGTGATCTTTGAGGATATTCCCTATCTGCTGGCCATGAACCTGGCCGGATACGAGGAGGGGACTTCCTATAACTGGTGGGAGGACAAAACCTTTTCCCGGCAGGAGGCGCTGCGTCATTACGTCAGATTGGAAACGGTGGCCGATCCCGTGCCGGAAGCGGAATATAAGCCCCGGGTGGACGGCAATCTGGATCTTTTGACACAGCGGATACAGGAGCACCCGGAGACCCGGTTTTATTTCCTGCTGCCGCCCTATTCCATGCTGTGGTGGGACAACGCCTATCGGAGCGGTGTGCTGGAGGAATATTTTTATGCCAGGAGGGAGGCGCTGGAGAGACTGACGGTCTTTGAAAACGTTCGGGTGCTGGATTTCCAGAGTGAGGAAAGCATCATCCTGGATCTGGATCATTACATGGATCCGGTTCATTTTTCGGTGGACATCAACCATCTTCTGGCGACAGAGACGGCGGACGAAAACAGCCGGTACCTGGTTCGGGACGGAGAAGTGGAAAGCCGCCTTCTGGAAATGGAAGAATTGGCGGAAAAAATATGCACAAAAGAAACTGAAAATATATTTTCAAATAGGTAAAAGTAACTGCCGGTTTCCTTAATATCATTTTGCGGGCTTTTAAAAAAGAGAAGGAAACACATTGTTGCTCGTATCGATTTTTCCCCAATAGTATAATATTTGTACCAGACTATAGGAGAGGGATGATAGGGGTGACGCACCGTCAGTTGGTGGAGATCGGCCAGAGAATACGGGACAAAAGAGAGTCCATGAGTCTGACGCAGGAAAACGCGGCTGAGATCATGGACATTTCCCTGACTCACTACAAGAACATCGAACGCGGCCGCGCCTCCATGTCCCTGACGATGCTGATGACGATCTGCGAGAGATTTTCTATGGATCACACCTATGTCCTTACCGGGAAAAATATCAAGGACAATCCGATTCTGGATTTGTACGAGGGGATGCCGGAGAGGAAACGGAAGTATTTTGAAAATCTCATGGACAGTCTGGAACAGCTTCTGGAGAAGTAGGCTCTCTGCGCTGCGTGTCCGGACCGGGAGGAAAGGGCATGACGCCGGAAGAAGTGAGCCGGTTTGAAGCGGCGAAAAGCAAAATCATAGGACAGGATCGCACGCGCATCGGCATCGGTACGCTGGCGGAAAAGACCGTGCACGCGGTGCTCAAAAACTATTATGCGCCCGATGAGGAGATGCACGAGATTCCCATAGAAAACTGTGTGGCCGATATCTATACCGGGAAAGAGATTGTGGAGATCCAGACGCGCAGCTTCGACCGTATGCGCTCCAAGCTGGATCGGTTTCTTCCACAGTATCCCGTGACCATCGTCTATCCCATTCCCCATATCAAAACCGTATATTGGATCGAGGAAGAAAGCGGGGAGATCTCCGGGGGGCGCAAATCCCCTCTGAAGGGGACTCCCTATTTGGCGTTTCCGGAGCTCTATAAGATCAAAGGGTATTTAAAGGATCCCAACCTGCGTATCCGGCTGGCCCTGCTCAATATGGAGGAATATAAGCTGCTCAACGGCTGGAGCCGGGACAAAAAACGGGGTTCTTCGCGGTATGACCGGATTCCCGTGTCCCTGGAGGAGGAATATGAGTTCACCTGCCCCCAGGATTATCTGCAGCTGGTTCCCTATGGGATTCCGGAGCCCTTTACTGCCGCGCAGTTTGCCAGACAGGTGCACATCCGCCGGAATCTGGCCGGAACGGTGCTGCACATTCTGCACTATCTGGGCGTGGTCGAACGGGACGGTAAGGAGGGACGGGCCTACCTTTACCGGGTGAAAGAATAAGGAACAAAGCAAACGAAAAAAGCGGCTTTGACACTGGCTTGAAAGGAAAGCCCCGGCGCCAAAACCGCCTTTTCTTTTCAGAAGATTTTGTTATTTCTTTGCCTTTTTCGCTTCCAGCGCCTTGTCGGTGGGTTTCACCAGCACCAGGCAGAACACCAGAGCCAGAATGTAGAGAACGATGGTGGCATAGAGGACGGACTGATATCCGGTGGGATTGACGGTCAGCATTTCCACGCTTCCGTCCGCCAGCGCGTGTTCAATTTCCACAGGCGTTCCGAAGGTATTGACGATCCAGGTTGCCATCTGGTTGCCGGTCAGACCCGCGAAAGCCCAGGCGGAAAGCGTCAGACCGTGGATGGCGCTGATATTGCCCATGCCGTAATGGTCGGACAGAAGGGTGGGCACGTTGGAGAAACCGCCGCCGTACCCGGCGTTGACCACGAAGATCAGGCCGAGAACCAGAATGATCAAAAGGAGATTGCCGCTGCCGTTTTCAATGCCCCGGGTCAGGATGACCAGCGCCGTAAAGGCAATGGAAAGCACGAAGATCATCTTGTATACCGTATTGCGATCCTTCATGGTATCCGCCCACGCGGAGAAGCCCAGACGGCCGCCCGCGTTGAAGATAGCGGAGATGGTGGAAATAATACCGGCCGCGCCTGCCAGACCGATGCACTTGACGATCATTTTCTCCTGGGAGATCAGCGCCAGGCCGCAGGTGATGTTGATGTAGAACATCAGCCAGATGCCCACGTAATTGGTAATGGGCTTGGTTTTGATAACGTCCAGCAGACCCTTGCCCTTTTCCTTTTTCTGGGGCTCGTGCCAGCCTTCCGGTTTTTTCAGAAGCAAATGCCCGACAAACATCATGATGAAATAGACCACGGCCAGAATCAGGAACATTTTGTAGATGCCGCCGTCGCCCAGATTGTCCAGGAGAGCCTGCATAATGGGGCTTGCGATGGCTTTCGCCGCGCCGAAGCCCGCCACGGCAAGGCCGGTGGCCAGTCCTTTGCGATCCTCAAACCAGAGCATCAGGGTCTTGACGGGGGAAAGGTAGCCGGTTCCCAGGCCGATGCCCATGATGAAGCCGTAGCAGATATAAATTCCCACCAGGGCCAGAACGCTGCCCCGGTGCGCGCCGCCGTAATAGATGAAAAAGCCGGTGCCGGCCATACCCAGCGCAAAGCAGATGGTGGCGATCAAAGAGGACATATGGATGTCTTTTTCCACGATGTTGCCAAGAAAAGCGGCGGACATACCCAGGAAAAAGATGGCGAAGCTGAAGGCCCATTCCGTCGCCGCTTTGGAAAATCCTATGTAGTCGGCAATTTCCTGGCTGAAGATGGATCAGCAGTACACGGTGCCGATGCTGCAGTGCAGCAGCAGGGCGGGAATTGCGGCGCGGAACCATTTATTGGTTTTCCAGCCGCCGGAGGTTTTTGCGTTTTCTTCTTTTGCCATAGTGCATACTTCCTTTATCATAGTTTTTGAGGAATGAGAAACCCCGATTCCATCAAAATTATATACCCAGTTTATTTCTCTTTCAACCTGAAATTTTATTGAAAAAGTATTTGCCTATCCGGATTTTTTGTGGTAGAGTAGTTACATGACAGATTTCATTGTCTCAATGGGGGTATAGCTCAGTTGGGAGAGCGCTTGCATGGCATGCAAGAGGTCATGGGTTCGAATCCCACTATCTCCACGGAATCCGGAAGCGGCGGACCTTTTTGGCACGGCAGTTGTCAAAGATGGGTTCGCCCTTCTTTTTACCGCGGCCCAGCAGAGAAAGGAGCACGAAGATGTTCTGGAAGAAAAAACCCAAAACGACGGTTTTGGAAAAATATGATCGGGAAAAAGAGACGCCGGTCATCCGCGTCAGCATATGTACCGGCGAACAGGTGGCGGGATTTAAGGATCGCAGGACGGGGCAGTTCAGGGAAATTCTGTGTATCCGCACGCCGGAGGATCAAAGACAGTTCCTGGAGCGCTATGGCCTTCTGCAGGAGGAAGTCCGCAGGGAATACTAAAAACCGGCAGCGGAGTTGGAATCCCCCGCTGTGTTTAAGAAAGAGGAAAAAAGAATGGATTTGTTTTATGGAACCCGGCGGCTGTATGAGGAGGACGCCTATCGGACGGAATTTACGGCGCGGGTGCAAAGCTGCCGTCCGGGGGAAGGCGGATACCGGATTGTTCTGGATGAGACGGCCTTTTATCCCGAAGGCGGCGGTCAGCCCTGTGATTGGGGCACGCTGGAAGCAGCGCATGGCGGGACGGATTTCAGACGGAACCCGGAAACCGCCCCGCAATTTGTCCGGGTATGGGACGTACAGGACAGGGAAGGAAGGGTGGAGCATTTCACCGACGGCCCGCTTGAGCCGGGCGAAACGGTACGCGGCCGGATCGACTGGAAGCGCCGTCTGACCCATATGCGGGAGCATTCCGGAGAGCACATCCTTTCCGGGATCCTCTGTAAAAGATACGACTGTTCCAATATCGGTTTTCACATGGGCAAGGAGTTTGTGACCGTGGACTTTTCCCGGCTGCTGACCCAAGAGCAGATCCGGGAGGCAGAGCGGCTGGCCAATGAAAAGGTGATGGAGAACGTGGAGATCCGGGCGGAATATCCGGACGAGGCGACCCTTGCGCAGACGGCGTACCGCAGCAAAAAAGAACTGGAGGGCCCGGTGCGCATCGTGACCGTGCCAGGGGCGGACTGCTGCGCCTGCTGCGGAACGCACGTAAAGCGGACGGGAGAGATCGGGCCTATCCGCGTGATCGGGAGCGAACATTACAAAAGCGGCATCCGTCTGACTGTGCTGATAGGGGAAAAGGCGCTGGCGGATTATGCGCAGAAATCCGACAGCGCGGCGAAAATCTCTGCCCTGTTGTCAGTCAGGCCCGACCAGACGGCGGCAGCCGTGGAAAAGCTGCTGGAGGAGAGAAACGCCTTGAAGCTGGAGTACGGCGCTCTGAAGCTGCGGATGCTGGAGGAAAAGGCGGACGCTGTGCCAACAGGACAGAAGGCGTACGTTCTGTTTGAAGCGGGGCTGTCTGTGACGGAGGCGCGCAAGCTGGCGGACCGTCTGCAGGATAAGACCGGCTTTACGGCGATCTTCTGCGGGGACGACGAGTCGGGGTACCGGTATGTGATTCTCAGCAAAGAAAGAGATGTGACGGCATTTGGCAAAGCTCTGAATGAAGCGCTTGGCGGCCGGGGCGGGGGGAAGGCCCCCATGATCCAGGGGTCGGTGGCGGCTTCGCGCCGGGAGATCGAAGCGTATCTGCGCCGGCAGGGAATTGATCGGACTTAAACGTCCCGATGGGAGGAGAAAGGCAATGGCGGAAGGAAGGTTTTCTATCCGGGAGTTTGGCGCCATTCCCGACGGCGTCACCAATAACGCGCAGGCCATTCAGCGGGCCATCGACGAGGCCTCCCGCAGCGGCGGACAGGTGGTGATCCCGGCAGGACATTTTTTGAGCGGCACGCTGATTCTGAAAAGTCATATCGATCTGCATCTGGAGAAGGGAGCCGTCCTGATCGGCAGCCTGAGACTGGAAGACATTCTGGATTTTGCAAAGCTGTTTGACGATGATAACGCCTGCACGGGATGGGACGGCGGCTGTTTTCTGTTCGCCTGCCACGAGCGGGACATCACCATTTCCGGTGAAGGGGAGATCTGGGGACAGGGAGAGAAGGTGTTTTTTGACGATGATGCGGACAGCGGCGCGCATGAGTGCCCGCTGCGGGCCGCAGCGTTTCGGCCCCGCACCACGTTTTTGGAGGATGTGGAGGATCTTACGATCCGGGACGTCACCATCAGAAACGCTGCCTTCTGGACGCTGCATATGGCCGGATGCCGGCATGTGCGGATAAAGGATATCCGGATTCTGAACCATATCCGGGGCGCCAACAACGACGGCATCGATCCGGACTGCTGCCGGGATGTTATCATCACGGGCTGTCTGATACAGACCGGGGACGACGCTATCGTGGTCAAGAGTACAAAGCCCATGGCGGCGCGTTACGGCGGCAGCGAAAACATCGTGATCAGCCATTGTATTTTGTATTCCCGGGATTCCGGGCTCAAGATCGGGTCGGAAACCCATGGGGATATCCGAAACCTGTTGATGAGCGACTGCGTGATCCGGGACTGTTCCCGGGGCGTGGGCATCTGGGCACGGGACGGCGCGGTCATAGAGGATGTTCACGTACACCATCTGACGGGCAGCGTGCGCAGATACGCGGACGGCATACGTGTGGACGGCCCGGCCGTATGGTGGGGAAAAGGCGAGCCGATCTTTATCGACGCTGCCTACAGAAACAGCGATCACAGATATCCGGGGAAAATACAAAATATCACCTTTGATCAGATTTTCATGAAAGCGGAGTCCAGCATTTTCATAGCGGGCGAACAAGCCGCCCGGGTCAGCGGCGTTACCCTCGCGGATCTGCAGATCACCATGTGCCCCCAGGGCACTCAGCCATGCGGGTATTTCGATGAGCAGCCGTCGGAGCGCAACATCTACCCGCACGCCATACCGGCGCTGTACGCCAGATGCGCGGACGGGCTCACCGTCCGCGGCAGGGTGCGCTTTACGAACCCTTACAGTATGGAAAAAAACGGGCTTTTCATGCTGGAGGACTGCGCCGGGGCAAGGATAGAACTGACGGAGGAAAAGGAAGTTTTTTGACAGATTTCGCGATACCGGTTTCCGGGACGGACCTTTTTGTATATGGTAAAGCAAAGGTCATGAACGGAAGCCAGTATGGAAAATGCGGTATTTTATGCGGCCTGCGGCACCGGCTTTCCCTTTTTGATGACGGTGCTGGGGGCCTGCGTTGTTTTTGTGCTAAAAAAGGATATGGATCCCAAGATCGAGCGGTCGATGATGGGCGCGGCCGCCGGCGTCATGCTGGCGGCGCTGGTCTGGTCGCTTCTGATCCCCGCCATGGAGGACGCCAAAGCCTTCCCGGGGCCGGACTGGGTTCCCGTCGCGGGCGGGTTTGCCGCCGGCGGTCTGTTTCTGCTGGGAACAGACCGGCTCATCCTGCGCTGGTTTAACAGCGTGGGGGAACAGAGAAGGTTTTTTGGGATGCAAAAGTCGACGACGCTGCTGCTGGCGGCCGTGGCGTTTCACAATATCCCGCAGGGAATGGCCACGGGTCTTTCCTTCTTGATGGCAGCGCACGGAAGCGGAAAACAGGTCTTCGCCGCGGCGGTGGTGCTGGCGCTGGGGATCGGTATCCAGAATTTTCCGGAGGGGAGCGCGGTGGCGATTCCCATACGGAGGGACGGCGTGGGGAAGCGCCGGGCCTTTCTGATCAGCGCCGGAGCCGGCATTTTGGAGCCGCTCTCCGGCATCGGAGCGGCGGCGGCGGGAAGCGGCATGGGGCCGCTCATGCCCTGGCTTTTGTCCTTTGCGGCCGGAGCCATGCTCTATGTCATCGCAGAGGAGCTGATTCCGGAGGCGGCGGGCGGCCGGGCAGGCGGAAACGACCGGTACGGCACGCTGGGCGTCATGGTGGGCTTTCTGGTGATGATGGTGTTGGATGTGGCGTTGGGGTGACCGCACCCGGGGAATTTTGGGAGACGCATGAGGAGGAGATTTTTGGGATGCTCCAGACGGCCCGGATGGGCGAGGAGAAGGGAAACGCCAAAAAAGGCATCCGGATTCTCTCCGGATGCCTTTCTGAAACGCCTCAATAGTTGTTTTTCTTTACCTCGAAATAACTCTGGGGATGATTGCAGACCGG
Source organism: uncultured Eisenbergiella sp. (assembly GCA_947630215.1). Classification (GTDB taxonomy): domain Bacteria; phylum Bacillota; class Clostridia; order Lachnospirales; family Lachnospiraceae; genus Gallintestinimicrobium. The sequence continues at coordinate 17,017 of CANRGX010000015.1, read as the reverse complement.
GCAGACCTCGGGCGCGCTGGTGCCCACTACGATATGACCGCAGTTGCGGCATTCCCAGATCTGTACGCCGCTCTTTTCAAAGACCTGTTTGGTTTCCACATTGTGCAGAAGCGCACGGTAGCGCTCCTCATGCGCCTTTTCGATGGCGGCCACGCCGCGGAAACGGGCGGCCAGATCGGGAAAGCCTTCTTCATCCGCTTCTTTTGCCATCCGCTCATACATATCGGTCCATTCGGCATTTTCCCCTTCCGCCGCCTGAAGCAGGTTCTGCGCGGTATCGCCCAGTTCGCCCAGCTCCTTGAACCACAGCTTGGCGTGTTCCTTTTCATTGTCGGCGGTCTTTAAAAACAGCTCCGCGATCTGTTCATAGCCGGCCTTTTTGGCCACGGAGGCGAAGTAGGTGTATTTGTTCCTCGCCTGGGATTCGCCTGCGAAGGCCTCCCGCAGATTCTTTTCCGTTTTGGTACCCGCGTACTTGGACATAACGTTTTCCTCCTTTGCAAAAGCATATGTTTTGGAACAGAATCAGAAACTCCATTTCTGATCCCACTATAATGGGAAAAGGATCCCTTGTCAATCCTGTCCTTTTTTGCAAAAGGGCTTTTCACGGCACAGGGAACTTGCTATAATCTGTCCTATAACAGGCCCTTGGCAGGAAAGAAAAGATGAGATATTATATTGCGGATCCGCATTTTTTTCATGCGAAATTAAACGAACAGATGGACCGGCGCGGCTTTGCGGACGTGGAACAGATGAACGCGTATATGCTGCGGCGGTGGAACGAAAAGGTGAGAGACAACGACGAAGTGGTGATCCTGGGGGATCTTTCCTGGGGAAAACCGGAGGAGACCAACCAGCTGCTTGCGCGGCTGAAGGGGCGGCTGTATCTGATTCAGGGAAACCACGACCGTTTTTTAACGGATAAAAAGTACGACGCCGGCCGCTTTGTCTGGATCAAGCCCTATGAGGAACTGATGGACAACGGGCGGAAGGTGGTGCTCTGCCATTATCCGATCCTGTTTTACAACGGGCAGAACCGATTGGACGAGAAGGGAGAGCCCAAGGCGTATATGCTTTACGGCCACGTGCACGACACGCTGGATCAGCGGCTGGTGGAGCGCTTTCAGGAGATGACCCAAAACAGCTTCCGGGAAACCGGAACCGGGGAGCGCAAGCCGATTCCGTCCCATCTGATCAACTGCTTTTGTATGTACTCCGATTACACGCCGCTGACGCTGGACGAATGGATCCTCTGCGACCGCAGCAGAAGACAGGCGGCGGGCAGGACGGATGAGATTTCCAAAAAAAATGAAAAATCCATTGACATCTGATAAAATAGCGTTTACACTGGGTAAAGACTGAGCGAAAAAAAAGGAAAGGAGGCAATCAGACATGTTCAGGAACAAAAAAGAGCGTTTACAGGTAAAGAAGACAGAAATTGCCTCCCGGAAGGATGTGGATTAGGTTCCAGGACAGATTACATTTGGATCTGTAAAGGACTGCGTGATCAGACGCCACAGCTATTTGGGTAGCTGTGGCGTTTTTGCGTTCCGGGGGAAAGCGGGAGAAAGATGAAAGAAAATTTGAAATTACCGGACAGTTTTTTAAGGGTGGCCCAAAGGCAGGGGATCTCAAAGGATCAGATCCTGTTTGCCGCGATGGCGGATATGGATATGGAGTACCGTTTTGCGGATTCCATTGCGGCGCTGACGCGGGAAAAGCTGCTGCTGGCGGTCTACCCGCATACGGAGAAGGCGGAATACTGTTTTGGCGGGTACGGCGGCTGGCAGATGAAGGAAGATTCGACGGCGGGACAGGAGCCGGCGCTGCGGATCCTCGATCTGGACCGGGTGGAAAAAATGGAGATCATCCGAGAGGTGAGTACCGGCGTACTGGCGGTGCAGATCGATGGGACAGAGCAGAATCTGGGCCATTTTTCCAACACCCGGATGGAAGTTTTTCTGCGGCTCTGCCGTCTGTTTGAAAAAGTGAAAAAGAAAGAGGAGATAAGCCCGGAGGATCTGGACGTCCGGCGGGGCAAGGAATGCTGTCCCAAGTGCGGCATGATCTACCCGGATCAGGAGCGGAAGGTATGTCCCAAGTGCATGGATAAGAAGTCTATCCTGCTGCGGGTCATCTCCTATTTTGCGCCGTATAAGAAAAGCCTTGCCGCCATGATGTTCTGCTATCTGGGGACGGCGGGCCTCAATCTTGTCTGGCCGTATCTGAGCGGCACGATCCTCTACGACCAGGTGCTGTCCAGAAACGAACGGTTTCTGGCGCTATTGCATCTGCCGGCGGGGCGTTTCGTGCTGGCTTTGTGCGTGCTGACGGCCGCCATGATTCTGACCAAGGTGACGATACAGGCCCTGGGAATCTGGCAGGGGGTGCTGACGGCGCGGATCGCGCCGCGGGTGGTGGCGAAGCTGAAAAGCCAGGTCTTTGCGTCCATGGGAAGGCTGTCCATCAGTTTTTATTCCCGCAGGCAGACCGGCAGTCTGATGACGCGGGTCTCGGACGACGCGGAGGAAATTTCCAGCTTTTTTATCGACGGCATCCCCTACTTTTTCATCAACGTGGGAAATATCGCCGCCACCTGTATCATCATGTATTTTCTGGATCCACTATTGGCCACGGTTTCGGTGATCTTGATGCCGGCGCTGGTGGTCATCAGCTATCACATGATGCCGCGCCTGTGGCACTATTACGGAAAACGGCACCGGGCCAACCGGAGACTGAACGCGCTGATGAATGAAAATCTGACCGGGGCCAGAGTGGTCAGGGCCTTTGGCCGGGAAGAACAGGAGATGACCCGGTTTTCCAAAAACAACGGCAGGGTCAGGACGGCGGAACTGGATGTGGCCCGCTACGACAACAAATTTTTTGCGCTTTACTGCACGGTGGAGGACGTCATCAGCTTTCTGGTCTGGGCCGTGGGCGGCGCCATGATCATCAGCGGCTCCAGGATAGAGCTGGGCCTTTTGATTACCTTTTCCGGCTACGTGGGACAGCTGAAGGGGCCGCTTGAGTTCATGTCCCGCATCATCCGCTGGTATACCGATGCCATGAATTCGGCGCAGCGGATGTTCGAGATCATCGACGCGGTGCCCGAGGTAAAGGAAGCTGCCGATCCCGTGCGGCCCAAAACGCTGCAGGGAGAGATCGAACTGAAGCATGTCACCTTCGGATATGAGGCGCACAAGCCGATTTTAAAGGACGTCAGCTTCCATGTGGAGGCGGGCGAGGTGTTTGGCATTGTGGGCCGGTCCGGCGCGGGAAAATCCACGCTGGTGAACCTGATTTCCCGGCTGTACGACGCGCAGGAAGGCGAGGTGCTGGTAGACGGCGTCAACGTCCGGCAGTACGGATTTCGCCAGCTGCGGGAAAATGTGGCCATGGTGTCCCAGGAAACCTACATATTTATGGGGACGGTAGCGGAAAACATCGCCTATGCCAGGCCGGACGCCAGCCGGGAGGAAATCATCCGCGCGGCCATTTCGGCCAATGCGCACGATTTTATCTGCAGAATGCCGGAGGGATACGATACGATTCTGGGTTCCTCCAGCAGGGAGCTGTCCGGCGGGGAGAAACAGCGCATTTCCATTGCCCGCGCGATCCTGGCGGATCCGAAGATTCTGATTTTGGACGAAGCCACCTCGGCGGTGGATACCGAAACGGAGCTGGCGATCCAAAAGTCTCTGGAGAAGCTGGAAAAGGGCAGAACCGTCCTTTCCATTGCGCACCGTCTTTCCACCCTGCGCAACGCCACGCATCTGATTGTGCTGGATGAAGGGCGGATCACGGAGACGGGCACGCATGAAGAACTGCTGGCCAAAAAGGGGACGTACTTTAAACTGAGTGAGCTGCAGACCAAGGCGCTGGCAATGCGCGGGATCGAATGAGCGCCAAAGAAGGCGCTGTCTGCATAAGGACAGGGAGGATGTTATGGAAGAAAGAGAAAACGGCCTGCCGGATCTGCTGGATCTGCAGGAATTTGATGAGGAAGCGCTGAAACGGGAATCTGAGGAGCTTTTGGAAATGCGCCCTCTGACCCGGGACAACGCGGTATTTTCCCGGAACGGCGGCGGTTTTGTGTCGCTGAAAACCGGCGGAAAGGAATATGCGCGGGTGGGCATTTACCTGACCTTCCCGCTGACCTGCCCGGAAGAATTTATTTCCGTGCGGGAAGCGGATGAAAAGGCCAGGGAGATCGGCATCATAGAAAAACTGTCCCAGCTGGAACCGGATCAGCAGGAGATGATCCGGGAGCAGATCAAGCTGCGGTATTTCATGCCGTCCATTACCAAGGTGCTGGATGTGAAGGACGAATACGGCTACGCCTATTGGAATGTGGTGACCACCTTCGGCGCCTGCCGTTTCACCACCCAGATGAGCGGCGACGCGGTGATTCATCTGAGCGATTCCCGTCTTCTGGTAACGGATATCGACGGCAACCGCTATGAAATTCCGGATTTTTATCAACTGAGTGTAATGGAGAGAAAGAAACTGGATTTGTTTATTTAAGTCCGGGCTGTCCCGGATTGTCTGGAGTACGCAATTATGAAATTATTATATGAACTGGCCGAACCGCAGAAACGCGCCCTGGCGCTGAAAGAAGGGGAAAGTATCTGGTACTGCGTCCCCGTGGATCTGGGGTTTGACCCGCAAAAAAAACTGGCGCAGGAAGCCTATGCCGCCCAGGTCTGGCTGATTGTGACCCAGGAGCGTTTTCTGGTGCTGGACGGGGAACGGACGGTGTCTTCCTTTTTCTTAAAGGACTGCGAAAAGATCAAATGTGAGCATCAGGTCAACAGCGGGATTGTCACCGTCACCAAAAAAACGGGGGAAATGATCTGCGCGGCGCGGTTTTCCATGCGCCACATCATCCGTGTCTCCTATGTGGTCCGGGGCGCCCAGGCCATTCTGACGGCGGCAAAGGATCCGCACAGGGAGGGCGCGGCCCGGGTGCAGAGCCTGGAATATGAAAAATACTGTGAAAAGTGCGGCCGGGCCCTGCCGGGAACCAGCAAATGCCCCTATTGCGAGGGAAAGGCCGCGCTGCTGAAAAAGTTTATGGCCCTCTGCGGGGAATTTACGGGAGAGCTGCTTCTGATTTCTTTGCTGATGCTGCTGGTGGCGGCGGTGAATCTGCTCAACCCGCTGGTACAGCAGCGCTTCATCGATCAGGCCCTGGCCACGGGACGGGGAACCTGGCGGGATCTGACGGCCTTTGTGGGCATCTCCTTCTTTCTGCTGGCCGCCAGGATTCTGCTGGAGGTATACCGCTATTGGAGCTGTGTCAGGCTGGGCGCGTCTTTGAGTATGACGCTGCGCAGGAAACTGTATTATAAGATTCAGACGCTGTCCATGTCCTTTATCAACAGCCGCCGGCCCGGCGAACTGATGAACCGGGTCGCCAGAGATACCAGAGAGGTCCGGAGCTTTATGGAGGACGTGTTCGGCGATATGTTTTCCACGCTGCTCACCATGATCGCGTCCCTGGCGATGATGTTTGCGATCAGCTGGCGCATGACGCTGTTTTCCGTTTTTTTCATTGTCGTGGTATTTGCGATCACAACGGCCTTCTGGCACCGCATCCACGCGATCTACCATAAGCAGTGGGTAAAGTCCGACGATCTGCACAGCAGTCTGCAGGACATCATCTCCGGAATGCGGGTGGTCAAATCGTTTGGCAAGGAAGAACGGGAGGCGGAGCGGTTCCAGAAAAAGACGGAGGAATTTGCCGCAATCAGTATCCGCAACGAGACGTTCTGGGCGATCTTTTTTCCGATTCTGACTTTTCTGCTGGGGGCGGGAACCTATATCGCCGTATATTTCGGCGGGATCGATGTCCTTGACGGAAAGATGTCTCTGGGGCAGCTGGTCCAGTATATCACATACTGCGGGTATCTTTTCGGCCCGCTGAGCTGGATGACGCATCTGCCCCGGGCGGTCATGAGCCTGATTACCAGCCTGAACCGGATCTATGACGTGCTGGATGAAGTGCCGCAGCTGGCGGATAAAGAAAACAGCCGGGCGCTTTCCATTCAGGGAGCGTTTGATTTTGAAGAAATATCCTTTGGGTACCACACCTATGAACCGGTGTTGGAAAATATCAGCTTCCACGTAAAACCGGGAGAAATGATTGGCCTGGTGGGTGCCTCCGGGACGGGGAAATCCACGCTGATCAATCTGATCATGCGCTTGTACGATGTGGATCAGGGAAAAATTTCCATCGACGGCGTGGACATCCGGGATATCAAACTGGAATGCCTGCATTCGCAGATCGGCGTGGTACTGCAGGAGACCTTCCTGTTTTCGGGCAGTATTCTGGACAACATCCGGTTCGCCCGGCCGGACGCCACGCTGCAGGAGGTCATTCTGGCGGCGAAAGCGGCCAACGCGCATGACTTTATCTGTAAGACGCCGGACGGGTACAACACCTATGTGGGAGAACACGGATACAACCTGTCGGGCGGCGAACGGCAGCGCATTGCCATTGCCCGCGCCATTTTGAACAATCCCCGGCTGCTGATTTTGGACGAGGCCACTTCGGCGCTGGATACGGAGAGCGAGTTTTTGATTCAGCAGGCCCTAAACCGGCTGGTGCAGGGCAGAACGACCTTTGCCATCGCCCACCGGCTGTCCACGCTGCGAAACGCCGACCGGCTGGTGGTCATCGACAAGCACGGCATTGCGGAGATCGGCACGCACAATGAACTGCTGGAGAAAAAAGGCATTTACTATGGGCTGGTGACGGCGCAGCTGAAGATGGCGGAGGGGCGCTGAGAGCTTTTGCTTGCCTTTATCCGGGAAATCCGTTACAATACCCTTGACTGTTTTAACAAAAGAACGCAAACGGAAAGGGGACAAAAGATGAAGAAACACCTGACCCAGAGAATCCTGCAGGCGGCAACGGTTTTTCTGCTGGCCATGACGGTACGGACCGGCGCATGGGAAGCGCGGGCGGAGGAATCTGCGGCGAATGAAATACCGGTGCCGGTTTTGACAGAGGACGTTACGGAGCCCGCGGAGCTGCCCCATCCGTCGGAGGTGACGGAGGAGATGGCGCAGACCACGACGGACGCTGTGACGACGCAGGCAGAGGATGTGATGGCGTCCGCGTTCGCCTGTTCCGTGACGGATGGAAACGGGAATGTGGTCTTCGGATACCGCGCGCCGCAGGATGGGATCACGTACCTTTTTCTGCCCCGGACAGTGGACATTGCTTCGATGGAGCTTTTCTGCGCCGGGGAGATTCAGGGCTTTTCCAAGGGAGAGTGGGATCCGCAGACCGGCCTGCTTAGGAAGGCCTTCCGCAAAAGCGGAGATACCATCGTCGCGCATCTTATAGCGGGGGATATGCAGATCCGGGTTCTACAGTCCGAACTGCCCAGTTTACAGCTAAAACTGAATCAGACCACTCTGGCGGCGGTACAGCAGGATAAAACGGTGAAGTTTCCGGGCAACAGCGTATATCTGACCCTGCCGGACGGCACGGCCGATGTGACGGCGGAAAATTCCGTGGAATTTAAGGGACGCGGAAATACCTCCTGGACGCAATACGCAAAGAAGGGATATCAGATCAAATTTTCCGAAAAAACCTCCGTTCTGGGCATGAAGCCGGCAAAGAAATGGATCCTGCTGGCCAACGCTTCCGATGACAGCATGATGCGGAATATGCTCGCCATGGATCTGTCCAGACAGTTGGAAATGGCGTATACCACCGAATATCAATATGTGGATCTGTGGATTGACGGAGATTATCAGGGCACCTATATCGTCGGGGAAAAGGCGGAGATCGGAAGCAGCCGCCTGCCCTTAAAGGATGAGCTGGGTGTTCTGATGGAGCTGGATTCCGCCTTTTATATGGAAGAAGATTATTGGTTTTACGATCCGATGATAGAGAACCATTTTACCGTGAAGGAGTCCGTGGAGGAAGACGACGAGAACCGGATCCGGTACGCGATGGCCTCCTTCCAGAACGGACTGGATCGGCTGATGCTCTACCTCTACCAGACGCCCTCCGATGAGGTGACGCTGGAAACGCTTTCCTTACTGATAGATGTGGATTCCTTTGCAAAATATTATCTGATCACGGAGTATGCGCTGAACCGGGAAGCCAACAATTCCAGCTTTTACTGGTATAAAGACGGGGAAGCGGACGTGCTGCACCTGGGCCCCGTCTGGGACTTCGACACCTGTATGGGAAACGAGGATCTGGATGAAAACCAGTATTACGCCCATCTGCACAATCCGGTGATGAACCGGCTGCTGTCCGCGCCCGCGTTCTTTGATCGGGTAAAGGCGATCAAAGAGCAGTACGACGCTTCCTTCAAGGGACTGGCCGGACGGGCGGATCGCTACAGGACCCAGATCGGCTCCTCGGCCTATATGAATTACATCCGCTGGAATACGCTGGGCGGCACAAATCCCAAGGGATACAGCGATTTTTCCGGCACCTATCAGGAATCCGTCTCCCGGCTGAAGTCCTGGCTGAACGCCCGCTACCGGGCCTTTGCCCCTCAGAAGCCGGTCATGACGGCGGAATGGAGTGCGGATCAGACGGTTCTGACCATCCATACCGCCCGCTCTGACGCAGCGGATCTGAGACTGGCCGTCTGGAGCGATGAAAACGGACAGGACGATCTGGTGTGGCTTGCCGATCCGGTGATCGAGAATGGAGAAGTGATTTTCAGAGTGGATTTACACGAATTTTTGAGCCGGGGACTCTATCGGATCCATTTGTACCGGGTCAAAGAAGAAGATTATAAACTGCTGGATGCCACCGTGCAGTACCGGTTTGTATAACGGCGGCAAATAAAGTGCGCAGTATCAGCGGCCCGTCAGCACGGCGGCAGAAAGAAAGAGAAGCAGGCCCGCTGCGTTGACCGCCAGGAAAACGGCCATATATCTGCGCGCATTCGCACCGTTTGATTTGAGATAGAGCCGGAAGGAAATGAGGCTGGCCAGGGACGCGATGGGCGTCCCCAGGCCGCCGATATCCGTGCCCAGCAGAAGGGCGCGCCAGTCCTGGGTAAAGCCCGAAAGCAATACGGCCGCCGGCACATTGCTGATAACCTGGCTGGCCAGCGCAGCGGTCACCAGCGGCTGCCAGGCCAGAAGGTTTTGCAGAAACAGCCGGACGCCGCCGATGGCGCCGATATTTCCCGCAAAAATAAAAAAGCAGACGAAGGTCAAAAGCAGTCCGTAGTCCAGCGTCTTATACAAAGAGCGGTCGGCCAAAGCCAGCGCAGCGCAGACAACCGCCAGCAAAAGACCGTAGTGCAGGACATGGAAAACGGAGAGCAGACAGAGGACAAACAGCGACAGATACAGACAGATATGTCCCCTGTTTTTGGAGAGCGCGGTTTCGGGAAGGGAGACGCGAAGCGTCCCTCTGGGACAGAACAGAACGCTGAGAGCCAGAAGGGGCAGCGTAACAAGCGTATAGGGCAGCACCGTCAGAAAAAAGGCGCCGGCCGGAATCTGAAAACGGGAATATAAATAGAGATTCTGCGGATTTCCCACGGGCGTCGCCATGCTTCCCAGATTGGCGGCCACCGTCTGCATGACCACAAGGAAAATGGCAAAGCGCTGTTGTCCGGTCAGATCCAGAATCAGAAGTGCAAAAGGGACGAAGGTAATCAGGGCCACGTCGTTGGTCACCAGCATGGAGGAGAAAAAGGGCAGCAGGATCAACAGCAAGAACAGCATACGCCGCTGCTTTTCTCCGGTCAGCATCCGGGCCGCCAGCCAGTTAAACAGGCCGTGCCGCTGCAGTCCGGCCACCACCGCCATCAGACAGAATAAAAGCGCCAGCACCCGAAAGTCAATGTAATCGATGTAGGCGGCGCCAGGCGGTACAAAAAACATGGATATCACCATACAAATCGCCGAAATCATCAAAACAGGTTCTTTTTTCATTGGGAATTTCCTCCCCTTTTCGTCAGTCTGGGACTATTGTAAGCGAAATTGGCCTGCCGCGCCAGTCTTTTTCCGGATTTTTATCAGAATCCTTTTTTTTGCGGCCATAAGCCACGAGTTTACAATTTGTTCATTTTAAAGATACAATTTGTTCACAACTCGGAATTATAGTACTTTCGGAATTATCCTTGAAAAGGAGGACGATATAGAATGGAAATTTTATTGCAATTATCGGCCGCCATGCTCGGCGGCCTGTTGATGACCCGGCTGGCAAAGCGGCTGCAGCTTCCCGCAGTCACCGCCTATCTGGTGGCGGGCGTGCTGCTGGGCCCCTTTTGTCTGGGCAGGATTGGCCTGGTGTTTTCCACGCCGGAGACCGTGGAAAGTCTGGATCTGATTTCCCAGGTGGCGCTGGGCTTTATCGCCTTTACGATAGGAAATGAGTTTCGGCTGGAACAGCTTCGGCACATGGGCCGCCAGGCGATTACGGTAGGTATTCTGCAGGCCGTCATCACTACGGTTCTCGTGGACATCGGCCTGATCGTGCTGCATCTGATTTTCCCTCAGGTGATTTCCGTTTCCTCGGCAATTACACTGGGCGCCATCGCCGCTGCCACGGCGCCTGCCGCGACGCTGATGGTAGTCCGGCAGTACAAGGCGGAAGGGCCCCTGACCAAGCTGCTTTTGCTGGTGGTGGCCATCGACGACGCGGTGGGCCTGGTGCTGTTTGCCGCTTCGTTCGGCATCGCGTCCGCTCTGGAAAGCGGTACGATCAGTCTGAAAAGCGTGCTGCTGGAGCCGGTTCTGGAGATCGTGCTGTCTCTTTTGCTGGGGAGTCTGGCCGGGCTGCTGCTGCATCTGGTGGAGAAATATTTCCATTCCGGCAGCAAACGGCTGAGCCTTACCATTTCCTGTGTGCTGTTTACCGTGGGCGCATCCATGCTGCAGTTTGACGTGGCGGGAATCCATGTCAGCTTCAGCCTGCTGCTGGTCTGTATGATGGCGGGGACGGTATTCTGTAATATCTGCGATTTCTCCGAAAGCCTGATGGAACGCATTGAGGACTGGACGGCCCCGCTTTACGTCCTGTTTTTCGTTCTTTCCGGCGCGGGGCTGGATCTGCAGATCCTGTCCAATCCCATGGTGCTGCTCATCGGCGCCGTGTATATCGTCACGCGCTCGGCGGGCAAATATCTGGGCGCCTATGAAAGCTGCGCGCTCTCCAAGTGCAGCGAGGAGATCAAAAAATATCTGGGCATTACACTGCTGCCGCAGGCGGGCGTTTCCCTGGGCATGGCGATGACCGCCCAGCATCTGCAGGACGGCGCCACGATCCGCAGCGTGGTGCTGTTCTCCGTTCTGATATATGAACTGGTCGGTCCCGCATTGACAAAGTATGCGCTGACGGCGGCCGGCGAAATCCATGCCGAAGGCCGGACGGACGCACGGCGCAGGAACCGGCCGGTGGTTCTGTTCCATCTGGGACGGCATGAGGATCCGTAATGGGGTTGTCTTTTTTCTGAATTTCAAACAAAAACTGCCGCAGCAAACCTGCGGCAGTTTTTTTGTTGTACCGGTTTCTGACGCAAAATACGGCACAGCGGCCCGGCATCCTTGTCATGGGTAAATCGCACAGTTAGAATTGCTGTTTTTTGGTAAATTTTTTGGGTTAAAAGGTTAAAATGTCAATTACATACAAAAAATGGTAGAAAAAAAGGTTAAATATTGTTGTAAAAAAATCGGGATTATCGGTTGAGTTTTCTGGATTTTATCTATATAATATAAAGTAGAAGTAGTATCTGTATATCTGATTTGCTATTGGGAGAGTTACAAGAGGAGGTAACAATGAAGCGGAAACCGAGAAGACCTATGTTTGAAAGCGGCCTTGCAATTACTTTGGCGCTTGCGATGGTTTTACAGTCCTCGGCTTTTACTACGGTATTTGCGTCAGAAGGGGCTGACGGACAGAAGACGGAGGCGGTACAGGAAATTCCTGCGGCAGAGGAAAAAGCGCAGGAGGATGTGGCCGCGCCCGCGGAAGAAGAAGCGGTAGTTTTGGCAGAAGAACCGGAAGCGCCCGTGGAACCGGAAATCTCTGTGGAGCCGGAAACACCGGCAGAAGAAAAACAGACGGTTCCGGCGGAGACTGTGACGGAGGAGACTCCGGAAAACGGACAGCCCTCCGCGACACAGGTTGAAGAAAGCACTGCGGACGGACAGCAGGAGGCTGTTACGGTCTGGAGCGTTTCCTTTGATCCCGCGTCGGGGGAAGCCGGCACCGTATTTGTCAATGGCGAAGCGATTGACACCAGCGCATGGCAGGGGGCTGTCAATACTGGCGAGCCTTTCTCTTTTGATGTGAAGGCAAACGACGGCTTTGAAGTCGCCGGCGTTGACGCGTCCGGCGCAGAGGTTGCGGTAGAAGGCGATACGTATACTATCGCTTCTGTTGGCGCGGATATCCGCATTACTGTATCCTACCGGGAGAAAGCAGAGCCTGCAGAGACAAAACCGGCCGTATCGGAGGAGAAGCCGTCCGAACCCGCGGCAGAGACGGAATCCACCGAGACGACAGAGGCCGTGGAGACGGCATCTGTAGAGGCATCCGTAGAACAGAAAGAAACGGAAAGCCCGTCTGAGGCAGAGTCTGTGGAGCCTGTTGAGACCGAGATCGAGACAGAGACCGAAACCGAGACCGAGGTAGAGGCGGAAACCGAGACGGAGACGGAAACAGAAACAGAGATCGTCACAGAAACGGAGACCGAGACAGAGACGGAAACCGAAACGGAAACCGTCACAGAAGAAGACGAAGGAAAGGAGCAGGCTGTCCTGACCGGTACTGTCACCCAGAAGGCCAGCAGAATGATCTTCAGCAAGAAAGTAAACATGACGTACACCGTGGTGGTGGAGAATCAGTCTGCGGATCTGGATGCGGAAAATGTTGAAGTGACGGCTGTCATTCCTTCCATTATCACGATAGAAAGCGGTTCTGACGGCGCGAAGATCGACGGCCAGAACGTAACCTGGAATGTTTCCAGCCTGGAAGTGGGTCAGAAGATAAAGCTGACCATGAAGGGCTATATCAACGAGAACACGGACAACGTGGAGAATCTGAACGGCCGGTTTTATATCAACGGCGAGAAGATAGAGGACGTGTCCTTCTCCGGAGAGTGGAGACTGCTGGAGGGCAGCGATACGGAAGGCCCCACTTCTATCAGCACGGTCTGTGACGGTGTGACGATTACCGTGTCCGCGGCGGACAACAGCATCCTGCCGCCCAAGACCGAAGTGAAAGCGGTCAGGGTTTCCGACTCGGCGGCCAAAAAGACAATCGAGGAAAAGACCGGTTTTGAACTTAGGGATGTAAAAGCATTCGATATTACATTGATCGTAAACGGGGAAGAAGTACAGCCGGACGGTTCTGTAATAGTAGAGTTTGCCGATACCGGTATTGAGACGGACGATGGGTTGGTTCTGGTCAGTCATATGGCTGAGGATGACAGCATTGAAGGCACGGTGATCGGAAATGAGACGGCGGTTTCGATTGAGGCGGATCATTTCTCCATCTACGTTCTGTACTCTGTCAATATGCTGACGGCGATTGAAGATAAATATGAAGCTACCGGCGGCGTTATCCTGGAGACCAGGGATGAAAACGGAAAGGTTGAGAGAAAGAAGCTGGCGGCTTTTGATTTCCATATTTTTGCCAGACACGTGGATCAGAATGTCCATATGGCAGGAAATGTGGCGGCCAAGTATTACAGCATTAACGGCGGCGCGGGAAGTACGCAGGATTTCGGCGCGCCTACGTCCGGAAATAATAATAATGTGGTCTATATCGGGGACGTGGATCCGGACGTAACGAACTTTAAGATCTCAAATACGGAGAGATACGATTATCTTGTCCTGGGCTCCGGCACAGAAGTGCTACAGATAGAACCCAACCGGATCCAGGTACGGTTCCCGTCGGGTGCGGTGTGCTGGATCGAGAATATTTCTCCCGATAAGGTTTATATTGAAAAATATGAAAATGAAGACGAACACTACCTGGATATTGATGAGGAACTGGAAAACGCAAAAGAGTATTCCGAACAATTAGCCGGAAGTGATGGGAAGAAGTTTTCGGAGGTCGCGCAGCAAGAAGGACAGGATCACAAATTAGACTTTACCGATTCCGCACAGGATGTCATTTATATCAATATTACTTACAGCGAATTGCAGGCGCTGAACAATACCATACTGAATCTGCTGTATAATTATAATCAGTATATCATATTTAATGTGGATATGACGGGTTATAGCTATGATGCAGGCGCCAGTTTCTCACCGGACATCTCCGGCAGGGTAAATGGGAAAGACAGCTTCAGCGATCCGGACGGACAGGGCGAGGGGCATATCCTTTGGAATTTCATCTGTGATGACGGAACAGGTCATTATGGGCCGTACACAGGAGAAATGAATGTAGGCGGCGGCAGGCCGTGGGTAGGCTCTGTGTTGGCTCCCGGCGCAACCGTTCATTTTGGCGCGGTCAACGGATCTGTCATCGCCGATCAGGCGTTCACCCTGGGAAATGAATCTCATAAGAACGACTTCAACAAGGATCTGGACGGCTCCTTTGAGGTTCATAAGATCTGGGCTGACGGCACAGAAAACGGACAGAATGATGTCAAAGTGACACTCTGGAAGAAGATCCGGGGTGCAAACGGCGCGGAGATTGGAACAGAAAAAGTCGCGGAGACCCTGCTTGGGAAGGGCAATAACTGGCGGTACACCTTTACAAATCTGCCGGTCTATGAGAACGCGAAGGATGCCGATGGCAATCCTGTTTATGATAGCGACGGCAAGCCGATCCAATATAAGATCATCTATTTTGTTACAGAGGAATATGTCCCCGGGTATAAAGCAAATATCAATGGCGGCAGCATTGTCAATATTCCTACGGGAGGAGAAGGAAGCCTAAAGGTCACCAAGTTATTTGCCGGCATCGATCCCGGTGAGCTGACTTTGGAACAAAAGGCAGGGATTATCTTTGAAGTAAACGGAGAAGGTATATATAGAAGCTTCAGCCTGGCGGATATGATCGAGAACAATGGACAGTACAGCTATACGGTCGATCACCTGCCGGTGGGGAATTATACGGTAACAGAAAAGGGCGGCGCAATAGCCGGGTATATTTTATCCTCTGTGAACGTAACCAACGGAAATGTAACGGTTGTCAGCGGTCAGACTTCACAGGTGAATGTGACCAATACTTATAGAGAAGATGATGGAAAGATCACCATCCGGATCGAAAAGAGAGTAGAGGGTAACGGGCCTGTCGGAAACGAACTGGACGGCGAGTATGAATTTGTTGTGAAAAATGGTGCCGGTCAGGAAGTCGCCCGGACAAAGATTAAGATCGAAAACGGCAAGAGCGCCGTCGCGGAAGTGAAGTTTGCCGGCCCGGCCGGGCAGTATACGGTAGAAGAAGTCCTGACGCCGGAGCAGATTGCGGCAGGTATCAAGCCGACGTATGAAGCGCCGAATCCGAGCAATCCGAATGAGCATATATTCTGGTGGATTGGGGAGAACGGCACGGTCTCTACGACAGTCATCAATAAGAAGCCGGAAAGCGGAAGCATAACCGTGACCAAGGAGGTCAGAAACAGCGAAGGAGAAAAAGCGGTTTCTGCGACATTCTATGCGGCACTGTTTGAAGATGCAGAGGGAACCGGAAGAATCAGCGACGTAAAGCCAATTCTCTTAAATAACGAAAGCCAGAAGAACGTTACCTTTGATAATCTGGAAGTAGGCAAGACATATTATGTGTTTGAGACGGATGCGTCCGGTAAAACGGTTGGAAGCGGATTTGCTTATGATGTAGAATATGCAAACCAGAGCCTGACCCTTACGCACAGCCAGCTCAATCAGAGTGCGAGGATTATCAATAAAGTAAAAGAAACAAGCGTTTCCGGCACCAAGACCTGGAACGTGCCGGAGGGAGTGTCTATACCGGAGAGTATTACAGTTATTCTGTATCAGAATGATGTGGAGTACGGCCGGAAGACGGTAACTGCAGCGGATAACTGGAAGTATGAATGGAGCAATCTGCCTAAATATACTCTGGATGGAATAACAGAGTATGACTACCGGATTGACGAGGAGGAAGTGCCCGGATTTACCAAACAGGTAGACGGATACAATCTGATCAATACTCCTATTCCGGAGGAATCCTCCGAAACGGAAGAAACTTCAGAGACAGAGGAAACCACTGAAACAGAGGAGACTTCAGAGACAGAGGAAACCACCGAAACAGAAGAAACCTCGGAGACAGAGGAAACCACCACGGTGCCTACGCGGCCGGATGAGTCAAGACCCGGCGAGTCTGAACTGCAGGAATATGTGGAAATTGTAAACGTAACGCCAAACGAAGAAGGCGTGCTGGGAGCTCTCCGTAACGTTGCTTCTCCGCATGGCGTGCTGGGGGCCATGCGAGGCGTGCTGGGAGCGGTGAGAACCGGAGACGATGGCATGACAATGGCAGTACTGTACGTATTTGTCATTGCAGCGGCGACGGGCGTGATTGTAACAGTAGTGATTCGGCGCAGGAAAAAAGATGCGCAGAATGGAAACGCATGATTTCTATAGACCCGGAATAAAGTATCTATAAAAGGCTCCGCCGAAAGGCGGGGCCTTTTTCTAAAGAAAAGTATCCGGAAATAAGAGAGGACATTTCAGGATCGAAGCTGAAGTGGGACAAATTGCACAATTTACAACGGGTTGATTAGACAATAATTTTAAACGTAAAGGCAAAATGGCAATTATCAACAAAAGACAGTCTAAAAAAGGGTTAAATATTGTTACAAAAAATTCAATATTTCGATTGAGATTTCCCATTTTCATCTATATAATGTATATTAGAAGTAGTATCTGTATCTCTGATTTGCTGTTGGGGGAATTACAAAGGGAGGCAACGATGAAACGGAAACCGAGAAGATCTATATTGAAAAGCAGCCTTGCAATGATTCTGGCGCTTGCGATGGTTTTACAGTCCTCGGCTTTTACTACGGTATTTGCGTCGGAGGGGGCTGACGCACAGAAGACGGAGGCG